>NZ_BAAATD010000003.1:0-789291 GCF_039533225.1 Actinomadura fulvescens | reverse complement strand
CAAAGCGAGCCAACCCTCGGAGGGCGGCAGGAAGTACTCGAGCCAGCCCGCCCGACATCCTGCGGCAGGCTACGGGCAGCTAACCCGACCACGATGCCGCTGCAGCCATAGAAGTCGGGAAGTACTGGTACAGCGAGCCGATCGAGTGCCCCGCCGCCTCGGCGATGCGGTTGGTGGTCCCGGCGGCGTACCCGTACTCGGAGAAAACGCGAGCAGCCGCCGCCAGCAGCCGCTCACGCGTCTCGACCGCGCGCTGCTGACCTGGTGCTTTTCTGGGACGCAGCCGCCTGTCGGGCACCGCCCGTGACCTCCGCGAAAGCGAGTAGCCGGCAAGTCGAGCAATTGCTCACAATCGAGGTGAGCCTAGTCGCCGGATCCCGATTCCGTCCTGGAGGTCGTCGTGGCCGTGTCAGCGCTGGTGGTCTATCTCGTCTGGGCGCTTCTGGCGTTCGGACTGCGGAGCTGGGTGCAGTGGCGCCGCACCGGCGACACGGGATTCCGTGGCGCGAACCTCGGCCGAGGAACGGCGCAGTGGCGGGTGCGGGCGCTGTTCGCCGTCGCCGTGCTCGCCGGCTTCGCCGGTCCCGTCGCCGCCCTGGCCGGGCTGGACGCCGTCGGGGTGCTCGACCGCCCGGCGGTGCGCGTGGCGGGACTGGCCGTGGCGGTCACGGGTGTGGCCGCGACGGTGGCGGCCCAGTGGTCGATGGGCGCGTCATGGCGGATCGGCGTGGACGAAGGGGAGCGCACCGAGCTGGTCACCTCGGGAGCGTTCACCCTGGCCCGCAACCCCATCTTCACCGCGATGATCGTCACCATGGCCGGGCTGACCGCCATGGTGCCCAACCCGGCCACGCTGATCGCTCTCGCTCTGGTGGTCGTCGCGATCGAGATGCAGGTCCGGATGGTGGAGGAGCCCTATCTGGAGCGGGTCCACGGTGACGCCTACGCGCGCTACCGCGCGGAGGTCGGCAGGTTCGTGCCGTGGGCGGGCCGCCTCCACAGTTCGCGGCCCTCGGCCTGAGCGGGCGGCAGCGCGCCCAGCAGCGCGCTGATCGTCGGGATCACGTCGACCGTGCGCGGCGCGAGCGGCGGCCGTCGCGGTACGCCGGGGCCCGCGATGACCAGCGGCACACGCGTCTCGGCGAGCGTGGCGTGCGCCCCCTTCTCCTTGCCCGCGGGCGGCATCGCGGCCGGCGGCACGAACGACCACGGGCGGCGTGCTTCGAGGACGAAGTCGCCCTCGCTCGGCGCCGCGCGCAGGCGCTGCAGATCCGCGCGATCGTGGACGCGGGCGATCTGGCGGGTGCGGGCGAACAGGCGGTGCAGCTCCCCGCGCCGGCCCGTCGCGGAGCCGCGCAGGTAGACGGCGGCGGCCCGCTCGTTCTCGGCGAGGACGACCTCGGTGTCCGGCCGGGGCGACTGCCCCCGAAAGACGATCTGGGCGCGGAAGCCCGCGTCCGCCAGCCGCGCGAGCAGCCGGTCGTGCATCGTCCTGCTGAACGCGGTCATGCCGTGGTCGGAGGTGACGACGAACGTGGTGTCGTCGAACGTCCCGGCGTCGCGGGTCGCCTGGACGATCCTGCCGAGGTAGGTGTCGAACCTCGCCAGCAGGGCGGGGATCCCCGGCGACCGCGGCCCCTCGGCGTGGCCGAGCGTGTCCACCTCGGAGCAGTAGACCGCGAGGAAGTCGGGCACCTTGGGCACCGTCACCTCGGCTGGGCCGGACCGCACCGGCTGCCGCCGGATGATGCGCGCGGCGTTCTCGGAGTTGCCCTCGCACGATGATTCCTGCGTGTAGAGCCTGGACGGGTCTCCGTAGTAGGCGCCCTTGTTCTCGACGATGTACCAGCCGGCCGACGCGATCGTGCGGCCCTGGCGGGTGAGGCTCTGCGCGATGGTCTCCGCGTTGATCGTGCGGTTCTGGCCGGTGATGACGTTGCTCGCGCGGTCGTAGACGTAGGCCGCGTTGTGGTGGGTCGACGGAAAGGCTCCCGTGGCCAGCGAGGCGCGGTTGGGATTGGAGATCGCGCGGTAGGTGCCGGTCGCGAAGGACAGGCTGCCCCGCCGCCGCAGCGCGTCCAGGTTGGGCATCGAGGCGCGGCGCAGGTACGACGGATCGATGCCGTCCCAGTCGACCAGCACCACGTGCCGGCTCCGGGGCTCGTCCGCGCCCGCGGCGACGGCCGGCGACGACACCACGGCCACGGTGACAGCGGTGAACGCGGTGAGCAAGGCCGATGGCATGGGGGTCCCTTCACAGACGTCCGCCCATGTATCGCGAGCGCGCGCGACCGCCCGCCGGCGTGGGCGTGAACGAATCCAGGCGTGGCGATGAAATGAGGTACGCCCCGCCTCCGGTCAGCTCGCGAGCCGCGGGAAGGCGACGGGACTGCGCAGTCCCCGGCGGTCGACGGCGCGCAGGCCGAACTGGACGTTGTCCTTGGCGAGGTCGATCGTGGCCGTGGTGACGTCGCCGACGTCGATCCGGTGCGTCCAGTCCGCCGCCGTGGTCTCCCGCCAGACCACCTCGTATCCGGCGAGCCCGGGATCGGTGCCGCGGTCCCAGGTGAGCGTGGTGGTGTTGGTGAGCAGCGCCGAGACGATCCGCGCGTTCTTGGGCGTGCCGGGTCCCTGCGCCAGCGACCACAAGGCCGCGCCGTTCACCCTGGCGACGCGCGCCATGTAGCCGAAGTCGACGAACTGGACGAGATCGCCGAACTGCACGCCGTTCTCGACGCGGACGTCCTGGTGCTCGTGGTCGTAGTTCTCCCTCGGCTCGGTGAACCGCGCCGCCGGATATCCCTGCCGGAGGAACGAGATGTGGTCGCTGCCGCGCAGGTAACGGTCGCGCCGCCAGACCACGCGGACGTTCATGCCGGTCTGGTCGTTCTGCGCGACGTTCTGGACGAACCGCGCGAGCTGACGCGACGGCCCGTCGTTCTCGCCGCCGATGGACTGCCGGATCGACGCCTCGGCCGGGGTCTCGGTGGTCGGTACGCCCTCCACGAACAGCCTGACGGTGTACGGGTCGGGTCGCGTGCCGTCCCAGGCCCTGCTCGCGCCGACGATGTCGTTGCTGAACATGGCCTGCACGTCCGCGCCGGCCTCCTTCATCCGGGCGGCCATGTGCGCCGATCCGTAGAGCCCCTGTTCCTCGCCCGAGACCGCGGCGAACACCAGGGTGCCGTGCGTGCGGCGGGTCGCGAACAGGCGGGCGAGCTCCATGACGACGGCGACACCCGAGGCGTCGTCATCGGCGCCCGGCGCGTCGGCGGTCGCGTTCATGACGTCGGTGACACGGGAGTCCAGGTGCCCGGTGACGACGTACACCCGTTCGGGCGAGACGTCCCCGCGCAGCGTGGCGATGACGTTGGTGATGGTGGTCGGCGCCGGGATCCGCGGCGAGACGGGCTGGACGAACGACTGTTTCTCGACGGTCATGCGGCCGCCCGAGGCCGTCGCGAACTCCAGCATCCGCGCGTACACCCATTCGGTCGCCGCGCCGATGCCGCGCTTTGGGTCGTCCTGGCTGGACAAGGTGTGCCTGGTGCCGAAGCCGACCAGCCGCAGGACGGTGGCGCGGATCCGGTCCGGGTCGACCTCGCGCAGCAGGTCGCGCAGTTCCCTGCCGGGTCGCTGAGGGGTGAGGGGGCGGCCGGGCCCGGGTGCGGGCGCGTGGCCGGTGTCCGCGGACGCCTGGTCCGCGAGGAGGGGCGCCGAGACCGCGGTGACGGTGACGGCGGAGGCGGAAAGGAACACACGGCGGCTGGCGCCGGTGCCGGCGTCATGCTTCTTCATGAACCGAACCAATACGACATTCGGCAACAAGTCCACCATCAGCTCCCGGTATCCCTGAGCTGACCGGATCCGGGCGGCGCCGGCCGTCTCAGCCGAGCACCCAGGAGTCGCCGTCCCATCGCAGGATGTGCTTGCGTTCGGTGGTCCGCGCCGTCATGTGGCCGCTCGTCCAGGCGAGGTCGGTGAAGTCCACCCAGACCCTCCCGTCCGCCTCGACCGTGCCGCCGCGTACGACGGCCGTCTTCAGCGCCTGCACCTCCTTGGCGGAGTTGTACTTGGTGATGTTCTTGGCGTGCCACCGGCACTTGGCCATCGAGCCGAACCGCGACTCGGCGAAGGCCTTGGTGACGTAGCGGTCGCAGGCTGAGGCGTCGCCCCTGCCGAGCGCGCGCAGCCAGGCCTGCAACGTCGACCGTGCGCCCGCGAGCCCGGTCCCGGGAGCCTTGGCCGTCGTCTTGGCGGGCTTGGCGGTGGAAGGAGCGGGCGTGGCGGGCCCGGCCGGGGTCGGCCCGGCCTGAGTCGGCCCGGCCTGACGGGGATCGCGGTCCTCGTCCTCGGTGAGCAGTCCGATCGCGACAACGGCGATCGTGCCGAGAACGACGAGCAGCGGGAGCAGCAGACCCAGGTTGACCGCGCGCCCGCGCCGCCGGGTCACGCGCGCCTCGGTCACGGTGTGGCGTCCGCTCACGGCGGCCCTCCTCGGTCGGTCGCCCCGATACTAGATCGAATTCGGGCGCCGACGAGAGGGGCGGACGAGGAGCCGCGGATCAGCGAACGAGGAGCCGCGGATCAGCGAACGGGCCGGGCGCGGGCTAGCGGCACAGCACCCAGGAGACCCCGGCGCGCGGGCTCGCCGAAGCGGCGTCCCGGCGAATCCGGCAGGGGGATCCGCGGAGTGAGAACCGGCGCGCGGTCGCCTGCGAGAGCGGGATCATGACCCTTCCCTTCTGACATTCCATTTCGAGGCTATCGGCGAGGCGGGTACGGCGGAACGGTAAGAAAGGATTAGGCGGAAGGGGCCAGAAGCGGACCACGATCGACCATATCTTTGCACGTCAGCAGCTTATTTTCGGCTTGGCTGGAACATACACTCAATACCTCCGGCGCCCGGGTCGCGCCATTGTGCGTCATTATGATCACGGAGTGGAACGTGGGCGAAAACCTCCTGCCGCGTACCGACGAGGACGAGGACGGCGGAGACCGGGAGGCCGCCGAGATGCTGATCATCCGGATGTCCGCCCGCGCGCTCATCCGGGAGGCCGCCGGCCATCTGCGGAACCTCAGCAGCGTCATCGAGAGCCTGGAGCGTCTCGTCGGTCCCGGTATCGGGCCGGACGCCGCGGTGCCGTTCCCGCGCCCGGGCGGGGGCGAGCACGGTCAGGAGACGGTGGCGGCGGCGCGCGCGGATTCGGTGAGCAAGCTGACCGTCCGTGAGCGGGACGTCCTGGACCTGCTCGTCCAGGGCCTCTCCAACCGGCTCATCGCGCGCGCTCTCCGCATCTCCGAGCCCACCGTGAAGAACCACCTCCACGCCATCTTCCTCAAGCTGGAGGTCGCCGACCGCACGCAGGCGATCGCGAAGGTCCTCGGCACCGCCCCGCCGGAGGGCGTACGAAAGATCAGCGGCTGACCCGTTCCGCGGACGGGCCAGGAGGCGTCCGCTACCCGGGGTGGATCTCGCCGCCGGCGGGGACGAGGTTCTGGCCGGTGTAGTACGACGACAGCCTGTTGCTGGCGAAGAAGACGTAGGACGGCGCGATCTCGTCGGGCTGCCCGGGCCGCCCCATGGGCGTCTGCTCGCCGAAGCCCTCCACCCGTTCGGAGTCGAACGTGGCCGGGATGAGCGGTGTCCAGACCGGCCCCGGCGACACGGTGTTGACCCGGATGCCGCGCTCCTGCAGGGACTGGGCCATCGACTGGGCGAAGGTCATGGCCGCGGCCTTGCTCGCCGCGTAGTCGATGAGGCTCTTGTTGCCGCGCAGGCCGTTGATCGAGCCGGTGATGACGATCGAACCGTCGTCCGGCAGGTGGTCCAGCGCCGCCTGCACGGTCCAGAAGAGGCTGTACACGTTGACGTGGAACGTGCGTTCCAGATGACCGGTGTCGATCTCCCGCACGTCCTTGACCGGGTCCTGGGTGCCGTGGTGGAGCACGAGCACGTCGAGGCCGCCCAGTTCGGCGACCGCGCGGCCGACGACGTCGCGGCAGTGGCCCTCGTCGGCCATGTCGCCGCCCATCGTCAGGCACCGGCGCCCCTCGGCCTCGACCAGGCCGGCCGTGTGCCGGGCGTCGGCGTCCTCCTCCAGGTAGGCGATCGCCACATCGGCGCCCTCCTTGGCGAACGCCACCGAGACCGCCCGCCCGATCCCGGAGTCGCCGCCGGTGATCAGGGCGCGCTTGCCCGCAAGCAGCCCGCGTCCTTCGTAACCGCGCATCTCGTCCCGCGGCTCCGGCTCCATCGCGCCGGTCTCGCCCGGGTACCGCTGGCTCTGGCCGGGAGGCCCGCCCATGACATCCCCCTCTGCTCGCTGCCGATTCCCGTTTTCGCCGTACCCCGATCACGATCGTCAAACGTGTTTTCAGCCACCATTTGCCCTGCATAAGGGCTAGATCGCCGGGTACGCGAAGGGAATCGGCATAGAGGGGAGATGAGACAGATGCCTAATCCTCAGCAACCCGAGATCCGGCGGTCGGAGCGCACGGCCGTGACGGAGGAACCTCCGCCCGAGGCCACCGACCCGAAGGCGGGCGGCCAGAAGGGGCACGCCCACGGCACCGACAAGGGCGACAAGGGCGGGGGCAAGGGGGGCGGTGTCCCACCCGGCCAGCGGCCTCCGCATCCGACCTAGCTGTTTGACCGGCGCCGCCGGGGAATCGGCGACCGTCCGTCGCGGGCGGCGCGGCCGATTCGCCCGGCGGCGCCGGCACGACGGTCGTGGACATGCCGCACGCTAGCTGACGGAGGATCGATGACCGCGAACGTTATGGACAGCGCTCTGACCGTGACACCGGAAGCCGAAGCGCCGCCCCTGCCGGAGCCTCGCGGCCCGCTGTCGGAGGCCGTGCTCGCCATGCTGAGGCGGAGCCCGCAGAGCGCTGGGAGCGGGTCGCCCTCTCCGGCCACGGTGGCCGGAGCCGATCCCCTCGGCGAAGACCTCCAGCTGGCGCTGTACGTCTGTTACGAGCTGCACTACCGAGGCTTCGCGGGCGTGGCGGCCGGGTGGGAGTGGGAGCCGTCCCTGCTGGCGGTGCGCGCGTCCATGGAACGCGAGTTCCTGGGGTCGCTGCGCGAGCACGTGCCCGGCGGCGACGACGTCGCGGGCGTCATCGACGAACTGCTGGTCGAGCCGGTCGACGCGGACGGGGTGAGCCGGCATCTGCGGGACTCCGGCGAGCGGTGGCAGCTGCGGGAGTACGTCGCGCACCGTTCGCTCTACCACCTCAAGGAGGCCGATCCCCAGGCGTGGGTGATCCCGCGCCTGCGCGGCCGTGCCAAGGCCGCTCTTGTCGCGGTGGAGTTCGACGAGTACGGCGGCGGACGCGCGGAACGGATGCACTCGCGCCTGTTCGCCGACCTGATGGAGGAGCTCGGCCTCGACCCGGCCTACGGCGCGTACCTGGACGCGGCCCCGGCGGTCATGCTCGCGAACGTCAACATGATGTCGTTGTTCGGCCTGCACCGGGCACTGCGCGGAGCCATGGTCGGCCACTTCGCGGTCGTCGAGATCACCAGCCCGCCCGGCGCCCAGCGGATGGCGCGCGCGCTGGAACGTCTGGACGTCGGGCCGAGGGGGCTCCGGTTCTTCACCGAGCACGTCGTGGCGGACGCCGTGCACGAGCAGGTGATGCGCCGGGACGTGATCGGCGGCCTGCTGGAGTCCGAGCCCGGGCTCGCCTCCGACATCGTGCTCGGCGTCCAGGCCACCGGCTTCCTGGAAGACCGGCTCGCCGGGCACCTGCTCGGCCGCTGGCGATCGGCCCCGGCCCGCTCCTCGTTGCGGCGGCCCCTGGAGGGCGACGGGTGTTTCGGCACGGACCACGGAGGTAATTGAGCACGATGTTGCTGCTGCGACCACCAGGCGTGTACCGCCCCCAGGGCGACACCGACCTGCTCAGCGCGGCCCTGCGGCGTACGCCCGTGGCGGCGGGCGCACGGGTGCTGGACATCGGCACCGGGACGGGCGCCGTCTCGGTGGCCGCGGCCCGCCGCGGCGACTGCCGGGTGACGGCGGTCGACGTCTCGGCGCGCGCCGTCCTGGCGGCCCGGCTCAACACGATGGTCCGGGGGCTGCGGGTGCGCGTCATGCGAGGGGATCTGTTCGCGCCGGTCCGCGGCCAGGCCTTCGACCTCATCCTCGCCAACCCGCCGTATGTGCCGGGACATGCGCCCATGCCTTCCCTCCACAGCCGCGCCCGCGCCTGGAACGCCGGTCTCGACGGCAGGCGCGTGCTCGACCGCATCTGCGCGCAGGCTCCGGCGCATCTCGCGCCGGGAGGCACGCTGCTGATCGTGCACTCGGCCCTGAGCGGGGAGGCGGCGACCTTGGAGGCCCTGCGTGCCGCCGGGCTGACCGCCTGGGTGACCGCCCGCAGCACCGAACCGTTCGGCCCGGTCCTGCGGGCGAGGGCCGGCGTCCTGGAGCGGCGGGGGCTGATCCGCCCCGGGCAGCGTTACGAGGAACTGGTGGTGATCCGTGCCGACCGCGCCTCGAACTGACGCCACACGGGTGACCGTGGTGCCCGGCGGCCCGATTCTGGTGGAGGGGCCGGTCGAGGTCACGCTTGAGGACGGCACCGTCGAACGTTCCGACCGCTTCGTGACGGCCCTGTGCGCCTGCCGCCGCAGCCGTGCCTATCCATTCTGCGACACGAGCCATCGACGCCGCGTCCGTACGGACAGTGGCAAGCCTGACGCTGGCAAGCCGGACACCGGCAAGGCTGGCGACGAAGGCGGCTGACTCGTTCTCACGACGCCTTGGCCGCGCGTTCCGCCGCGATGCGGCGCTCGGCCTCGGCCCAGTCGATCGGCAGCTCGCTGACCGGGACCTCCCAGTAGACGAACGTGCTTTCGCGCATCGCCCCGCGCAGCCGGCGCATCGTCGACTTGTGCGGCTCGGCGTTCGCGTAGCCGTACAGCGCCGGCTTGTCGCTCCACGCCGACAGGGTCCAGAACGTGCGGCGCAGGAGCTGTGCCTTCAGGGCGACGCCCCAGGCCCCGGGAGTGCGCCGGGCCTGGCGCCACACCGCGATCGAGGCGAGGAAGAAGCCCGGCACCTGGCGCAGCGAGCGCAGCTCGAAGCGGGAGGCCATGACCAGCGCCTGGGCGTCCGGCTCGGGGGTCTGGGGCTCGGTCCACGGGATGGTCGGCATGGCGGGGTCCTTTCGCGGCTTCCCAAATCTTGTCACTGGCAAGATTGCCCGGTTCGCCCGGAACTTGTCAATGGCAAGATAGGCTCGTGGTACCCGTACCGAGGAGGCGAGACCGATCAGCCCGGACACCTACCACCACGGCAACCTGCGGCGCGTCATCATCGACGCCGCCGTGTCGGCGATCGGCGAGTCGGGCACGGCGACGTGGAGCCTGCGCGAGCTCGCCAGGCGCGCGGGCGTGTCGCACGCGGCGCCGGCCCACCACTTCGGTGACAAGACCGGTCTGCTGACCGCCGTCGCCGCGGAGGGCTTCACCCTGTTCGCCGACGCGCTGGCCGCCGCGGGAGAGGACTTCCTCGAAGTCGGCCTGGCCTACGTGCGCTTCGCGACCGAGCACCGCGCCTACTTCGACGTGATGTTCCGGCCCGACCTCTACCGGGACGACGACCCGGACGTGCGGGCCGCGGCGTCCCGCGCCCACGACATCCTGGTGCGCGGCGCCGCCCGCACGCTCCCCGCCGGGTCCGGCGACGAGCGGGCCGCCGCGATCGCGGCCTGGTCGATCGTGCACGGTTTCGCCGGACTGTGGCTGAGCGGGGCGCTGCCGGACGACCTCGGGGACTCGGCCGAGGCCGCCGCGCGCCCGGTGCTGAAGGTGCTGACCGATCGCTGACCTCCCCTGAGCGGCTCACCGGAGAACAGATCCCGGAAGTACGGCCATGCACTGAACCTCCAGGCGGGGTGGCGTGCGTACAAGGGCTGAGCCGGTGCTTCGGTGAACTGACAGGGGAGACGATGCGTGACCAAGACATGCAGCTGACGGAAGTGGCCGAGTCGGGCCTGACGACACGGCGCGGCCCGTTCCGCGCGATCGCGTTCCGGGACCCGGTCGACCGGCACGAGCACCTGGCCCTGGTCTTCGGGGACACGGCCCTCGCGGAGACGGGCGCGCGGCACGGCGTCCTGGTGCGGACGCACTCCGAATGCATGACGGGGGACATCTTCGGCGCGCTGCGCTGCGAGTGCGGGGAGCAGCTCAACACGGCGCTGGACATGATCGTCCGCGAGGGCGCCGGAGTGCTGGTCTACCTGCGCGGGCACGAGGGCCGCGGCATCGGGCTGGTCGCGAAGATCCGTACCCACATCCTCCAGGACGAGCAGGGGCTCGACACGATCGACTCCGCGACGGCGCTCGGCCTGCCCGTGGACGTGCGCGACTACGGCCCCGCGGCCCGGGTGCTCCGGCATCTCGGCATCGGTTCGGTGCGGCTGATGTCCAACAATCCCGACAAGGTGACCGCCCTGGAGTCGTACGGGATCACGGTGGCGGCGCGCGTCCCGATCCTCGCGCCCGCGCACGCGGGCAACCTCGCCTACCTCACCGCCAAGCGCGACCGGCTCGGCCACGACCTGCCGCACCTGACCTACGACGACGCGGCCTACGAGAACCCGGCCTGCGGCAACGTGGAAGGTGCCTGTGGCTGAGCGGGGCGGTCAGGCCCACCTGCTGCCGGTCGCCCGCGCGCGGCCGCGTGAGCCCTGGCCGTACGCGGGAACGTGTGCGGGCGCGTGTGCACAGGCCGGCCTGCTGGCGGTGCTGTGGGCGGGCTTCGGCCTGGGCCCGGTGGCGTGGTCGGCAGGGGCCGCCTACGCCGTGGCGCTGCCCGTCCTGCTCGCCTCCGCGATGCGGCGATGGGGGCGCCGGCGGCTGGGACCCGCCGATCGCGTCACGTTCGCCCGCGCGGTCCTCGTCGGCGGTGTCACCGCGCTCGTGGCCGACGGAGCCAGGGAGGGCGCGGCGCTCGCCATCCTCGTGGTGGCGGCCGCCGTGGCGCTCGTCCTGGACGGCGTCGACGGGCAGGTCGCCCGGCGGACCGGAACGGTGTCGCCCCTCGGCGCGCGGTTCGACATGGAGGTCGACGCCTTCCTCATCCTGGTGCTGAGCGTCCACGTCGCCTTCGTCGCCGGACCCTGGGTGCTCGCGATCGGCGCCATGCGCTACGCCTTCGTCGCGGCCGCCTGGGTCATGCCGTGGCTGCGCGCGGAACTGCCGCCGAGCCTCGCCCGCAAGGCGGTCGCCGCCCTGCAGGGAATCGTGCTGGTCGTGACCGGCGCCGGGGTGCTTCCGATGCTCGCCGTGACCGTTCTGGCCGGGCTGGCGCTGGCGGCGCTCGGGTGGTCGTTCGGACGCGACGTCGCCTGGCTGCGGCGCGCGTCCCTGACTCCGGAAGGTGACGATGGAACGCGCCGCACGCGCCTTCTGGCTGCGGTCTCCTGAGAAGGGTGAGATCCGGGCCACCGGCCTCCCCGAGACCGGCCCGGACGAGGTGCTGGTACGGACCCTGTATTCGGGCGTGAGCCGGGGCACGGAAACGCTGGTCTTCCAGGGCCGGGTGCCCGAGAGCCAGTACGAGGTGATGCGGGCGCCCTTCCAGGAGGGCCACTTCCCCGCGCCCGTCAAATACGGCTACCTAAACGTCGGCGTGGTCGAGGACGGGCCGCCCGGGCTCCTCGGCCGGAACGTCTTCAGCCTCTACCCGCACCAGACGCGGTTCGTCGTCCCCGCGAGCGCCGTGACGGTCGTTCCCGACGCGGTACCGCCCGGCAGAGCGGTGCTGGCCGGGACCGTGGAGACGGCCGTGAACGCGTTGTGGGACGCGGCGCCGCTGGTGGGGGACCGGATCGCCGTCGTGGGAGCCGGCATGGTCGGCTGCTGCGTCGCCAGGCTGCTCGCCGGCGTCCCCGGCGCGCGGGTCCAGCTGGTGGACGTCGATCCGGACCGCGCCGCCGTCGCCGAACGGCTCGGTGTCGCGTTCGCCCCGCCGTCGCGGGCGGCGGGGGAGTGCGACCTGGTCCTGCACGCCAGCGCCACCGAGGCCGGGCTCGCCCGTTCGCTGGAACTGCTCGGCCGCGAAGGGGAGGTCGTCGACCTCAGCTGGTACGGCGACCGGCGGGTCTCCCTGCCGCTCGGAGAGGCGTTCCACTCCCGCCGCCTCACCGTGCGCGCGAGCCAGGTGGGTTCGGTCTCCCCGGCGCGGCGGGCACGGCGGACCCACGCCGACCGGACGGCACTGGCGCTCGACCTGCTCGCCGACCCCGCGTTCGACGCCCTCATCACCGGCGAGAGCGCCTTCGAGGACCTGCCGGACGTGCTGTCCCGGCTGGCCTCCGGCGCGCTGCCCGCCCTGTGCCACCGCATCACCTACGGCTGAGAGGAAGCGCCCGTTGTTCAGCATCACCGTCCGCGACCATGTGATGATCGCCCACAGCTTCCGCGGCGAGGTGTTCGGGCCCGCGCAGCGGCTGCACGGCGCGACCTTCGTCGTGGACGCGACGTTCCGGCGCCCCGGCCTCGACGCGGACAACCTCGTCGTCGACATCGGCCTCGCCACCCGGGAGCTGCGCGCGCTGCTCGGCGAGCTCAACTACCGCAACCTCGACGACGAGCCGGAGTTCGCCGGGGTCAACACCTCGACCGAGTTCCTGGCCAAGGTCATCGCCGACCGGCTCGCCGGGCGGGTGAACGAGGGACTCCTCGGCGAAGGGGCACGCGGTCTGGAGGGCATCACCGTCACGCTGCACGAGTCGCACGTCGCCTGGGCGAGTTACGAGCGTGCCCTATGAACCTTCCGTACGTCGTCGTGCCCGGTGATGTCGACGACGCGGCCGTGCCCAGCGGCGGGAACCTCTACGACCGCCGCCTCCGCCGCCACCTGGCCACGGCGGGCGAGATCGCGGTGCCGGGCACGTGGCCGCGGCCGGACGAGGCGGCGAAGGCGGGGCTGACACGGGCGCTGGCCGCCCTGCCCGACGGCTCCGTGGTGCTGCTCGACGGGCTCGTCGCCTGTGGTGTGCCGGACGTCGTGGTGCCCCAGGCGCGGCGCCTGCGGCTCGCGGTCCTGGTGCACCTGCCGCTCGCCGACGAGACCGGGCTGCCGCCTGAGGTGGCCGCCGAGCTGAACGTACTGGAGCACGAGACCCTGCACGCGGCGGGCGCCGTCGTGGCCACCAGCCACTGGGCCGCGCGCCACCTGATCGACCGCCACGGGCTGGCGCCGGGACGGGTGCATGTCGTGCCCCCGGGAGTCGATCCGGCCGCGCCGGTGGCGGGCACGGACACGGGGACGCGGCTGCTGTGCGTCGGCTCGCTGACCCCGCGCAAGGGGCACGACCTGCTCGTCGAGGCTCTCGCGGCCGTCGCGGACCTGCCGTGGACCTGCGTGTTCGCCGGCCCGTCCGGCCGCGCCCCGGACCACGCCGGCGACCTGCGGCGGTCGATCGAGCGGCACCGGCTCGCCGCCCGGATCGAGCTGGCGGGTCCGCGCACCGGTGAGCGGCTGGACGCCGAGTACGCCGGCGCCGACCTGCTGCTCCTGCCCTCCCGCGCCGAGACGTACGGCATGGTCGTGACCGAGGCCCTGGCCCGGGGCGTTCCCGTGCTGGCGACGGCGGTCGGCGGCGTGCCCGAGGCGCTCGGGCACGTGCGCGACGGCGGAATCCCGGGCCTGCTCGTACCGCCGGACGACGTGCCCGCGCTCGCCGCCGCGCTGCGCCGGTGGCTGGGCGACGACGAGCTGCGGAGACGGCTCAGGGCCGCAGCTTGGGAACGGCGCGGGACGCTCACGGGATGGGAGGAGACCGCGCGGCGCATGGCCGCCGTACTGGACCGGCTCGCTCCCCGCTTCAGCCCCGGCTGGCTGGCACTCCGCGAGGACGCCGACGCCGCCGCCCGCGCCGCGCGGCCGGTCGACGCGCTGCCCGCGGGCGGGCCGCGGCGGACCATCCATGACCTCGGCTGCGGCACCGGTTCGATGGGACGCTGGCTCGCCGGACGGCTGACCGGCCCCCAGCACTGGGTCCTGCACGACCGGGATGCCGAGCTGCTGCGGCGCGCGGCGCGCACCATGCCGGACCGCGCGGCCGACGGGAGCCCGGTGACCACCGAGACCCGGGAAGGCGACATCACCGGTCTCCGCACCGCCGACCTGGCCGACGCCTCGCTGGTGACCGCCTCGGCGTTGCTCGACCTGCTCACGTCCGGCGAACTGGCCGCGCTGGCCGAGGCGATCGCGGGTGCCCGCTGCCCGGCCCTGCTCACGCTCTCGGTCACCGGCAGAGTCGAGCTGACCCCCGCCGATCCCCTGGACACCGAGATCGAGGCCGCGTTCAACGACCACCAGCGGCGGTCCGGGCTCCTCGGGCCGGCCGCCGTGGCCGCGGCCACCGAGGCGTTCGAGCGTCATGGCGCCAAGGTGCGCGCCTATCCCAGCCCGTGGCGGCTCGGCCGCCCGGACCACGCCGCGCTGACCTCCGAGTGGCTCCGCGGCTGGGTCGGCGCGGCCTGTGAGCAGCGGCCCGGCCTGGAGCCACGGGCCCGGGACTACCTCTGGCGGCGCCTTGACGCCTGCGCGCAGGGCGCGTTGCGCGTCGTCGTCCACCACACCGACCTGCTCGTGGAGCCATCGTGAAGCGGACCCTGTGCGGAGTCGTCATCCTGACCGTCCTCGTGTGGTGGCAGAGCACGGACGCCTTCCTCGACGCGTTCCGTGTCATCGGCGCCGGTCCCGCCGTCGCCGCCCTCGCCATCGGCGTACTGACCACGGTGCTCAGCGCCGCCCGGTGGAGCCTCGTGGCGCGGGGACTCGGACTGCGGCTGCCGATGACGACGGCCGTCGCGGACTACTACCGGGCGCTGTTCCTGAACGCGGTGCTCCCGGCGGGCGTGCTTGGCGACGTCCACCGAGCGGTGAGCCACGGCAGGGACGAGGGGGACGTCCGCCGGAGCGTACGGGCGGTGGTCCTGGAACGCGCGGCCGGGCAGGCCGTGCTCATCGTCGTCGCCCTCGCCGTCATGCTGTCGGCCGGCGGTGTGGTGCCCGGCCGGGCCGTCGGTGCCGTGCTGCTGTGCGTGCTCGCCGCGGCCGCCGCGCTGGCCGTGGTCTCGCGGAGCGTCTGGCCGGGCGTCGTGCTCCTCTCGGCGGCGACCCTGGCCGGATACGTCGCCCTCTTCGTCGTCGCGGGACGGCTCGCGGGCGTGACCGCTCCGATCACCGACCTCGTGCCCCTGGCGCTCGTGGCCCTGGTCGTGATGGCGCTGCCGGTGAACGTCGGCGGCTGGGGACCGCGGGAGGCGGCCTCGACGCTGGCCTTCGGCACCGCCGGGCTCGGCGCGTCGCAGGGCCTCACCGTCGCCGTGGTCTACGGCGTGCTCGCGCTCATCGCGAGCCTGCCGGGCGCCGCGGTCCTACTGCTCGCCCGCCGCCGCGCCGGTGTCCCGGTCCAGGAGGGCGAGGTACTCGCCGAACGACCTGACCAGGCTCGCGAGAAGGTCCTTGCCCTTGCCGGCCGAGGCCAGTGACGGCCGCCCGACCACGCCCGACCGGGTGTAGGCCGCCATGCCGAGGGTGAGCAGATGCTTGCGATCATCGGCCAGGTGGTCGCCGGACTCGTAACCGGGCCGCACGAGCCCCGGATGGGCGTGCAGCAGGATGGACGTCTCGATCTCGCCCGCGTGCATGTCGCTGTCAAGCGAGGTCTCGATCCCGGCGTCCTCCCGCGCCGCCTCCCAGTCCTGGACGCCAGGGAAGAGGGCCATCGCGCCATGCGCCTCCTGGACGATGTTGCCGAGCACGTAGTTGCCGCCATGACCGTTCACCAGGACGAGCCGGGGAACGCCTGAGCGGCCGAGCGACTCCGCGATGTCCCGGACCACCGCGTGCAGCGTCCGCGCCGAGATGCTGACGGTGCCCGGCCAGTCCGCGTGCTCGTGCGAACACGAGATCGTCACGGGCGGGAGATGGAGGACGGGATACGCGGCGGCGATCTCCTGGGCGACCGTGCACGCGATCACGGTGTCCGTCGCCAGCGGGAGGAACGGGCCGTGCTGCTCGAAGCTGCCGACGGGAAGCACCGCGACCCGCCGGTCCCGGGCGTCGGCCGTGCCGCTCTGCGGGAGGAGAGAAGAGATCACGCCGTCCATTCTGGTGCGACGCGGCTTCGTCCTCGACGAGAATGACGCACGCCCGGGGGAAAGGACCTCACGATGACCCGACTGGTTCTGGTGCGCCACGGCGAGACCACGTGGCACGCGGAGAACCGCTACGCGGGGGTCACCGACGTGCCGCTCACCCCGCGCGGTCTCGACCAGGCACGCCGGCTCGCGGACTGGGCGAGGACGGCCGGCCTCGCCGCCGTGTGGTCGTCGGACCTGACGCGCGCCAGGCTCACCGCCGAGCCGTGCGCCGAGGCGGCCGGGCTCCCGCTCTGCATCGACGAACGGCTCCGGGAACTGAACTTCGGCCGTGCCGAGGGCCTCACACGGGCGGAGATGCGCCAGCGGTTCCCCGAGGCGCTCCAGGCGTTCCACGCCGACCCGGTGAACGGGCACCTGCCCGGTGGCGAAGACCCGGCCGCCGCCGCTGGCCGTTTCACCGCGTGCCTGAACGACATCGCCCGGCGGCACCCGGACAAGCGGATCCTCGTCATCGCCCACACCACCGCCATCCGCCTGGCCCTCTGCACCCTCCTCGGACTCCCGCTTCCGGGCTACCGGAGGCTGTTCCCGTCCGTGCGCAACTGCGCCCTCACCGAGATCCGCGTCGAGGACGGCGACGTAGCCCTCCTCGCGTTCAACACCCCGACCGAATCCCTCCAGCCGCGCTGACCGTCCGTGTCCTGGCCGCCGGTGACCACTTCGTTCCGAACGAGCTCACCCCATGTTGTCGGCGGCGCCGCCTGCGCTGGCCAGGGTTCGGAGCGCGGCGGCGTCGACCACGTCGGTGAGGCGGTCGCGGCGGCGGAAGGCGGCTCGCTGGCGGTGGGCTCCGGTGCCGGTGGTCAGGAGGCGGCGCAGGCCGATGGTCGCGTGGTCGAGGTCTCCGCTGTCCTGGAGGGCGTCGCGGACGTGGGCGAGGAGCCCCGCGGCGAGGTCGCGCTGGGCGGCGGGCCTGCCGGTGAACGTGTCGAGGCCCGTGCCGGACAGGCCGTCGCGGGCGGCGAGCCAGCAGGCCGCGCGCAGCGTCTCGGGCGCGGGGTCCGGCGCTGGAACGCCCCTCTCGACGGCGGTGACCGACCGCTGGACGAGGGCGCGGGTGAGGGCGGCGAACAGCACGGCGTCGTCGGCGGTCAGGGCCACGTCGCCCAGCCTGATCTCGATGGTGGGGAACCGGATGGACGGGCGGACGTCCCAGAAGAGCGTCGCCGGGTCCATCAGCGCGCCGCAGGCGAGGAGTCTCTCGACGGTCTCGTCGAAGTGGGCCAGGGAGCGGAAGAAGGGCGGGGGACCGGCCACGGGCCAGCGAGCCCACGACATCACGCGCCAGCAGGCGTGGCCGGTGTCGCGGCCCGCCCAGTACGGCGAGTTGGCCGCGAGCGCCAGGAGTGTTGGGAGCCAGGGACGCAGGTGGTTGCTCACCTCCACCGCGAGGGCGCGGTCGGCGATGCCGACGTGCACGTGGCAGGAGCAGATGCTCATCTCGTCGTCGAGTGCCCGGTAGTGCGCCAGGCTGTCGGCGTAACGGGGGCCGCGGCTGATCGGGGGAGGCACCGGGTCGCCGAGGACCGGGGTGCCGGTGGCGGCGAGGCGCAGGTCCTCGGCGGCGGCCGCGGCCGCCATCGCGGCGCGCATCGTGCGGATCTGCTCGTCGAGCTTGGTGAGGTCGTCGCAGGGCGAGGTCTTGGCCTCGGCCACGGAGGCGACCAGCTCGGTGGAGGCGCGGTCGCCGAGATCGGCGGACGCGCGGGCCACGACGGCCGGGGCGCGGGGAACGACGCGTCTCGACACCGGGTCGACGACGAAGTACTCCTCTTCGACACCGAATCTGAGGGCCATCCCACCACCTCTGCGGCGACGCCTCTTCGACGTTACGTGGTGGGGGAGGGCTTTGCTAGCGGCCCGGCTCGAAGAAGATCATGACGATGGCCGCGACGTGCATGAGCACGACCATGGCGATGCCGACGGCGAAGAGGGTCCTGGCCGGGGCGTGCTCGAAGTACCTGCCGGGCTTCAGCGGCCCCCGCTCGCGCTGCCGGGCGGCGATCCGCTCCTCGAACGGGGGCCGGTTGAAGATCACTATTGGCGCGGGTCGTCGACGATGACGTCGGTCATGATGTCGACCGCCCAGGCGACCGCACAGCCGATCAGGATGACCGCCGAGCCGCCCCAGAACATCGGCCAGTTGGGGCCGAGGACGAGCGCGACGCCGCCGAGCGCGAAACCGATGAAGATGATCGTCACCGCGACCCAGGACTTCGGCCGTCCCGCGTGGCTGCCACTCGACATGCGTGCTACCTCTAACCTTCGTGAACGGACCTTGCCGCGGAAAACCTTAGCAACGGGCGCTCCGGACGCCGCTCCGGGGTTAGCGGACGGCCCGATCGGGCATTGTGGCGTACGTCATAGACTGGTCGGTCAAGGGACCCCGCTCATCATGACAAGTACGCACTCGCTTACCATCCCTGCCATGACGGTGCCGCCTGAAGAACTCGACCTGGCCGCCGCCTTCCCTCCGGCTGAGCGGGACCGGTGGCGGGAGCTGGTGAAGGGTGTGCTGCGCAAGTCCGGCGCAGCGGCCGACGACACGCCCCTGGACGAGATCGAGGGGCTGCTGGCCCGCGACTCCTACGACGGCGTCCCGATCGCCGCCCTCTACACCAGGGACGACACGGTGCCCGGCCGTCCCGGGCTGGCGCCGTACGTGCGGGAGGTCCGTCCGGACGGCGAGGGCCTGGCCGGCTGGGACGTCCGGCAGCGCCACGTTCATCCCGATCCGGCCGTCACCCGTCAGGCGGTCCTCGCCGACCTGGAGAACGGCGCGACGTCGGTGTGGCTCACCCTCGGCGCGGCGGGCCTGCCGGTGGCGGCACTGCCTGAGGCGCTGCGCGACGTGTACCTCGACCTGGCGCCGGTCGTGCTGGACGCGGGCAGCGACACCGCCGAGGCGGCCGAGGCGCTCTTCGCGCTGGCCCAGGAGCGCGACCAGGCGGCCAACGTGTCGGGCAACCTCGGTGCCGACCCCCTGGGGCTCAAGGCCCGCACGGGCGGTCCCGACGCCGGCCTCGGCCGGGTCGCGGAGCTGGCCGCACGGTGCGTACGTGACTTCCCCAAGCTGCGCGCGGTCACCGTCGACGGCACCGTCTACCACGACGCGGGCGGCAGCGACACGGAGGAGCTCGGCGCCGCGGTGGCCGCCGGTGTCGCCTACCTCCGGGCGCTCACCGACGCCGGGCTGAGCGTCGACGAGGCGTTCGGGCAGCTGGAGTTCAGGCTGGCGGTCAACGCCGACCAGTTCCTCTCCATCGCCAAGCTGCGCGCCGCGCGGCGGTTGTGGCGGCGGGTGGCCGAGGTGAGCGGGGCCGCCGACGGCACCGTCATGCGCGTCCATGCGGTCACGTCGTCGGCGATGATGACCCGCCGCGACCCGTGGGTGAACATGCTCCGCACCACCGTGGCGGCGTTCGCGGCCGGCATCGGCGGCGCCGACGCGGTCACCGTCCAGCCGTTCGACGCCAGGCTCGGCCTGCCCGACGACTTCGCCCGGCGGATCGCGCGCAACACCCAGACGCTCCTCCTGGAGGAGTCGAGCCTGGCGCGCGTCGTCGATCCCGCGGGCGGCTCCTGGTACGTGGAACGGCTCACCGAAGACCTCGCGCAGGCCGCGTGGGCGTGGTTCACCGACATCGAGAAGGCCGGAGGACTGGCCGCGGCCCTCGGCTCCGGGCTGGTCGCCGACCGGCTGGCGGCCACCTGGGCGCGGCGCCGCAAGGACATCGCGCGCAGGAAGGCGCCGCTCACCGGGGTGAGCGAGTTCCCCAACCTGAACGAGAAGCTGCCGGAGCGGTCCCCGGCCCCCGAGCAGCCGGACGGCGGGCTGCCGCTCGTACGGTACGCACAGGACTTCGAGGCGCTGCGCGACAGATCCGACGCGCACGCCGAGGCGACGGGCGCCCGTCCCAAGGTCTTCCTGGCCACACTCGGGCCGATCGCCGTGCACACCGCCCGCGCCTCGTTCGCCGCCAACCTCTTCCAGGCGGGCGGCATCGAGACCGTCAGCGGGGCGCCGGAGGAGTTCGCGGGCAGCGGCGCGGCGGTGGCCTGCCTCTGTTCCAGCGACAGGCTCTACGCGGAGCGGGCGGCCGATGCCGCGCGCATACTGAAGGACGCGGGTGCGATCAAGGTGTGGCTCGCGGGCAAGGGTTCCTTCGACGGGGTGGACGCACAGATCTTCGCCGGATGCGACGCGGTCGAGGTACTGGAGACCACCCTCCACGACCTGGGAGTGAGCCGATGATCCCCGACTTCGCCGAGATCGAGCTCGGCACGCCGGGCTGCGCCGACGATGCCGCCAAGCGGTGGCGCGCGGCCGTCACCGAGTCGACCGGGCAGGACCCGGACGCCCAGACGTGGGACACGCCCGAGGGCATCGGCGTCCGGCCGCTCTACACCGGCGACGACCTGGCCGGGCTGGACTTCCTCGACACCTACCCCGGCATCGCGCCGTACCTGCGCGGTCCCTACCCCGCCATGTACGCGACGCAGCCGTGGACGATCCGCCAGTACGCCGGGTTCTCCACCGCCGAGGAGTCCAACGCGTTCTACCGGCGCAACCTCGCCGCGGGCCAGAAGGGCCTGTCCGTCGCGTTCGACCTGGCCACGCACCGCGGCTACGACTCCGACCACCCGCGCGTCGCGGGCGACGTCGGCATGGCCGGGGTGGCGATCGACTCGATCTACGACATGCGGCAGCTGTTCGACGGCATCCCGCTGGACGAGATGAGCGTGTCGATGACCATGAACGGCGCGGTGCTGCCCGTGCTGGCGCTCTATATCGCGGCCGCCGAGGAGCAGGGGGTGGCGCCCGAGCAGCTGGCCGGGACCATCCAGAACGACATCCTCAAGGAGTTCATGGTCCGCAACACCTACATCTACCCGCCGGCGCCCTCGATGCGGATCATCTCCGACATCTTCGCGTTCACGTCGCGGCGGATGCCGAAGTACAACTCCATCTCGATCTCCGGCTACCACATCCAGGAGGCCGGGGCCACGGCCGACCTGGAGCTGGCCTACACCCTGGCCGACGGCGTCGAGTACATCCGGGCGGGCCGCGAGGCGGGTCTCGACATCGACGCGTTCGCGCCGCGCCTGTCGTTCTTCTGGGCGATCGGCATGAACTTCTTCATGGAGGTCGCCAAGCTGCGTGCGGCGCGGCTGTTGTGGGCCAGGCTGGTCAAGCGGTTCGACCCGCAGAACGCCAAGTCGCTCAGCCTGCGCACCCACTCGCAGACGTCGGGCTGGTCGCTGACCGCCCAGGACGTCTTCAACAACGTGGCGCGCACCTGCGTCGAGGCGATGGCGGCGACGCAGGGCCATACCCAGTCGCTGCACACCAACGCGCTCGACGAGGCGCTCGCGCTGCCGACGGACTTCTCGGCCCGCATCGCCCGCAACACCCAGCTGCTGCTGCAGCAGGAGTCCGGCACGACCCGCACGATCGACCCGTGGGGCGGCAGCGCGTACGTCGAGCGGCTCACCTACGACCTGGCGCGCCGGGCGTGGGCCCACATCGAGGAGGTCGAGGCGGCCGGGGGCATGGCCAAGGCCATCGACGAGGGCCTGCCCAAGCTGCGCATCGAGGAGGCCGCCGCCCGGACCCAGGCGCGCATCGACTCGGGCCGGCAGCCGGTCATCGGCGTCAACAAGTACCGCCCCGGCGCCGACGAGCGCATCGAGGTCCTCAAGGTCGACAACGCGTCGGTGCGCGCCCAGCAGATCGAGAAGCTGCGGCGCCTGCGCGAGGAACGGTCGGAGGCCGACACGCGGGCCGCGCTGGCCGCGCTGGCCAACGCCGCGCAGGCCGCCGAGGACGGCACCCGCCCGGACGACCTCGCGCACAACCTGCTCGCCCTGGCCATCGACGCCGCCCGGGCCAAGGCCACCGTGGGCGAGATCTCCGACGCGCTGGAACGGGTGTACGGGCGGCACGCCGCGCAGATCCGTACGATCTCCGGCGTGTACCGGGAGGAGGCAGGCCAGGTGAGCGCCATCGAGCAGGCCCGCGCCGCGACCGCCGAGTTCGAGGCGGCGGAGGGGCGGCGGCCGCGCATCCTGGTCGCCAAGATGGGCCAGGACGGGCACGACCGCGGCCAGAAGGTCATCGCCACGGGCTTCGCCGACCTCGGCTTCGACGTCGACGTGGGCCCGCTCTTCCAGACGCCCGGCGAGGTCGCCCGCCAGGCGGTCGAGGCCGACGTGCACATCGTCGGAGTGAACTCGCTCGCCGCCGGGCACCTCACCCTGGTGCCCGCGCTGCGCGCGGAGCTGGCCGCCCTGGGCCGCGACGACATCATGATCGTCGTCGGGGGCGTCATCCCGCCCCAGGACTTCGACGAGCTCCGCGCCGCCGGGGCCGCGGCGATCTTCCCGCCGGGCACCGTGCTCGCGGACGCCGCGCTCGGCCTGCTGCGGGAGCTGTCGGCCAGGCTGGGACACGCCGCGTGAGCGACACGTGAAACCGCTGGAGGACTACGTCGAGGGGGTACGGGAGGGCTCCAGGGCGTGGATCGCGCGCGCGATCACGCTGGTGGAGTCGAGCCGTCCCGACCACCGGGAGCTCGCCCAGCGCCTGCTGGTCGAGCTGACCCCGCACGCCGGAGGCGCCCGGCGGGTCGGCATCACGGGCGTGCCCGGCGTCGGCAAGTCCACGTTCATCGACGCGCTCGGCACCGACCTCACCGCGGACGGGCACCGGGTGGCGGTGCTGGCCGTCGACCCGTCCTCGACCCGGACGGGCGGCAGCATCCTCGGCGACAAGACCCGCATGAACCGGCTCGCCGCCGACCCCGCCGCCTTCATCCGGCCCTCGCCCACCGCGGGGACGCTCGGCGGCGTCGCGAAGGCCACCCGCGAGGCGATGGTGGTGATGGAGGCCGCCGGGTACGACATCGTCCTCGTCGAGACCGTCGGGGTCGGGCAGTCGGAGACGGCCGTCGCCGAGATGGTCGACTCGTTCCTCTTCCTCACCCTCGCCCGCACCGGAGACCAACTGCAGGGCATCAAGAAGGGCGTGCTGGAGCTCGCCGACGTGATCGCCGTCAACAAGGCGGACGGCGACCACGCGCTGGAGGCCGAGAAGGCGGCCCGCGAGCTGGCAGGGGCGCTGCGCCTGCTGCGCAGCGACGAACGGGTCCGCGGCATCCGCGTCCTCACGTGCAGTGCGAAGGAGAACACCGGCCTCGACACGGTCTGGCGGCACATCGTCGACCACCAGGACCGTCTCAAGGAGTCCGGCGAGCTCGACGCGCGCCGCCGGAGGCAGCAGGTCGGCTGGACCTGGGCCATGGTCCGCGACCGGCTGCTGACCGAACTGCACGAGCACCCGGCCGTACGAGAGATCGCGCCGGAGCTGGAGGAGCAGGTCGCCGCTGGACGGCTCACCCCCGCTCTGGCGGCCGAACGCATCCTCGGGGCGTTCACCCGGCGGTCCTGAGGGGGGATCCTGAACGGTTTCGGGGCATGGGTTAGGCCGGGTGCGGCTCGTGCCCGCTCGGAATCCGCTACAAATGGCGGATGGACGTCATCGTGGTCGATGATCCGACGGACGAACAGATCCGGCAGTGGCACGCCGTGCTCCTCGCCGTGCACGCCGACGACCCGGACGGAGACGCCCCCGAGCCGGAGCACACGGCCGCCCGGCTGCTGGGCGCCGAGCAGGCCTCCCGGCAGCGGTTCTGGGCGGCCCTCGACGCCGGCGAGATGATCGGCGTGGCCACGCTCCGGCTCCCGGGGGAGCCCGGCGCCGACCGGCCCGGCGAGATCGACATCCGGGTGCGCCCCGACCGGCGCCGCGAGGGCATCGGCACCCGGCTGCTCACCGAGGCGGCGGCGGGCCTGCGCGCGGACGGCCGTTCCAGCGTGCTGGCCCAGGTCTCGGCGGAGACCCCGGCGATCCCGTTCCTGGAGTCGCACGGCTTCCGCTGCGTCCTGACCCTCAGCGGCCTGCTGCTCGACCTGGACGACGTCCCCCCCGAACGCGTCACCGCGCTGGTGGCGGCGGGTCCGCCCGGCTACGAACTCGTCCGCTGGCAGGGCGTCGTGCCCGACGAGCACGCCGCCGCCCTCGCGCGCGCCAAGCACGCCATGGCCGACATGTCCGCGTACGAGGGCGTGCCGTGGGACTCCGACCGGGTCCGCGAGATGGCCGAGATGGTCAACAAGCGCGGTGACCGCCTCTACACGGTGGCCGCCGTCCAGGGCACCGTGATCGCGGGCTTCACCGAGATCGTCGTGCCCGCCGTCGGCCCGGAGCGCGCCGCGCAGTACGACACCGCCGTGGTCCCCGAGCACCGGGGCCGCAGGCTGGGCATCTGGGTCAAGGCCGCGATGCTCGACTGGCTGCGGCACGAACGCCCCGAGGTCCGCGAGATCGAGACCGACAACGCCGGCGACAACGTCCACATGCTGGCCGTCAACGAGGAGCTGGGCTTCCGCCACCAGCGGGAATCTCGCGAGTACCAGGCCTCCGCCGCCGACCTCCCCGGCTGACTTATCCCCAGAATCACGCTCTGGTGCGCTGACCCCGTCCCGTCGGCCATTCTGGTACCAGCCGCGGCCCGACCGGGCCGCCGCAGGATCAGGAGGGCTCGCCCATGCCCGAGACACCGTGTATCAGCGCGAAAATCCGTTGCCCGCGTAGGGTCGGGTGGGCACTCTAATGGTGGTGCCGGAAAGCCGGAACCCCAGGAATTGTCTGCTCATTCCTCTGTAGTTCAAAGGCAGAACGCCGCACTGTTAATGCGGATATCCAGGTTCGAATCCTGGCGGAGGAGCCGAACAGGCTGCCGAGCGAAGCTCGTCGGTTGATGGGCGGCGGGCGGGGCGGAAGGGAGGTGGTCGTGGTGACGGTGCTGGTTCTGAACGCGTCGTACGAGCCGTTTCAAAAGGTCGACCTGCGGCATGCCATCCGCATGCTGGTGCGCGGGGTCGCCGTCGTGGAGGAGGCGGAGGAGGGCCGGACCTTCGGTCACTTCCCCGTACCGCGGGTGCTGCGCCTCGTCAGGTACGTCGCCATGCGCTGGAGGCATGGGAGGCGCCCGCCGTGGAGCAAGCGGGGCGTCTACCTGCGCGACCAGGGCCTGTGCGGCTACTGCGGAAAGCGTGGCCACACGATCGACCACGTGCTCCCGCAGTCGCGGGGCGGCGCGGACACCTGGCACAACACCGTGCTCGCCTGCGGCAAGTGCAACAACCGCAAGGGCGACCGTACGCCTGAGGAAGCCGGGATGCGGCTGCGCTGGGAGCTGCGCGTCCCACGCTGGGAGGAGCTCGTCGGGCTCTAGGGCGTGTTCATAAGCCCCTGTCCTACTGCGCGACGCCCAGGCACGCGCCTCGCCGCGTTGTCGCCCCACCCCACCAAAACGCTCCGCAGAGCTCCGCGTTTCGGCGGGGACCCCGGACAAGCGGTCGACAGCCAAACCCGGGCTGACTCCCTCCTCCGCCTTGCGATGCACGCACCTGGACGCCGCTCGCTACGGACGCGACTTATGAAACACGCCCTAGCGGCCGGGCCGTCTCCAATTGGAGCGGTCCGGTCGTCGCTATTGTCGAGCGGTCACCTTTCGGTAGTGCACCTGTAACTCTGTGTGTTTGTTGGAACTTCTGAGGCTAATTGGCCGATTGTGGTAGCGTGCCGCCAATCTTCTGCATGATTCGGAGGAGATCAGTGGCGGCCCTTGACCCTCTCGGCCGAAAACGACGCTTCGCCGGTAAAACGTCGCTGCGCAGACGCTGCGTGGCCCTCGCCCTGGTCGTGGCGGCCTCCGCGGCGCTTCCCCCGTCGTCGGGCGGCGCCGTCAGCGCCCCGGCGGCGAAACCCAAGGACCTCAAGAAGGAGTACGCGAAGCTCAAGAAGCGCGCGGACGCCCTCAACAAGGAGTACCGCGGCGAGCTGATCTCTCTCGACCAGGCCAAGCGGGCGGCCGAGCGCGCGGGCCTGGAGGCCGACCGGCTGACCCGTGACTTCGAGACGGCTCGGGCCGACCTGAGCCGGTTCGCCGCCTCCACGTACATGAGCGGCAGGCTCGACACGATCCCGACGGTCACCGCCGGCGATCCGAAGGCGGCCATCCGCGACATCACCATGGTCGAGCACCTCGCCCGCAATACCGGGCGGCGCATCCAGAGCCTGGAGTCCCTGGCGAGCCAGGCCACCCGGTCGCAGCAGGCGGCCGGTGCCAAGCTGGCCGCCGTGCGCAAGGAGATCGACGAGCTGGAGGGGCAGCGGGCGCGGGTCAAGAAGCTGCTCGCCAAGTACAAGCCCGAGGTCCCCACCACCCCCGGCCGCCCCGACGGCGCGCCCAAGACCAAGTCCCCGCTCATCGGCCCCTCGATGACCAGCCGCATGCGCACGCTGATGCTGGCCATCGACGGCAGGTTCGGCCCGTTCCCCGCGATCGGCTGTTCCCGCCCCGGCGACCCGCAGGACCACGGCTCGGGCCGGGCGTGCGACTTCATGGAGAGCACCGGCGGCAGCATGCCGAGCTCCGGTGCCCGCGCCCACGGCGACGCGGTCGCGCAGTTCGTCATCAGCAACGGATCACGCTACGGCGTGAAGTACGTGATCTGGCGTCAGCGGATCTACGACATGCGCGGCGGCGGAAGCTGGAAGGCCATGTCCGACCGCGGCAGCGTCACCGCCAACCACTACGACCACGTCCACGTCTCCGTCCTCTGACGGCCCGCGGGGGAGCGGTCAGGCGTCGGTGAGGGGCAGGAGCACCTCGAAACGGGTCTCGCCGGGCCTTGACTCCACGCGGATGTCGCCGTTGTGGCGGTCGACGACGATGCGCCAGGAGATGTCGAGGCCGAGGCCCGTGCCCTGGCCGACCGGCTTGGTGGTGAAGAACGGCGTGAAGATGCGGGGCAGGTGCTCCTCGGTGATGCCCACGCCGGTGTCAGCGACCTCCACCAGGGCGTGGTCGTTCTCTCGGGCGGTGGTGATGGTGAGGGTGCCCTCGCCGTTCATGGCGTAGAGGGCGTTGACGATCAGGTTGGTCCACACCTGGTTGAGCTCGGCCGCGTAGACGGGCACCTCGGGCAGGCCCGGGTCGTAGGACGTGACGACGCGGACATTGCCGATCTTGCGCTTGAGCATGGTGAGCGTGCTGTCGAGGAGATGGCGCAGGTCGACGCGCTGGTACGGGGCGCGGTCGAGCTGCGAGTACTGGCGCGCCGAGTCGAGCAGGGTGGTGATGCGGCCCGTGGCGTCGGAGATCTCCGCCTGGAGCTGGCCGACCTCGATGACCTCGGCGAGCCAGCGCATGGCGGCGGGGAGCTGGCGGTCACCGGCGACGGCGGCCACCTCCTCGGCGTCGGCCACGCCGAGCCCGGCCGCGACCAGGCCCGGAGCGAGCTCCCACGCGCCCTCGACGGCGTGGTCCTCCAGCCAGTCGCCCAGCTCGTCCTCGGCGTCGCTGATCTCCATCGGCGTGCGGGGGCGGGCCTGCGGCTCGCTGAGGTGCTCGCGCAGGTGGACGAGCTTGCCGAGCCGTTCGCAGTCGACACCGGCGGACGCGAGCTCGGCCAGCCGCTTGTGCGCGGAGACGAGCCGGTCGCCGAGCTCGGCGCTGGCGCGGGAGGCCGCGGCGGCCGGGTTGTTGAGCTCGTGGGTGAGGCCCGCGGTGATGGTGCCGAGCGCCGTCAGCCGTTCCCGCTGGTCGATGATGCGCCGGGCGTTGTTCATGCCGAAGAAGATGCCCTCCAGCAGGTGCGTCGCCATCGGGAACCACTCGCGGACGGCCTTGCCGAACTTGCGGGCGGGCAGCGCGAACATCCGGGTGGGCGCGGTGGCCCGCAGCGTGTGCGCGTACTTCTGCTCGATCCGGTCGTCGAGGTAGGCCATCACGGCGCCCCCGTACACGCCGGGATTGGAGCCGCGGGTCAGCTCGGCCTGGTGCTCGTGGATCAGCTGGGAGAGCGCGATCTCGCCGTCGAGCAGGACGAAGAAGAACTCCGCGGGCTCGCCCTGCGCACAGACGATCTCGTTCTCGCCGTACGAGCGCACCGAGCCGTACTCGCACAGCCAGGCCAGCTGCTCGTCGTCGAGCCGCTCGAAGAGGAACAGCGGGCGCAGGTCTTCGGGCGTGACGGTCTGGCTCATGGCGCCGCCTTGTCTGGACGGAGAAGGGCGAGAGGAGTGAGGTGGCCGTGGCGGATCATGACTGTTCCAGGTAGCGGTGGACGAGCGCGACGGCCATGGCTCCGTCGCCGACCGCGGACGCCACCCGTTTCATCGAGTCGGCCCGGACGTCGCCCGCGGCGAAGATGCCCGGCACGCTGGTCTCCAGGTGGTAGGGCTGGCGGGTGACCGGCCAGTCCGCGGGGCGGCGTCCGTCGGCGACGAGGTCGGGGCCGGTCAGCACGTAGCCGCGCGCGTCCCGTTCGATCATGCCGTCGAGCCATTCGGTACGGGGCTCGGCGCCGATGAAGACGAACAGCCAGTGGGCGTCCACGGTCCGTTCGCCCTCGGGGCCGGACAGCGTGAGCCGTTCCAGGTGGTCGGTCCCCTCGCCGGACACCACGACGGTCCGGGTGTGGACCTCGATGTTGGGGATGCCCGCGATCTGCTGGATCAGGTAGTGCGACATCGACTTCTCCAGGCCGCCGGCCCGGACCAGGATGTGCACGCGCTTGGCGACGCGGGAGAGGTTGACGGCCGCCTGCCCGGCCGAGTTGGCGCCGCCGACGACGTACACCTCCTCGTCGGTGCAGCCCGGCGTCTCGGCCATCGCCGCGCCGTAGTAGACGCCGACGCCGACGAGGTCGTCCAGGCCGGCCGCGTCCAGCCGCCGGTAGGACACCCCGGTCGCGAGGATGACGGCGTGGGCGGCGATCTCGGAGCCGTCGGCCTGCCGGACCACCCGGGCCTGGCCGCGGGTCTCCAGGCCGGTGACCTTGCCGGTGGTGATCAGCTCGGCGCCGAAGCGTTCGGCCTGGCGGCGGGCACGGTCGGCGAGCTGGGCACCGGAGACGCCGTCGGGGAAGCCGAGGTAGTTCTCGATGCGCGAGCTCTGCCCGGCCTGGCCGCCCGAGGCGTGCCGTTCGATCAGCACGGTGCGCAGGCCCTCCGACGCCCCGTACACCGCCGCGCCGAGCCCGGCGGGACCGCCGCCGACCACGACCAGGTCGTAGAAGTCGGCCTCGGGGGAGGTGGACAGGCCGACCGCCGCCGCCAGCTCGGCGTCGGTGGGAGCCGACAGCGTGGTGCCGTCGGCGGTGACGACCAGCGGGAGCTCGGGGTCGCCCGCGGCCTTGAGCAGCTCGGCGGCCTCGGGCGAGGTGTCCAGCAGCCAGGTGTAGGGCACCTGGTTGCGGGCCAGGAAGTCGCGGACCTGGTACGAGCGGTTGGACCAGCGGTGCCCGACGACGCGCAGCTCGCCGGGCGTGGTGCGCTCGGTCCGCCGCCACGCCTCCAGCTGCGAGTCGATCACCGGGTAGAACTTCTCGTCCGGCGGGTTCCAGGGCTTGAGCAGGTAGTGGTCGAGATCGACCACGTTGATGGCGCGGATCGCGGCGTCGGTGTCGGCGTAGGCGGTCAGCAGCACCCGCCGGGCGTACGGGAACAGGTCCATGGCCTGCTCCAGGAACTCCACGCCGGTCATCTCCGGCATGCGGTGGTCGGCGAGCAGCAGGGCGGTGTCGTCCCCGCGCAGCCGCAGCTCGCGCAGCGAGTCGAGCGCCTGCGGGCCGGACTCGGCGCGCACCACCCGGTAGGTCTCGGCGTAGCGGCGGCGCAGGTCCCGCGCCACGGCCCGGGACACCCCCGGGTCGTCGTCCACGGTCAGCAGCACAGGCTTGGACAACACCCAACTCCCTGGATTCTCGTGATCACTTCGCCGTGATCCTGTCAAAGACTACGTCGCCGGGTGAACGGCACGGGCCCCGGTGGCAGGCTCGGCGAACGGCATCAGCCATGATCAGAGCATGGATCTGCGCGTTGCTCTGATCGGCTTCGGCACCGGCGGCTCGGTTTTCCACGCGCCGCTGATCTCCTCGGTCGCCGGGTTGCGGCTGGCCGCCGTGGTCACCGCCAACCCCGGACGCCAGGCGGCCGTCCGCGAGCGCTATCCGGATGCGAAGGTCCTGGACAGCGTGGACCGGCTGTGGGAGGGCACCGGGGTGTACGACCTGGTGGTGGTGACGGCGCCCAACCGCCAGCATGTGCCGCTGGCCAAGGAGGCGCTCACCTCCGGGATGCCGGTGGTCGTCGACAAGCCGCTGGCGCCCTCGGCGGCCGACGCGCGGTCGCTCGCCGCGCTGAGCGCCGTCCGCGGGCTGCCGGTGATCCCGTTCCACAACCGCCGCTGGGACGGCGACCTGCGGACCGCCCGGCGGCTGGTCCGGGAGGGCGCGCTGGGCGACGTGCTGCGCTTGGAGTCGCGGTTCGAACGGTGGCGGCCGCAGGTCAAGCGGGGCTGGAAGGAGAGCGACGACCCCAGGGACGGCGGCGGCATCCTCTACGATCTGGGCTCGCATCTCATCGACCAGGCGGTCCATCTCTTCGGCCGTCCGGAGCGGGTGTACGCGGAGATCGACGTCCGCCGTCCGGGCGCGGTGGCCGCGGATGACGTGTTCGTCGCCCTGACCTACCCGGGCGCCCTCCGGGTCCACCTCTGGATGAGCGCGACCGCGGCGCAGCTCGGCCCCCGTTTCCGGGTGCTGGGCGGCCGCGCCGCGTACACCGTCGACGGGCTGGACGGGCAGGAGGACGCCCTGCGCGCGGGCATGACCCCGAGAGACGCGGGCTGGGGCGTCACGCCGCCCGAGGCGTACGGGCGGATCGGCACACCCGGCGACGAACGGCCCCAGCCCACGGAGCCGGGCGCGTACCAGGAGTTCTACGCGGGCGTCGAACGGGCCGTCCGCGGTGAGGCGCCCCCGCCCGTCACCCTCGCCGACGCCATCCTCGGCCTGGAGATCATCGAGGCCGCCGTCCGGTCGTCCCGGGACGGCCAGGCCGTCGACCTGGCTCCGGCTCAGTAGCGGAGGTCGGCCAGGACGCCGTAGTGGTCGGACGGCAGGACGCCGTCGACCGGCTCGGTGCCGACAAGCTCGCAGCGCACGGGGTGGCCGGCGCCGCCCGCCCTCGGCCAGGCCGAGAAGACGTAGTCGATCCGGCGGTCGGGGAAGAGCACCGGGCGCGCCCAGGGATTGGCGTTGGCCCAGGTGTGCCCGGGCGTGCCGTCGCCCGCCAGTTCCCAGGCGTCGTAGAAGACCAGCCCCGGGGCCGACACGGCGGTGCGGCCGGTCAGCATGCGGATCTCGTCGCTGTCGGGTCCGGCGTTGAAGTCGCCGCAGAGCACCACGGGCGCCGACGTGTCGGCCAGCTTCCGCACGTACGAGCCGAGGTCGCGGAGCTGTCCCTGGCGCTGGACGCTGTGCCCGAGCTTCCAGCCGAGCCCGACGCCGAACACGTGCAGCGGCCCGCGCGGCCCGTCTGCCCGCGCGTACACGGCCAGGCCCGAGTCCCAGCCCTCCTGGTCGCCGAGCCGTTGCCGGCCGACCCGGGCGAGAGGCCAGCGCGAAAGGATCAGGACGCCCGACATCCCGCCGTCGGCCGAGCCGTCCTCGGGTGAGCCCCGGAACGCGTGATGGGGCAGCCCGAGGGCGTGCTTCAGCCGCTCGGCCTGGGTGTCGTCCCGGCTCTCCCAGGCTTCGTTGAGCACCACCAGGTCGCCCCCGGCGGCCTTCAGCACGTCGAGGATCGCCCGTTCGCGGTCGCGCCACGGTCCGTACCGCGACCAGACGTTCCAGGTCACCACCCGCACCGTGGTCTCGATCAACGGCCCGTACGGCTGCTCGATGTCGTAGCCCATGCCATGAGCGTTTCACCACCGGGCACGGCGTTCCAGGCCCATCGCGAGCGGCCGGGTCCGCACGCGGGGCCGGTCAGTCGAAGAGGTCAGGCTGCTCGCGGACGATCTGGTCGTACAGCGGCTGGTAGTTGATCCACCCGACCAGGTCGTTGCCGATTTGCGAGTGGGTCAGCCTGGCGTTCTCCGGCTCGATCGGCACCACCGTCCCGGCGGCCTTGGCCAGGAGCTGCACCTGGCACGACCGCTCCATCGTGATGAACCACCAGGCGGCGGCGTCGACGGTCTCGCCCACGGTGAGCAGGCCGTGGTTGCGCAGGATCACGGCCTTGTGGTCGCCGAGGGCGGCGGCGATGCGCTTGCCCTCCTCCAGGTCGGTGACGACGCCCGTGTAGTCGTCGAAGAGCCCGTGGTCCTCGTAGAACGCGCAGACGTCCTGCGTGATCGGCTCCAGCTTCTGGCCCAGCGCCGAGATCGCGCGGCCGTGCGTGGAGTGGCTGTGGGCGGCGGCCACCACGCCCGGGCGGGCCTGGTGCACCTGGGAGTGGATGGCGAACGCGGCCTCGTTGACCGGGTACCGGCCCTCCACCACCTGGCCCTGGTGGTTGACCAGGATCAGGTCGCTGACCGTGATGTGCTTGAAGGACATGCCGAACGGGTTGACCCAGAAATGGTCGGTGTGCTCGGGGTCGCGGGCGGTGATGTGACCGGCCACGCCCTCCTCGAACCCGAACTTCCCGAAGATCCGCAGCGCGGCCGTGAGCCGTTCCTTGCGGTGCCGGCGCTCCTCCTCGACGGTGTCGAAGGACGGGGGCAGCCGGAAGATCAAGTCGGTCGCCAGCTTGTCGAGGAACTTCTCTTCGTCGGACACGGGACACTCCTTCGATTGTCTCCTACCACCAAACATCACCCGCGCGCCCATCGCCTAGGCTGATTCGGTCCAAGCAGGAGGCAGGCCGTTGTCCTCGACGGACAACGGCCGAGACGAGGAGGCGAGGAGGCCGCCCGTGGCGCCACCGGACGCCGACCCGTTCCTCCGGCTGCTGCTGGAGCGCAGCACCGACCCCGCGCTGCTGGACACGACGGTCCGCGCCGCCCGGAGCAAGTCCGAGCTGGTGGCGGCCCTGCCGGAGGAGGAGACCCGGCGCCACACCGAGGCGCTCCTCACCGGCGTGCTGGCCGCGCTGGCGAGCGGCGGCGAGCCTGGCGAGGACGTGCTCCGCGCGGCGGAACGGCTCGGCTCGGACCGCGCCCGGCAGGGCGTCCCCGTGGCCTCGTTCCTCGACGGTTTCCAGGCGGGCCGGTCGCATCTGGTCCGGCTGCTGATCGACGAGGGGCGCGCCCTGGGGGTGCCCGCCGGCGTGCTGCTCGACGGCGTCACCCGCATCGACGACATCACCACCGCGCTCGTGCACCGCATGGTCCACGCCCACCGCGTCGCCGAGCTGGAGATGGCCCGCACCACGCGCGAGAGCCACGTCCAGACGCTGCGCCGGCTCCTGCACGGAGAGCCCGAGCCCGTCCTGGCCCCGCTCGATCCCGCCGTCCGGTACCACTGCGTGGTCTCCGACGTCAGCGACCCTGCCGTGGCCGCCGGGATCGAGGCCGCCCTGACCGCGTCCGGGCACGGGCTCTGCGGGTTCGTCGACGGGCGGCTGGCGGCGGTCGTCACCCGGTTGCCGCCGTTCCCGCCGGACACCCCGCTGCTGGTGGCCGCCCCCGCGGTGCGGCCCGCCGAGATCGCGCCGCTGTACGAGCTGGGCCGGCGGGCGTTGCGGGCGGGCCGCACGGCCGGGATGCGCGGCCTGCGCGATCTGACCGATCTCGCGCTGCTCACGGTCACCCGGTCCGAGCCCGAGCTCGGCCGCCTGCTGGCCGGCGGGCTGCTCGGCGGGCTGCGTCCCGGCGACCCGTTCCACCGGGAGCTCGCCGAGACCGCGCTGGCCTACCTGGACCACGGCGGCCGGATCGACGACACGGCCACCGCGCTGCACGTCCACGGCAACACGGTGAAATACCGGCTCCGCCGCCTTCGCGAGCTGACGGGCCGCTCGCCGTCCGACGCCGGCGGGGCCGAGTCCGCCGCGCACTGGTGGTGGGCGCTGCGCAGCTGGCTGGGCCGTTGATGAGAGCCTGGCCCCCGACACGATCGCGGGGAGGCGCCGTGGAACGGCCGAGGATCAGCACGGTGATGTGGCCGACGGAGCCGTGGCCGCGGGCGGGGGAGCTGTGGCGGCGTGCCGAGGAGCTGGGGTTCGAGACGGCATGGGTGTACGACCACATCGCCTGGCGGGGCACCACTCCGTGGTACGACGCGTTCAGCACGCTGTCCGCCGCGGCCGCGATCACCTCGCGGATCAGGCTGGGCACGCTCGTCACCTCGCCCAACTTCCGCCACCCGGTGCCCACGGCACACGCGGCCAGGACCATCGACCACATCAGCGGCGGCAGGTTCACCCTGGCGATCGGCGCCGGCGGCACGAGCCGCAGGTCCGACGCGGGCATCCTCGGCGGCGGTGAGTGGACGCCACGCGAACGCGCCGGCCGGTTCGCCGAATGGGTCGACCTCATGGACGCCCTGCTGCGCGGGCCCGAGGTGACCTTCGAGGGCACGTACTACTCGGCCCGCGAGGTGCTGACCTCGCCGGGCTGCCTGCAGCGGCCGCGGCTCCCGTTCGCGATCGCCGCCACCGGGCCGCGCGGTCTCCGGCTGGCCGCCCGCCACGGCGACCTGTGGGTCACCACCGGCAGCCGCGAGCTCCGCCATGACCCGCGGGAGGCCGTGCGCAGGCAACTGGAGGGCCTGCGGGAGGCGTGCGACGCCGAAGGCCGCGACGTGGGGCGGCTGCGGCGGCTGTTCCTCACCGGTTTCACCGAGGAGCCGTGGCTGGCGTCGGCCGAGGCGTTCGCCGATCTCGCGGGCCGGTACGCCGAGCTCGGCATCACCGACATCGCCCTGCACTGGCCGCGTCCAGGCACCGACTGGGACGCCGACCTCAAGGTCGTCGAGGCCATCGCGAGCGATCACTGAGCGAACGACTGGATCACCGGTCTCCGCCGGGCTAGGCTGACGACCGACCGTCTGGACGGTCTGAACCCAGGGCAGGAGGCAGGATGCGGGACCGGATCCTGGACGCGGTCGAGCGCATGCTCATCGCGGGCGGTGCGGACGCGGTGCGGCTGGACGCCGTCGCCGCCGAGGCCGGGGTGAGCAAGGGCGGGCTGCTCCATCACTTCGGGTCCAAGCGGGCCCTGGTCGAAGGGGTCCTCGACCGGCTGGTGGAGCGGTTCGAGGCGGAGCTGCCACCGCCGGGCTCGCCGCCGGGCGCCTTCACCAGGGCCTGGCTGGAGGCGACCATCCCGGCGGCCGACGTGCCGGCCGACGACGGCTTCGACCGGGTGTCGGTGGCGCTGCTCGCCGGGGTCTCCGGCGGCCCCGAAGTACTGGACGCGCTGCGGCGCCGCTACGAGCTGTGGCAGCGGCGGATCGCCGGCGACGGCCTCGACCCGGCCACCGCCACCCTCGTACGGCTCGCGGTGGACGGATGGTGGCTGGCGCGGCTGCTCGATCTGGCCCCGCCGCACGACGATCTCCACCGGGAGGTCCGCGCCCGGCTGAGCGCACTGATTCCGGAAGGGGAGTGACCGCCGTGCCGCACGTGATGCCGTACGTGCTCCTCGGGCTGGCCATCGCCGCCGAGGTGACCGCCACCCTCTCGCTCCGAGCGTCGGAGGGCTTCTCCAAGCTCGGCCCGTCCTCGATCGTGGTGGTCGGCTACATCGTCTCGTTCGTCCTGCTGGCCAAGGCGCTGACAGCGCTGAACGTGGGCCCCGTGTACGCGATCTGGTCGGCGCTCGGCACGGTGGGCGCGTTCGCGGGAGGCGCGCTGCTCTTCGACGAGCCGGTCCGGCCCGTCACCCTGATCGGCGCGGGCATCATCCTCGTCGGAGTCGTCGTCATGAACCTCGGCGGCGGGGTGAGCCACGGATGAGTCCGCGCGTGCTCGGGCCGACCAAGGCCGCCATGCTGCTGACCGACGTGGGCTTCCTGCTCTACTGGGTGGTCGCGTGCGGCGGGATGATCCCGCAGGAACTGGCGTACAAGGACTACGCCGATCCCGTTCTGGCCGACTGGAACACCTCGTTCCTCCCGCTCGACCTCGCGGCGAGCGTGACCGGCCTGGCGAGCCTGTGCCGCCCGCGGGGCTGGCAGGTGCTGATGACGGTCTCGCTCACGCTGACGAGCACGGCGGGCCTGCAAGCGATCGCGTTCTGGGCCCTGCGCGGCGACTTCTCGCTCACGTGGTGGCTGCCGAACCTCTTCCTGCTGCTCTTCCCGCTGCCCGCGCTGGCCCTGCTGTTCAGGCCTGGCGGCTGCGGCGCCGGCGCGCGGCCTCCTGGCTGAACGCGATGACCAGCCAGGTCAGGGCCGTGGCGTCGTCGACGATCCCGACCGGGAGGAGCGGATCGGGGATGAGGTCGATCGGCGACACGATGTAGACGACCGCGGCGATCATGGCGGCGATCTTCCCCGTGCTCGTCCGGTAGTACGCCTCGACGGCCGAACGGTCCCGCGCACGGCCCCGCGCACGGCGGCGGAGCCGCAGGATCCCCGCGACGGCCGACACCGCGCCGAGCGTCATCAGGACCGCGCCGGCCACGTCGAGGTCCGTGGCGAACAGCAGGATCGTCCCTGCGAGGAGGAGGGGAACACCGAGCCAGACCATGGGCACCACCGTATGCAGTCACATCCGGTATTGCCCGCCCTCCTCGCCCCATTCACCGAACGGCGGATTTTTCCCCGCGTCCATGGCCGCGCACGCCGCGTCGCCCGGGCGGACGAATACGAGCCGCCGCACGCCCAGCCGCCGGGCGGCCTCGGCGGTCTCGGCCACGTCACATCCGGCCGCCCCGGCGAACACCAGGTCGGCGCCCTCCACCCAGCCGGGCGGCTCGGCGAAGTCCGGCGCCCAGACGGCGGCCCGGTGACCCCGCGTGATCTTGTAGCCGTGCACGCCCGGCCTGGGATGCGCGACCGGCAGCGGGTCGACGTGCAGGGTGCCCTGGCGGAACGGCGCCACGGCCGGTCGGAGCATGCCGGACTCGTGCGCGATCCGGTGCAGGTCGTCGCGGAGGGGTCCCCGCTCGTCGGCCACCAGCCAGGCGTCGACGTTCTCCGGCGGTTCGGAGCCCGGGCCGCCGTCGAGACCCACCCTCGTGTGGCCGTACTCGACGAGCAGGCCCGCCGGTGCGAACCGGGGCGACCTGGCCGTCCCGATACCGAGCAGCATCAGCCGTGCCACTCTCTGATCGTCGCCCCGCCGCGCCGCCGCGTCCAGACCTGGATGGTCGGGTCCAGGTCAATTCCGCGTGCGGCCCGGGGTCGGGCCGATGCCTGATGCGGGTCAGCCGCCGGAGGCAGGCCGGTAGGTGCCGAAGCTCCACAGGTGCCCCTCGGGATCACGGGCGGTGTAGCCGCGGCTGCCGTAGTCCTCGTCCTTGAGCGGCTGGACCACCTCCGCTCCCGCCGCGACGGCGCGCTCGTGGTGCGCGTCGGGGTCGTCCACGATCAGATAGAGCCAGCAGCGGCCCGTCCGGAACGTCTCGTCCTCGCGGACCGAGCCCAGCATGATCACGCCGCCGTCGCCCCAGGCCAGCTCGGCGTGCGCCACCGTGCCGCCAGGCCCCTCCGCCACGAAGTGCTCGGTGAGTCCGAACGCGCCGGTGAGCCACTTGATCGCGGCCGGGGCGTCGGTGTAGCTCAGCGCCGGGAACACCGTCGGTGCCGTCATGGTCGTTGCCTCCTTCGTCGTCAGGTCGTCCTCGTCGTCGACGGTACGAGCCGTGCGGCCCGGCCGTCTTGGACGAATGGAACCGCCCGGACGTCAGGGCGCCTCGCCGGCGGTGGTGGTGACGTATTCGGGGGCGCGGCCGGCGAGAAGCTCGGTCGGGGTGCACCCGGCCAGGGCGCGGAACTCGCGGTTGAGATGGGCCTGGTCGTAGTAGCCGCAGGTGACGGCGATGTCGATCCAGCTCGGCACGCCCCGGGACATCAGGTCGACGGCGCGCTGGAACCGCAGCACGCGGGCCATCACCTTGGGGCTGAGGCCCACCTGCTCCTTGAAACGGTGGGTGAGGTGCTTGCGGCTCCAGCCCACCTCCCCGGCGAGCACGGCCACCGGAGTGCGGCCGTCGGTCGCGGTGAGCAGGTGCCAGGCCTCCCGCACCTCGGGATCGGGAGAGGGACCGGCCGCCAGCCGCCGGAGCAGGAACGCGTCGAGAAGGTCGAAACGTTCGCCCCAGCCCGGGGCCTCCTGGAGCCGGTCGACGAGCGTGCGCACCTGCGGCCCGAGCACGTCGGCGAGGTCGACGGCGAGGTTGGTGAGGGCGCCCATCGGGACGCCGAGCAGGGTGTAGGCGCCGAGCGGGGTGACGTCGAGCTGGATGCCGCGCTGGCCGCCCGCGTGCTCGTACATCCCGTGGCCGTCGTGCATGCCCGCGACGAACGAGTCGTAGGCGGTGGGACGCGCCGCGGGGTCGGGGACGTGCAGGCGCAGCGGCGGGCCCAGATTTATGATCATGACCGTGTGGCGGGTGGGCAGGGTCCGCATCCGGCTCGGCACCGCCCGGGACTCCCAGTAGCCCTCGTAGACGGCGAGGAACGGGCGCAGCGCCGCGTGGGGCCGGCCCGCCGCCAGCCACCAGTCACCCCGGTGCTCGTACCGGACGGACCTGTCGCTCACCTGCCCAGTCTCGCATCCGGGTCGGACAGGGCCGCGCGGCGGCGTCACTCGTAGATCTGGCCGCACACCGCGATCCGCGCCAGGTCGGCCCAGCTCATCGTGGTGATCGAGCGCAGGTAGCACCGGGATCGCGCCGGGCCCTCCGCCCCGGCGGCCAGCGGCACGCGGGTGCCGTCCGCCGTGTCCCAGCCGCCGAGGCTGCCTGCCACGGCGCACTCCAGGTAGGTGGCCGGGTCGAAGTTGTACCAGCGGCGCGGGGTCGCGCGGCGTCCGGTGCCGGGCGGGCGCGGGGCGTCGACGCCGAAGCGGGCCTGCGGGCCGGGCGGCGCGGTCCGGAAGTCGGCCAGGTCGGCGAGCTGGGACAGGATCACCCGTTCCCAGTCGCCGTACCCGTCCGGTTCCCGGCCCGGCAGAGACAGGTCCTTGCTCAGCCACGCCGGGTCGAACTCGGCGGGCGGCGTGGCCGCGGCCGCCGAGAACATCGCCGCCACGTCGTCCGGAGCCAGGGGGTCGCGGTCACGGAGCGGAGCGCTCACCTTCCACAACGACCGCAGGAAGGTCGACAGCGACCAGGAACTCGCCCGCGCCTCCTGGCCGAGGTGCAGGAAGTGCAGGTAGAGGTCGCGGTTGGTGTGCAGGGCGGGACCGGGCGGGCCGGCGATCCAGTAGAGCTGCTTGTGCGGAACGCCGCTCTCCAGGCGCAGGACATGGGCCAGGGCCGCGACCCGGGAGTCGTAGGCGGCCACCGGGAACTCGTTGCCGAGATCGTCCTGGCGAACGACGTCCCACTTGTCCATCCGGTCCTCCGCGGTCGCCGATCGGTGCCGTTTCAGCGCCTCGCGCAGAGAGTCTCCCATCCGGGCGGCCGACGACCAGTAGTTGCCGTGTCACTTTCCGGACTCGAAGTCGTGACCTTCCGTACAACCCCTGGTCATCGGGGACCGCCCGGCGCGGGCGCGCGGTCAGCGCCGGGACCGGTGGATCACCTGCAGTTCGGTGAAGCCGTACAGGCCCCAGGGGCCGTTCTCCACGCCGACGCCGCTCCACTTGAAGCCGCCGAACGGCTGGTGCGGCGCGAGCGCGAGATGGGTGTTGACCCAGGCGGTGCCGCATTCGAGGCGGCCCGCGACCTCGGCGGCGCGGTCGGCGTCGGCGCTCCAGACCGAGCCGGACAGGCCGAAGTGCGTCCCGTTGGCCCGGGCGACGGCCTCGTCCAGGTCGGCGTACTTGACGATCGGCAGCGCCGGGCCGAACTGCTCCTCGTCCACGATCCGGCTGCCGTCGGCGACGTCGGCCAGGATCGTCGGCTCGAAGAAGTAGCCGGGGCCGTCGATGGGCTTGCCGCCCGCGGCGGCGCGGGCGCCGCCTGCCAGCGCCTCGGCGACCAGTTCGGAGACCCGCTCGAACTGCGGCCTGTTGTTGATCGGTCCGTACTGGACGCCCTCCGCCAGGCCGTCGCCGACCTTGGCCGAACGGGCCTTGGCGGCCAGCGCGTCCACGACGTCGCCGTACAGGCTCTCGGGCACGTACACGCGCTTGATCGCCGAGCAGACCTGGCCGTTGTTCTGGAAGGCCGCGCCGAACAGCCGGTCGGCCACCGCGGCCGGGTCGGCGTCGTCGAGCAGGATGGCCGGGTCGTTGCCGCCCAGTTCGAGCGTCAGCCGCTTGAGGTCGGGAGCGGCGGCCGCGGCCACCCGTTTGCCGGTGGCGACGCTGCCGGTGAAGCTGATCTTGCGGGGCACCTCGTGCGCGGTCATCCAGGCGCCGAGCTCGTCGCCGCCGGTCACGACGTTCAGCACGCCGGGCGGCAGCACGTCGCGCAGCACCTCGCCGAGCTTCAGGCTGCTCAGCGGCGTGTACGGGGAGGGCTTGAGGACCATGGTGTTGCCGGCGAGCAGGGCGGGCGCCAGCTTCCAGATCGCCAGCAGGAGCGGATAATTCCACGGGGTGATGGCCGCGACGACGCCCATCGGCCGCCGCACCACCTCGACGAACGCGGCGTCGTCGTCCTGGATGACCTCGCGCGGCAGCTCCAGGTCGGCGAAGTACTTGAGCCAGACGCCCGCGCCGACGACCTCCATGGTGGCGTCGCCGAGCGGCTTGCCCTGTTCGAGGGTGAGGATGCGGCCGATCTCCTCGGCCTTGGCGAACATCAGGTCCGCCGCGGCCAGCAGCGCCTTGCGCCGGGCCTGCTCGTCGCCGCGCCATCCGGGCAGGGCCGCCTGCGCGGCGGCCATGGCCTGGTCGAGCTGTTCGCGGGAGGCGTCGGGGGCCTGTTCGGCCACCGCACCGGTCGCGGGGTTGATCACGCCGAACGTGCCGGGCGCGTCCGCGCTCCGCCCGTCGATGGTCATCGTGAAGCCGGTCACCGTTGAGCCTCCACTTCGCAGCGCATACCGAACGTCGTTCAGTATTCCCCGCGAAGCCGCCGCCGACCAGCCCGCCGGCGCACGCGCCGCGAACGAGCCCCGCCCGCGGGAGAAGGGAGGCGGGGCTCGTCCTGGTCGGCTCCGGTCAGGTGGACAGCAGGCGCTCGATGAGGTCGCGGTAGGCCCGGAGCGCCAGCCGGTGCCGTTCGGTGTCGGCCTGATCGTCCTGCTTCTCGCTCCGCCAGCGCTCGTCCAGCGACCGCTTGCGCTCCAGGAGGCTCGACTTGATCAGTTCGACGACCTCGGTGGTCAGCTCGTCCGCCCTGCGCACGGTGTCGCGCGGGTCGTCGACGAAGGCGGCCTGCAGGTCGCGCCAGCGCTCGTGGAACCGGTCGGCGTCCTTGGGATCCACGAGCCGCTCGACGCGTTCGCCGGACGCCGGTGCCGACGGCTTCGAGGGGAACGACGTGGCCACCTCGTCCTCCGGCGCGGGACCGGCGACGTGGGTGTCCCCGCTCACGGTCACCTCGCCGGTGCCCACGGCCTGTGCGCGCTCGTCGGCGGTCAGTTCCGGACCGGCGGTTCCGGGCGCCTTTCCCGGCTGCGGTCCCGGCTGAGGTCCCGGCTGCGGTCCCGGCTGAGGTCCCGGTCGCGGGCCGGGACGGTCGGCAGGTCGGTTCTCCATGGTCGATCAGCTCCTGGGCTGTGATTCGTCGCCACGGCGTTCACCCGGCTGCGGTCCCGGCGTGGCCGTCCCCGCCTTCGCCTCGCCCTCCGGGGCGGGCTCGGACCCCTGCCCGGGCTCGCGCGGCACGGTCCCGCGCTCCTCCATCGGCACGGCGAGCAGGTCCTCGAAGAGGGCCCGGTAGTGCACCATCGCCTGGCGGAGGTCCTCGGTGGTCGCCTCCTTCCGCCCGGCGCGGTCACTGATCCCGCGGGCGCGCCGGTAGTGGTCGATCGTGCGGCCGTGCTCGACCGACAGGTGCGCGACCTTGTCGTCGAAGTCGCGGGTCGGGTAGCCGCGCTCGCCCATGACGACGGTCACGAGCCGGTCCGCCTGTTCGACGGCGGCCTCGGGGGTGTCGACGAACTGCTCCTGGACGTGCACCCACTGCTCGCGGTAGAGGTCGCGCTGGCGCGGTTCGAGCTCGCGCAGCTCCAGCTCCTCGTGCCGCTGCCGGCGGGAGAGCAGCTCCCGCTCCGCGGCGGCCCGGCCGCCCTGCCGCTCCACGGCCCGGTCGTATTCGGGGCCGAACTGCCGCCGCAGCTGCCGCGTCCGGGCCTGCTTCCAGGCCAGATAGCCGACGCCGGCGACGGCCGCGACGATGACGACGGCTATGACGACCATGAGTACGGTCGACATCGGTGCCTCCGTAGGTCTCTTTTGGAACGAACGGCACCCCGATGCCCCAACAAACCGCATCGAAACAGTCACTCCGGATGCGGAAGGCCCGCCACCGGCCAGATCTCATGTCCTGATTTGCTGCGCTGTGCCTGATGTGCGTGCTGAGATGGAACCGCACGAGAGCCCGCTCCCGCCGATCGCGGGCCCGTGCCGATGGGATGTGATGAGCCGTGCGCCACGCCTTCGGTTTCCTTCTCGGCGTCCTCCTGGCCCCGGCGCTGGTCTACGGCTCTGCCTGGGGATACGTGCAGGCCGGTCAGTCGTTCGACGGTGCCGGCCGGCAGATCACCGACAGCACGCGCATGTACGGGGCGTTCGCGCTGCTGGCGGCCGTCGGGCTGGTCGTGGGCGTGATCGTCGTCGCCCGCTGGGCGTCGCCGCTGGTGTCGCTCGTTCCCGCGCTCGCCCTCATCGGATTTTCGGTCTACTTCCTCATCGATCCCGATCGCGTCCTCGACCTGCCCGGCAAGGTGCCGCCGGGCGGCGAGCTCGACTCGGGCCTGCGCATGCTGCTCGGCACGGGCGTCTACGCGCTGATGGGCTTCGCGCTGATGGCCCCGACCTGGGCGCCGCGCCGGTGGTCGGGCCGCCGCTCCGACCACGACGACGAGGAGGAGTCCTCGGACTACTACGCCCGGGTGCCCACCTGACGGTAGAGCCGGGCGACCACGTCCTCGATGTCGGCGTCGCGCAGCGCGATGTCGCGCACCTCGTGGCGTTCGGCCAGCGCGGCCACCACCGTCGCCGCGTTCGCCGTGCGGGGGAGCCGCAGCCACTGGCGCGGCCCTTCGACGCGCTCCACCACCACGCCGGGCAGGGAGATCGGCGGGCTCGGCCGGGCGAGCTCGACCACGAGCATCCGCTCGGCGTCCACGGTGGCGCGCAGCCGGGCGAGATCCCCGTCGTACGCCAGCCGCCCCTGGTCGATGATCATTACGCGGCGGCAGAGCCGCTCGATGTCGCCGAGGTCGTGCGTGGTGAGCAGGACCGTGGTGCCGCGCTCGGCGTTGAGCCGGGCCAGGAACTCGCGCACCGTCGCCTTGCTCACCACGTCCAGGCCGATGGTGGGCTCGTCGAGCACCAGCAGCTCGGGGTCGTGCAGCAGCGCCGCCGCCAGGTCGCCGCGCATCCGCTGGCCCAGGCTGAGCTGGCGCACCGGGGTGTCGAGGAACGGGCCGAGTTCGAGCAGGCCGGTCAGCTCGGCCAGCCGCGCCTGGTGCGCGGCCGTGTCCACCCGGTACACGTGCCGGATCAGTGTCAGGCTGTCGCGCAGCGGCAGGTCCCACCACAGCGTGGTGCGCTGCCCGAAGACCACGCCGATCCGCCGGGCCAGCGTGGTGCGCCGCCGGGAGGGGTCCAGCCCGCACACCCGCACCGTGCCCGCCGAGGGCGTGAGGATCCCGGTGAGCATCTTGATCGTCGTCGACTTGCCTGCCCCGTTCGGGCCGAGGTAGCCGACGAACTCGCCCGCCGCGACCTCGAACGAGACGTCGTGCACGGCGTGCACGGTGGCCCGGCCGCGGCGCAGGCGGCCCGTCCGCCGCCGCACGCTGAACGACTTGGCCGCCCCGATGACCTCGATCATGTTCCTCAGCTCCCCGTCGACCGGTAGTGGCGCAGCCCGGCCCGCCACCCGAGACCCGCCAGCACGCAGACGACCGCGGCGACGGCCGGTGCGGCGAACCGCACCGCGCCCGGCAGCCCGAGCGGGTCGGCGCGGTCCAGGACGTACAGGCCGGGCTGCCAGTTCACGAACGCGAGCGGGACGACGAACGTCACCCCGCGCACGAAGTCCCGGGCGAACACGCTCAGCGGATACTGCGTCAGGAACGCGCCGCCGTACGTGACGGACTTGGTCGCGCCGTGCCCGTCGATCAGCACGAACTGCACCGAGGCCGTCAGCACCCACAGCCCTGAGAAGATCGTGATCCCGGTGACCACCATCGCCGGGATCATCACGATCCGGCCCGCCGTCCAGGTCACGTCCAGCCGGGGCAGGGCCAGCGCCAGCACGACGGCGGCCGGGACGACCTTGCCGAGCCGTCGGGGCGAGAAGTCCTCGGTGGCGACCTGCACGAGCGGGCTCACCGGCCGTACGAGCATGGCGTCGAGCGTGCCCTCCCGGATGTGCCTTCCGAGCCGTTCGGTGGCCCCGAAAAGCGCGTCCGCCAGCGCGAACGACAGCGCCGACGTCCCGTACAGGAACAGGACCTCCGGCGCGGCGAAGCCCGCGATGTGCGGGGCGCGCGTGAACATCACCAGGATCGCGGCCACGTCCAGCGCGCTCACCACCGCCGCGGCGAGGGTCAGCAGCACCATCGACACGGGGTACTGCGCCGCCGCGCGCGTCCATGTCCAGGCGAGCAGTCCGTACACCCGGACCACCTCGCCCGGCGCCGCCGGTTCAGCCACCGTGGATCACCAGCTTCCGCCGCGCGGCGAGGGTGAGCAGGGCGCCGGCCGCCAGCAGCGCCGCCGCCCACGCGACCTGGAAGCCCAGCGCCGCGACCAGGCCCGAGCCGGTGCGCTTGCCGAGGTAGATGTCGGCCGGCACCTGGATGAGCGCCGCCCACGGCAGGACCCTCGCGATGTCGCCCAGCCAGCCGGGGAAGACCACCAGCGGCAGGATCATGCCGGAGAAGAACAGCGACATCACGAGCGAGATGGCCTGCAGCCCGCGGTCGTCATGCAGCCAGAACACCGCCAGCGCGACCAGGTAGCGGATCGCGAAGCTCACCAGGATCGCCAGCGGCAACGCGAGGGCGAACGCGGCCAGCGCCCACGGCCCGGCGGGACGCAGCGTGAAGACCAGCGTCCCGGCCACCACGGGAAGGCCGCTGCGCAGCAGCAGCTCGGCCGTGGCGCGGCCCAGGTCGTCGGCCAGCCACCAGCCCTGCAGGCCGACCGGCCGGTAGAGGTCGATCGCGACGTCACCGCTGCGGACGCGGTCGCTGAGCTCCAGGCCGCGGAAGACCTGCACCGGCCCGATCATGGCCTGGGTCAGGAAGCAGAACGTGACCGCGTCGGTGACGTCGTAGCCGCCGAGCGCGGGCCGGGCCTGCCAGAGGGCGATCAGCACGTACGCCCGCATGAAGGCGAAGACCGTGTTGGTGACGGCCTCGGCGAGCGAGCTGAGCGGGTAGGCGGTGTATCGGCGGAACGCGTACCACGCCACCCACGGAAAGACGCTCACTTACACGGAGCATAGGGAGGATCGGGACGTTGCTCCATGCAAAATCTCGCGAACGTGCGAAGGCCGGACCGGGCGACGCCCGATCCGGCCCGCGCTACGTGTCGCTACCGTCCCTTCACCAGGTGGTCGGCTTGCCGGGCTGGTAGAGCCAGACCTGGAAGAACCGGTCGAGGTCCTGACCGGCGATCCTCTCGGCCAGGGCGGTGAACTCCTCGGTGGTGGCGGTGCTGTACTTCTTCCGCGCGACCCACGTGCGGGCCAGCCGGAAGAACTTCTCGTCACCGATCTTCTGCCGCAGCGCCTGCAGCGTCAGGCCGCCCCGGGAGTAGACCGCGCCGTGGAACATCTGGTCGCGGGTCGGGTCGGCGACGACGACGTCCCAGAACGCGGGGCGGCCGGGCGGCGCCGCCGGCGGGTTGTCGTAGGTCTGCTGGAACGAGGCCTGCGCGGACTGGCCGCCGTGCCGCTCGGTCCAGTACCACTCGATGAAGCGGGCCCAGCCCTCGTTCAGCCAGATGTCCTTCCAGCGGTGGGTGGAGACGCTGTTGCCGAACCACTGGTGGCCGATCTCGTGCACGACGGTGCCCTCGGCGCGCGGACGGTGGTAGATGGGACGGCTCTGGGTCTCCAGCGCGTAGCCGACGTTGATGGGCGGCACCAGGTTGTTCTCGGTGATGGAGCCGGTGGTGGTGAACGGGTAGCGCCCGAAGTAGTCCGCCAGCTCGTCGGTGGCCCGGGTCGTGTGCCGGGGGGTGGCGACCGCGTCGGGGTGGGACGCCACGTCCGGGTCAACGGCGTCGAGCTGCGGCAGGCCCTTGCCCGTCCTGGTCGTCGAGACGTTGAAGCGCCCGATCGCGACGGTCGCGAGGTACGGCGCCATCGGGCGGTCCTCGTGCCACACGAACGTCGCGCTGCCGCCCCCGGCCCGCTGCTTGAGCAGATGGCCGTTGCTGATGGCCTTCAATCCCTTCGGCACCGACATCTTGAGCGTGAACAGCGCCTTGTCCCGCGGGTGGTCGTTCGCGGGGAACCAGGTGGACGCGCCGTTGGGCTCCGACGAGACCGAGGCGCCGTCCGGGGTGTGCACGAACCCGTAGGGCAGGCCGAAGACGATGGGACCGCCCAGGGTCTCGGGCACCCCGTCATAGCGGACGGTCACGCGGAAGGTGCTGTTCTTGCGCAGGCCCTTGCGCGGGGTGATGACGAGCTCGCGTTCGCCGGTGCGGGCGAACCGGGCGGACCTGCCGTTCACCTCCACCGAGCGCACGTTCAGCTTGTAGAAGTCGAGGTTGAAGCGCGACAGGTGGTGCGTGGCCCGGGCGCTGATGACCGCGGTCGCCCTGAGCGTGTCGGTGGCCGGGTCGTAGGCTGCGTCGAGGCCGTAGTGCTTGACGTCATAGCCGCCGTTGCCGAGTTCGGGGAAGTACGGGTCGCCGAGGCCGGCGGAACCGGGCCGGTAGTCGGGACGGTCGGCGGAGGCGGCGGGCGCCAGCGCGACCACGCTCACCGCGGCGAGCGCCAGGGGCAGTACGCGTCCGGTGCCCCGGGGACGCCGGGTCTGCCTGGAAGGGCGCATGGCCATTCGTCGGATCCTCTCCCTTGAGTGATCGAACAACCCGTCCACATTGGCCGGACAAGGGAGAGATGTCGAGACTGCTGCCGCATGTGGCCGTACGACCTCGGCCGGCGGCGGACGCGAGAAGACCCCTCCGGGGTGTAGGAGCCGGAGGGGCCTTCTCGTGGCCGGTGGTGACCGGCCGGTCCTCAGTGAGCCCTGAGGCTGAGGTCGCGGGGACCGCGGAAGGCTAGTGGAACTGGCCCTCTTCGGTGGAGCCCTTGAGCGCCGTGGTGGACGAGTCCGGGGCGATCGCGGTGCTGACCTGGTCGAAGTAGCCGGTGCCCGCCTCACGCTGGTGCTTGACGGCGGTGAAGCCGCGGTCGGCCGAGGCGAACTCGCGCTCCTGCAGCTCGACGTAGGCGGTCATGCCCTCGCGGGCGTAGCCGTAGGCCAGGTCGAACATGCCGTGGTTGAGGGCGTGGAAGCCGGCCAGCGTGATGAACTGGAACTTGAAGCCCATGTGGCCGAGCTCGCGCTGGAACTTGGCGATGGTCGCGTCGTCCAGGTGCTGCTTCCAGTTGAAGGAGGGCGAGCAGTTGTAGGCCAGCATCTGGTCCGGGTACTCGGCCTTGACGGCCTCGGCGAACTTGCGGGCCTGCTCCAGGTCCGGGGTGCCGGTCTCCATCCAGATGAGGTCGGAGTAGGGCGCGTAGGCCTTGGCGCGGGCGATACAGGGCTCGATGCCGTTGGTGACCCGGTAGAAGCCCTCGGCGGTGCGCTCGCCGGTGATGAACTCGCGGTCGCGCTCGTCCACGTCCGTCGTGATCAGGGTCGCGGCCTCGGCGTCGGTCCGCGCGATGATCAGGGACGGCACATTGGAGATGTCCGCCGCGAGGCGGGCGGTGTTGAGGGTCTTGATGTGCTGCGAGGTCGGGATGAGGACCTTGCCGCCCAGGTGGCCGCACTTCTTCTCGGAGGCCAGCTGGTCCTCCCAGTGCACGCCCGCCGCACCGGCGGCGATCATGCCCTTCATCAGCTCGAAGGCGTTCAGCACGCCACCGAAGCCGGCCTCGGCGTCGGCCACGATCGGGGCGAGGAAGTGCGTGTCGCCCGAGCCCTCGGACCACTGGACCTGGTCGGCGCGCAGCAGGGCGTTGTTGATGCGCCGCACGACCTGCGGAACCGAGTTGGCCGGGTAGATGCTCTGGTCAGGGTAGGTCTGGCCCGCCAGGTTGGCGTCGGCCGCGACCTGCCAGCCCGACAGGTAGATGGCCTTGAGACCGGCCTTCACCTGCTGGACGGCCTGCATGCCGGTGAGCGCGCCGAGCGAGTGGACGTAGTCCTCCTCGTGCAGGAGCTTCCACAGCCGCTCCGCGCCGAGGCGGGCGAGGGTGAACTCCTCCTGGACCGAGCCGCGGAGCCGGACGACGTCCTCGGCGGAGTAGCTCCGCTCGATGTTCGCCCAGCGCTCGTCGGTCTCCCACTGACGCCGCAGCTCGTCGGCTGCGCCCTTGAGGCGACTGTCGCTCATGATCTTGCCCTTCTGTGTCGTCCCCTGGGTGCTTGGGGATGAGTCTGCCCGTCCCGCAACCCTTAATGAACTGGCGGGTAACGAAAGATTGTCGAAATTTCCGCTAATATGAAGCCGTGACGACCTTGCGGCCAGAAGAACCCCTCAACTTGACGAGTGACGTCGATCTCGTCACGTTCGGGCAGCGGCTCCGCCACCTACGGCGCGGCCGCGGCATGACGCTGTCCGATCTGGGCGAGCGCGTGGGCCGGGCACCGTCCCAGCTCTCCCTGCTGGAGAACGGCAGGCGCGAGCCCAAGCTGTCGCTCCTGCAGACCCTGGCCACCGCGCTGGAGGTCCCGGTGGAGGAGCTGCTGCGCCGGCAGCCGCCCAGCCGGCGCGCCCAGCTGGAGATCGCCCTGGAGGAGGCCCAGCGCGACCCGCTCTACAAGACCTTGGGCCTGTCGCACCTCAAGGTCAGCAAGCGCATGCCGAACGAGGTGATCGAGCACATCCTGGCCCTCTACGGGGAGCTGCGGCGCAGCCGTACCAAGCCCACCGCCAGCCCCGAGGAGGCGCGCAAGGCCAATGCCGCGCTGCGCCGCCAGATGCACGAGCGCGGCAACTACTTCGGTGAGATCGAGAGCGTGGCGGCCGGCACCCTCGACGCGATCGGCTACCGGCGCGGCCCGGTGTCGCAGGGCATGCTGATGACGCTCGTCGGGCACTTCGGCTTCAGCCTGCAGTACGTCCAGGACCTGCCCCGCTCGGTGCGGTCGATCACCGACCTGCGCAACCGGCGGATCTACCTGGAGCGCGAGCAGCTCGGCATGCACACGCCCCGGACGATCCTGCTGCAGACGCTCGGGCACATCGCGCTCGACCACGACCAGCCGCGCGACTTCGCCGACTTCCTGCGCCAGCGGGTGGAGGCCAACTACTTCGGCGCCGCGATCTTGCTGCCCGAGCGCGCCGTCGCCCCGTACCTGCAGGAGGCCAAGGAGGCCCGCGAGCTGTCGGTGGAGGACCTGGCCGACGTCTTCTCGGTCTCCTACGAGATGGCCGCGCACCGGTTCACCAACGTGGCGACCCACCACCTGGACCTGCAGCTGCACTTCACCAAGAACGACGAGAACGGCACCATCTACAAGGCGTACGCCAACGACGGCCTGCTGTTCCCCCAGGACGAGGACGGGGCGATCGAGGGCCAGCGGATGTGCCGGGAGTGGGCCGGGCGCCACGTCTTCCACGCCGCCGACCGCTTCTCGGTCTACTACCAGTACACCGACACCCCGACCGGCACGTACTGGTGCCTGTCGCACATCGACCCGTCACACGAGCGCGACTTCGCGATCACGCTGGGCGTGCGGTTCGAGGACTCGCGCTGGTTCCGGGGACGGGAGACGACCAACAGGGTCAAGTCGGCGTGCCCGGACGGCGACTGCTGCCAGCGGCCGCCGCAGGAGCTCGCCGACCGGTGGGAGGGCATGGCGTGGCCGTCCGCCCGTGCCCACTCCCACGTGCTCTCGGTGCTGCCTCCCGGAGCCTTCCCGGGGGTCGATGAGGCCGACGTCTACGCCTTCCTGGACAGGCACGCCGCCGGCTGAACCCGGGCGTCAGGCGAAGCGCGGGGGCATCGGCTCCTCCATGGCGGCGTGGAGCCGTTCCAGATAGGCCGCGCCCTGGCTGAGATCGCCGTCGTAGGTCCGGATGACCTTCAGGATCCGGCCGACCCAGGCGTCCCACTCCGGGCGCAGCGCGGGATCGAGACGGCCGTGCCGGACGGCGACGTCGAGGATCGCGCGGCCGATCTCCGCACCCATGTCGGCCTTGTAGCGGAACCGCTGCTTGAACGGGCCGATGTGGGTGAGGACCACCGGCCGTCCGCCCAGGGCCGCGGTCAGGTTGAGGTACGCCTCGATGCCGAAGTCGGCGGGGGCGTCGTCGGCCAGGAGCGCGGGACGAACGGCCCGGAACCCGCTGAGCGGCCGGTCGCCGAACCTGCCGTCGGCCTCGGGGACCAGCGCGCGGACGAGCGGGCCGTAAATGGAGATCGTCGCACTCAGAATGGGCTTGGGCGGCGGATCGTCGAAATCGGCGACCACCATGGCCGTCGATTCGGGGGCGGATTCGATCGCCGTGCGCAATGTCAGCGGAATGTTCCGGCCGTTCTCCACGATATCGGCGTCCATAAAGCACAACCACGGAGTCTCGGTCGCGCGGGCCATCGTCACCATTGCGGCCCCCTTTCCCAGGGGCGCCGGAAGCACGTCACAGCCGAGCGAACGCGCGCGCTCGGCGGTGCCGTCGGTCGAGGCGCTGTCGACGACGACGACGCGGGTGGAGGCGTCCGCGGCCTCCCTCGCCTGCCGGATCGCATTCTCCACATAGGGCTCCTCGTTGTGGGCTACGATCGCGATAGTGAGCATTGCGGGTCAGATCCCTCCTAACTGGACAATTAGTTGGATTCGTACGTACGACCTCGGCGATCTGGCCGACATCGCGCCTCGTGACCTTCTTGTCGCGGGAAGTGACGGCAGTGGAGAACTGCTGGACGTCGACGCCCAGGCGTTCTTCGACATCCAGACGCTGCGGCTCGGTCATGTGGCCCGCTACCGGATGCGCCCGCTCGCGTTCGACGGGGTGCTGCGGCTGCGCGGCGGGGACCGTCCGGTCAGCGGCAAGGTGTCGGTCCACCTGCTGGTGCACGCCTCCGGATTCATGGTCATCAGACCTACCCTACGGTCCGGCTGGCTAAGCGCCGGGGGACCGGTGACGGCCGAGGTCCTCGGTCAGCTGGAACGGGCCATGTGGATCACCGGATACCCGTTGCGGTGGCATGTTCCGGGCGGGCACGTGATCGAGGGCAGCGTCCGCTGCGTCATGAACTGGGTCTTCTTCGACCTCTACGAGCGCGCGCACGGCGTCTCCGACCCCGAGCGGGTCGCGGCGTGGGCGCTTGAGGGCATCCAGGGCTGCGACCGCCTGCACGACATGTACGCCGAGGGGTTCATCAGCTACCCGTTCCCCGGGAGCTTCGGCGCGCAGTTCGAGATCGTCAACCCGGCGCTCAGCCCGCTCGTCGGCGGCCGGGAGACCGAGGGCGAGTGGCAGCGGATCATCGACTACCTGATGTATCCCGACCGCACCGACATCCGGGCGGCGCCGATCAACCTGGGCAGGGAGACGCTCGACCGCTGGTACCTGTCGGAGAACCAGGCGCTGACACTGGTGCCGGCGGGCGAGCCGGACCCCGAGATGGACGTGATCGACCCGGACCGGACCCAGTTGCTGGAGGCGCTCGGGCTGCGGCGGGCCGTGCTGCGCTGCGTGCAGCGCGACACCCAGCGGGTGCTCACCGAACGGCTCACGGTCACCCGCTTCCAGCTCGAACGCTGGCAGCACATGGTGGCCAGCACCACCGACGACTACGTGCTCCACGACCGCATCGGCCGGCTCATCGAGCCGATCCGCCTGCACAACAGCGACGAGATCCTCATCCGCGACCTCGGCGACCTCGAACGCCAGGTGCGGGCCAACCTCGCCTGGTTCCAGGAACGCCTGGACACCCTGTCGGCCTGGACCGGCGGCCTCGTGGGCGCCTCGGTGGGCACCGTCGCGATGGTGCTGAGCCTTCAGGAGGCGCTGAAGGCGATGCTCAGCCAGACCCTGGACCGCGAGCCGGACAAGGTGTTCCAGGACTTCGGCTGGCTGTTCGCGCTCACCATGCTCACCCTCATGATCGTCTCGTTCGGGATCGCCGTCACGGTGATCCGGCGGGTGACGCGCAAGCTGAGCCCCTTCTCCCGGCGGCTGCCGATCCGCGGCGGGCCCCGGGCCAAGCGGCGTGCCCGCGCCATCCGGCGTTCCATCGCCGCCCAGGCCGAACGATCCGCGCGGCCGGACCCACCGGAGCCGCCGGAGCGCACCCCGCCACCGGCTCCGCCCGTTCCTCCTGCGATCCCGCCGCAGTCCCCGCCCCCGCTCGCCGAGGGCGAGCAGCCCGCGGAGGCCTGAGGGCGCGCGCGGCGGTCCTGTGCGATCGCGGTCTCAGGGCGTGCTTGACTGAGAACTCGCCGTCGCCCGGCGCCGGGTATCGAGGAGGACATGTGTCGCGGAACGGACAGAGCGCGGGGTTCCTGCCTGAGCTGATCCAGCCGGATCGCACCATCGGCGCCCGCCGGTTCGACTTCTCGCGGCAGGTCGCGGTGATGGCGATCATCAACCGCACGCCCGACTCGTTCCACGACCGGGGCGCGACGTTCCAGCTCGCCAGGGCGGTGGAGGCGGCGGAGAAGGCGGTCGCCGAAGGCGCCGACTGGCTGGACATCGGCGGGATGCCGTTCGGCAAGGGGCCGGAGATCCCGGTGGCCGAGGAGGTCGACCGGGTCGCGCCGGTGATCGAGGCGGCCCGGGCCCGGACGGACGCGGTGATCTCGGTCGACACCTTCCGCGCCGAGGTGGCCGAGGCGGCGCTCGCCGCCGGGGCCGACATCGTGAACGACACCAGCGGCCTCAAGGACCCCGGGCTGGCTCCCGTCGTGGCCAGGGCCAAGGCCGGCCTGGTCGTCACCCACAGCCTGGCCGGGCCGCGGGTCGAGCATCCGAAGCCGGCCTATGACGACGTGGTCGGAGAGGTGGCGGCGTTCCTGCGCGACCGGGTGGCGCGGGCGATCGCCGCGGGGATCGAGCCGGGCCGGATCGTCATCGACCCCGGCCACGACCTCAACAAGAACACCTACCACTCGCTGGAGCTCACCCGGCGGCTGAGCGAGATCGCGGCCATCGGCCACCCCCTGCTCGTGGCCGTGTCCAACAAGGACTTCATCGGCGAGATCGAGGACCGCCCGCAGCACGACCGCCTGGAGGGCACGCTCGCGGTCACCGCCGCCTGCGTCCTGCAGGGCGCGCGGATCGTGCGCGTCCACGACGTCCGGGCCTCGGTGGCGGCGGTACGGATGATCGAGGCGGTGCTCGGATTCCGCGAACCCCTTGCCCCGCGTCACAACCTCTGACCACAGTGGACCGGGCGGGCTGAACCGGCCGCCAGGACCGGCCCCGAGCGTGCTCGGCCAGTGCTAATCGCAGGGCTTTTTCCATCGTGTGCTGTGACTCTGGCCACCGTGTTACCACCGGTAACCCCTCCCGATGCTACCGTTGGTAACAGAGGATATTGGAGAGAGGGTCAATAACGATGACGAGCACCGAGGCGACTCCGTTCTCGCTGGAGCTCAGCGAGGACGTCCAGGAAGTCCGGCAGTGGGTCCACGAGTTCGCGAAGGACGTCGTGCGTCCCGCCGCGGAGGAGTGGGACGAGCGCGAGGAGACCCCCTGGCCGCTCATCCAGGAGGCCTCCAAGGTGGGCCTGTACTCGCTGGACTTCTTCGCCACCCAGTGGCTGGAGCCCACCGGGCTCGGCATCCCGGTCGCGTTCGAGGAGCTGTTCTGGGGCGACGCCGGCATCGCCCTGTCGATCGTCGGCACGGGCCTGGCGGCCGCGTCGGTGGCCGCGGTCGGCCTGCCCGAGCAGATCGCCGAGTGGGTGCCGCAGATGTTCGGCACCGCCGACGACGTCAAGCTCGGCGCCTTCTGCGCCTCCGAGCCCGACGCCGGCAGCGACGTCGGCTCGATCCGCACCCGGGCCTCCTACGACGAGGCCAAGGACGAGTGGGTGATCAACGGCACCAAGACGTGGGCCACCAACGGCGGCATCGCCGACATCCACGTCGTGGTCGCCTCGGTCTACCCCGAGCTCGGCAGCCGCGGCCAGGCCAGCTTCATCATCCCGCCGCACACGCCGGGCCTGAAGCAGGGCCAGAAGTTCAAGAAGCACGGCATCCGCGCCTCGCACACCGCCGAGGTCATCCTGGACAACGTGCGGGTCCCGAGCCACCTGATCATCGGCGGCAAGGAGAAGTTCGACGAGCGCATCGCCCGCGTCCGCGAGGGCAAGAGCGCCAAGGGCCAGGCCGCGATGAAGACCTTCGAGACGACCCGGCCGACCGTCGGCGCGATGGCCCTCGGCGTCGCGCGCGCCGCCTACGACTACGCGCTGCAGTACTCCCAGGAGCGCGAGCAGTTCGGCAAGAAGATCGGTGACTTCCAGGCCATCGCGTTCAAGCTCGCCGACATGAAGTGCCAGATCGACGCCGCCCGCCTCATGGTGTGGCGCGCCGCCTGGATGGCCCGCACCGGCAAGGACTTCACCGCCGCCGAGGGCTCCATGGCCAAGCTCATGGCCAGCGAGGCGGCCGTCCGCGTGACCGAGGAGGCCATCCAGATCCTCGGCGGCAACGGCTACACCCGGGAGTACCCGGTCGAGCGCATGCACCGCGACTCCAAGATCTTCACGATCTTCGAGGGCACCAGCGAGATCCAGCGCCTGGTCATCGGCCGCACCATCACGGGCCTGCCGGTCCGCTAGACCGCGCCGCGCGTCCCCGTCCGCCCGCGAGCGGACGGGGGCGCCGCAGCGGCCACCGGCATGCCGGTCCGGGCCGCGGGATGGCGTACGGTTCTCACCATGACGACTGCGGGGACGGCGAATCCCGGGGCGCGACGCGACCCGGGACGGCGGCGTGCCCTGCTGGAGGCGGCCGACCGGGTCATCCAGCGCGAGGGGCCGGGGGCGTCGATGGCCTCCATCGCCGCCGAGGCGGGGATCAGCAAGCCGATCCTCTACCGGCACTTCGGCGACAAGAGCGGTCTCTACCAGGCGCTGGCCGAGCGGCACACCCGCAAGCTGATCGAGGGCGTGCGGGCCGAGTTCTCCCGGACCACCTCGGTCCGGGCCCGCACCCGGTCGACGATCGACACCTATCTGGCGACGATCTCGGCCAACCTGAACCTCTACCGGTTCCTCATGCACCGGGCCAGTGCCGAGGACGCCGCCACGCACGGCGCGATGAGCACGATGATCCGGGAGCTCAGCCGGGAACTGGCCGAGGTCATGATCGCCGAGAGCGAGGTGACCGACCGCGTCCGCGCCTACGTGTGGGCGCACGCGGTCATCGGCATGGTGCAGACCGCCGGGGACTGGTGGCTCGACCACGCCGACGAGGTGCCGCGCGAGACCGTGGTCGACGGCCTCGCCGACCTCATCCTGGGCGGGCTGCCGGCCGCCGCCGCGTCGTCCCCCCGCGTCCTGGAACTGTTCCGAGAATGACGAGCCCCGAAGTGACAGCGCAACCCGAGGTGACAGTGCAACCCGACCTGCGGCGGCCCGAGCTGCGGCCCGAGCCCACCGTCGAGACCGACCAGCGGCCGTGGGGGCGGTTCGAGCGGTTCACGCTCAACGAACCCTCGACGGTGAAGATCATCCACGTCGAGCCGGGCCAGCGGCTGAGCCTGCAGCGCCACCGCGACCGGGACGAGCTGTGGGTGGCGCTCGACCCGGGCGCGGTCTTCGAGGTGGCCGGGCGGCGCATCCTGCCCGAGGTGGGCGACCGCGTGCTCATCCGGGCGGGCGAGACCCATCGGCTGGGTTCCTCGGGCACGGCGGTGGTGCGGGTCATGGAGATCGCCTTCGGTCACTTCGACGAGGACGACATCGAGCGGCTCGAAGACTCCTACGGCCGTTCCTGACCGGCCGGCGCCGGGAGCACGCTCTCGGCGACATGCCGCGCGCGGTCCATGGTCACCCCGGCTCCCCTGACCGACACGAAGCCCCAGGCCCCGGGTTTCCACTCCCAAGCCAGCTCGATGGCGCCGGGGCGGAGCAGCGGCGGGTCCAGCCGCACCGCGGGGCGGCCGTGCACGGCCTCGACGGCCGGGCCGCGGGGTTCGGCACCGGCGAGACCGTCGGGCAGGCGGCCCTTGGGATACATGAGCACGAACCCGTCGGCGCCGCGCAACGGCCCGTCCGCGAACTCCGGGCGCAGCACGATCCGCTGGACGAGGGCTCCCGGCTCGTAGGAGGCCGGAGCGAACCCGCCGCCCGAGCCCACCCGGAACTCCTGGCGCCGGTCGTCGAACCGCTCGCCCGCGGGCCGGGCCGGGCCGGGGTCGGCGCCGAAGCCCGCCCGTCCCAGCAGGGTCGAGGCGAGCACGATCACGATGACCGCCAGGGCCCCGGCGGCCGACCCCGCCGCGCGCCGCGCCCGGACCCTGCGGCGTCCCGCCCGCACGGCCCGCGCCGGGTCGACGGTCTCGCGGCCTCGCGGCTGGAAGTCCCGGAGCGCGCCGAGCAGCCGCGCGGCCTCGGCCTCGGCGGCGGCCTCGGTGGCCGCCTCGGCCTCGCGCCGGTGGTCGTTCTCGCTCATCGTCGCTCCTCCCTGCCCAGGGCGCCGGGGACCTGGTCGCCGAGCAGCGTGCGCAGCCGGGCGAGCCCGTGGGACGTCTGGCTCTTGACGTTGCCCTCCGAGCAGCCGAGGACCCTCGCCACCTCGGCCACCGGCAGGTCGCACAGGAACCGCAGCACCAGCACGGCCCGCTGCTTGGGCGGGACGCGCTCCAGCGCCGTGTGCACCACCGTCCGGGTCTCCACGTCCGGTCCCGCCGCCGCGGGCACGGCCGGGGTGTCGCGCGGGCCGCCGGTGAGCCGGACCCGCGCCCAGGCCAGGCGCTGCTCGTTCAGGAACGACCGCACCAGAATCGTACGGACATAGGCGTCGAGGTCGTCGGCCGCCCGGGCCCTCCGCCAGTGCACGTACAGGCGGGTGAGGGCGGTCTGCACGATGTCGTCGGCGCGGTGCGGGTCCCGGCAGAGCAGATGGGCGATCCGCCGCAGCCCTGGCAGCGCGCCGCTCACGTACTCGACGTACTGCCGCTCGTCCTCCGCCCGCACCGTGGCCCTCCGCCGTCTCTCCTCGCCGGCCCCGTTCCTTGAGACGCTCTCGGGCGGCACGAAGATCGGATGTTCCATCGCCACGCGGGTCACCTCGCCGTCTCGCGGGTGAGCGGCCGCACGTCCCACACCCACGCGCCGTCCTCGAAGCGGCCGGGACCGAGCAGGAGGACGAGGGTCTCGTAGAGCACGTCCTGCCGCCGATGCGGCCCGAGGACGACGGCGTCCGCCCGCCAGTAGGCGAGATCGGCCTGGAGTTCGGCGCGTTGGGTCTTGCCGACGGCGGGAACGTCGTTGTGGTCGCGGGCTCGGCGCAGCAGGATGGAGGTAGGCCGGGGAGGAGCCCCGTATACGCCTTCCCGTTCCGGTCCGTACGGGCCGACGAAGTAGCCCTCCGGCAGGTTGAAACCGAAGCCCGCCTGCACCTGCCAGCGCAGCGCCGTGGATTCCCCTCCGTTGGGCGGCGGCACGGGCACCAGGGTCCGTCCCTCACCCACGTACCGCCGCCACGTTCCCTCGGTGATGAAGCGAGGCGTCTCGGGGCGGTCTTCCGCCGCCAGCGGCTTGGGGGAGATCGGCAGCAGCGCCTCGGCGAGCACCGCGCAGCAGGCCGCGCCCGCCCACCGCCGGGAGGCGGGCGGGAGCGCGGCGGTCAGCGAACCGGCCCGGTCGGCGCCGAGCGCCAGCAGCAGCCCGATCGCGGGCACGCAGATCATCGTGAGCCGGGACTCGACCACCGACTCCAGCAGCGGCAGCCGGGACGCCCAGAGCCAGGGCCCGGACCAGCCCGTCGGGCGCCCGTTGAGCATGATCTCCGGCCCGAGCGACAGCAGGACGGCGGCCGCGATGACGACCGCGAGGGCCTGGACCACCACCAGGCGGCGCAGCCAGACCAGCAGCATGGCGACGAGGACGACCAGCGGCAGGCCGAAGAACGCGTTCTGCTCGGTGGGGCTCGCCGCGAGCGGACCCGGTTCGGCGATGTGCCCGGCCAGCGACTGGCGGGCGAACGCGGTGAGCTGGAGGAGGTCGTTGCCCCATGGCCCGTGGATGAGGCCGTCATAGCTCTGGCGCCCGAAGAACTGGTGGTGCAGGGGATACGCGACGAGCGGCGCGAAGACCAGCACGGCGATGCCGAGGCCGCCCGCGAGGCGTCCGGCGACCGCGTACGCCACGCGCGGCCGTAGCACGGCGTAGGCGACCGCGAAGACGCCGACGCCGATCGCGGTCAGCAGGAGCGGTTCCTCGCCGATATAGATCTGGTACGCGCCGAGCAGGCCGAGCACGGCGCCGTCGCGCAGCGTCCGGCGGTCCCGGGCGAGCCGGACGAGCCGCCCGACGATGAACGGGATCACGAACAGGACGACGAAGTTCGGATGGGCGTTGGCGTGCGAGACCATCGGGGGAGCGAAGGCGCAGAAGCCGCCCGCCACGCCCGCCGCGGTGCGGGAGCCGTTCAGGTGGCGCCGCACGAACCGGTACCACCCGGCCGCCGTGCCGGCCAGGCCGAACGTCAGCACCAGGGCCCAAGTCACCGGGGCCCCGAACGTCAGCGTCACCGGCGTCAGCGGGACCGACAGGCCGAGCATGACGGTGTTGGCCATCAGGTTCACACCGTCGGGGTGGTTCTGCAGGGTGGTGAACAGCAGGTCGTCCTGCCGGGCCACCGACCGCGCGGTCACCGCGAAGAACCACTCCCACTGGTTCTGGTCCGAGCCGCCGTCGACGAGGTACCGCCGGTCGACGTCGGCCCACAGCCGCCAGAACAGCGCGAACGCCCCCGCCACATAGCCCGCCATCACGGCGGCCGGCCTGATCACGCGGTGGTTCACGCGGCGGCCCGCAGTGAGGCCGGTGCCGTCGCGGCGGGGCGCGGGCGGCCGTGCGACCGCCGGATGCGGACGATCTCCGCGAGGATGCGCGGATAGTCCAGCGGCCGGAACTTCGAGCCCGGGCGGTGGCTCCACTCCACGGGCACCTCGGCGACCGGCCAGCCCGCCTTCGCCAGCAGGCAGAGGATCTCCACGTCGAAGCCCCAGCCGTCGATGACGGCGTCCTGGAAGACCGCGCGGCCCCTGGCGCCGTCGAAGAGCTTGAAACCGCACTGGGTGTCGGCGATCCCGGGGACGACCAGCACGCGGATCAGGGCGCCGCCGAGCCGGGCGGGCAGCTCCCGCAGCGGATGCCGCCGCCCCCGCGGCCGGGAGCCGATGGCGGCGCCGTGGCCGGGTCCGAGGGCGGCGCGGAGCCGGTCGAGCTCCTCGATGGGAGTCGCCAGGTCGGCGTCGCTCAGCAACACGAGCCGGCCGCGTGAGGCCAGCATGCCGCTGCGTACCGCGTGACCCTTCCCGCGGTTGACCGGGGAGCGCAGCGTCCGGATCCGCGGCTCCCGGCGGGCGGCGGCGCGCACCAGCCGCCAGGTGCCGTCGGCGGACCCGTCGTCGACGACGACCAGCTCCCAGCTCAGCGGGCTCGCGCCCAGGTGGGCCCGCACCGCCGCGAGCGTCGCGGGCAGCCGGGCCTCCTCGTTGTAGACGGGAATGACGACCGAGAGATCGACCGTGGCTCTGTTCACACCCCGGAGACCACGCCGGCCGCGGAGGCGGTTGTATGACGTAGGTCACATGTCCCGCCGGGGCCGTTCGCTGCCAGGATGGGGAAAAGTGATCACTTATCCGCGCTGGAGGAGGCCGGGATGGAGCTGGACCGGCTGGCCGGGCCGCTGGCCGAGGTGCTCGCCGGCCGGTACGGCCCGGGTGTCCGGATCAACGGGCTGCGCCGTGACAGCGGCGGCGCCTCCCGCGTGACGTGCGGCTTCGACGCCGTCACGGCGGCCGGCGAGACGCATCCGCTCATCCTCCGGCTCGCCGGTCAGGGGGTCATGGCGGGCGGCCCGCTGCTGCGGGAGGCCGCGCTCATGCGGGCGGCGGGCGCGGCCGGTGTGCCGAGCCCCGAGGTGATCGCCGCCGGGGACGCCGCCGCCGGGCTGGGCGCCGAGTTCGTGGTGATGGAACGGGTGGAGGGCGAGACGATCCCGCGCCGGATCCTCCGCGATCCCGCGCTGGCGGACGTGCGGCCCCGCCTGGCGGGCCAGTGCGGCGAGGTCCTCGCGGCGATCCACCGCATCCCCGTCGCCGACGTCCCGCAACTGGAGCAGAGCGACCAGCTGGAGTCATGGCGGACGGTGCTCGACACCATCGGCGAGCCGCATCCCGCGCTGGAGTTCGCGTTGCGCTGGCTGGCCCGCAACCGCCCGCCCGCGCACCGGTCGGTCGTGGTGCACGGCGACTTCCGCAACGGCAACCTCATCGTCGGCCCCGACGGCATCAGGGCGGTGCTCGACTGGGAGCTGGTCCATCTGGGCGACCCGCTGGAAGACCTCGGCTGGCTGTGCGTGAAGGCCTGGCGGTTCGGGGCCGCGCCGCCGGTCGGCGGATTCGGCCCGTACGACCAGCTGATCGAGGCGTACGAGAGGGCGGGCGGCACCGAGGTGGACCGCGTGGCGCTGCGGTGGTGGGAGATGTTCGGCGTCGCGCGCTGGGCGATCATCTGTGTGATGCAGGCGCGGCGTCACCTCACCGGCGGCGAGCGCTCGGTCGAGCTGGCCGCGCTGGGACGCCGCGTGGTCGAGAACGAATGGGACCTGCTGCGGATGCTCCCGTGATGCCGGTGGTCACCTGCCGCCGACAAGATGGGCGTAGACGATGACGTTGTCGCGGTAGGAGCGGTCCTGCTTGTCATAGGAGCCGCCGCACGTGACCAGGCGCAGCCCCGCGTAGCGGACGTCTCCGTACACGCGGTTGCGCGGGAAGTCCCGCTTGTGGATCTGCTCCACGGCGTCCACCCGGAACACGGCCTTGCTCCGGTCATGCCGGACCACCCTGATCTGCGCGCCCGGCCTGAGCTCGTGGAGCCGGTAGAAGACCGCCGATCCGTCCAGGTCGTCGTAGTGGCCGAGGACCACCGCCGACCCCCGGCTGCCCGGCGCGGGCCCGCGCTGGTACCAGCCGGCCTGTTCGGACCTGTCGAACGGCGGAACCTGCACGGTCCCGTCGTCCGCCCGGTCGACCCGCATCACCGGCGCGTCCAGCGCGAGATCCGGGATCTGCAGCCGCTCCGGCGGCGAGACCGGGAGCTCCCCGCCGTCCGGGATGTTCCAGAGCGCCCGGGGCCCGCCGTGGTCGCGGTAGTGCCTGGGCTCGTTCTTCACGCCCTGGCCCACCGCCAGGGCGCCGAGCACCGCCAGGCCCGCGGCGATCAGGTACCCGTTGCGTTCACCCACGTGCCCTCGACCTGACGAACGCCACACCGCCGATCCCCGCCGCGCCGGCCACCAGGACCAGGCCCGCCTCCGTCCAGGGGAACCCGGGTTCCTGGGTCCCGCCTCCGCCGGTCTTGACCCAGCCGTCCGGCTTGCGGTCGCCGTCGCCGCGCCCGGCCTTCTCGACCTTGATACGCCCCGTCTGGGGATAGCCGGAGGGAACGCACTTGGAGATGACCGTGTAGCGGCCCGGCTCGACCTTCTTCACCGTCGCCTGGACGCTGAAGTAGCCGGTGCTGACCGCGCCCCGGCCGCTCGCCGCGCCCGAGATGCTGACGAACGAGTCGTTGTCCTTGCAGCCGCCCGACACGGTGATGTCGCCCCCCGGCTGTACCGACACGGGGTCGATCTCGAGGTCGTCGGCCCATGCCACCGGTATCGCCAGCATGATGCCCGTGAGCATCCCTGTGCAGATGACGGCCGCTCTGGTACGCACGTGTCCCCCCGACACTGGCCGCGGGGTCGTGCCCCGCTCCTGGCGATCCCGTTTTGGGGTGATTCCCGGTGAATGCCCGGCCATGGCGGCATTGGAGAGGTCTTTACCGACTCTTACCAGCGCGGAGAGGCCGGGCGGCCCGGTGGGGGCGGGCTGCCCGGCCTCTCCTCTCTCTTCCCTCCGGATGGTCAGTTTCCGGCCATCGGCTCTCCGGCCGCCTGGATCACTGGAGGAGCCGCCAGGCCCGGGGCGAGAGGTCCGGTGCCTGCCCGGTGCTGGGACCGGTCGCGGTGAAGATCTCTCCCTGATGGGTCACCAGCGCACCCGCCGGGTAGGCGGTGCCGCTCTGCCAGGCGGGCACGCCCACCGGCGAGATGCGGCTCGTACGGCCGTCGGCGCTCCGCGTCCGGGTCAGCGCGGCCGGGCCGGCGCTCACCGGGCCGGCGTACCGCTGCCAGCGCACGCCGTCGGTGGAGTACTCGATCGCCAGTCCCGGGTTGCGGACGTTGGCGGTGAGCGTGCCGCCGGAGATCTTCGCGCCGGGCAGCGGGATGCGGTAGTTCACGCCCGCGCCGCGCAGCCCGACCGGCTTGTAGAACGACAGCAGCGGGAAGGTGACCTGCCCGAGCGTGTTGTTGAAGACGTCCCATGCCGCAGGCATCTCGGCGGTGCCGGGGGTCCGGCGGTTCCAAGCCCGCTCGGCCGCGCCGAGCAGCTTGGGGAACGCCTGGTACTCGCGGATCCCGGGGGTCTTGCCGTTCTCGGCCCACAGCTGGGCTTCGAGCCCGAGGATGTTCTTCTTGCCGGTCTCGGTGAGCTTCACCCAGTTCGGGTCGGGAGTGACCGGGCCGCCCCAGCGCGTCTCGGTGGCGTTCGCGTACACGTTGAACGGCTGGTAGGTGAACGTGCTCTTCTCGTCGACGTAGGCGGCCCAGTAGTAGCCGGGCTCGTCCGGGTCCTTGTTGTAGGCCAGGTCCATGTAGAGGTTCGTCGCGTGCGCGAGGATCACCGGCGTGCCCTCGTTGGCGAACCGGTAGGCCCAGTCCTCACGGCCCCAGCCCCAGACGTTCTGCCAGGGGAGCGGCGCGAAGTTCTTCAGGCGCAGGTCGCGGCCCGGGTCGGTGACGTCCTCCCAGCCCGCCGTGGTCTTGGCGACCGTCTGCGCGATGCCGTTCCACTTGGTGAAGAACAGGTCCGCGAGCTGCTCGCCGCTCTTGCCCGCCGTCTCGGGGTTGTTCTTGCAGGCGGGCGAGCCCGACCACCAGCCGGCGGGAGGCCCGGGCGGCTCGTCGCCGCCGAGGTTGATGCGGTTGAGCGGGGCCTTGGCGTCCGCGTACATCTTCCCGACCTCGGTCACGACCTTGGTGAGGAACGCGTAGGTGCCGGGGATGCACGGGTTGGCGAGGTTGTCATTGTAGAGCTGCACGCTGACGTGCTGGGACGTGTCGGCAGGGTCGAGCAGCCGGTAGGCGTCGTCCTTGGTGCGCTGGTAGCGGCGTTCCATCGACTGAACGGCCGCCCGGGCGTGCGCGGGGAAGTTGAACTCGGGCACGACCTCGATGTGGCGCTCGGTGGCGTACGCGAGGATCTCCTTGAAGTCGCGCACCGAGTAGTGGCCGCTGCCCTTGCCGACGAAGTTGCCCATCGCCTGCTCGAAGCCCTGGTAGGCGGGCGCACGGCCGAGGTTCGCCTCGGTCTGGTTGCGGGGCTTGCCGTCGACGCCGTCACCGCCGCCCAGGTCGTTCACCGAACCCATCCCCTGGTGCAGGGCGTTCTTCTCCGGGGGGTCCAGCTCCCGCTTGGAGCCGAAGCCGGTGAGCTCGGGCAGCCCGGGGATCTCCACCCGCCAGCCCTCGTCGTTGGTCACGCCGAAGTGCAGGCGGTTCATCTTGGTGAAGGCCATCAGGTCCAGGAACTTCTTGACCGTCTCCTTGGTCTCGAAGTGCCTGGCGACGTCGATGTGCAGGCCCCGGTAGCCGAACAGCGGGGCGTCGGCGACCGTCGCCCGCGGGACGGCGACCGTGCCCGCGCCGCCCGCCTTGTACGCGGCGGAGGGGATCAGCTGCCGCAGGGTCTGGATGCCGTAGAGCACGCCCGCCCGGTCGGTGCCGACGATGTCCACGCCCTTGGCGGTGCTGGCGAGGGTGTAGCCCTCGGCGTCGGCCTTGCCGTCCCGGTCGACGTCCAGCTTCGGGTCGAGGCGCAGCGAGATCGGCGCGCCGTCGCCCTTGGCCACGTCGTGCAGCGCCGACCCCAGATAGCCCGCCTCGCCGCGCAGTTCCGCGGGGGCGTCGACGGCGGAGCCGCCGCCGATGCGCACCGTGCCGCCGGTCGCGGTCGCCGACAGCGGCTGCGGCACGATCCGCTCCTGGAGCGTCAGCCGCCGCTTGGCCGAGGTGTTCTCGGCGAACCGCGTGGCCGCGCTCTGCACCGGGCGGACGTCGCCGGAGAACGCCTTGGTCTGCTTGGGATCGGCGGGGTCGAGCAGGCTCTTGGACGGCATCCAGCGGGGCTTTCCGTCGCCGTAGGCGATGCTCCACCCGGCCGGGCCGTCGGACTTGTGGGTCGCCCAGAGCTCGATGTTCAGGTCGATCGTGCGGCGCTCGCCGGACGCGACCGGCTTGAACGCGCTCGTCGGCCTGAGCGCGTAGAAGTCGCCGCTCTGCGCCTGGTCCGCGCGGGCCACCGACAGGCCCTGGTCGGCGAGCTGCTTGCGCGCGAGGTCGCCCGCGGCGCCGGTGAGGACGGCGGCGGGCTGGCGGACGGAGTTGAAGTACATCGTCCATCCGCCGGCCAGCGAGCACCGGCGGTCGCCGTTGGCGAGGGTCAGCCGCGCCAGGAAGTAGCTGGCGTCGGTGACGGTGTGGTCGACCGGCTGGTAGGTCATCAGCAGGTCGCGGGCGTCCGGCGCGCATGCGGCGGACGCGGTGCTGGGGGTCGAGGCCACGGCGAACGTCGCGGCGAGCGCGGCGGCCGTGGCGACGGCCGCGGCTCTGTGTGCGGTGGTCAAGGCAGTCGGGGTCTTCATGGCAGCGTGAACCGCTCTCCTGGAATCGGCGTCGATCTCAGCGGCATGAATCGGATAGGAAAGTAACCTATTTATTTGCCGTGAGCCCAGCGCCTGATCCGGCCACGCGGAAAAGCGCAGGCCGGGGCGCGCGGCCGATCCCGGACAGGCGGGAATCTTGACGGGACCGCCGGGACGGGGATCCGTGGCGGGCGTGACTCAGCGCAACCCGAACTCCCAGTTGCGGCCCTCCTTGTACTCCTTGAGGACGCGCCGCGCGGTGGTGGTCACGTGGACCTCGTCCGGGCCGTCGAAGATGCGCCCGGCCCGGGCGTGCCGGTACATGTGGTCGAGCGGGGTGTCGGGCGTCAGCCCCTGCGCGCCGTACACCTGGATGGCGCGGTCGATGACGTTGTGCAGCATGCGCGCCGCCGCCACCTTGATGACCCCGATCTCCACCCTCGCCTGCTCACCCTGGTCGATCTTGTGCGCGGCGTGCAGCGTGAGCAGCCGCGACGACTGGATCTCGGTGTAGGAGTCGAAGACGTGCTGCTGGAGAAGCTGCTTGGCGGCCAGCGGCTCGCCGAACGCCGTGCGCTCGTGCAGCCGTGCGCACATGAGATCGAACGCGCGCTGCGCCTGGCCCAGGAAGCGCATGCAGTGGAAGATCCGGCCGGGGCCGAGCCGCTCCTGGGCGATGACGAAGCCGTGCCCCCGCGGGCCGAGGAGGTTGTCCTTCGGCACCCGCACCTCGTCGTACAGAACCTCGCAGTGGGCGCCGTCCAGGCCGAGCACCGGGGTCTCGCGGACGATCGTGTAACCGGGGGTGTCGGTCGGCACGAGGATCATGCTGAACGACAGGTACGGCGAGGTGCCCTCGGGCTCGGTCCGGCACATGACCGTGGTGTACGCGGCGCGGCTCGCCAGCGTGGTGAACCACTTGCGGCCGCGGATCACCCACTCGTCGCCCTCCAGGGTGGCGGTGGTGGTGAGCTGCGTCGGGTCGGAGCTGGAGATCCCCGGCTCGGTCATCGCGAAGCTCGGGTTGATCTCCGCCTGGACCAGGGGCTTGAGGAACCGGTCGCGCTGCGGCGCGCTCGCGTACCGGTGGAGCATGAGCGAGTCCTGCAGGGTGAAGGTGCCGAGCGCGAGCTGGCCGAACTCGCTGCGCCCCTGCACCTCGTTCACGTACACGTAGTCGAGGAACGGGAGCCCGCCGCCGCCGAGCTCCTTGGGATGGCCGAGCGCCCACAGCCCCTCGGCCTTGGCCTGCCGCCGCAGCTCGGCGAGGGCCTCGGCCGCCGCCTCCCCGCCGCTCTGCAGCACCGGCTCGGCGGGCTCGACGCGTTCGGTCATGAAAGCGTGGACGGCGCCACGGATCGGCCGGACGGACGCGGGCACCTCGAAGCTCATGAACCCCTCCTCGGTCTAGAATCGCATTCTGTCCCCTTTCTCCGTGGGGGGCGACCCCCACACCCCCGCGTTTCTCTGTGGGGGGCGACCCCCACACCCCCGCGATGAGAGGATCCGCGATGCCCCAGCCGCACGATGCCCCGGCGGCCGCCGAACTCGTCGCCGCCGTCCGGGAGTTCCTCGAACGCGACGTGCTGGGCTCGCTGGAGGGCCGCACGCGCTTCCACGGCCTGGTCGCCGTCAACGTTCTCGGGATGGTCGAAAGGGAGCTGGAGCTCGGCGCGGCGCAGGAACGGGCTCATGCCGCGCGGCTCGCCGGGCTGGGCTTCGCGGGCGACGCGGAACTGGCCGCCGCGATCCGGGAAGGGCGTCTGGACGGCCGCTACGAGGAACTGAAGGCCGCGCTCCTGGACGCGACGCGCGACAAGCTCGCGGTGGCCAACCCCTCGTACACGGGCTGAGCCCGGGCGCCCCGCGAAAGGGGCACCCGGGCTCGGCGGAACACGCCGGGGATCAGGTGGAGCCGGTGAGCTCCAGCTCCTTGACCTTCGGGTCGCCCTCGTCGGCGACGTAGTCGCCCGACCTGGTGCCGTCCTCGCCGTCCTTGACCTGGGCGGCCTTGAGGATCACCGTGCCCACGACGGCCACCACGAGGTTGAGCGCGAGGGCCAGGACGCCGACGTAGACCGTCATCTTGGTGTCGAAGCCCAGCTCGCTCAGGTTGTAGGCCGAGCCGCCGAAGTGCTTCTTGCCCTTGAGCGGGTTCGGGATCTCGTACAACATCCACAGGCCCCACGCCAGGCCTGCCGCCCAGCCCGCGATCAGCGCGCCGCGGTGGAACCAGCGGGTCATCAGGCCGAGCGCCACCGCCGGCAGCGTCTGCAGGATCACGACGCCGCCGATCAGCTGCAGGTCGATGGAGAACTGCGGGTCGAGCAGCAGGATGCAGGCGACCGCGCCGACCTTGACGATCAGCGAGACCAGCTTGCTGACCGTGGCCTCCTGCTTGTCGGTGGCGTCCTTGCGGAAGTACTCCCTGTAGATGTTGCGCGTGAACAGGTTCGCCGCGGCGATCGACATGATCGCGGCGGGAACCAGGGCGCCGATGCCGATCGCGGCGTAGGCCACGCCGGTGAACCAGCTCGGGAACATCTGGTCGAAGAGCACCGGGACCACGGTGTTGGTGTCGGTGCCGATCGGCTTGGTCTCGGCGGCGATGGCCATGAAGCCCAGCAGCGCGATCAGGCCCAGCACGAAGCTGTAGGCGGGCAGCGCGGCCATGTTCCGCTTGATCACGTTGCGGTTCTTGCTGGCCAGCACGCCGGTGATGCTGTGCGGGTAGAGGAACAGCGCCAGCGCCGAGCCCAGCGCGAGCATCGCGTAGTTGAGCTGGTTGGCGCTGTTGAGCAGCACGCCGTCGCCGGCGTTGGGTGTCGCGGCGAACTTCTTCTCCGCCGCGTCGAAGATGTCGCCCCAGCCGCCGAGCTTGCTCGGGATGTACAGCACCGCGACGATGATCACCACGTAGATCAGCACGTCCTTGACGAACGCGATCAGCGCGGGCGCCCGCAGGCCCGACTGGTAGGTGTAGGCGGCCAGGATCGCGAACGCGATGATGATCGGCAGGTGGCCGGTCACGCCCATCGCCTTGAGCACGGCCTCGATGCCGACCAGCTGCAGCGCGATGTAGGGCATCGTCGCGGCGATGCCGGTGATCGCGACCACGAGCGCCAGGGTGGGGGAGCCGAACCGGGCGCGCACGAAGTCGGCCGGGGTCACGAACCCGTGCACGTGCGACACCGACCAGAGGCGGATCAGCACGAGGAAGGCCAGGGGGTACATGACGATCGTGTACGGGACGGCGTAAAAGCCCATCGCGCCCGCGCCGAACACCAGGGCCGGGACCGCGACGAAGGTGTAGGCGGTGTAGAGGTCGCCGCCGATCAGGAACCAGCTGATCCAGCTGCCGAAGTTGCGGCCGCCGAGGCCCCACTCGTCCAGGCTGTCCATCGTGGCCGGCCGGCGCCACCGCGCCGCCACGAAGCCCATGCCGCTGACGACCAGGAAGAGCACGCCGAAGACGACGATCTCGGTGATGTGATCGCTCATCGGTCAGTCCTCCTTCCGCTTCGTCATGCGGTAGACGATCAAGGTGCAGACGACGCCGAGGGGGATGAAGGCGAACTGCAGCCAGTAGAAGGCCGGGAAGCCGGCGAGACGGGGCTCCTCCTTGTTGAACAGCAGCGTCAGCAGCGGGATCACCACGGGGACCACCAGCAGCCAGTTCCAGTGGCTGCGGTCGGTCCGCGGTGTCTGCGGCGGTTCTTGCGAGGCCAAGGGATCCTCCTCGTACCGGCCCATTCGCACACCCTGTCCCACGCGGTGAGACAGGTCACTCCCAGGGATGAGTGGCCGGAGCCTACCTTCTCCCTGATCACAGGCGAATATCGGACATGGCACGAGTTGGACGGATCGGTGCGATGGTCCAGGATCTGGAAGTTCCCAGCTCAGACGGTCCGGTCCGCCGCCGTCCTCGGCTCGTGCCGGACGTCCTCGGGCCGGTCCAGCTCGCGCAGCCAGCAGGCGAACTCCACCAAGACCCCGTCGGGGTCCTTGAAGTAGATCGACCGCACGAAGACCCCCTCGTGCACGTCCTTGGCCACGCCGAACTCGCTGTCGTCATGGTTGAGCAGGACGCCGACGTCGATCCCCTTGGCCACGAGCCGGTCGCGGTACTCCTCGATCCGTTCCGGCGGCACGTCGAAGGCGATGTGGTTCATCGAGCCGACCGCCGACAGCAGCTCCCCGCGGTCGGGCAGGTTCTTGGGCGCCGACACGCCGGGCACGGGCTCGGGCGCGTCGGGGAACCAGAAGAACGCCAGCGCGTTGCCGCCGCCGCAGTCGAAGAAGAAGTGCTGGCCCCATCCCATCGGGAGCTCGATCGTCTTGATCAGCGGCATGCCGAGGACGCCGGAGTAGAAGTCGACCGTGCGCTTCATGTCGCTGCAGACGAGCGCCACATGGTTGACCCCGCGCAGTTCGAACTCGGTGTTGTGGCCGGTCATCAGTGCGAGCTCCCGTGCTGTAAGTGGTCCCTTGCAACCATCATGGCAACCGCCGTGGCAAATGAGAACCCGCGCTCGCCCTTTGCCAGGAACCGATGAGGTAAGCTCTCGCGCATGCGAATCCAGAACCACCGCCGGTGGTGGCGCCGCTGAGGCGGTGCCAGATTCGTGCTTGCTCGAACTTCCAGGCGACCGCCCTCACCCGGCGGTCGTTTTCTCATCCCGCCGGTGTGCAGGGCCTGACGACGAGGGGCCACCGCGGTGGAGAACGATCGATATCAGCCGCACACCAGCGAGTTCGTGACCGCAGGGGGCGTACGGGTCACCCGTACGGCGACGCCGGTCGACCCGGAGCGCAAGTCCGACGTGCTCAACGCCCTCGTCGCCGCCGTGGGGGAGCGTCGCGGCGGCGTGCTCAGCTCCGGCATGGAGTACCCCGGCCGCTACAGCCGCTGGCACATGGCCTACGTCGATCCCTGCCTGGAGATCGTCGCCAAGGGCCGGGTGCTGACGGCGCGGGCGCTGGGCGACCGCGGCGAGGTGGTGCTCCCGGCGCTCGCCGAGGTGCTGCGCGGCATCGGCGAGGTGCGGGCGGACGAGCGGGACCGGTTCGAGATCTTCGTTCCGCCGACCGAGGAGTTCTTCACCGAAGAGGAGCGAAGCCGCCAGCCCACCGTCTTCACCGCGATCCGCGCGATCGTCGGCCTGTTCCGGTGCGACGACCCGCACCTCGGCCTGTACGGGGCGTTCGGCTACGACCTCTCGCTGCAGTTCGAGCCGCTCCGGCTGAACCTGGAGCGGCCCGCCGACCAGCGTGACCTGGTGCTGCACCTGGCCGACGAGATGGTGGTCGTCGACCGCAAGCTGGAGGTCTCGCACCGGATGTCGTACGACTTCACGGTCGGCGGGGCGAGCACCGCCGGGCTGCCGCGCGGGACCGAGCCGACGCCGGCCGTCGTCGCCGCCGAGCTGCCGCCCCAGCCGGTGCCGGGCGTCTACGCGCGGATGGTGCGGGAGGCCAAGGAGAAGTTCGTCCGCGGCGACCTGTTCGAGGTGACGCCCGGCCACGCGATGTACGGGCGGTGCGACTCGCCGTCGGCGTTCTTCGAGCGGCTGCGCGAGACCAATCCCGCGCCGTACGAGTTCCTGTTCAACCTCGGCGACGGCGAATACCTCGTCGGCGCGTCCCCGGAGATGTTCGTCCGGGTCAACGGCGACCGGGTGGAGACCTGCCCGATCGCGGGCACGATCCGGCGCGGCGCGGACGCGCTGGAGGACGCCGAGCAGATCCGGACCATCCTGACCTCGCCCAAGGACGAGTCCGAGCTGACGATGTGCACGGACGTGGACCGCAACGACAAGTCGCGGATCTGCGTGCCGGGCAGTGTCAGGGTGCTGGGCCGCCGGCAGATCGAGCTCTACTCGCGCCTGATCCACACGGTCGACCACATCGAGGGGCGGCTGCGCCCGGGCTTCGACGCCCTCGACGCGTTCCTGACCCACATGTGGGCGGTCACCGTCACCGGCGCGCCCAAGACGTGGGCGATGCAGTTCATCGAGGACCACGAGGAGTCGCCGCGGCGCTGGTACGGCGGAGCGGTGGGGTTCGTGGGGTTCGACGGCTCGATGAACACGGGTCTCACGCTCCGTACCGCCCAGATCCGCGACGGTGTCGCGACCGTCCGCGCCGGGGCCACGCTGCTGTACGACTCCGACCCCGACGAGGAGGAGCGCGAGACGCACCTCAAGGCGAGCGCGCTGCTGCGCGCGCTCGAACACGGCCAGGACCCGGCCGCCGAACGCCGCGCCGAGCCGGCGGAACGGCCCGGCGACGGCCTGAAGGTGCTGCTCGTCGACCACGAGGACTCGTTCGTCAACACCCTCGCCGACTACTTCCGCCAGAAGGGCGCCGAGGTGGTCACGCTCCGGCACGGCTTCCCGGTGCGGATGCTGGACGAGCAGGCGCCCGACCTGGTCGTGCTGTCCCCCGGCCCGGGAAGGCCGGAGGACTTCGCCACGGCGGGCCTGCTCGACGCCCTGGACGCGCGCGATCTGCCGGTCTTCGGCGTCTGCCTCGGCCTGCAGGCGATGGTGGAGCACGCGGGGGGCGAGCTGTCGCTGCTGCCCGAACCCGCGCACGGCAAGCCCGGTCAGGTACGGGTGACCGGCGGCGACCTCCTCGGCGGGCTGCCGGCGGAGTTCACCGCCGCCCGCTACCACTCCCTGCACGCCAAGCCCGAGCAGGTGAAGGGCTTCCAGGTCACGGCGCAGACCGGCGACGTGGTGATGGCCATCGAGGACCCCGCGCGCAAGCGCTGGGCCGTGCAGTTCCACCCCGAGTCGATCCTCACGGCGGCCGGGCGTTCCGGTCACCGCGTCGTCGCCAACGTGCTGGAGCTCTGCCGGAAGTAGCGGCCGATCCCTGACGCGGGCTGACAGGTATTCCTGCCAGCCTCGTGCACATGAGTGAGAAAGCGCTGGAAGGAAAGGTCGCACTGGTCGCCGGTGGCACCCGTGGCGCCGGCCGTGGCATCGCCGTCGAGCTGGGCGCCGCGGGGGCGACCGTGTACGTGACGGGCCGCACGACCCGCGAGAGCCGGTCGGAGATGAACCGGCCGGAGACCATCGAGGAGACCGCGGAGCTCGTCACCGCCGCCGGCGGGACGGGCGTCGCGGTCCAGGTCGACCATCTGGAGATCGACCAGGTCGACCGGCTCGTCCGCAGGATCGACGAGGAGAGGGGGCGCCTCGACATCCTCGTCAACGACATCTGGGGCGCCGACCACCTCTTCGAGTTCGGCGGCGCCCTGTGGGACCACTCGCTGGAGAACGGCCTGCGGCTGCTCCGGCTGGCGATCGAGACGCACGTCATCACCAGTCACCGCGCCCTGCCGCTGCTGATCAGGAACCCCGGCGGGCTGGTCGTGGAGGTCACCGACGGCACCGCGGAGACCAACGCGGAGTACCGCAAGGAGTCGGGCTACTTCTACGACCTCGCCAAATGGACGGTGATCCGGATGGGGCTCGGGCAGGCCGCCGAGCTCGAACCGCACCGGTGCACCGCCGTGTCGGTCACGCCCGGCTGGATCCGTTCGGAATCCATGCTGGAGCACTACGGCGTCACCGAGGACAACTGGCTCGACGGCACCAAGATCAGCCCGCACTTCGCCATCTCCGAGTCGCCCGCGTTCGTCGGGCGTGCGGTCGCGGCCCTCGCGGCCGACCCGGACCGGCACCGGTGGACCGGGCGCTCGCTGTCGAGCGGCGGTCTCGCGCAGGTGTACGGCTTCACCGACCTCGACGGCAGCCGTCCGGACGCCTGGCGCTACATCGCCGAGGTCGAGTGGGCGGGCAAGCCCGCCGACACCACCGGCTACAGGTAGACAGGTAGAGGGGCGGGCCTACCGGTAGAGGTCCGCGAGCCGGGCGGCGGTCTCGCGCATGAGGTCGCGCAGCCCCGCGGGTTCCAGCACCTCGACCTCCGGGCCGAGCCGCAGCAGCTCGGTGTAGGCGACGTCCGGCGACTCGACGGGCAGGCGGGTGGTGACCCAGCCGCGCCCGTCGGGTTCGCCCGCCTCCTCGGCGGCCCGCCGCGCCGCGTACGGCTCCACGGCGTACCTGAGCCGCCGCAGGCCGAGCGGGCTGAGCCGCACGGTGATCTCGTCGCGGAGCATGGACCGCAGGAACGCGGCGGCCTGCCCGGCCCAGTGGCCGGGCAGGTCGAAGTCCTCGTCCCGGTCGAACACCTCGCCGGTCGGCTCGACCGCCGTGATCCGGTCGACCCGGTACGTGCGGTGGCCGTCGCCGGCCTGGCCGATGAGGTACCAGATCCCGTTCTTGAGCACGAGCCCGTACGGCTCGACGCGCCGGGTGAACTCCCGCTGCTTCCGGTAGCGGATCTCCACGGTCTCGTCGCGCCAGACCGCCTGCGCCAGCCGTTCCAGCAGCGGCGGCGGGCCCGCGTCACCGAACCAGCCCGGCGCGTCGAGGTGGAAGCGCTGCCCGGCTCGCGCGGACGCGTCACGGAAGGGTGCCGGAAGCGCGGCCAGCACTTTCAGCTGCGCCGCCCCGACCGCGTCGGCCAGGCCCATGTCCCCGGCCGGTCCTGGCAGGCCGGACAGGAAGAGGGCCTCGGCCTCCTCGCGGCTCAGCCCGGTCAGCCGCGTCCGGTAGCCGCCGACCAGCCGGTAACCGCCGTTGCGGCCCTGCTCGGCGTAGACGGGGACGCCCGCGGCCGAAAGCGCCTCCACGTCCCGGTAGACGGTGCGTTCGGAGACCTCCAGTTCCTCGGCCAGCTGCGCGGCCGTCATCGTGCCCCGTGCCTGCAGGAGCAGGACCAGTGAGATCAGGCGGGCGGCGCGCATGTGCCCATCTTGACGCAGCGTGGCAGCGCCTGCCACGCTGGCGCGGCTCAGTGGATGAGCCACGTACGCCGCTCGCCCGGACGCCGGAGCCGCCCATGACCTCGCCGATCGCCCGTGACACCGTCGTCGACGCGCTGACCGAACGGCTGCGCGACGATGTGCTGAGCGGCCGCTATCCGCCGGGGTCGTACCTGCCGCCCGAGCGCGAGCTGGCCGCCGCGTACGAGGTGACCCGGACCTCGCTCAAGCACGCGATCGTCCGGCTCGCCCAGGTCGGCCTCGTGGAGACCAAGCACGGCGTGGGCACCCGGGTCCGCGACTACGAGCGGCTCGGCGGGCCGGAGCTGCTGCCGCTGCTGGTCCGCACCGTGGGGCCCTCGTGGATGGGCGAGATCTTCGAGGTGCGGCGCGAGGTCGGGGCGCAGGTGGCGGCCAAGGCGGCGGTGCACATCACCACCGAGCAGCGCGACCGGCTCGTGGAGCTGGCCGCCCGGCTGCGCGGGGCCGCCGACACCGGGACCGCGCAGCTGACCGAGTGCGAGATCCACCGGGTGATCGCGGCCGCGACCGGCAACCGGGTGTACGGCTTCCTGGTCAACGCGCTGCTCAACGCCTACCTGGAGATCCGTGACGTCTTCCGGCACGCGTTCGACGACCCGGCCGCCGCAGCGGACCGGATCGCGCCGCTCGTCCACGCGCTGTGCGCGGGCGACCGGGACCGCGCCCGCGCGGCGGCCGACGCCTACCTGGCCGAGACCGAGCGGCTCATGCTCCATCCGCCCCGCTGACCGGCCGATTCGCCGAACTTGACGCATTTATGGCAGAAACAGGCGGTTGAGCTGTCGTGGCGGCCTCCGCTCTTGTTACCGTCTCCGGGCATGACGACACACGAACTCACGGGGGCCGCAGCGACCCCGTCCCTGCACTCCTTCATCGACGCGCTGCCCAAGGTCGAACTCCACGTCCACCTGGTCGGCTCGGCGTCCGTGCCGACCGTCCTGGAACTGGCCCGGCGGCACCCCGGCGGACCCGTTCCCACCGGTGAGGAGGAGCTCCGCCGCTTCTACACCTTCACCGACTTCCCGCACTTCGCGAAGGTGTACGAGGCGGTCTCCAGCCTGGTGCGCGACCCCGAGGACGTCGCCACCCTCGTCCTCGGCACCGCCCGCGACCTGGCCGCGCAGAACGTCCGGTACGTCGAGCTGACCGTCACCCCCTACACGCACCAGCGCATGGGGATGCCGATGCCCGCCATCACCGAGGCGCTGGACGTCGCGGTGCGGCAGGCGCGCGACCGCTACGGCATCCAGGTCGCCTACATCTTCGACATCCCCGGCGAGTTCGGGCCGGAAGGCTGCCGGCAGACGGCCCGGCACGCGCTGGACCACCCGCCGGAGGCCCTCGTCGGCTTCGGCCTGGGCGGCATCGAGCAGATGCGGGCCGCGATCCGCGACGAGATCCGCGAGGCGTTCCGCGCGGCACGCGCCGCCGGGCTGCGCAGCCTCCCGCACGCCGGCGAGATGAGCGGACCCGAGACGATCTGGGAGGTCATCGACGGCCTCGGCGCAGAACGCATCGGCCACGGCATCCGGTGCCTGGACGATCCGCGGCTGGTCGCCCACCTGCGCGAGACGCAGATCCCGCTGGAGGTCTGCCCGACGTCCAACGTGTGCACCGGCCAGGTCCCCGGCATCGCCGCGCACCCGCTGCCGCGCCTGCTGGAGGAGGGGCTGTTCGTCACCCTCAACAGCGACGACCCGCCGATGTTCGACACCACCCTCACCGGCGAGTACCGGGTGGCCGCCGACATCTTCGGGTTCGGGCGCGAGCGGCTGGCCGAGCTCGCCCGTAACGCGGTCGCCGCGTCGTCGCTGGACGGGCCCGGCAAGCAGGCGATCGTCGAGGAGATCGACGCCGTCGCGTGAACGTCGCGGCCCCGCGTCAGCCCCAGGCGAGCTTTCGCCAGGGGCTGCCGGGGTCCTCGACCAGGATCCGGTGGCCGGTGAGGGAACGGTCGTACCACTCGCCGAGCTCGCCGTCGTCGAAGCGGAGCATGCGGCCGAGGATGTAGCCGGCGGAGTAGTCCTCCCACGACTTGTAGACCTTGGACGCGTAGTGGCCCGCGCGCAGCACGCACTCCTCGGCGGTCTCGGTGTCGCAGTAACCCGCGTTCAGCCCCCACCGGGCCATGTTGACGGCGCGGCCGAAGTCGTAGCCGAAGACGCTGTCCACGCGGCCCTCGGGCGGCAGCAGGCCGTCGATCCGGAACCGTTCCTCGTACTGGGCGATCTGCCGGGCGAGCCCGACGAGCTCCTCGGTGGTCTCCACGGAGACCTGCTTGTCCTGGCACCAGCCCGCGATGGCCGAATGCCAGGCGAGCGGGTCGGTCATCCCGGCCGCGCGCCGGTCCAGGACGATCTGGATGGCCGGATCGCAGTTCTCCGCCGCCAGGAGCGCGTCCATGGCGCTCTTCCAGCTGCCGGTGTCGGTGATGCCCCAGTCGCGGGAGAGCAGCGTGCGGTTGTGCTCGGGGTCGCGGTCGGTGCCGGTGATGGTGTTCCACGCGACGCCGTTGGCGACGGCCAGGTGCGCGCCCACCGCGAGCGCGGCGGTGAGCCGTCCCCAGGTGGGGGCCTCGTGGTCGGTGATGAGGATGTCGTAGTCGCGGTCGGGACGCCGTTCGGCCTCCGCGAGGATGGCGGCCACCTGCTGGTAGCCGTCGCCGGCGGGCGGCATCTGCGCGAGCATGTCCCGCAGGGGCGCGACGGCGTCGCGCGCTCCGGCGTCGACGACGATCAGGCGGGCCGCGTGGACCGCCGCCCGGTCGGCGCGCTTGTCGTCCCGCAGGGCACGGAAGCCCGTCATCGCGCCCCAGGCGCGCCGGGCCGCCTCACCCGTCCGGCCGGCGCCCGCCAGCACGTGGGCGGCCTGGCCGTCGAGGACGGCGCGCGCCTCCGCCGCGTCGCCGGGCAGCTCGCCCGCGACCTGGTCGGCGCGGCCCAGCACGTGCAGCGCCTCGTCCGTCCGGCCCGCGGCCTGCAACGCGCGGGCCTCCCGGGCCCGCACCGCGACGGCCGAGGCCCAGTCGCCACCGGCCTCCATCGCGTCGGCGAGGGCGGCGAACGCGGCGGCGGCGTCCTCGAACCGCCCCTGCCGGTCGTACTTGCGCGCCCGGTCGAGCAGCTCGCCGGTGTTGTCGGCGGCCTGGTATGTCATGAGATGACACCGTACCGGCCCCGGTCAGGCCAGGGGCTCGACTTCGACGCGGGTGTCGTGGAAGACCGGGCCGCCGCCCAGATCGGTGTCGCGTTCGTCGACGACCGCGTTGGCGTTCGCGCCGCCGCCGAACTTCGCCCAGTGCCCCTTCGTGGTGGCCGCGACCCCGGGGCGCAGCCGGTCGGACACCGCCACGGTGACCTCGAACGCGCCGCGCTCGTTGGCCACCCGGGCCCGGTCGCCGGTCGCCAGGCCGCGCGCGGCGGCGTCGTCCGGGTGGAGCTCGACGACCGGGCCGCCCGACCGGCGGCGCAGCTCGGCGTTGTTGCCGAACACCGTGTTGAGGAACGTGTGGGACGCGGCCGACACCAGCGCCAGGGGATAGCGGCGGGCCCGTTCGGGGTCGGCGACCTCGACCGGCGCGATGTAGTCGGGGAGCACCGGGTGCCCGCCGCCGGCCGCCCGCTGGGACCGGAACTCCAGGCGGCCCGAAGGCGTGGGGAACTCCTCCGCGTACGGCAGGAACGGCTCGGGCACGTTGAAGCGGACGAAGCCCTCCTTGCGGAGCCGGTCCAGCGTGATGCCGTCCAGCCACGGGTGCCCGGACGACAGGAGCTGCTCGGCGAGCTGCTCGTCGGAGTCGTACAGGCTCGGCTCGGTCAGGCCCATCCGGTGCGTCAGCCGGCGGAACGTCTCGGTGCCGGACAGGCATTCGCCCGCGGGCTCCACCGCCGGCTCGTTCCACGCCAGGTAGAGGTGCCCGTAGCCGGTGTTCAGGTCCGCGTGCTCGTGCTGCATGGTGGCGGGCAGGACGATGTCGGCGTAGTCGACGGTGTCGGTGGGGAACTGCTCCAGCACGACCGTGAACAGGTCCTCGCGGGCGAGCCCTTCGCGGATCTTGTTCTGGTGCGGGGAGCTGGCGACCGGGTTGGCCGCGATGACGAACAACGCCTTGACCGGCGGATCGTCCCGTTCCAGCAGGCCCTCGCCCAGCCTGCTCATCGAGAGCGTGCGCACCGGCCCCGGCCGCAGGTCGTCGCGGAACACCGCGGCCTGGTCGAGTTTGGCGTGCCCGGACGTGGAGTAGCTGACGCCGCCGCCCCGCAGGGCCCAGTCGCCCGTCACCCCGGGGATGCCCGCGATGGTCCGCAGCGTCATGCCGCCGCCCGCGGTGCGCTGGAGGCCCATCGTGGCGCGGATGGCGGTCGGCCGGGTCCGCGCGACGCGCTCGCCCAGGGCCACGATCGCCTCCGCGGGGATGCCGGTGATGGCCGCGGCGCGTTCGGGCGGGAACTCGGCGATCCGCTCGCGGAACTCCTCCCAGCCCAGCGTGTGCCGGGCCAGGAAGTCCTCGTCCTGGGCGCCGAGGCCGACGATCACGTTGAGCAGGGCGAGGGCGAGCGCGCCGTCGGTGCCGGGCAGCGGCGCCAGGTGCTCGTCCGCCTGCTGGGCGGTCCGGGTGCGGATGGGGTCGATGGCGACCAGATGAGCGCCCGCCTTGCGGGCGTCCTGGATGAACTTCCAGACATGGTGGCCGCTGGTCAGCGGATTCGTGCCCCACAGAATGACCAGCTTGGCGTGGGCGAAGTCCTCGGGGTCCATGCCCGCCGAGGAGCCCATCGCCTGCTTCAGGCCCTCGCTGCCCGCCCACGAGCAGATGTTGGGGGCGTGACCCGACGCGCCCAGCGTGTTGAAGAGCCGGCGCCCGGGAGTACCGCCCAGGCCCTGGATGTAGCCCAGTGACCCGGTGCCCCAGTAGGGCCAGATCGCCTCGCCGCCGTGCTCCTCGACGACCCGGCCGAGCCGTGTCGCGATCTCGTCGAGCGCCTCGTCCCAGCTGATCCGCTCGAATCTGCCCTCGCCCTTGGCGCCGGCCCGGCGCATCGGGTGAAGGACGCGGTCGGGCGCGGCGGCCTGCTCCAGCCACCGGTTCACCTTGGTGCACAGGGCGCCGCGGGTGTACGGATGGTCCGGATTGCCGCGCAGCCGGGTCGCCTCGCCGTCCTTGACCGTCACCACCCACGAGCAGCCGTCGGGACAGTCCAGCGGGCAGGCGCCCAGGACCTTGAGCTCGGCGCCCATCAGATCTCCCCGTCGAACACGGTCACCCTGAACCCCTCCAAACCTGGCGAACGCCCCCAGTCTGCTCGATGATCCTCATGAGTGTCACCCTGAGACGGGCATTACGCGCGCCACGCCCGAATACTGTCGGCGGGCGGCACTAAGGTTGCCGGGGCGGTTCACGAACGAGGAGGGAGATCCCGGTGGCGGTCGACGAGGTCGAGATCGAGTTTCGCGGCGACATGGTCGTCGAGCTGATCAAATCCGCGGCGTCGGACGCGGACGTGCTGTGGGCGGCGCGGGTGTCCACCAAGGGGGAGAGCTCGCTGGCCGAGATCCAGGCCGACCCCGAGCGCTCCAAGGGCCTGATCAACTATCTGATGCGCGACCGGCACGGCACGCCGTTCGAGCACTCCTCGATGACGTTCTACGTCAAGGCCCCCATCTTCGTCTTCCGTGAGTTCATGCGGCATCGCACGTTCTCCTACAACGAGGAGTCCGGCCGCTACCGCAAGCTCGACCCGGTCTTCTATGTTCCCGGCCCCGACCGCAAGCTGGTCCAGGAGGGCAAGCCGGGCAAGTACGTCTTCGTCGACGGGACGCCCGAGCAGCACAAGCTGGTGACCGAGGCCACCGAGGAGAGCTACCGGCAGTCCTACCGCGCCTACCTGGAGATGCTCGACGCGGGCGTGGCGCGCGAGGTCGCGCGCACGGTGCTCCCCGTCGGCCTCTACTCCTCGATGTACGCGACCTGCAACGCCCGCTCCCTGATGAACTTCCTCTCCCTGCGCACCAAGCGCGAGGACTCCACGTTCCCCTCGTTCCCGCAGCGCGAGATCGAGATGGTCGCCGAGCAGATGGAGGAGCAGTGGGCGGCCCTCATGCCGCTGACCCACGCCGCCTTCGAGGCCAACGGCCGCGTCTGCCCGTGACCGGAGCCGCCCACGGCCGGAGAGGCCCGATCGCCGGGGCGGTCCTGGCGCGCCGTTCTCCTCGTCACGCTCGGCGGGGGTTGCTGATCTCTATCAGGTTCCGGTCGGGGTCGCGGAGATAGACGCTGAGCAGAGGGCCCGTCGCGCCGGTGCGTTCGACGGGACCTTCCTCGATGGGTACGCCGTGCTCGGTGAGCTCCTCGACGACCTGCTCGATGGGGGTGGCGGCGATCAGGCAGAGGTCGGCGGTGCCGGGCAGGGCGTGCTCGGCCTTGGGCTCGAACTCGTGGCCGGCCCGGTGCAGGTTGATCTTGCTGTGGCCGAACGCGAGGGCCTGCCGGCCGTCACCGAACGAGACCGCCTCCATGCCCAGCACCCGGGTGTAGAAGTCGATCGCGGCGTCCAGGTCGGCGACGGTCAGCACCAGGTGGTCGATCCGGTCGATGCGCATGAAGATCACGATAGCCCGGTGATGCGCGTCACACTGGTCGGCCGGGTCTAGGCGTACGTTGTACGTAGGGTCAGGGTGGGGAGGCATGACGACCATCGGCATCCCTGTGGGATCACTGGAACTGCCCGGCCATCTCGCCGTCCCCGAGGGGGAGGGCCCGTGGCCCGGCGTCGTCGTTCTCTTCGAGGCGGTGGGCGCCACCGCCGACATGCGGGCCCAGGCCGACCGGCTCGCCGCCAACGGCTATCTGGCCGTGCTGCCCGACCTCTACAGCGGCAAGCCATGGGTGCGGTGCATCCGCAAGGCCATGCGCGACATGATCCGGGGTGAGGGTCCGGCCTTCGACGCCATCGAGGCCACCCGGCTCCTGCTGGCGGGCCGGGACGACTGCACGGGTGACGTCGGCGTGATCGGATTCTGCCTGGGCGGCGGGTTCGCGCTGGTGGCCGCGGCCAAGCACGACTTCCAGGCCGCCTCGGTCAACTACGGGATACTGCCTCGCGGTGACACCGCCAAGGCGCTGGAGGGAGCGTGCCCGATCATCGCCAGCTACGGCGCCGGCGACCGGACGCTGCGCGGTGCGGCGGCCAAGCTCGAACGGGCGCTCACCCAGGCGGGCGTGCCGCACGACGTCAAGGAGTATCCGGCGACCGGCCACGGCTTCCTGACCGGGACGGCGGTCCCCGCCCCGCTGGCGCCGGTGCTGAAGGTCGTGATGGGTCTCGGAGAGGGAAAGGAGAACGCCGGCGACGCCTGGGAGCGCATCTTCTCCTTCTTCGGCGAGCACCTCCGCAAGGAATCTACAACGTAAAGGTGCTGGGCGGGCCGGGTCCAGGCTCAGGACCTGAGAACGGCCTGGGTCTGCGTCACCTGGGCGACCCGCCTGCCCTCGGCGTCGTACAGGTCGGTCTGCACGACGATCGACGTGCGCCCCACATGGAGCGGCCGTGCCACGGCGCGCACATGCCCGGAACGCACGGCGCGGAAGAAGTTGGTCTTCGACTCAAGCGTGGTCGTCGACGCGCCGGGCCGGCGTCCCATGCCAGGCGCCCGGTGACCTCGCCGGGCGCCGCGGCGTCGATCTCGACGCCGAGCGCGCGGGCGAACGGCATGGCGTCGACCAGCTGGCCGGGGGTGATCTCGGTGGTCATCGTTCTCCTCGGGGGCTCGGCGTGGGATCGACCTTCGCGCCCGGAGCGCGTCCGGGTCCATTACGCCGGAGGTAATAGTGAGCCGCATTACATGCGAGGTAATCGTGCTCGTGACGTGGCGCCAGTAGCGTCGTGGGCGTGACGATGACGACTTCGCTCAGCGACGTGCGGCCGATCGGGGAGCAGCTGCGCGCCTGGCGCCAGCGGCGGAGGCTGAGCCAGCTGGAGCTGGCCTCGGCGGCCGACGTGTCGACCCGCCATCTGAGCTTCGTGGAGACGGGGCGTTCGGTGCCGAGCCGGGAGATGGTCCTGCGGCTGGCCGAGCATCTGGAGGTGCCGCTGCGCGACCGCAACCTGCTGCTGGTCTCGGCGGGCTACGCGCCGGTGTACGCCGAGACGCCGATGGAGGAGCCGCGGATGGACTCGGTCCGGTCGGCGCTGCGGCTCGTCCTGGACGCGCACGAGCCGTTCCCGGCGGTGGTGGTGGACCGGTTCTGGAACCTGATCGACGCCAACGGCGCCGCGGGCCTGTTCATGGAGGGGGCACCGCCCGAGCTGCTGGAGCCGCCGGTGAACGTGCTGCGGCTCAGCATGCATCCGGAGGGCATGGCCAGGAACATCCTCAACCTGGGGGAGTGGCGCGCCCACATGGTCGACCGGGTGCGCCGGCACGTGGCGCTCACCGCCGACGAGTCCCTCGCCCAGCTCTACCGCGAGCTGCGCGACTACCCGGGCACCGATCCGGTGGCCGAGGCCGTGGTGACGCCCGCCGGCAACGAGGTCGTGGTGCCGCTGCGGATGCGGCTGGACGGCGAGGAGCTGTCGTTCATCGGCACGATCGCCACGTTCGGCTCGCCGGTCGACATCACGGTCGCCGAGCTCGCCATCGAATCGTTCTACCCGGCCGACCCGCGGACGACCGACTTCCTCCGGCGCCGCGCGGGCTGGTGAGGCGGCCGATGAAGATCACGGGGACGTTGCAGCACCAGGCGTGGCAGGACAAGGTCCTGCCGCCGGTCGAGCAGATCCGCCCGGGGTTGTGGTCGATCCCGGTACCGCTGCCCGACAACCCGCTGCGGTACGTCCTGGTGTACGGGCTGGAGCTGCCGGACGGGATCGCCATCGTGGACGCGGGCTGGGACACGCCCGAGGCGTGGGAGGCGCTCCGCGGGGGCCTGCGGACCGCCGGCTACGACATCACCGACGTCAAGGCCGTGCTGGTCACCCATCTGCATCCCGATCACTACGGGCTCGCGGGGCGCGTCCGGGAGGAGTCGGGGGCCTGGGTGGCGCTGCATCCTGCGGACGCCGGGCTGCTGCGTGAGCGTTACCGCGACTTCGACGGTCTCATCGAGGCGATCCGCCGTCAGATGACGCTGCACGGCGTGCCCGAGGAGGAGGCCGGGCCGCTGGCCGACGCGTCCCGCCGGATCCTGCCGCTGGTGCGGCACACCGACCCGGAACTGCTGCTGGAGGACGGCGAGCAGGTGCCGATCGGCGGCTGGAACCTGCGCACCGTGTGGACGCCCGGTCACTCGCCGGGGCACGTGTGCTTCCTCGAACCGGACCGGCGGCTGCTGCTGTCGGGCGACCACGTGCTGCCGCGCATCACCCCGGCGATCGCCGTGCACCCGCAGCAGCGGCACAACCCGCTGGCCGACTTCTACGACTCGCTGGACAAGGTGCGCACTCTCGACGTGGAAGAGGTGCTGCCGGCCCACGAATACCGGTTCGCGGGGCTCGCCGACCGGGTCACGGCCCTGGCGGAGCACCACACCGCCCGCCTCGACGAGATCGCGCTGGAGGTCGTCAAGGCGGGCACGGAGGGCGCGACCGCGTGGGAGATCGCGCAGCGGCTGACGTGGTCACGGCCCTGGCCGCGGATCCAGCCGTTCATGCGCCGGACCGCGATGCTGGAGACGCTCGCGCACCTGGTGATGCTCGGCGCGCAGGACCGGGTGACCGCGCTCGACGACGACCACGGCCCGTGCCGCTGGCGGGCGATCCCCTCCGTCGACCAGGCCTGAACGGCCCGTCCGTTGAGGCCGCCCCGGCCTGACCACACCAGGCCGGGGCGGAAGTGCGAACTAGGGCCGGGCGCCTGTCCCGTGCAGCGCCTCCTCGGCGCCGAGGAGGTCGTGGTGGATGCGGGCCGGTGGCACACCGAGCCGCTGGAGCTCGCCGACCGAAGTCCGGATCATGTCGGTCGGGCCGGACACGTACACATCGTGGTCGTCCCAGCCGTCGAACCGGCAGAGCACGTCGGGCAGGCGGCCCCGCATGCCGTCGAAGTCCGGTTCCTCGGAGAGAACGGGGATCACCCGGAGCCCGGGGCAGCCGGACTCCAGCAGGCGCAGCTCGGGCAGGTCGTACAGGTCGCGTTGGGTGCGCGCGCCCACCAGGAGATGGATGGCGCGCCGCCGTCCGGACATGACGGCCTGCTCGGCCAGTGCCTTGGCCGGGGCCAGGCCCGTCCCTCCGGCGATGAGCAGCAGGTCTCGGCCGGAATCGGGGTCGAGCGTCATGGTGCCCAGGGCCGGGCCGAGCAGCACGCTGTCGCCCGTCCTGGTGTGCCTGACCAGGGCGCCGCTGACCCAGCCGCCGGGCACCGCCCGGACGTGCAGGCGCACCATGCCGTCCGAGCGCGGGGCGTTGGCGATCGAGTAGGGCCGCCAGACACGCGGCCAGCGGGCGCTCTGCACCGTGAGGTACTGCCCGGCGGTGAACGGGAAAGGCTGGCCGGGCCGCAGGGTCAGCACGGCCAGGTCATGGGATCGGCGGTCGTGGTCGTGCACCTCGGCCACCCACCAGGGCGGCGCCTGAGCCGCGTCCTCGTCGGCGGCGGCGAGCATCAGCGTGCTCGCCTCCCGGTAAGCGGCGATCCAGGCGGCCTCGATCTCCGGCGTCCAGTCGTCGCTGAACCTGCGCAGCGTCGCGATGAGCGCGGCCCCCACGGCCGGGTAGTGCTCCCGCAGAACGCCGAACTTGCGGTGGTCGCGGCCGAGCTGCGAGAGATAGGCCGCGAGCGCGCCGGGGCTGTCCAGGCTCCATACGATCTTCGTGAGCGCGTGAAAGAGGCGGTCGCGCTGGACGTCCATTGCGGGTGGAAACAGGGCGCGCAGCCGCGGATTCTCCGCGAAGAGGCGGCCATAGAAATAGGCGGCCGCCTTGTCGCCGGATGTCCCGAGTTGTGTGAAATTCTCTTTGACGACGCGGGGTTCCAATGACATTTGCCAAGCTCGCCCCCTGGCTTTGTCTTCCGGGATCTCGCCGTTCCCCAGCGCTTCCAGCGCCCGCGAGCGGCCCGGCCTGAGGAGATTCTCGCACCCAAAGCCGCTGGTACTCAACCGATTCGTGGCAAGGCCCGCGCTTACCCACTTACTGTAATCGGATTATTATTCTGCGTAATCGCGACTGAAGAGTGCCAGGGTAGGCATACTGATCGGTATTCAACTTCCCCGGTTGCGGTCAGTTGATCGTCACGATGAATAACGTTCCCAGCGTGCGGAAGTGACGCGTCGCGAATGGGCCGCAATGATCTCCCGAGAAGGCGGGGTGCGAACTGGTGGAAAAACTTCATCCCGGGTATGAAGTTTCTGAATTCGTGGCCGGGGAGGCAGGGTTGGGCCGCGTGGACCAGGGGATTACGGCAGGCTGGGACGGCATCGGACCTGGGGTGGGACGGTCCGAAATCCGGGGTCATGCGTCATCATGACCTGGGTGAACGCGGCGATTCGCCGCACTTCGGGCATCGAGCCGTGGCCAGGCTCACCGAGGAGGGGAACACAGGAATGCGCGAGGCGATCCGCGGGGCCCCGGGCCCCGATGCCGTCCCCGGCGGCTCTCCGCCGCTCATCGGCGTCACGACCTACCTCGAACCGGCCCGCTGGGGCGTCTGGGTCCGCGAGGCGGCGCTGCTGCCCGTGCCCTACGTGCGCGCGGTCGAACGGGCCGGCGGCGTCCCGGTCCTGGTGCCGCCGATGGCCGGCCTGCGCGGACTGGACAGCCTGGTCCGCGGGCTCGACGGCCTCGTCCTCGCGGGGGGCGGGGACCTCGACCCCGAGCTGTACGGCGCGGAACGGCACGAGGCGACCGGGCCGCCGCAGCCCCAGCGCGACCGGTTCGAGCTGGCCCTCGTCCGCGTCGCGGTGGAGGCCGACCTTCCGTTCCTGGCCGTCTGCCGGGGCATGCAGGTCCTCAACGTGGCGCGCGGCGGCACGCTGGTCCAGCACCTGCCCGAGGCCGTCGGCCACGAGGGGCACGCCCCCGCCGTGGGCATGATGGGCAGCCACCCCGTGCAGATCAGCGCCAACAGCACGATCGGCAAGATCCTCGGGGACGCGGCGGAGGTGCCGGCCTATCACCACCAGGCCGTGAGCCGGCTGGGCAAGGGCCTGGTCGCGGTCGCCTGGGCCACCGACCAGGTCGTCGAGGCCGTCGAGTTGCAGGGACACCGGTTCGGGCTCGGCGTGCAGTGGCACCCCGAGGAGGGCGACGACCGCCGCCTGTTCGAGGCCCTGGTCGCCGAGGCGTCCGGCCGCTGATCGTTGTCGTCTCCCGCGGGTAGATTCATGCCACGTCACCCGCCGGAGGTCGCCGCATGCCCCTGCACCCGCAGACCGCGAGATTCCTTGAGGACGTCCGTGCCCTGACGGCGTTCGGGGGACCCGAGCCCACGATCGAGGACATGCGCCGCGAACTGGGGGCGGCGCTCTTCACCGCGCGGCGCGACCTGCCGCACGTGCGCGACCTGACCGTCCCCGCGCCGGGCGGACCCGTGCCCGTGCGCCTCTACCGCCCCGTCCCGCCGGGCGGCCCGCCCCTGCCCGTGGTGGTCTACTTCCACGGCGGCGGCTGGGTGATCGGCGACCTGGAGAGTGTGGACGCCGCCTGCCGCGAGCTCGCGGCGCGCGCCCGCTGCGCGGTGCTCAGCGTGGACTACCGGCTCGCGCCCGAGCATCCGTTCCCCGCCGCCGTGGACGACGCGTGGGCGGTGACGGCCGGCGTCGTGCGCGACCCCGAGCCGTACGGCGCCGATCCCCGGGCCGTCGCCGTCGCCGGCGACAGCGCGGGCGGCAACCTCGCCGCCGTGGTCGCCCTGCTCGCCCGTGAACGCGCGGTGCCGCTCGTCCACCAGCTGCTCGTCTACCCGGTCACCGATACCGCCATGGACACCGCCAGCCACGCCGCGTTCGCCACCGGCTACGGCCTGGACGGTCCCGCGCTGCGCCGCTTCATGGAGCTCTACCGGGGCGCGGCCGATCCCGCCGACCCGAGACTGGCCCCGCTGCGCGCGCCCGACCTGTCCGGCCTCGCCCCGACCACGGTCATCACCGCCGAGTACGACATCCTCCGCGACGAGGGAGAGGCCTACGCCCGCAGGATGCGGGAGGCCGGGGTACCGGTCGAGCTGCGCCGTTTCGAGGGGGTCGTGCACTCGTTCTTCCTGCTTCCGGAGATCTTCGATGCCGGTGTGGAGGCGATGGACTTCGCCGTGCGACGATTGCGCGCGGCCTTCGACGTGATCTCCGGGGAGATGGGTGCGGCATGAGCAGCGGTGCGAATGAGGACGGCGCGGGTGGCGGCGGGCTGGAACGCTACGCGGCGTACCGGCGGCTGAAGATCGACTGGGCGGCGCCGCGGGTGCTGCGCGTCACGATCAGCAGCCCGGGCAAGCTCAACGCCGTCGACACCGTCGGCCACCGCGAGCTCGCCGCGATCTGGCGGGACGTCGACGCCGACGACCGCGTGCGCGCGGTGGTCGTGCGCGGCGAGGGCACCGCGTTCTGCGCCGGCGGCGACCTCGACATGATCGAGGAGATGATGACCGACCACGCGGTGCGCGCCCGGGTGCTGCGGGAGGCCCGAGACATCGTCATGAACATCATCGACTGCGGCACGCCGGTCGTCAGCGCGATCCAGGGACCCGCCGTCGGCGCGGGGCTGGCCGTGGCCCTGCTGGCCGACATCTCGGTCGCCGGGCGCACGGCCAAGCTGCTCGACGGCCACACCCGGCTCGGCGTCGCGGCCGGCGACCACGCCGCCGTCATCTGGCCGCTGCTGTGCGGCATGGCCAAGGCCAAGTACTACCTGCTGCTCAACGACGTGCTCACGGGCGAGGAGGCCGAGCGCATCGGGCTCGTCAGCCTGTGCGTTCCCGACGACGAGGTGCACGAGCGGGCGCTGGAGATCGCCGGGCGCCTCGCCGGCGGCGCCGCCGAAGCGGTGCGCTACACCAAGCACGCCCTCAACAACTGGCTGCGCATGGCCGGGCCGTCCTTCGACGCCTCGCTCGCGCTGGAGTTCCTCGGGTTCACCGGGCCCGACGTGCGCGAGGGCGTCGATGCCATCCGGGACAAGAGGCCCGCCCGCTTCGGCTGACCCCTCGCGTCAGGCCTCCGGTGCGCTCACCGTCGGCTCGTGATGCACCTTGAAGTTGACCGAGCGGGCGATGAAGCACATCTCATGGGCCCGCTCGTGCAGGGCCACGGCGTGGTCGGCGTCCGCCGGGTCGGTGATCGTCACGTGCGGCCGCAGCACGACCTCCTGGAAGTGGCCGCCGCCGTCGGGCGTCTCCAGCATCGTCCCGTACGGGCGGTCGGCGTACGCCGTGACGGTGATCTTGGCGCCCGCGCACAGATGCAGGTACCACAGCATGTGGCACTGCGAGAGCGCGGCGACCAGCAGCTCCTCGGGATTCCAGCGCGCGGGGTCACCGCGGAACGCCGGATCGGCGGAGCCGAGAAGGTCGGGCTTGCCGGCGGCGGCCACCACGTGGTCGCGTCCGAAGGCCCGGTATCCGCTGGTGCCCGTGCCGGTGTTGCCGGTCCAGGTGACTTCCAGCGCGTAGTGGTGTGTCTTCGGCATGCCGCCTCTCCTCCGTCGCCCGCCACGTGCGTTCAGTATGACTTGGGCAGGCCGAGCTCGTGCTGGGCGATATGGGCGAGCACGAGCTCCTCGGCGACCGGGATGTTCTTGGCGATCCGTGCGTCGCGGAACATGCGGGCCACCGGATACTCCAGCGAGTAGGCCATGCCGCCGTGCGTCTGGAACGCGCGGTCGGCGGCCTGCCACGACGCGTCGGCGGCGGTGAGCTTGGCGATGTTGGCCTCCGCGCCGCAGGGCCTTCCCCGGTCCCAGAGCCAGGCCGCCTTGTAGGTCATGAGCCGGGCCAGCTCGATCTGCGCCTTGACCCTGGCGAGCGGGAAGGCGACGGCCTGGTTGGCGCCGATGGGCGTGCCGAACGGGGCGCGTTCGCGCGCGTAGTCGCAGGCGACCTGGAGGACCAGCTCGCCGGAGCCCACGCCGCCCGCCGCGGCCAGGATGCGCTCGGGGTTGAGGATGTCCCACATCACCGCGAAGCCCTCGTCCACCTGGCCGAGGACCCTCTCGGCGGGGACACGGACGTCGTCGAGGAACACCATGCTGGAGGCGACGGTGTTGGTGCCGAGCTTGGGGATCGGCTGATAGGTGAGCGTGCCCTGGGCGACGGCGTCCTTGATGTCGACGAGCAGCACCGTGAATCCGGCCGTACGGGGCTTGGCCTCGGCCGCGGGGATCGTCCGGGTGACCAGGACCAGGAAGTCGGCGCGCTCCACCCCGGAGATCCAGATCTTCTGGCCGTTCACCAGGAAGTGGTCACCGTCGCGGCGGGCCTGCGTGGTGATGTTGATGGCGTTGCTGCCGGCGTCGGGCTCGGTGATGGCGAAGCAGGTCTCGATCTCGCCGGACACGATCCTCGGCAGGAACTCGCGCTTCTGCTCCTCGGTGCCGTGCCGCATGATGGTCAGCCCGCCGAACGCCGGGGTCAGCAGGTACATGAACGAGGCGGCACCGCCCGCGCCGCCGGCCGCGAGGCTCTCCAGGGCGACCGCGAGCTCCAGCAGCCCCTGGCCCGCGCCGCCGTACTCTTCCGGAACGGCGAGGCTGTGCCAGCCGCCCTGGACCAGCTCCCGCCAGACCTCCTCCGGCCAGCGCTTCTCCGCGTCGCACCGGTCCCAGTAGGCCTGGTCGTACTTCCCGGCGATCGCCCGCACGCCCTCCTGGACCGCGATCGCGCTCTCGGGCAGGTTGAAGTCCATTCGCGCCTCCTCCGCATGCCGTGCTGCCGCAAACGGTAGCCCATCCAGTAAGCGGACACTGACATCGCACCCGCCCTCCGGAACATGCCATACGGTTTGGTATGGTCGTGCCGTACCAAACGGTATGGAATGGTGAGGGCATGGCGAGCAGACGAGACTGGCTGGACGCGGGCCTGGCGATCCTGGCGGAACGGGGCGCCCCGGCGCTCACGATCGAGCGGCTCACCGAGCGGCTCGGGCTGACGAAGGGCTCGTTCTACCACCACTTCAAGGGGATGGGCGGCTACCGGACCGCGCTGCTCGCCCACTTCGAGGCTGAGAGCACGACCCGCTTCATCGAGCTCGCCGAGGCCGACCCGCACGCCCCGGCGCTGGCCCGGCTCGAACGGCTCCTCGACCTGGTGGTCGACAAGGACGAGCACGGGCCCGAGTTGGAGGTGGCGGTCCGCGCCTGGGCACAGCAGGACGCCGAGGCCCGCGACCTCCAGGAACGCGTGGACCGCACCAGGATCGGCTATCTGCGCGACCGCTGGCAGGAACTCACCGGCGACCCGGACGAAGCCGACCGGGTCGCGAACCTCTTCTACATGATCACGATCGGGGCGGAGCACGTCATCCCGCCGCTGGCGGGCGCCGACCTGCGCCGCCTCTTCGAACACGCCCTGCGCCTCGCCACCGGCGACCGCGCGGGCGCCCCTTCGCAGGAGGACGTCCCATGAGCAGTCCCGACCGCAGTGTTCCCCGGCCCACCGTCCCGTGGCTCATCATCGGGATCGCGATGATTCACACCGTCTACGCGTTCGTCACCATGGCGGGCACCTGGGGAGACATCGTCCAGGACGGCATCGTCGACTCGATCGGCGGCGACCCCGAACGCGAGTCCGCGCTCTGGTTCCTCTACGCGGGCGTCGGGTTCATGGCCATCGGCACCTTCGCCTACCGCGCGCTCCGCACCACCGGGCGCCTGCCCCTCCAGGTGGGCGTCTACCTGATCCTGGTCGGCGGGACCATGGCCGTCATCGACCCCGTCTCCGGAGGCCCGCTGGTGCTCGGCACCGGAATCCTCGCCCTGGCCACCGCCCGTTCCGCCGCGCCACGAGAGGATCGCGGCGCGCCGGACGCGGCGCACGCGACCGGTCAGCCCGGGGCGTCCAGGTAGCGCGTGACCATGCGGGCGATCAGGTCGGCCACGCGGTCGGGCGGCTCGGTGGGCAGCACGATGTGGCTCATCGTCAGCCGGACGGCGGCCTCGGCGATCTCGGTGAACGCCTCGCGGTCGAGCTCGGGCCACTCCGCCAGCGCGTGCTCGATGATGCGGGTCCGCGCGGTGAACAGCACGGGCTCGGCCCGGGTGGTGAGGAGGGGGAGCAGCTCGTCGCCGCCGGCGCCCGTCAGCACCACCTTCTTGATCGGGTCGTCGGCGGACAGCTCCAGCGTGAACCGCACCGCGGCGGCGACGGCGGAGTAGAGGTCGTCGCTGTGCTCGGTGAGGATGCGGTCGATGCCGTCCACGTACCGCTCGTTGTCGCGCATGACCACCGCCTGGGCCATGCCCCACTTGTCGCCGAACTCGTTGTAGACGGTCTGCCTGCTCACGCCCACGGCGGCGGCCACGTCCTGCATCCGGACGCCCCGGTAGCCGCGCCGGACGAGCAGCTCGGCCGCCGCGTCCAGCAGTGAGTCGCGGAGGGAGGCGCGGTCTCCGGTCATCTGGGGCACTCCCTTCCTGTCAAGGCGCCGGTGGCCATTATCGTCTGGGCAGAGTTGCCGAGGAGCGTCTGACACTGAATCGTGCCCTTGGGACGAGGGTGTTCGGTCCATGCGCGAATGAGCACGTCCGGATACGGGAGGGTCATGAACGGCATCCTGGTGGCCAACCGGGGCGAGATCGCCGTCCGGGTGATGCGCGCGGCGGCCGAGCTGGGCATCAGGACGGTCGCGGTGCACACCCGCGACGACGCCGCGGCCCTGCACACGCGACGCGCCGGCGAGAGACGAGAGCTGCCCGGCGAGGGCGCCTCGGGCTATCTGGACGCCGACGCGATCCTCGCCGCGGCCAAGGACCGCGGCGTCACCGCGATCCACCCCGGTTACGGGTTCCTGAGCGAGAACGCCTCGTTCGCGGCGCGATGCGCCGGCGCCGGGCTGACCTTCGTCGGGCCGCGGCCCGAGCTGCTGGAGCTCTTCGGCGACAAGACCAGGTCGCGGCGGCTGGCCGCCGAACTCGGCGTGCCGGTGATGCCGGGCACGAGCGGGCCGACGTCGCCGGCGGAGGCGCGGGCGTTCGCGGTGGAGCACGGACCGGTGATGCTCAAGGCGCTCGCGGGTGGCGGCGGGCGCGGCATGCGCGTGGCCGAGACGGCCGCCGAGGTGCCCGAGGCGTACGAACGGTGCCGCTCCGAGGCGTTCGCCGCGTTCGGCAACGGCGATCTCTACGTGGAACGGTACGCGCCGCACGCCCGGCACATCGAGGTGCAGATCGCGGGCGACGGCTCCGGCGCGGTCACCCATCTGTGGGAACGCGACTGCAGCGTTCAGCGGCGGCACCAGAAGCTCGTCGAGGTCGCGCCCGCGCCGTCGCTCGCCGCGGGCCTGCGCGACCGCCTGCTGGACGCTGCGGTGCGGATGGCCGCCCAGGTGCGGTACGGGAGTCTCGGCACGTTCGAGTTCCTCGTCGCGGGCGAGGAGTTCTGGTTCCTGGAGGCCAATCCGCGGTTGCAGGTCGAGCACACGGTCACCGAAGAGATCACCGGTGTCGACCTGGTGAAGACCCAGCTCCGGCTGGCAGGCGGTGCGAGCCTCGGTGACCTCGGGCTGGCGGGCCCTCCGGCGGCGACCGGCTGCGCCGTGCAGGTACGGGTCAACACCGAGACGCTGGACGCCGACGGGACGCCCAGGCCGCAGGCGGGCACGCTCACCGCGTTCGCCCCGCCCATGGGCCCGGGCGTGCGCGTCGACACCCACGGCTACAGCGGATACCAGACGAACCTGCGATACGACTCGCTGCTGGCCAAGGTGATCGTCCGTGCGGAGGACTTCCCGGCGGCGGTGGCCAGGGCCGGCGGCGCGCTCGGCGAGTTCGAGATCGGGGGAGTGGCGACGACCGTGCCGCTGCTCCAGGCGATCCTGCGGCACCCGGCGTTCGCCGCCGGCACGTTCGACACGGGGTTCGTCGCCGAGCACCTCGCGGAGCTGCCGACGAGCGCGCAGCGAAGCGGCGGCGGACCCGCGGCGCCCGCCGAGCCCGGGACGGTGCCGGTGGTCGCGCCGCTCCAGGGCACGGTGGTCAGCGTCGAGGTGGCCGAGGGCGAGCCCGTCCGGGCCGGGGCGCCCGTGGTGATCCTCGAAGCCATGAAGATGGAGCACGTCGTGCGCGCCGCCGCGTCCGGACTCGTCCGGGCGCTCGCCGTCGCGCCGGGCCAGACCGTCACCGACGGCGCCCCGCTGCTCTTCGTGGAGCCCGCGGAGACCGGCGGCGACCACGCCGACGACGAGGCCGAGATCGACCTGGACGAGATCCGCGCCGACCTCGCCGAGGTACGGCGCCGCCACGAGATCGGGCTCGACGCGTCCCGGCCCGAGGCGGTCGCGCGGCGGCACGCGCGCGGTCACCGGACGGCCCGCGAGAACATCGAGGACCTCTGCGACCCCGGCACGTTCACCGAGTACGGCGCGCTCGCCATCGCCGCGCAGCGGCAGCGGCGCTCGCTCGACGACCTCATCGAACGCACTCCCGCCGACGGCATGGTCTGCGGCGTCGGTGACGTCAACGGACATCAGTGCGTGGTCATGGCGTACGACTACATGGTGCTGGCCGGGACGCAGGGCTACCAGAACCACCGCAAGACCGACCGCATGCTGGAGCTCGCCGAACGCCGCCGCCTGCCGCTGGTCCTGTTCGCCGAAGGCGGCGGCGGGCGGCCCGGCGACACCGACACCACCACCGTGTCCGGGCTGGACGTCATGAGCTTCCACGCGATGGGCCGCCTGAGCGGAAAGGTCCCGCTGGTGGGGATCGCGTCCGGCCGCTGCTTCGCCGGGAACGCGGCGCTGCTCGGCTGCTGCGACGTCATCATCGCCACCCGCGACGCCAACATCGGCATGGGCGGTCCCGCGATGATCGAGGGCGGCGGGCTCGGCGTCTTCCGGCCCGAGGAGATCGGCCCGGCCGCTGACCAGGTGCCGAACGGCGTCATCGACGTGCTCGTGGAGGACGAAGCGGAGGCCGTGGCCGCCGCCAAGCGCCACCTGTCCTACTTCCAGGGAACGTCGGCGTCATGGACCTGCGACGACCAGCGGCTCCTCCGCCACGTCATCCCGGAGAACCGTCTGCGCGCCTACGACGTGCGCCGCGTCATCGAGCACCTGGCCGACACCGGCTCCGTCCTCGAACTGCGGCGCGGCTTCGGCGCCGGCGTCATCACCGCGCTCGTCCGCGTCGAGGGCCGCCCCCTCGGCCTGATCGCCAACAATCCCGTGCACCTCGGCGGCGCGATCGACCGCGACGCGGCCGACAAGGCCGCCCGCTTCCTCCAGCTCTGCGACGCGCACGGCCTGCCGGTCGTCTCGCTCTGCGACACCCCGGGCTTCATGGTCGGCCCCGACGCCGAGCGCACCGCCACCGTCCGGCACTTCAGCCGGCTCTTCGTGATCGGCGCCAACCTCCGCGTCCCGGTCGTCACGATCGTGCTGCGGAAGGGATACGGCCTCGGCGCGCAGGCCATGGCGGGCGGCAGCTTCAAGGCGCCGCTCGCCACCGTCGCCTGGCCGACCGGTGAGGTCGGCGGCATGGGCCTGGAGGGCGCGGTCCGGCTGGGCTTCCGCAAGGAGCTGGAGGCCGCGGACGACCCCCAGGCCCTGTTCGAGCAGATGGTCGCCGCGGCCTACGACCACGGCAAGGCCCTCAACGCGGCCTCCGTCTTCGAGCTCGACGACGTCATCGACCCCGCCGGCACCCGCCGCTGGATCACCACCGCCTTCGCGGGCGCCGAACCTCCCACGGCCCCGCGGCCCTGGATCGACACGTGGTGAAACGCCGGCGCGGGGGCGGCCCCCGCGCCGGCGTTCCGGCCGGCGATCAGCGCAGGTCGAACCGGTCGAGGTTCATGACCTTGTCCCACGCCGCGACGAAGTCGGTCACGAACTTCTCCTTGGCGTCGTCGCTCGCGTAGACCTCCGCGAGCGCGCGCAGCTCGGAGTTCGAGCCGAAGACGAGGTCGGCGCGGCTGGCGTTCCACTTGACCTGGCCCGAGGCGTCACGGCCCTCGAACGTGGTCGCGTCCTCCGACGTCGACTTCCACGTCGTGCCCAGTTCGAGCAGGTTGACGAAGAAGTCGTTGGTCAGGGTGCCGGGACGGTCGGTCAGGACGCCGAGCGGCGACTGCTGGTAGTTCGCGCCGAGGACGCGCAGGCCGCCGACGAGGACGGTCATCTCCGGAGCGCTCAGGTTCAGCAGGTTGGCCTTGTCGAGCAGCAGGTACTCGGCGGGCAGGCGGTCGCCCTTGCCGAGGTAGTTGCGGAAGCCGTCGGCCCTGGGCTCCAGGGCGGCGAACGACTCCACGTCGGTCTGCTCCTGCGAGGCGTCCACCCGGCCAGGCGTGAAGGGCACCTCGATCTCGAACCCTGCGTCCTTGGCCGCCTTCTCGACCGCCGCGCCGCCGGCGAGCACGATCAGGTCGGCGAGCGAGACCCGCTTGCCGCCGCTCTGCGCGGCGTTGAAGGACTGCTGGACGCCTTCGAGGGCGCTCAGCACCGTCGCCAGCCGGTCGGGCTCGTTGACCTCCCACCCGCTCTGCGGCTGCAGGCGGATGCGGGCGCCGTTGGCGCCGCCGCGCTTGTCGCTGCCGCGGAACGACGACGCCGACGCCCACGCGGTGGACACCAGCTGGGACACCGGCAGGCCGAGGGCGAGGACCTGCTCCTTGAGGGCGGCGACGTCCGCGGCGTCGATGAGGTCGTGCGTGCGGGCGGGCAGGGGGTCCTGCCACAGCAGCGTCTCGGACGGGACCTCCGGGCCGAGGTAGCGCACGACCGGGCCCATGTCACGGTGGGTCAGCTTGAACCAGGCCCGGGCGAAGGCGTCGGCCAGCTCCTCGGGGTGGTCGAGCCAGCGCCGCGTGATCTGCTCGTAGATGGGGTCGACGCGCAGCGAGAGGTCGGTCGTGAGCATCGTCGGGGCGACGCGCTTGGACGGGTCGTGGGCGTCGGGGACGGTGCCGTCTCCGGCGCCGTCCTTCGGCCGCCACTGGTTGGCGCCCGCGGGGCTCTGGAACAGCTCCCACTCGTAGCCGTAGAGGGTCTCCAGGAAGCTGTTGTCCCACTGCGTCGGGGTGGGCGTCCAGATGCCCTCCAGGCCGCTGGTGATCGCGTCCGCGCCCTTGCCGGTGCCGAAGGTGTTGCTCCAGCCGAGGCCCTGGGCCTCGATCGGGGCGGCCTCGGGGTCGGGTCCGACGTGCTCGGACGGGCCCGCGCCGTGGGTCTTGCCGAACGTGTGGCCGCCGACGATCAGGGCGGCCGTCTCCTCGTCGTTCATCGCCATCCGGCGGAACGTCTCGCGGATGTCGCGGGCCGCGGCCAGCGGGTCGGGGTTGCCGTTCGGGCCCTCGGGGTTGACGTAGATGAGGCCCATCTGCACCGCGCCGAGCGGCTCTTCGAGCTCCCGGTCGCCGGTGTAGCGCTCGTCGCCGAGCCAGGTGGTCTCCGGGCCCCAGTAGACGTCCTCGTCGGCCTCCCAGACGTCCGCGCGTCCGCCGGCGAAGCCGAAGGTCTCGAAGCCCATCGTCTCCAGCGCGACGTTACCGGTGAGGATCAGCAGGTCGGCCCACGAGATGTTCTGGCCGTACTTCTTCTTGACCGGCCACAGCAGGCGGCGGGCCTTGTCGAGGTTGCCGTTGTCGGGCCAGCTGTTGAGCGGCGCGAAGCGCTGCTGGCCGGCCCCGGCGCCGCCGCGGCCGTCGCTGATGCGGTAGGTGCCCGCGCTGTGCCACGCCATCCGGATCATGAACGGGCCGTAGTGGCCGAAGTCGGCGGGCCACCAGTCCTGCGAGGTCGTCAGGACCTCGGCGATGTCACGCTTCACGGCCGCGAGGTCGAGGTTCTGGAAGGCCTCGGCATAGTCGAAGTCCTCGCCCAGCGGGTTGGCCACGGGAGGGTTCTTGGCAAGGATCTTCAAATTGAGCCGCTCAGGCCACCACTGGCGGTTTCCGCCGCCCTGAGTCGGGTGCGGTGCGCGACCGTGCGCGACCGGGCAACCGCCCTCGCCCTCCGGCATGTCGTCGGTGACGATGGCGTCGTGGTTCTCGGTCATGGGAATCCTTCCGGACCAGGGGGATCTGCTCAAGAACTGCTGGTGGTGGAACAGCCGGGGCACAGGCCCCAGTAGGTGACCTCGGCCTCGTCGATCGAGAAGCTCTGGTCGTCGGACGCGGTCAGGCAGGGTGCCTCACCGACCGCGCAGTCGACGTCGGCGACGGCGCCGCACGAGCGGCACACGACGTGGTGGTGGTTGTCGCCGACCCGCGACTCGTAGCGGGCCACGGAGCCGGACGGCTGGATGCGGCGCAGCAGCCCGGCGGCCGTCAGCGTGTGCAGCGAGTCGTACACGGCCTGGTGGGACACCTTCGGGAGGTCCTGGCGCACGGCACGGATGATCGAGTCCGTGTCGGCGTGCGGATGCGCGTACACCGCGGTCAGCACGGCCACCCGGGGCCGGGTCACGCGCAGGGCGGCTCCGCGCAACATCTCCTGGAAGTCCGACATCGTGGCCACATCGGACAGAGTGGCCCATTTTCTTGAATGAGTCAAGATAAGCGCTCGGCCCGGCCCGGGCGGAGCCGCCGGACGCGGGGGTCGGACCGCACCCGCGCGGGCGGCCCGTGGGAGATCACCTTGCCCGCGTCCAGCACGTACAGCACGTCGCAGACGCCCATCACGAGGTCGAGGTCGTTCTCGGTGAACAGCACGGCCAGCCCCTCGGCGGCGAGGTCGCGCAGGAGGCATTCGAGCGAGCGGGCCGTCGGCACGGGCAACCCCGCCCAGGGCTCGTCGAGGAGCAGCAGGCGGGGCTCGGCCGCCAGGGCGCGGGCCAGCTCCATGAGCCGGGCGACGCCCATGGGCACGGTGCCGGCGCGGCGGCCGGCGTACGCGGTGATGCCGACCCGCTCCAGCAGGGAGTCGGCGAGGATCGCGGCACTCCGGCGCGCGTCCCGGCGGCGCCGCTGCCGCGCCGTGTGGAGCTCGGCCGCCACCAGGACGTTCTCCTGGACGGTCAGCGATCCGAACGCCTCCGGCCGCTGGAACGTACGGGCCATGCCGTGCCGCGCCCGCTCATGCGCAGCGCACGAGGTGAGGTCGGCGCCGTCGAGGTGAACGGTGCCGACCGCGGGCCGCCGCAAGCCTGTGATGACGTCGAGGAGCGTGGTCTTGCCCGCCCCGCCCGTCCCGACGAGCCCGGTGACCGTGCCCGGCGGGGCCTCCAGGCCCACGCCGTCCACCGCGGTCAGGCCGCCCAGCCGCACGGTGACCCCGGTGGCCCGGAGTCCCTCGTCGTTCGGCATGGCCCCCTCGGTGTGATCTGGCTCACGAACGGGCCATCACCCTACTGACGCCTCCCGCGGTGTTTCAACGCCCGGACCCGCCGAATCCGCGCCCGGCCGGTGCGTTTCGCGGATTCTCGGTTTCCGTCGGCCTTTTCCGGTCAAAAAGGGGACGTCGCGGAGCAGGAGGGGGACGGCATGGCCGAGCGGACGGGACGGGCGCTGGTGCTCGCGCCGATGCGGGGTCCGGGCTGGGATCAGCTGAACGAGCTGACGGACGTGGTGTACGAACCCGCGGGCGTGCGGCGCGGCCCGGCCGAGCTGGCGCGCGGGCTCGCCGAGCTCGGCGCGACGATCCTGGTGGCCGGGGAGGACGACGAGGTCGCCGGGCCGGTGCTCGACCATCCGCTGGAGCTGGTCGCGGTCACGGGCGACCCGGGGAACGTGGACGTCGAGACCGCGACCGCGCGCGGGATTCCGGTGCTCTGCACGGCGGGTCATGACGCGGACGCGGTGGCCGAGCTGACGGTGGCGCTGCTGTTCGCGGTCGTACGGGGGGTCGTGACGGCCGACCGGGCGGTACGTGAAGGACGGGCGGCAGGAGAGGGGCCGGGGGTCGTGGAGGGTTCCGCCGGCCGGCGGCCGGCGTGGCAGCTGGCCGGACGGACGTTCGGCATCGTGGGCCTGGGCGCGGTGGGCAGGGCCGTCTGGTGGCGGATGGACGGGCTCGGCATGCGGGTCATCGCCTGCGACCCCTACGCCGAGGGCGCGACGCACAAGCTGCCTGAGCTGCTCAACGTCGCCGACGTGGTGTCGCTGCACGCCACGCTCACCGAGGAGAGCCGCGGGATGATCGGCGCGCGGCAGTTTGAGATCATGAAGGACGGCGCCGTGTTCCTCAACACCGCGCGGGCCGGGCTGCACGACACCGGCGCCCTGGTCGGCGCGCTGGCCTCCGGTCACCTGACGGGGGCCGGGCTCGATCTGGCCGTCGAGCCCACGCATCCGCTCGCGGGGCTGCCGAACGTGGTGCTGACGCCGCACATCGGAGCAGAGACCGCCGACGCCGAGGCCGATCGGGCGCTGGCCGTCGCCGAGGACCTCGGGCGGCTGCGGCGGGGCGAGCCGCTCCTGCACTGCCTCAATCCCGGGATATCCGGACGTGCACATTGATCACGTTTCGGTTGCACACGAGTAGACGATCTTGCTCATTGAATAGGGCATTTCGTAAATTCGCGACGAACGGGGTACCCCTGAACGTCCCCGGCAGGTCAGCGTCGACCGTCCCACCCGTCGATCCGGGTCCCGGCGCGCGAGCCTGCCCCTACTCCCCCGGAGGAGACGCCATGTCCGAGGTCAACCGCCGCGACCTGCTGGCCGGAGCCGCGGCCTTCGCGGGCTTCGCCACCGTGGGCCTGCTGCCCGGCACGGCCGCCGCGACGACCCGGCAGCGCCCCGGCGCCGCCCTGCCGCCCTCGCTGAGCACCGGCGACAAGGCCGTGGTCGCCCGCGTCGACGCCCGCCGCGCGCTCAAGCACCTGAGGGTCCTCAGCGACGAGATCGGCTGGCGCGTGGCCGGCACCCGCGGCGAGCACCGCGCCGCCCGCTACATCGCCGGGGAACTGCGCGACCTCGGCTACAAGGTCCAGCTCCAGCCCCTCCCGGTGCCCGACAAGAACCTCGCCGAGATGCGGGTGGAGGTGAAGGGCCGCCGCGAGCACTGGCAGAGCTGGGCCGTCCTCAACGCCGCCACCGGCCGGGTCCGGGGCGAGATCGTCGACCTCAAGGACGCGACCGAGGTCACCGTCGACGTCAAGGGCAAGATCGCGCTCTTCAACCGGGTCGCCGGCAAGGAGCTCGCCCAGGCCAAGGCCGCCGCCGCGGCGGGCGCCACCGCGGTCCTGATCCAGAACGTGCGCTCGACCACCTACCCCGAGCGCAAGGCCCAGTCGCTCAACATCGTCTTCGCCGAGTACGTGGCCGTCCCGGTGCTGGTCCTCGCCGAGTACCACGGCACGCAGCTGCGCTCCGGCGCCCGGCGGTTCTCCCTTGAGGTCACCAAGCACACCAACCTGACCTCCTACAACGTCATCGCCGAGCGCCGGGCCACCTTCCCCAACCCCGAGGGCAAGACGGTCATCGTCAGCGGCCACTACGACACCGTGCCCGGTTCGCCCGGCGGCAACGACGACGGCAGCGGCACCGTGCTGTCCATGGAGCTGGCGCGCGTGCTGCGCCGCGTGCCCACCCGGCAGAACATCCGCATCTGCCTGTGGGGCGCGGAGGAGCTCGGCCTGGTCGGCGCCCGCTACTACGTGAGCAAGCTCGACGCGGCGGAGCTCAAGAAGATCACCGGTGTCTTCCAGAACGACATGGTCGCCACCAGCCACCCGCCGGCGGGCACCTACTGGCTGCTGTCGGTGGACGGCAACCCCAACACCACCACGACCGCCGTGCTGGATGCCGCCAAGCGGCTCGGCTACGTCGGCCAGACCAAGGGCCCGGTCGCCCGCGGTTCGAGCGACCACGAGGCGTTCTTCGAGAAGGGCGTCGCGGCGGGCAACTTCAGCTGGCGCGGCGGCGAGTCCCCTGCGCAGCTGGAGCCGGTCTACCACACGCCCGAGGACACCGTCCGGGGCAACGTCAGCCTCCAGCGTCTCCAGGTGTCGCTGGAGCTGATCGGCTCCGCCGCGTACGACGTGGCGCGCCGTCGCTGACCTGAGGTCCGGGCACGTACCGGAGGCGTGCCTGCCGTCATGACGGCAGGCACGCCTTCGTGTTCATCCCTATCGAGTAGAGTGTCGGGCTTGCGGCATGCCGACCGCGTCCGGACGTGCAGCGTCCGGGTGACCGGCGGCCGCGGGGATCGCCGCGGTGGACCGGCCGCCGATCGCCTCGACACCGGGGGAGAGCTTGCGTCCACTTGTGGCCGACGCGCCTGCGAGCGCCGTTTTCCGTTCGCCCGGGGGCGCTCCGCCGCCCCGCACCCTGCTGGACGTCCTGGACGCCACGGCGCTGCGGCATCCGTACGCGCCCGCGCTCGACGACGGCGTCACCCGCCTCGACTACGCCGGCCTGTGCGCCGAGGCCGGCCGCCTGGCCAAGGAACTGGAGCAGGCGGGGATCGGTCCCGGCGACCGGGTCGGCGTCCGCGTGCCCTCGGGCACCGCCGACCTGTACGTGGCGATCCTCGGCGTGCTCACCGCGGGCGCCGCCTACGTTCCCGTGGACGCCGACGACCCGGACGAACGCGCCGCGCTGGTCTTCGGCGAGGCCGGGGTCCGCGCCGTCATCGGCGACGGCCGCGCCGTCACCGTGCTCGGCACGCCCGGCGGGCGCAGCGGGCGGCCCGGCCCGGACGACGACGCGTGGATCATCTTCACCTCGGGCTCGACCGGCAGACCCAAGGGCGTGGCCGTCACCCACCGCAGCGCGGCGGCGTTCGTCGACGCCGAGGCACGGCTCTTCCCGGCGGCCGAGTCCGACCGCGTGCTGGCCGGGCTCTCCGTGGCGTTCGACGCCTCCTGCGAGGAGATGTGGCTCGCCTGGCGGAACGGCGCCTGCCTGGTCCCCGCGCCGCGCTCCCTCGTCCGCACCGGCATGGACCTCGGCCCCTGGCTGGCCGGACGCGGCATCACGGTCGTGTCGACCGTGCCGACCCTGGCCGCGCTGTGGCCGGTGGAGACCCTCGACGGCATCCGGCTGCTGATCTTCGGCGGGGAGGCCTGCCCGCCCGAGCTCGCCGCGCGCCTGGCCGTCCCGGGCCGCCAGGTGTGGAACACCTACGGCCCGACCGAGGCCACCGTGGTCGCCTGCGCCGCGCCCCTCGGCGGCGACGGCCCGGTACGGATCGGGCTGCCGCTCGACGGCTGGGATCTCGCGGTCGTGGGCTCCGGCGGCGCTCCGGTCGCCTTCGGCGAGACCGGCGAGCTGGTCATCGGCGGCGTCGGCCTGGCCCGTTACCTCGACCCGGCCAAGGACGCCGAGAAGTACGCGCCGCTGCCCGCGCTGGGCTGGGACCGCGCCTACCGCAGCGGCGACCTGGTGCGCGCCGACCCCGAGGGACTGGTCTTCGTCGGCCGCGCCGACGAGCAGATCAAGCTGGGCGGCCGGCGCGTCGAGCTCGGCGAGATCGACGCCGCGCTGCAGGCCCTGCCCGGCGTCACCGGCGCCGCCGCGGCCGTGCGCACCACCGGAGCCGGGCATCAGCTCCTGGTCGGCTACCTCGTTCCGGGCGCGGGCTTCGACGAGGACGCGGCGCGCGAACGCCTGCGCGAGGCACTGCCCGCGTCGCTGATCCCGCGACTCGCACGCGTGGACGAACTGCCCACCCGTACCTCCGGCAAGGTCGACCGCGACGCGCTGCCGTGGCCGCTGCCCGGCAGCGGCGGCGACACGGCCGGGGCCGGCGCGCCCATGACCGGCGCCGAGCAATGGCTGGCCGCGTGCTGGACCGAGATCCTCGGCGAGACGCCGGGCGGCCCGGAGGCCGACTTCTTCGCGCTCGGCGGCAGCAGCCTGGGCGCGGCCCGGCTCGTGTCGGCGCTGCGCCCGCACCATCCGTCGGTGGCGGTCGGCGACGTCTACGAGCACTCCACGCTCCGGGCCCTCGCCACCCATCTCGGCGCGACCGAGACCGAGGACGCGTCCGGGAGCACGGCCTCCGACCGGGTGGTCACGCCCATGCCGCGGCGCGCCGCGCTGCTCCAGGCACTGCTCATGATCCCGCTGCTGACGCTCGGCACGATGCGGTGGGTGGTCGGTCTCGCCGCGTTCAACAACCTCGCCGCCCTCGGCCCCGGGGCGGGTCCGCCGTGGGCGCCCACCGTATCCTGGTGGTGGGTGCTGGCCGGCGCGCTGCTGTTCGTCACGCCCGCCGGGCGCATGTGCCTGACGGCCGCCGGGGCGCGGCTGCTGCTGCGCGGCGTGGAACCCGGCGACCACCCGCGCGGCGGCTCCGTGCACCTGCGGCTCTGGACGGCCGAGCAGCTCGCCGCGCGGCTCGGCGCCGCCGAGCTGTCGGGCGCGCCGTGGTTCACGCTGTACGCCCGCGCGCTCGGCGCCCAGATCGGACCCGACGTCGACCTGCACTCGCCGCCGCCCGTCACCGGGCTGCTCCGGGTCGGCCGCAACGCCGCGATCGACCCCGAGGTGGACCTGAGCGGGCACTGGCTGGACGGCGACCTGCTGCGGATCGGTGAGATCCGCATCGGCTCGGGCGCCACGGTCGGCGCCCGCGCCGTGCTGTTCCCCGGCACCCGGATCGGCAAGAACGCGCGTGTGGCCGCCGGTTCGGCCGTCACCGGCAGGGTCCCGGCCGGCCAGCGCTGGGCCGGTGCGCCCGCCGTGCGCAGGGGGAAGGCGCGTCCCCACGAGGGCGAGCCGCCGCCGCGACGGCGTCGCTGGGCGGCGCTGTACGGCACGTCCGCGCTGCTGCTGAGCATGCTTCCGCTGATCGCGGCGGTTCCCGGGCTCGCCGTGCTCGGCGCGTTCGTGCGGGGCACCACGACACTCGGCGAGGCGCTCACCGCCGCGCTGGCCGGCGTCCCGCTCGCCACCCTCGCGGGCATGGGCACCTTCGCGCTGGCGACGCTGGTATCGGTCCGGCTGCTCTCGGCCGGGCTGCGCGAGGGCGACCATCCGGTGCACAGCCGCCAGGCCTGGCAGGCGTGGGCCACCAGCAGGCTGATGGGCATGGCGCGCGTGTGGCTGTTCCCGCTGTACGCCAGCATCCTCACGCCCGCCTGGCTGCGCGCCCTCGGCATGAAGGTCGGCCGCGACGTCGAGCTGTCCACGGTGCTGGCGCTGCCCTCCATGACCGCGGTCAACGACGGGGCGTTCCTCGCCGACGACACGATGGTGGCGCCCTACGAGCTGGGCGGCGGCCGGATGCGGATCGCCCGCGCCCGCATCGGCAAGCGCGCGTTCCTCGGCAACTCCGGGATGACCGCGCCCGGCCGCAACGTCCCCAAGGGCGGGCTGATCGGCGTCCTGTCGGCCGCGCCCAAGAAGGCCAAGGCGGGGACCTCCTACCTGGGCATGCCCCCGGTCAAGCTGCGCCGCACGGTCGGCGCCGGCGACCAGTCCCGCACCTACCGGCCGCCCCGGCGGCTGAAGGCGGCGCGCGCGGCGGTGGAGCTCTGCCGGATCATCCCCGCCATGCTCACGGTCGCCGTCGGCGTGCTGGCCGTGGCCGCGCTCGAATGGCTCGCGGCCTCCTACGGGTTCGGAGCCGCGGCCCTGCTCGGCGGCGCGATCGCGATCGCCGCCGGAACGCTCGCCGCCACGGTCACGACGGCGGCCAAGTGGGCGGTGGTCGGCCGGATCCGGGCGGGCGAACGGCCGCTGTGGAGCTCGTTCGTCTGGCGCAACGAGCTGGCCGACAACTTCGTCGAGGTGCTCGCCGCCCCGTGGTTCGCCGAACCCTGGCTCGGCACCGCGCCGCTGAACCTGTGGCTGCGCTCGCTCGGCGCCCGCGTCGGCCGCGGCGTCTGGTGCGGCACGTACTGGCTGCCCGAGGCCGACCTCGTGCGGCTCGGCGACGGCGTCAGCGTCAACCAGGGCTGCGTGCTCCAGACGCACCTGTTCCACGACCGGATCATGCGCATCGACACGGTCGTCCTGGAACGGGGAGCGACGCTAGGCTCGAACGGGGTCGTCCTCCCCGCCGCACGGCTCGGGGCGGACACCACGGTCGGACCCGCGTCCCTGGTGATGCGCGGCGAGCAGCTGCCCGCCGGCACCCGGTGGCTCGGCAACCCGATCGCGGCCTGGCCCCGGGCACGCTGACGAGAGGCACGCTGACGAATGATCGAGGATGTCCCGGGCCTCGAGCGGTGCACCTACCTTCCCGAGCACGGCAACGACGGCTACCGGGTCGGCCACTACGACCTGGAGCTCGACTACCGGGTGGGCCCCAACCGGCTGAGCGCGTCCGCACGGCTGTCGGCGGTCGCCACCGCGCCGCTGGTGCGGTTCGACCTCGACCTTGGACCGTTCCGCGTGGCCCGGGTCCTGATCGACGGCAGGGCCGGTCGTTTCCGGCAGCGCCGCGACAAGCTCCACGTCACGCCGCCGCGCGCGCTGGGCGCCGGGCAGCGGTTCACCGTCGAGGTGCGCTACACCGGCAACCCGCGCCCGGTCACCAGCCCGTGGGGCGGGCTCGGCTGGGAGCAGCTCACCGACGGCTCGCTCGTGGCCGGGCAGCCGACGGGCGCCCCCTCGTGGTTCCCCTGCAACGACCGCGCCGACCACAAGGCGTCCTTCCGGATCTCGCTGACCACGGCGTCCGCCTACCACGTGGTCGCCAACGGCCGCGAGACCGGACGGCGCCGGTCGGGAGCGACCACCACCTGGGTGTACGAGCAGGACGAGCCGATGGCGCCCTACCTGGCGAGCGTCCAGATCGGGCGCTACCAGACCACCGAGATCCCGGGGCGGGTGCCGCAGCGCCTGGTCCACCCGGGCCCGGCGGCCGGCCGGGTCCGGTACGACTTCGGCCGCCAGGGCGAGATGATCGCCGCGTTCGAGGAGCGGTTCGGGCCCTACCCGTTCGGCGCGTACACCGTCGTGGTCGCCGACGACGAGCTGGAGATCCCGGTCGAGGCCCAGGGCATGTCGGTCTTCGGCACCAACCACGTGGACGGGCGGCGCGGCGCCGAACGCCTGGTCGCGCACGAGCTGGCCCACCAGTGGTTCGGCAACAGCCTGACCCTGGCGCGCTGGCGTGACATCTGGCTGCACGAGGGTTTCGCCACCTACGCCGAGTGGTTGTGGGCGGAGGCCTCCGGCGGCGAGTCCGCCGACGAGCACGCGCTGCGCTGGCACGGGCGGCTCGCCGGGCAGCCCCAGGACCTCGTCCTGGCCGACCCCGGCGTCGAACGGATCTTTGACGACCGCGTCTACAAGCGCGGCGCGCTCACCCTGCACGCGCTGCGGCGCACGATGGGGGAGGGGCGGTTCTTCCCCATGCTGCGGGAGTGGACGGCAGCGCACCGGCACGGCACGGTGACGACCGAGGACTTCACCCGGCTGGCCGAACGCCATGCCGCGCAGACGCCCGAGCCCCTGTTCGCGGCCTGGCTGTACGGACGCCGGCTGCCCCGGCTGCCCTGAGGAACGCGGGCCTCAGTCCCATTCCCAGCGGATGCCGTGCACGCCGGGCTTGACGTTCAGCTTGGCGAGATGCACCGTGTGCCAGCTCGTGAGCCGCAGCTCCTTGACGTCGGTGGGCGGCGTCGAGATGTTCGGCTGCCAGTAGCGATAGCACCGCGTGGGCAGCGCGAGCGGGTCGAACTGCACCTGCAGCAGATACTCGTGCGCGGGATAGCGGAACCAGCGGTCGTAGTGCGTGGCGTACGGCCCGCCGACGCCATAGCCGAACTCGTACTCGACGACGTAGGTCTCACCTCGCTCCAGAGGCCGCTCGAACAGCAACTCCATCGCCGTGACCCCGGCGGCGGGGTCGGTGCGCATCCGGCCGACTCTGCAGAAGGTGGCGCGGCGCACGTCGGGAAGCATGCCGTCCTCGTTGTGATGCAGCGCCACGTGCCGGTCCACACCGTCCGCACGGGCGCGCAGGACCAGCCTGGTGTGCACGGTGCGTTCCTCACGGCCCGGCCCCGCCATGAACCACTCGTGGCAGCTGAGCCACTCCAGTTGCCCCGCGCCGGGGTTCTGGATCTGGTCCAGCAGCCGGTCGACGCTGCCGTGCACCTCGCAGATGTCGCGGTAGGGCAGCGCGCCCGGCACATGCCGCACCCAGCGCCCGCGCGGGCGCGGCGGGCCGAGCCGCGCCACGAGCGAGTCCGGCGGCACGCCGAGGATCTCCTCCAGGGCGCGCACGGCGTGCAGGGAGTTGGAACGCTCCGGCCGGCATCGGCCCCGCTGCCAGTTGCTGAGGCTGGCCAGGCTCACCCGGATGCCGCGTTCGGCGAGGCGGGCGTGCAACCGTTCCAGGCTCAGCCCGCGGGCCTGGATGGCGGCCCGGAGCGCCTCGTCGAAGGAGCCCGCGCGCTGGGCGCCGGCGGGGCCGCGGGGAGTGGTGCGCGTGGTCGGGGTCATCGGCGGGACCTCCTGGCGGCGCGGGCGGGCCTAGATGATCACGAAGGTACTCCTCCGCCGGACCTGCGGGAAGGCCCGCACGCGCACCGGAATGTGCGCGCGTGCGGGCTCACCGTGCGGGCCGGGACCGAGGGGACGTCCCGCCCGCGGGGAAGGGAGCTCAGAAGGTCAGGCTCCAGGCGTCGATGTAACCGGTGTCGTTGACGTCGAGGTCCCGGACCCGCAGCTTCCAGACGCCGTTCGCGACCTCGCCCGACGCGTCCACGACGTCGGTCTCGTGGATGATGTCGGCGTCGTCGCCCGAGTTCCCGTCGCGGAGGCGGTAGGTCCTGCCGCTGGGCCCGACGAGGTCGATCTGCAGGTCACCGCGCCAGGTGTGGTGGACGTCCTGGTAGACCGACAACGTCCGCGGGGCGTTGCCGGACACCCCGCTGACGGTGATGGACGACTCCGCCGTGCCCTGGTCCGGGATGGTGACGTTGGCGGCGTTCTCGAAGACCTTCCCGGGATCGCCGCCCCCGCCGTAGTTGATCAGGTTGCAGCAGGCGTTGCGGTAGATCCTCGTGCCGCCGCGTTCGGCGTAACCGGTGTAGGCCGACGCGCCCTCGTACCAGGTCCAGCCGCCGATCGTCTTGCCCTGGACCGCGACCGGTGTGTTGCCGCCCGATCCCGACCACAGCGTCCAGTGGGTGTGGTCGCCGTTCGCCGACCCGCCGCACGGCAGCTCTTCGGCGATCCGGCCGAGGTACTCGCCGAGGTTGACCGGGCTGCCGCTGGCCTTGCCGGTGGTGTCGCGCAGGTGGTAGTAACCGGTGGTGTAGCCGTTGTCGTGCATGACCGTGATGTGCGGCCACCGGCCGCCGCTGGTGCAGTGGCGGTACATGGTGCCGGCGCGGGAGGCGAGCACGTTGCCGTCGCCGCCGTAGAAGTCGATCGAGTTGTACGGGCGGGACTGGCCGCTGTTGCCGTGCACGCCCCAGTGTCCCCATCCCGTGCCCTGTTTCCACGGCAGGGAGAGGCCGGTGTCGGCGGAGAGGGACTTCGGTTCGGCCGTCCGCGCGAACGGGAGGCGTTCGGTCTCCTTGACCACCGAGGACGGGGCCTGGTGGGACAGGGCCGCGAAGTCCGTTGTGCCCTGGAGCCCGACCTTCCAGGCGCCGCCGGTCAGCCGGGCCACGAAGAGCGAGGTCACCGGAGCGGTCTCGATCCCCTTCGGGATCAGGAAGACCGAGCTGCCGAACGTCCAGTCGCGGCCGGATGACCAGCGCTGAGGTTCGACGAGCGTGCGCAGGGGGGCGCCGGCGCTCAGGCCGTAGGAGCCTCTGGCCTGCGCGGCGAGCTGTTGGTGCATGGCCGTGGTCACGGCCTGCGTGAGATCGGCCTGCGGGCGGTCCGGCCGCGCGGCGGCGGGGCCGGCGGGGAGGGCCGTCACGAGCAGGCCGATGAGTACGGCCATGATGCCGAGGGCTGCCCGTCTCTGGTGGATCACGCTTCCGCTCCTTCCTTTCGTCGGGGTGGACGGGCGGTACCCCCGGAACCGCCGCGCCGTAGCGTGCGCCCGGAACGCGGGCGGTTCAAGACGGCGGCCGGGGCGGCCCGCCAAACTCTGGATGTCCGGCTCTAAACGCTGAAAATTCGGTCCGGCCGGATCCGGTCAGGGCGGCGTCGTGCCTGGTGAGGGGGCTCGATATCGCCGGCGCCGGGCCGGTCGTTCGACGGGTGCCGGGCCGGAAGGCGTCCTGGAGTTGAATCTTTAGATTCCGCGGCGGCCGGTAAGCTGTTCGGTTCGCCCTCGACCACCCCTCGCCCGGAGGTCTGCTCGCATGCCCGCAGCCGAACCCGCAGCCGAACACGAGATCACCGAGGCGGACATCCTCGCCGCCGAGCGGGCGCACCTGGCCGAGTCCCGCGCGGCGCTGCGCACGATGCGCGAGCACACCGCGTCGCTTTCGGCCGACGTCGCGGCCGACTGGGTGTCCAAGCAGATCCTGGAGTCGCAGCTGGAGCTGCGCGTCGCCGCGCTCGCCGACCATCCCGGCACCCCGTTGTTCTTCGGCCGGATGGACCACGACGACGCGGGCAGCGACCTGCCCGTCACGATGTACGTGGGCCGGCGGCACATCCACGACGGCGACGAGGGCCGGCCGCTGGTCCTGGACTGGCGGGCGCCGGTGTCGCGGGCGTTCTACCAGGCGGGTCCGGCCGACCCGATGGGCTGGCGGCGCCGCCGGCGCTTCGGCTTCAGCGGCGGCGAGCTGACGGCCTTCGAGGACGAGCCCCTCGACGGCGGCGCCCCCGGACTTCCCCAGCCGGCCTCCCGGATTCTCACCGAGGAGATCGAACGGCCGCGCACCGGGCCGATGCGCGACATCGTCGCCACCATCCAGCCGGACCAGGACGTGATCGTCCGCGCCGACCTGCCGAGGACCGTGTGCGTGCAGGGCGCGCCCGGTACCGGCAAGACCGCCGTCGGGCTGCACCGGGCCGCGTATCTGCTGTTCACGCACCGGGAGCGGCTGGCCAGGTCCGGCGTGCTGATCGTCGGCCCCAACCGCGCGTTCCTGGCCTACATCTCGGCCGTGCTGCCCGCGCTCGGCGAGGTCCAGGTCGACCAGGCGACCATCGACGACCTGCTCGGCGAGCCCACGGCCCGCGAGCCCGCCGCGGTAGCGGCCGTCAAGGGCGACGCCAGGATGGCGGACGTGCTGCGCAGGGCACTCTGGCGCCACCTGCGCAAGCCGGAGGAGGGCCTGGTCGTCACGCGCGGTGCGAGCCGGTTCCGGCTCGCCGAGCACGAGGTCCGCGAGACCGCCGCGTCGCTCCGCGGGACCATGCGGTACGGCAACGGCCGCACCTCGTTCGCGAAGCGGCTCGCGCACCAGATCCTGGTCCGGATGGAGGAGCGCGGCGAGGCGCCCGACGACCGGGTGCAGGACCAGGTCGCCCGGTCCACGCCGGTCAAGCAGCTCCTGGACCAGGTCTGGCCCAAGGTCACCGCCGAGCAGGTGCTCTTCCGGCTGCTGTCGGACCCGGCGGAGCTGCGGGCCGCCGCCAGGGGAGTGCTCACGGGCGAGGAGCAGTCGGCGATCGGGTGGGCGAAGCCTGCGCGCTCCCCTCGTTCGGCCAAGTGGACCGCGGCCGACCGGGCGCTGCTCGACGAGCTCGACGACCTGATCGAGCGGACGCCCTCGCTGGGACATCTCGTGGTCGACGAGGCACAGGACCTGTCGGAGATGCAGCTGCGCGCGCTGGGCCGCCGCTGCGCCACCGGGTCGGCAACGGTGCTGGGCGACCTCGCGCAGGGCACCACCGCCTGGTCCGCGCGTTCCTGGAAGGACGTGCTGCGGCACCTCGGCCAGGAGGGCGAGGTCACCGAGCTGACCCTCGGCTTCCGCGTCCCGGGCTCGGTGCTGGACTTCGCCGCGCGGCTCCTGCCGTACGTGGCGCCCGGCCTCGCGGTGCCGCGGTCGCTGCGGCCCGGAGCGGGCGCGCTGACCGTGCGGCGCGTTCCGGAACTCGCCGCCGGCACGGTCGAGACGCTCACGGCGACGCTGGAGCGCGAGGGCTCGATCGGCGTGATCGTGCCCGACGACGCCGTTCCCGCGTACGCCGACGCGCTGGGCGAGGCGGGCCTGGCGCACGGTGTGCTCGGCCCGGACCCCGGCGGGGACGAGCGGGTCCTGATCGTTCCGGCGTCCCTCGCCAAGGGACTGGAGTATGACCACGTGATCGTCGCCGAGCCCGCCGCGATCGTGGCCGCCGAGGAGCGCGGGCTGGCCCGACTCTACGTCGTCCTCACCCGCGCCGTCAGCACGCTCACCGTGCTCCACCGGGCCGCCCTGCCCACCGAACTCTCCTGATCCCGGCTGTTGACGGGCCCGGCCGGGGCTTCCTAAGGTGGCCATACCGACCGGTTGGTATGTGGAGGTCCGTTCAGTGAGCACAGCACCACCCGATGCCGACGACCTGCTGGCGCGGGTCGAGGAGTTCCTCGCCGCGCACGATCCCGCGACCACGGAGCCGCTGGAGTTCCTGCGGGCGCGGTACGACGCGGGCCTCGCCTGGGTGCACTATCCGGAGGAGCACGGCGGCCTCGGCGCGCCGCGCGCCCTGCAGGCCGCCGTCGACGCGCGGTTCGCGGCGGCGGGCGCGCCGCGCAACCAGCCCGAGCGCAACGGGATCGGGCTGGGCATGGCGGCGCCGACGATCCTCGCGTTCGGCACCGAGGAGCAGAAGCGCACGTTCCTGCGGCCGCTGTGGACCGGCGAGGAGGTCTGGTGCCAGCTCTTCAGCGAGCCGGGCGCGGGCTCCGACCTCGCGGCGCTCGGCACCCGCGCGGTCCGCGACGGCGACCGGTGGATCGTCAACGGGCAGAAGGTGTGGACCTCCATGGCCCACGAGGCCCGCTGGGCCATCCTGGTCACCCGCACCGACCCGGACGTGCCCAAGCACCGCGGCATGACCTACTTCGTCTGCGACATGACCGCCCCCGGCGTCGAGGTGCGGCCGCTGCGCCAGATCACCGGCGAGGCCGAGTTCAACGAGGTCTTCCTGACCGACGTCGTGATCCCCGACGGGCACCGGCTCGGCGAGGTCGGCCAGGGCTGGCAGGTCTCCACCACCACGCTGATGAACGAGCGGGTCGCCATCGGCGGCGCCGCGACGCCGCGCGAGAGCGGCATGATCGGCGTGGTCGCCAGGACGTGGCGGGAGCGGCCGGAACTGCGCACCGCCGGACTGCACGACGCGCTGCTGCGCGCGTGGGTCGAGACCGAGGCCGCGCGCCTCACCGGTGAGCGGCTGCGCCAGCAGCTCACCGCCGGCCAGCCCGGCCCAGAGGGCTCGGCGGCCAAGCTAGCCTTCGCCAAGCTCAACCAGGAGGTCTCCGGCCTGGAGCTCGAACTGCTCGGCGAGGACGGCCTGCGCTACGACGACTGGACGATGCGCCGCCCGAGCGCGGTGGACTTCACCCGGCGCTCGCCCGGCTACCGCTACCTGCGTGCCAAGGGCAACTCCATCGAGGGCGGCACCTCGGAGATCCTGCGCAACATCATCGCCGAGCGCGTGCTCGGCCTGCCGGGCGAGATCCGGGTCGACAAGGACGTGGCGTGGAAGGACCTCCCCAAGTGAGCGACCTGCTGTACAGCGAGATCGAGAACGACCTGCGCGCGGGCCTGCGCGGCCTGCTCGACGACCGGTGCGCCTGGGCGGGCGTGCTCGCCGGGACCGAACGGGACGAGCCGTACGACGCCAAGCTGTGGCGCGCGGTGGCCGCCGAGCTCGGCTGCGCCGGCCTGCCGGTCCCCGAGGAGCTGGGCGGCGCGGGCGCCACGTGGCGCGAGACCGCGGTGACGATGGAGGAGCTCGGCCGGGCGGTCGCGCCCGTGCCGTTCCTGGGCAGCGCCGTGCTGGCGACCGCCGCGCTCCTGGCCGCGGGGGAGCGGGACCTGCTCACCGAGCTGGCGGCCGGAGACAGGATCGCCGTGCTCGCCGTGCCGTTCACCACCGCCCCGGGCGTGGTGCTGCGCGACGGCGCGCAGGCCGCGGACGGCGCGCTCACCGGTGCCGTCACGAGCGTCGCCGACGGCCTCGCCGCCGACGTCCTGCTGGTCCCCGCACAGGACGGCCTGTACGCGGTGGACGCCGCGGACGCGCGCCGGACGGCCGTGACCTCGCTCGACATGACCCGCAGGCTCTGCGACATCGCGTTCGCCGACGTGCCCGCCCGCCGGATCGCCACCGGCGAGGTCGCCGCCGGCGCTGTCCGCACGGCTCTGCTGACGGGCGCCGCGCTGCTGGCGTCCGAACAGCTGGGCCTGGCCGAACGGTGCCTGGACACCACGGTGGAATACCTGAAGACGCGCTACCAGTTCGGCCGCCCGGTCGGCTCCTACCAGGGGCTGAAGCACCGGCTCGCCGACCTGTGGACATCGATCACGCAGGCACGCGCCGTCGCCCGCTACGCCGCGGACTGCGTCGCGGCCGGCGACCCCGACACCGAGATCGCGGTGGCCGTCGCCCAGGCGCACTGCTCGGCCGTCGCCGTGAAGGCGGCGGAGGAGTGCGTCCAGATGCACGGGGGCATCGGGTTCACCTGGGAGCACCCGGCGCACCTGTACCTGAAGCGAGCCAAGAGCATCTCCCTGGCGTTCGGCACACCCGACCGGCACCGCGCGGCGCTGGCGGCGCTGCTGGACCTGCCCCCGGCGTGACACGGCGCGTGCGCCGTCGCATCGGTTGACGGAGGCCTACAACGAACCCGGTCGCCAGGCGGCCGGGTTCGTAGTAACGCCCAGTAGGACGGGCGCCGTCCGTTTGGTGTACTTGCGGCGGTCACCACATTACATGCAATGTGTTGATGGCTCGGAAAGCCATCTCCCGTGTGCCGCGGGAGGGGAGGGAGCGCCATGTCCTCAGTCTCCGAACGGCCCCCTGAAGATCCTCCCGCGGGCGGCGAACCCGGCCGGGACGCGGTCGACACCGTGCCCCGGCTGCGCACGCTCGTGCCGCTCAGCGTGCAGCACGTCCTCATCGCCTACTCCGGCATGGTCACGGTCCCGCTGCTCATCGGCTCCGGACTGGGCCTGCCCGGCGACACGATCGCCGCCCTCATCACGGCCAACCTGTTCGTCAGCGGCGTCGCCACGCTGCTGCAGACCGTCGGCGTCTGGCGCATCGGCGTGCGGCTGCCGATCGTCATGGGCTCCACGTTCACCGGCATCGGCCCGGCCATCATCGTCGGCAAGGACGGCGGGCTGCCCGCCGTGTTCGGCGCCACGCTCGTCGCGGGCGTGCTGACCTTCGTCGCCGCCGCCCACTTCAGCCGGCTGCTGCGGTACTTCCCGCCGCTGGTCACCGGGTCGGTCATCGCGATCATCGGCTTCAGCCTGGTGCCCTCGACCGCCGCGCTCATCGCGGGTCCCGATCCGGGCGCCGCCGACTACGGCCTGCTGCGCGACCTCGGGCTCGCCGGCGGGACGATCGTGTTCATCCTGCTGCTCGAACGGTTCGCGCCGCCGATGCTGTCGCGGGTCGGAGTCCTGCTCGCGCTGGTCGCCGGGACGCTCGTGGCGATCCCGATGGGCATCGCCGACTTCGGCTCCGTGCGGGACGCGGATCTGGTGGGCTTCGTGGCGCCGTTCGAGTTCGGCGCGCCGACGTTCCTGCTGTCGGCGATCCTACCGATGGTGATCGTCCAGCTCGTCAACATGGTCGAGTCGGCGGGCGACACGCTCGCCATGGGGCAGATCACCGGCCGCGAGGTCGGCCGGCCCGAGGTGGCGCGGGCGCTGCGCGCCGACGGCGCCGCCACCGCGTTCGCCGGCGTCTTCAACTCCTTCACCATGGTCACGTTCGGGGAGAACGTCGGCCTGGTCAGCATGACCAAGGTAGTGAGCCGCTGGGTCGTCGCCGGGTCCGGCGTGATCCTGGTCGTCCTCGGCCTGGTGCCCAAGCTCGGCGCGGTGGTCGCGTCCCTGCCGGGCCCCGTCCTCGGCGGAGTCGGCGTCGTGATGTTCGGCGTCGTCGGCGCCGTGGGCCTGCGCATCCTGGCGCAGGCCGACCTGACCGACTCGCGCAACATGCTGGTCGTGGCCGTCTCGTTCGGCCTCGGCTTCATGCCGGTCGGCGCCCCGCACCTGTACGACCGGTTCCCCGACGTCGCGCAGACCGTCCTCGGCAGCGGGATCGCCGCCGGCGGCATCGCGGCGTTCCTGCTCAACCTGCTGCTCAACGAGACCGGCCGGGTCTCGCCGGCCCCCAAGGAGATCCATGAGTGAGGCGTTCATCCGCGATGTGACCGTGTGGTCGCAGGGCCGCTGGCTCGCCGGGCAGGACGTGCGCGTCCGCGACGGCCGGGTCACGGCGGTCGAGCCGCACGGTACGCGCCCGGCCGCCGGTGAGGTGGTGGACGGGGCCGGGGGACACCTCATCCCCGGCCTGGTCAACACCCACACCCACCTCCACCAGTCGATCATGCGGGGCATCGCGGAGGGCGAGCCGCTGATCCGCTGGCTGCGGTACGTGGCGGAGGGCACCGTGACCCTCACCCCGGAGCAGGCGTACGTGGCCGCGGCCTGCGCCTCCGTCGAGGCGCTGCGCAGCGGGACCACCGCGCTCGTGGAGCACATGTGGCCGCATCCCTCCCGCGAGGTGCACGACGCGGTCCTGCGCGCGCTGGAGGACACCGGCATCCGGGCGGTGGTGTGCAGGGGAGTGGCCGACCGTCCCGACGAGACCCGCAGATGGGGCTTCGAACCCCGGCTCATGGAACCGCTGGACGCCGTTCTGGAGCACGTGGACGAGCTCGCGGCGCGCACGGCGGGCGGCAGGATCACCCTCGGCGTCGCGGTGCCGAACCCCAGATCCCTCACCCCGGACGGCCTGCGGCGGGTGCGCGCCTTCGCGGCGGAACGCGGGATGCCCGCCAGCATCCACCTGCTGGAGACCGCGACCGACGAGGACATGTGCCGCGAGCACGCGGGCATGGGCGCGGTCGCCTACCTGGATCAGGCGGGCTTCCTGTGGGACCGGCTGCTGGCGGTGCACTGCTGCAAGCTCGACGCGGAAGGGCGCGCGATTCTCGCCGACCGCGGCGTGGCCGTCTCCTACAACCCGCTGAGCAACATGCGGCTGGGCAGCGGCGTGGCGCCGGTGCCGGAGATGCTGGAGGCCGGGATCAGGGTGGGACTCGGCGTCGACGGCGCCGCGAGCAACGACACCCAGGACGCGCTGGAGACCATGCGCATCGGCGCCTACCTGCAACGGGCCGTGCGCGGCCGGTCGGATCTGCTGGGCTTCGCCGACATGGTGCGGCTGGCCACGACCGGCGCCAACGCCGTCGTCGGGCTGGAGGACCGGCCCGAAGGCGTCGTGCCGGGCGTGCAGGCCGACCTGGTGCTGCTGCGGTTCGACCGGGATCTGGCGTGCGTGCCCGTGCTCGACCCGGGTGCGAGCCTGCTCACCACCGGCAGCTCTCGGACCGTCGACACCGTGCTGGTGGACGGCGAGGTGCTCATCGCCGACGGCCGCAGCACGCGCCTGGACGAGAAGGATCTGATCGCGCGCGCCATGGTGCTCGCGCAAGATTACATGTAATGTGTAACCGTGATGAGGATGTGGAGATGACGGCCTACTCGTCCGTCCAGCGCGTCGCCGCCGGCAGCCTGCTGGCCGAACGCGCCTATGACGAACTGCGGGCGGCCATCCTGGAAAACCGGCTGCCTCCCGGCACGGCGCTGAGCGTGCCCGCGCTCGCCGACCGGATGAGCATCAGCCGCAGCCCCGTGCGCGAGGCCGTGCAGCGGCTCATCCACGACGGGCTCGCCACCCACGTCCCGCATCGCGGCGCCGAGGTCAGCAGCGTCGACATCGAGGATCTGCGCCAGCTCTACGTGGTCCGCGAGTCCCTGGAGGGGCTCGCGGCCCGGCTGGCCACCGAGCGCCTCGACGTCGCGGCGCTGACCCGGCTGGAGGAGATCCTCGCCGCGCACGAACGCGTCCTCGCGGAGGGCGGCGGCGAGGGCGCCCACATCCAGCAGGACATGCGCTTCCACCAGGTCATCCGCAATCTGTCCGGCAACACCCATCTCATCGACATCCTCGACCAGCTCCAGGGGCGGGCCCATCTGGGCCTGCACACGCTGTGGCGGCATCCGCACGCGCCGCGCCTCGCCCTGGAGGAGCACCGCAAGGTCTACGAGGCCATGGCGGCGGGAGATCCCGACGCCGCCGAACGCGCCGCGCGCAACCACGTCACACGCCTGCGCGTCCGGCTGAGCCAGGCCACGGAGCGCGCCCCCGGCGCGGAGGAAGGACCCACCCAGCGTGAGCACGATGACCACCGGGCGGCGGCGACGCACCGCGGCCCCTGACGGAGTCGGCAGCAGCGCGCGCCGCCCCGACGGCGTGCCCAAGGTCCGGGGCACCTTCGAATACTCCTCCGACATCAGGCGTGAGGGCATGCTGTGGGGTGCCACCTTGCGCAGCCCGCACCCGCACGCCCGCATCGTCCGCCTCGACACGGCGCCCGCCTTGGAGGTGCCCGGCGTGCACGCGGTACTCGCCCACGGCGACGTGCCGGGCAGCGCGACGTACGGCATGAAGGTCTCCGACCAGCCGGTCTTCGCCGCCGACGTGATCCGTTACCAGGGCGAGCCGGTCGCGGTGGTGGCCGCCGAGCATCCGGAGGCCGCCCGCCGCGCCCTCGACCGCATCGTCGTCGAGTACGAGGTCCTTCGGCCGCTCACCGATCCCGAGGAGGCCCTCGGTTCCGGCCGGATCGTCCGGCACGTCAAGATCAGGCACGGTGACGTCGCCGCCGCCCGCGAACGCGCCGACGTCGTGGTCGCGGGGGAGTACGAGGTCGGCATGCAGGACCAGGCCTTCCTCGGCCCCGAGTCCGGCCTGGCCGTCCCGGACGGCGAGGGCGGCGTCGACCTGCACGTCTCGTCCCAGTGGCTGCACGAGGACCGGCGCCAGGTCGCCGCGTCGCTCGGGCTCCCCGAGCACATGGTCCGGCTCACGATGTCCGGCGTCGGCGGGGCCTTCGGCGGTCGCGAGGATCTCTCGGTCCACATCCACGCCTGCCTGCTCGCGCTGCGCACCGGACGGCCCGTCAAGATGGTCTACAACCGGGAGGAGTCGTTCTTCGGGCACGTGCACCGCCACCCGGCCCGCATCCGCGTCGAGCACGGCGCGACGCGTGAGGGCCGCCTCGTCTACCTGACGGCGCGGCTGCTCCTGGACGGCGGTGCCTACACCTCGACGTCCCAGGTCGTCATCGCCAACGCCTGCTACTTCGCCGCCGGGGCGTACGACGTGCCCCACGCCGACATCGACGGCTTCGCGGTCTACACCAACAACCCTCCCTGTGGCGCCATGCGCGGATTCGGCGCCGTCCAGTCGTGCTACGCCGCCGAGTCCAACATGGACAAGCTCGCCCGCGAGCTCGGCATCGACCCGGTGAAACTGCGCCTGCGCAACGCGATGACGCCCGGAACGGTCCTGCCGACCGGCCAGGAGGTCGACGGCCCGGCGCCGGTCGCGGAGCTGCTGGAACGGCTCGCCGCGATGCCGATGCCGCCCGACCCCGGTCATCACCGCGATCCGCGCACCTGGCCCGGCGGCCTCGGCAACGTGACGCGAGGGGAGTCGCTGCGCCGGGGTGTGGGCTACGCGGTCGGGGTCAAGGCCATCGGCTACTCGGGCGGCGTGGACGACTACTGCACCGCGCGCGTCACGTTGGCTATCCGCGACGGCGTTCCCCATGCCGAGGTCCACTGCGCGGCGTCGGAGTGCGGGCAGGGCGTGGTCACCGTCCAGGCGCAGGTGGCGCGGACCGAGCTGGGCGTCTTCAGCGTCGAGGTCCGCAACGCCGACACCCTCATCGGCGACTCGGGCTCCTCATCGGCGTCGCGCCAGACCTGGATGACGGCGGGCGCGGTCCAGGGCGCCTGCGATGCCGTACGGCGGCGTGTGCTCGCGCGGGCCGCCGACCTCCTCGGCGCCGAGGCCGCGGGGCTGGCGCTGGAAGGCGGCGTGGTGATCCGCGAGGCCGACGGCGAGACCGCGATCCCGCTGATCGAACTGCTCGCGGGCGAGGAGTTCGCCGAGACCTACGAGTACCGCCATCGGCCGACCCAGCGCATCGATCCCGAGACCGGGCAGGGGGACGCGCACATCGCGTTCGCCTTCGCGGCGCACCGCGCGGTCGTCGAGGTCGACACCGAACTCGGACTCGTGCGCGTCGTCGAGCTCGCCACCACCGAGGACGTCGGCAAGGCCGTCAACCCGCGCGCCGTCGAGGGCCAGATCGAGGGCGGCAGCGCCCAGGGGCTCGGGCTCGCGCTGATGGAGGAGCTCCAGGTCGTCGACGGGAAGGTGCGCAACCCCTCGTTCACCGACTACCTGATCCCCACGATCCTCGACATGCCGCCCGTCCGGATCGAGCTCCTGGAGCTGCCGCATCCCGACTCCCCGTACGGCCTCAACGGCGTCGGCGAGCCGCCCACCCTCTCCTCCACCCCGGCGATCGTCAACGCCCTGCGCGACGCCACCGGGCTGGAGCTGCCCCGCGTCCCCGTCCGCCCCGACCGCCTGGCCGGGCTCGGTGAGGAGGTGAGTACTCCCTGACCTGGCGTAGGTACGGTCTGCCGACCGTGGCCGGCCACTGAAGTTCACGTGGCAAGAAAGGTCACCACCTTGATCATCGACACCCACATGCACCCGACCAACATCGTGGACCAGGCGTGGCGCCACGACGGCTCCCCGTTCACCGGCGAGCGCACCATCGAGATGATGGACGGCCCCTACATGATCAACGGGAAGCCGCGCCGCATCGACTACGGCTGCATCATGCCGCCGCCCGGCAACAGCGTCTGGCAGGACGGGATGCGGACCGGCCGCGAGGGCATCCGCGACTACATGGCCTACATCACCGAGCTGATCCAGCGGTATCCGGACCGGTTCATCGGCAACTTCATGTACAACCCGCGGTTCGGCCCCGAGAACGGCGCCAAGGAGCTGGAGTTCCACGTCAAGGAGTACGGCTACAAGATGGTCAAGCTCCACGCCAACATGCACGCCTACCGCCCGGACCGGGCCCTGGACTGGCTGCGGCCGGTGCTGCGGGTCTGCGACGAGCTCGGGCTCGTGGTGCTCATCCACACCGGCGACGGCCCGTACTCCATCCCGACGCAGTTCTACCCGATCATCCGGGAGTTCAAGGACGTCAACTTCATCCTGGCGCACTTCGGCGTGCAGACCGGCGGCGTCTACTGCTTCGAGGCCCTCTACATGATCCTCGACAGCCCGAACGTCTACGGCGAGTCCGGCTGGCTGCTGCAGTCGCGGATCGTGGAGTTCGCCCAGCAGATGGAGCGGCACCAGCTGGTGTTCGGCACCGACTCGCCGCCGAACGAGCCCGGCATGTGGGCGCGTGAGCTGGAAGTCCTGTGCGGCCCGCCGCCGCAGGGCATGCACCTGTCCGAAGAGGACCTGGAGGGATACCTGGGCAACAACATGGCCAAGCTCCTCGGCCTGAAGCCCACCCCTCCGCCGCGCACCCAGGAGGAGGCGCAGGCGCGCCTCACCGACACCTACGCCGTGGCCGACCCGGTACCCGCCCCCGCGAAGTAGCGCTCCGCCCGGCCGGGCCGCGTGCCCGGCCGGGCGGATCCCGACTCGGGGAGCCTGGAGGTGCCGGCGTGCACACGAAAGACCTGTCCACCGACCCCAAGCATCCCGTCGACGAGCTGCCCCCGCTCGGGCGGCTCGTCCCCCTCGGCGTCCAGCACGTGCTGGTCATGTACGCCAGCACGATCGCCGTCCCCCTCATCGTCGCGGCGGGCCTCGGCCTGCCCACCCGTGACGTCGTCGCGCTCGTGGCCGCCGACCTGCTGCTCTGCGGGATCGGCACGCTGCTCCAGTCGGCCGGGGTGTGGCGGATCGGCGCGCGGCTGCCCCTGGTGATCGGCGCGGCCTACAACGGCGTCGTCCCGATGGTGCTCATCGGCACCGAGTACGGGCTCGCGGTCATGTACGGCTCGATCATGATCGCGGGCGCGTTCATGGTCGTGTGCGCGCCGCTGTTCGGCCGGTTGCTGCGGTTCTTCCCGCCGGTGGTCGTGGGCACCACGATCACGCTGATCGGGATCACCCTGATCCCGGCGGGCGCCCGCATGGTCTTCGGCGGCAGGCCCGGCGATCCGGGTTTCGGCGCGCCGCCCGGCATCGCGCTCGGCGGGCTCACGCTGCTGGTGGTGGTCCTGCTCTACCGGTTCCTGCCGCCGCTGCTGGCGCAGCTGTCGATCCTCATCGCGATGGTGCTGGTGACGTTCGTGGCGCTGTTCACCGGCCAGGCCGACTTCGGGCACGTGGGGAACGGGCCGATCGCCGGCGTGCCCGAGCCGTTCCACTTCGGGGCGCCGTCGTTCAACGTGGTGGCCTGCCTGTCGCTGGTCCTGATCCAGTTCGTCCTCATGGTCGAGACGGCCGGGCAGGTGCTCGCGGTGGGGCAGGCCGTCGACCGGCCCGCCGCGCCCCGCGACATCGCCGCCGCCCTCCGTGCCGACGGGGTGGTCAGCGCGCTCGGCGGGGTGTTCCAGTCGTTCGTCTACATCACGTTCACGCAGAACATCGGGGTGGTCAGCCTCACCCGGGTGCGCAGCAGGTGGGTCACGGCGACGGCCGGGGTGATCCTCGTGCTGATGAGCGTCCTGCCGGTCTTCGGCCGGGTCGTGGCGGCCGTGCCCAAGCCGGTGCTCGGCGGCGCGACGCTCGCGATGTTCGCCACCGTCGCGGTCATCGGGCTGCGGATGCTGGCCGACGTCCGGCGCGACACCCCCAACCTCGTGATCATCGCGGTCTCGCTCGGCGTCGGGCTCGTGCCGATGGCCCTGCCGGGCGCCTACGGCGAGTTGCCCCAGTCGGTGCGGCTGTTCCTCGACAGCGGGGTCGCCGTGGGCACCGTCACCGCCGTCCTGCTCAATCTGCTCTTCCACCACCTGCCGGTGCCGCGCTGGGAGCAGGCAGAGGAAGGATCCATATGAACCGCCTCGTCGTCGGGATCTCCGGCTCCAGTGCCCCGCAGTACGGCATCGCGTTGCTGGAGGCCCTGCGCAAGCTCGGCACGGTCGAGACCCATCTGGTGGTCTCGGCCGGTGCCCGGCGCACGATCGAACTGGAGGCGCGGCGCGATCCGGACGAGGTCTGCGCGCTGGCCGACGTCGTCCACGACGCCCGCGATCTGGCCGCCGCCGTGTCGTCCGGCTCGTTCCCGACCCTCGGCATGGCCGTCGTCCCGTGCTCGATGAAGACGCTCGCGGCGATCGCGCACGGCTACACCGACGATCTGCTCAGCCGGGCCGCCGACGTGACCCTGAAGGAACGCAGGCGGCTCGTCCTCGTCACCAGGGAGACGCCCCTCGGGCTGGTCCACCTGCGCAACATGACGGCCGTGACCGAGGCCGGCGCGACGGTGCTGCCCCCCGTCCCCGGTTTCTACGCCCGGCCCCGCACCATCGACGACCTCATCGCCCACACCGTCGGCAAGGTGCTCGACCAGTTCGGCGTCGAGCACCACCTCTTCCGCCGCTGGACGGGCCCCGACGCTCCGGAGGAGAACCCGTGACCGACGGACAGGACCTGCACACCTATCTCGCGGAGTACACCGCCCGTTCGCCCGGCGACGTGCTCGTCGTGGACCAGGAGCTCCCGGGCGGCGAGGACGTGAGCGCGCTCGCCTTCGGGCTGGCCGCCCGGGGCCGCGACCAGCTGATCCGCTGCCCCAGGATCGCCGGGCTCGGCGTCGAGCTGGTGACCAACGTCTTCGCGTCGCGGCGGCGGATCGCGGCGTTGCTCGGCACCGGCCCGGAGGGGCTGCACGGCGCGTACCAGGCGGGGGCGCGGCGCGCCTGCCCGCCTCGGGTGGCCGGTGACGGACCGGTGCTCGCCGAGGTGCTCGCCGGGGAGCGGGCGGACCTCGCCGCGGTGCCGATGATCCGGCACTTCGCGTCCGACCTCGGCCGCTACATCACCAGCGGGATCGTCGTCGCGGAGGATCCCGACGGCGGCGCCGGCAACCTCAGCTACCACCGCGCCACGCCGCACTCGACCCGCGAGCTCGCGCTCAGCCTGCACTCGCGCGGCGACCTGTGGCGGCTGCTGCACCGGGCCCGCGAGCTCGGCAGGCCGCTGCCGGTCGCGATGGTGATCGGCGGCCATCCGCTGTTCATGCTGGCGGCGTCCGCCCGGGTGGGCCCGGGGGTCGACGAGCGCGACATCGCGGGCGGCCTGTTCGGCGCGCCGCTGGAGGTCGTGCGCACGCCCCGGCACGGCATCCGGGTGCCCGCCACCGCCGACTACGTCATCGAGGGCGTCATCGACCCGGACGACCACGCCCCCGAAGGGCCGTTCGGCGAGTTCTCCGGCTACTCGTCGCACCGCTCGACCAATAACGTGCTGCGGGTGGAGACGATCTGCCGCCGGGACGGCCCGCTCCTGCTGGACGTGGTCGCGGGCAACTCCGCCGAACACCTCAACCTGGCCCGCGTCCCGCGCGAGTCGGAGATGGCCGAACAGCTCACCACCCGCTTCCCCGACGTCACGGCCCTGCACTATCCCAACTCCGGGACGCACTTCCACGCCTACGTGGCGCTGAAGGGCAAACGCGCCGGGCAGGCCCGCCAGGTCATGCTGGGCCTGCTCGGCTGGGACCCGTACCTCAAGACCGTGATCGCCGTCGACGACGACGTGGACGTCACCGACGACGCCGCCGTCCTGTGGGCGCTGGCGGCCCACTTCCAGCCGCACCGCGACCTGTTCGTGGTCGGCGGCCTGCCCGGCAGCCCGCTCGACCCGTCCTCGGGCGAGGACGGGACCACCTCGCGGATGGGCCTGGACGCCACGCGTGGCCCCGGTTTCGAGGGCGAGCCGATCGACCTGAGCGCCGCGGCGCGCGACCGGGCCGCCCGGCTGCTCGCCCGGCTCGGAAAGGACTGACCCATGGAACACCTGCAGCCCACGAGCTGGGCGGAGGCACTGGCCCTGCGGGCGGAACGGCCCGAGGCGCTGCCGGTCGCCGGCGGCACCGACGTCATGGTCGAGCTCAACTTCGACCGCGCACGGCCGCCCGCGCTCCTCGACCTGTCCCGGATCCCCGAGCTCACCGGCTGGGACCGCGACGCCGGGTCGATCCGGCTGGGCGCCGCCGAGCCGTACGCCCGGATCGTCGGCGGGCTCGCACGGCCGCTGCCCGGGCTCGCCATGGCGGCGCGCACGATCGGCTCCCCGCAGATCCGCAACCGCGGCTCGGTCGGCGGCAACCTGGGCTCGGCCTCGCCCGCCGGGGACGCCCACCCGCCCCTGCTGGCGGGCGGCGCGACGGTCGAGGCCGCGTCCGTGCGCGGCACGCGGACCATCCCGGTCGAGGACTTCTTCACCGGCGTCAAGCGCAACGCCCTGGAACCGGACGAACTGATCGCGGCCGTGCGCGTGCCGGTCGCGCGGGGCCCGCAGCAGTTCGCCAAGATCGGCACCCGCAACGCGATGGTCATCGCCGTCTGCTCGTTCGCCGTGGCCATCGACCTGGACGCCCGCACGGTCGGCACCGGCATCGGCTCGGCGGCGCCCACGCCGCGCCGCGCCGGGTCCGCGGAGCGCTTCCTGGCCGGGGAACTGTCCGCGGGCGGGTTCTGGGAGTCGCGGCGGACGCTGCCCGCGTCGCTGACCGAGAAGTTCGGGGCGCACGTCGGGGCCGCCGCCGTGCCGATCGACGACGTCCGCGGCACCGCCGCCTACCGGCGCCACGCGCTGGCCGTGATCGCCCGCCGCACCCTCACCTGGGCGTGGGCCGAACTGGGAAAGGAGAACCGCGGATGCGGCTGTCATGCCATGTGAACGGAGAACGGCGGTGCGCCGACGAGGTGGCGGCCCACGAGAGCCTGCTGTTCGTGCTGCGGGAGCGCTTCGGCCTGCCGGGCAGCAAGAACGCGTGCGAGCAGGGGGAGTGCGGCTCCTGCACCGTCTATCTCGACGGCGTGCTCGCCTGCGCGTGCCTGGTGCCCGCCGGGCAGGCACGCGGCCGGAAGGTCGTCACCGTCGAGGGCCTCGGGGACGACGGCGAGCTCGACCTCGTCCAGCGCGCGTTCGTCGAGGCGGGGGCGGTGCAGTGCGGATTCTGCACGCCCGGCTTCGTCGTCGCGGCCCATGACCTCGTCCGGCGCGGCTACCGGCCGACGGACGAGCAGATCCGGGAGGCCCTCGCCGGGAACCTGTGCCGGTGCACCGGCTACGAGAAGATCATCGATGCCGTCCGGCTGGCGGCCGAGCGCTGGTGGCCGGACGGGGCCGGGGAGCCGGACGAGGCCGGGGGCGGATAGCGGTGCCCCGGCCGACGCTGCGCGGGCTGGTCCGCGCCGAGGGCCTGGGACTGCGCGTGCTCACCGGCGCCGAGCTTCCCGACCGGACCGTGCGGTGGGTGTTCACCACCGACCTGCCCGATCCGAGCCGCTATCTGGCGGGCGGCGAACTGGTGCTCACCGGGCTGATGTGGCGGCGGGAGCCCGGCGACTCCGAGCGGTTCGTGGCCGCCGTCGCCCGCCGCGGCGCGGTCGGGCTCGGGGCCGGAGCGGCGGCCCTCGGAGAGATCCCGCCGGACCTGGTCGCCGCCTGCGAGCGGCACGGGCTGCCGCTGCTGGAGGTGCCGGCCGACGTCTCGTTCGCCACCCTCACCCGCTGGGTCACCGCCGAGAGCACCCGCGACGCGGGCGACCGGCGGGGCGCGCTGCTGGCGTCGGTCGCCGCCAGCGGCGCGCTCAGCGCCCCGCTCGCCCTGCTCGCCGCGGAGCTGGACCGCCCATGCTGGATCATCAGTCCCACCGGCCGGACCCTGGCCGCCACCGATGAGCTGCCCGCGCAGGGCGCCGAGGCCATCACCCGCCGCTTCCACCGCGCCGGCGGCGAGCCGCGGACCGTGTCGATCGGCGGCTCGCGCTTCGCCCTCCGCCCGCTCCTCCCGGCGCCCAAGCCGCCCGCCGGGTACCTCCTGGCGGTCCGCGACCCGGACGATCGCGACCTGACCGTTCCGGCCGGGGACCTCGCGGCCGCGCTGGGGGCGCACCTCGCCCGGGAGGCCGAACGGGCGAACGCCACCCGGGCGCTCGGAGACCGGCTCGTGCGCGGCGTCCTCGACGACGACCGCACCGCCCGCGCGGCCGGCGAGCTGCTGGCGGACCTCGGATTCACGCGGCGGCCGATCGCGGTGGCGGTGTCGGTGACCGGGCCGGACGGGGCGGCCGTCGCCAGGTTCCTCATCGAGGACCTGTTCGGGCACCGGACCGGCGTCGCCGTCGCCGCCGCCGACCGAGGCGGCGCGACCTTCGCGCTGGTCGAGGACGACGCCCGCGACGCCGCGCGGCGGCTGCGCACCGCCGCCCGCCTGCTCGGCGCCGCGCTCCCCGGCCGCCGCGTCACCGCGGGCCTCAGCGGCGTGGCCGCCGCGCGGTCGGGTCCCCGCGAGGCGTTGCAGGAGGCCCGCAACGCCCGCCGTCTCGCCGCGCTCGGCTCCGACCCCGTCGCCGTCACCAGCGGCGACGAGGTCGACTCGGTGGACGTGCTGATCGCCGCCATGCCGCGCGGCGTACGGCAGCGGTTCCGCGAGGGGCTCATCGGCCGCCTGGAGGAGTACGACGGCAAGCACGAGGCCCGGCTGGTGGAGACCCTCGCGGCGTTCCTCGCACACTCGGGCTCGTGGCAGCGCTGCGCCGCGGACCTGCACGTCCACGTCAACACCGTCCGCTACCGGCTGCGGCGGGTCGAGGAGCTGACCGGCCGCGACCTCGGCCGCTTCCCCGACCGGGTCGACCTGTTCCTCGCGCTGCGGGTGGTGGACTGGGAGAACGCCCGCTGACCGCCGCGTGGACCCGACTGGCCTAGACCGGTCACGATCCGGACAAGGCGTCAGTAAGAAGATCACACCTCCGTTGCCGTATGCGTTAACGGATTACAGGCACATGAATCGGCCGTCATTTAGCCGCGGGCCTTTCCCGATGTCGGTGCGGCCGGGCGAATTCGGTCCGAAGGCCCTTGACTCCACATCAACTACGATCAGTTGAACCCTGCTCATCGGAGCGTTCCCGCTTCCGACCGGACAAGAGGATCGATGCGGTGACCGGTACGGCCAGGCAGACCGTCAAGGTGCTCATCGCCGAGGAGAATCCCGTCATCCGGCTGGGCCTGCACACGTCGCTGAAGAACGCGCACCCGGCCCTGGTCGTCGTCGGCGACGGAGACGGGGACGAAGGCGGAGACAGCGGCGGAGGCGGAGGCGGCACCGGGGGAGGCGGCGGCCATGCGGGAGACCATGCCCTCGTCGACCGGGTCCGCAGGCACCGGCCCCAGGTGGTGCTGCTCGGCGGGCCGCCGCTGGGAGAGCGTGTGACCGCGCTGCACAACGCCGACCTGCGCACCCGGGTCATCGTCCTGTCGGCGGGCGTGAGCCCGCGGTCGCTGGTCCGCGTCCTGGCCGCCGGGGCGCACGGCTGCCTGCTGTACGGGCACTTCGAGCCCTGCGAGCTCGTCGACGTCGTGCGCGCCGTGGCCGAGGGCGAGGCCTGCGTCTCCCCGCCCGTCATGACCGCGCTCGTGCGCGGCCTGCACGAGGGGGAGCTCACCGTGTCGGGACGGCGGGCGCTGCTGACGCCCCGCGAGGCCGAGATCATGGACCTGGTCGCCGCCGGGCTGACCAACCGCCAGATCGCCGCCCGGCTCGTGATCGCCGAAAAGACGGTCAAGAACCACGTCCATCAGATCTACAAACGGCTCGGCGTCTACGACCGGGAGCACGCGGCATTCCGCTGGAATGAACTCGACGGTAACTGAAACGCGTTATCACCGGTCCTAGGACCGGTCCCGGACGAGGACGGGCCCGCAATTCCCTTTACTCGCGCGACGGGCGCACCCATTCTCCTCATGGAACTTTCCTTCGGCTCGCGGCGGTGACGCGGCAGTCGGTAACGGTGCCGGGGGACCGTCATCGCGCGAGGAGGCACGGGTGCAGCGAGTACGCCGGAGGGCGGCCGGAGGCCTGCTCGCCCTGATGGCCGCCATGGCCTGGATCCTCCCGCCGCACCCGGCCGCGACGGCCGCCGAGCCGCGCGTCGACCTGCGGGTCCTGGTCGTCACGAACGGCGACGCGACGATCTCGGCCATCGCTGACCGGCTCGCGGCCGAGGGCGTCCCGTACCGGCTGGTCGATCTGCGCGACCCCGGCCGCCCGGTGATCGACGCGGCGTTCCTGAGCGACACGGTGGGCGGCGTGCCGCGGGCCAAGTACCAGGGGGTCGTCCTGCCCAACGCCGATCCGTTCGGCGGGAGCGCGGAGTTCCAGGCGCTGGTGGCGTACGAGAAGCGGTTCGGCATCCGCCAGCTCGACGCCTACGTCTACCCGTCGCCCGCCGTCGGGCTGGCGTCGCCCGGCTATTCCGGGCCGCTGGACGGCGTGACGACGGCGGTCACCCCGGCCGCCCTCGCGGGGGCCCACCAGTACCTGCGCGGTCCGGTGCGGTTCGAGGACGTCGATCCCGACATCGACGAGAGCTACGGCTACGTCGCCGCCCCGCTGCCCGACGACCCGGCGGCGGGGACCTCGTTCGTCCCGTACGTCACCACCACCGCCCACGGCGTCACCGGCGTGCTGGCGGGCGTCCACACCAGAGGCGGCCGGTCCGAGATGGTGCTGACGTTCGCCGCCAACGCGCACCAGTGGCACTTCCGCGCCCTCGCCCACGGCCTCATCACGTGGCTGACCCGCGGCGTGCACCTCGGCTACCAGCGCAACTACTTCTCGGTGCACGTCGACGACATCTTCCTGCCGAACGCCCGCTGGGACGCCCAGCGCAACTGCACGCCGGGCAGCGACTGCCCGCGGCAGGAGCCGGTATTGCCCCGAATCCGCATGGTCCCGGCCGACGTACGGTACGCCGCCGAATGGCAACGGAGCCGCTCGTTCAGCCTCGAGATGGCGTTCAACGGCAAGGGCAACGAGGACCAGATCGAGGACTACGGCACCGACCCCCTCGCCGACGCCTTCGTGGCGCAGCGCGCGAGCTTCCGCTGGCTCAACCACACGTTCGGCCACGAGTACCTCGGGTGCGAACGCGACTTCACCGTCTCGCCCTGGCGCTGTGTGACCGACCCGGTCACCGGCCTGCCGGAGTACGCGAGCCAGGCCAAGATCCGCGACGAGATCTCCAGGAACCTCGCCTGGGCGCGCGGCAAGGGCCTCAGCGTGCCCGCGGGCGAGCTGGTCACCGGCGAGCACTCCGGCATGAGGATCCTTCCGCAGCAGCCCGCCGACAACCCCGCCCTGGCCCCGGCGCTGACCGAGACGGGGATCCGGTGGCTGGCCTCGGACGCCTCGCGCGGCGAGCCCCAGCGCCAGATCGGGTCGGCGCGCACGCTGCCGCGCCATCCGATGAGCCTGTTCTTCAACGTCGCCACGCGCGAGGACGAGGTCGACGAGTACAACTGGATCTACACGGCCCGGGCCGACGGCGGCAGCGGGCTGTGCGAGGACAACCCCGCCACGACCTGCATCGACCCGCTCGATCCCGAGACCGGCTACGACGCGCACATCATCCCCATCGACGCGCGCGTCGCGCTGTACCACGTCCTCGGCAACGACCCGCGGCCGCACTACGTCCACCAGTCCAACATCGCCGAGGACCGGCTGCTCTATCCGCTGCTCGACCGTGTGCTCGGGGACTACAGGGCGACGTTCGCCGCCGCCGCGCCGGTCGTGAACGCGCGCATGACGGCACTGGGCACGGTGCTCCAGCGGCAGGAGGCCTGGCGCGCGGCACTGCGCGCAGGGGAGATCACGGCCTACACACAGGGCCGCACGCTCGTCGTCCGCGCGCCGTCCGGGAAACAGGTGCCGGTCACCGTCCCGAACGGAACCGTGAACGCCGCCGGGACCGCCTTCGGGGAGGCCTACGCCGGCGAGCGCTCCGCCTTCCAGGCGCGCGACCTCACGCTCACACTCCCGGCCGGGACGCGATGACCCGGGCGGCGAACGGGACGACCGGTCCGGGGTGGACACGGCTCGAACGGGGGACGGGATGGACGTCACGCTTGTCACGGAGGGCACCTATCCGCATTCCTACGGGGGCGTGAGCGTGTGGTGCGACCAGCTCGTACGCGGGATGCCCAGGACCTCGTTCCACGTCCTCGCGCTCACCGCCACCGGCGCCGAGCCGGTCGTGTGGGACCTGCCCGGCAACGTCACCGCGGAGTCGCTGCCTCTCTGGGGGCCGATGCCGCGGGCGCGGACGCTCCGGCGGCGTGCCGGGCGCGAGTTCGAGTCCCTGTACCGGAGCCTCCTGGACGCGATCCTCGGGCCGGGCGAGGACGTCGACCGCTTCGGGACGGTCCTGCGCGCTCTCCACACGTTCGGGCAGCGCGAGAACCTCCAGGCGGGACTGCGCGGCGAGGGCCCGGTGCGCTGGCTGATGGACGCGTGGTCGGCGCCCGGCGGCCTGACGGAACGCACCGGCGTGAGGCCGACGGTGCATGACGCGCTGACGGCGGCCGACCTGCTGGAGCACTCGCTGCGGCCGCTGCTGAGACCGGCGCACGGCGGCGGGGTCACGCACGCGGTGTCGAACGGCGTGGCGATCCTGCCGGGACTGGTCGCCAAATGGGTCAACGGCACGCCGCTGTGCCTGACCGAGCACGGCATCTATCTGCGCGAGCGCTACATCGGCTACCGGCGCTCGCCGTACTCGTGGCCGGTCAAGGCGTCGATGCTGGGATTCCTGCGGCAGCTGTGCGGCGCCGGTTACCGGGCCGCCGATCTGGTCACGCCGGGAAACCGCTACAACCGGCGGTGGGAGGAGCGCTGCGGCGCCCATCCGGACCGCATCGAGACCGTCTACAACGGCGTCGACCCGGAGCACTTCCCGGTCGCGGGCACCGAGCCCGCCGTGCCCACGATCAGCTGGGCGGGCCGGGTCGACCCGATCAAGGATCTGGAAACGCTGATCCGCGCGTTCGCCCTGGTCGTCGACGACGTTCCCGAGGCCCGGCTGCGCCTGTTCGGCGGCACCCCGGCGGGCGCGGAGCAGTACCGCGACCGCTGCGAGGCCTTGGCCGCCGAGCTCGGCGTGGGCGGCCGCGTCACGTTCGAGGGACGGGTCGACGACATCCGCGACGCCTACGCGGCGGGCACCGTCGTCGTCCTGTCCAGCATCAGCGAGGGATTCCCCTACACCCTGATCGAGGCGATGACCTGCGCGCGGCCGACGGTCGCCACCGACGTCGGCGGCATCCGGGAGGCCGTCGCCGACACCGGGATCGTGGTCCCGCCGCGTGATCCGGAGCGCATGGCGCGCGCCTGCGTCACGCTGCTGCGCGACGAGATGGCGCGGCGCAGGCTCGGCAACGCCGCCCGCCTCCGCGCGCTGGAGCTGTTCACCGTGGACCGGGCCGTCGACTCGTTCCGCTCCATCTACGCGGACCTCGCCGCCGGAGCGCTTCGCACCGCCGGGCATGAGGGGGAGGCGAGGTCCGCATGAGCGCCACGACCCCGTCCACAGGCGATCCGGCCGGCGCGCTCGGCCTGGAGGACCTGTGCGCCGAGGCCGTCGATCCGCTGGAGGTCGCGGCGGGCCTGGAGGCGGACGGGATGAACGACGAGGCGGCCCGGCGCGCCGGGCACTCCGACGTCTTCGCGTTCGCCGAGACGCTGTTCGCCGAGGCCGACCGGCGTCCCCGGGCCGTCGAACCGGCCCCGAACCCGTGGCGGGGAACGGCGTGGCGGCATCTGCTGCGCGGCCTGCTGTTCGGGCTGCCGGGCCTCTGCTACCTGGTCGCGACACCGCTGCTGACCGGCCCCGGCGCCGCCCCCGTCCTGATCGTCTCGCTGCTGGCGTCCTGGACCCTCGGCCAGGGAGTCGCCTACCTGGGATACGTCCGGGCCGGGCAGGCGGACGCGGCGGGCGCCGCCCGCGTCATGCGGTACGGGCTCGTCGCGGGCGCCTTGGCGACGTTGTCGCTGACGGCGCTGTCCGGGCTCGTGCTCGGGGCGGATGGACCGGCGACGGCGCTGGCCGCCGGTCAGTGCCTTTATCTGCTCGCCGCCACGGTGGTGCTGGTCAACGGCGAGGAGGGGCGGCTCCTGCTGGCCTTCGGCCCCGGCGTGACGGCCACCCTGGCGCACCTGGCCACGGGGGAGTCCGGCGGCCTGCCGGTGCCGCCGGCCGTGTGGTGGGCCTGGACGGCGACGGTCGGGGCCACCGTCGCCCTGGCCTTCCACGGCACCCGCCGTGACCGTGCGGCGCGTTCGCCCGGACGGCCGGTGGTCACCCGGCAGGAGCTGGCCGCGGCGGCGCCGCACGCGGCGTTCGGCCTGCTGGCGGGCGGGCTGCTGAGCCACTCGCTGCTGAACGACCTCGCGGGACGGCCCGCCTCGGCGACCGCGACGACGGCCGCCGTGCTCGCGCTGTCGTTGTCCATGGGCGCCGCCGAATGGACGCTGTTCGGCTACCGACGGGCGACGCACGACCTGCTGCACCGGAACGTGACCGTCGCGGCGTTCTCACGCGGCGCCCGCGTGGCGCTGTCGCGGGCCGTCACTCGATACCTCCTCTCCCTCGCCCTGCTCCTGGCCGTCGTGGCGGCGCTCGCCGGTGTGCCCGTGGAGGCCGCGCCGATGTGGGTGCTCGGTGGCCACCTCGCCTTGGGCTGCGCGTTCTTCGTCGCCCTCACCCTCCTGTCATGTGGCCGCGTCTCGATCGTGCTCGGCGGCTGCGCCCTCGCCCTCGCGGGCGAGGCGTCCGTCGTCCGTCTCGTCGGCGACGCCGGCCCCGGAGTGGTCGAGGCGGCGGCCTCCGGCACGCTCTTCGCCGCCCTGGGCGGCTACGCGCTCGTCGCCCTGTCCCACGTCACATGCCATCGATGAAGACCCCAACCCCGCACGCAGAAAGGCAGGTCACCATGGAACGGCTGGTCGCCCTGACAGGAGCCGAAGGTTTCATCGGCTCACACCTCGTGGAGGCATTGGTCGAACGCGGCGATCGTGTGCGCGCCATGGTCCAGTACAACGCGTTCGGCGGCTGGGGGTGGCTGGACACGCTGCCCCGGGACGTCATGGACCGGGTCGAGGTGATCCTCGGCGACGTGCGCGACCCGGCGTCCGCGCGCGACCTGGTCGGGAACGCCGAGGTCGTCTACCATCTGGCCGCCCTGATCGCGATTCCGTACTCCTACCGGGCCCCGCGCTCCTATGTCGAGACCAACGTGATCGGGACGCTGAACATGCTGGAGGCCGTCCGGTTCACGGGCGCGTCACGGCTGGTGCACACCTCCACGAGCGAAGTCTACGGCACCGCGCGCACGGTGCCGATCGACGAGACCCACCCGCTCCAGACGCAGTCGCCGTACGCGGCGTCCAAGGCGGCGGCGGACAAGCTGGTGGAGAGCTTCCACGCCAGCTTCGGCACGCCGGTCGTGACGCTGCGCCCCTTCAACACCTTCGGCCCGCGCCAGTCGGCCCGCGCCTTCATCCCGAGCGTGATCAGCCAGATCGCCGCGGGCTCGCCCGTGGTCTCGGTCGGGGCGCTGGAGCCCACCCGCGACCTCACGTTCGTCAAGGACACCGCCGCCGCCTTCGTCAGCGTCGGCACCGCGCCCGAGGAGGCCGTCACCGGCCGGGTCCTCAACGCCGGCTCCGGCACGGAGATCTCCATGGGCGCCCTGGCCGACGAGATCGCCGGGCTGATGGGCGCGCGGGTGGAGTTCCGCGGCGAGGAGATCCGCCGCCGGCCACCGGACTCGGAGGTGATGCGCCTGCTCTGCGACGACGGGCGGCTGCGGCGCGCGACGGGCTGGCGGCCCCGGCACACGCGGGCCGACGGGCTGAAGGCGACGATCGAGTGGTTCCTCGACCCCGCCAACCTCGCCCGGTACAAGCCGGGCGCCTACCAGGTCTGAGGGGGAGCGCCATGCACGCGGTCGTTCTCGCGGGCGGCAAGGGCGTGCGGCTGCGGCCGTACACCTCGACCCTGCCCAAACCGCTGGTCCCCATCGGGGACGAGTACTCCATCCTGGAGATCCTGCTCCACCAGCTCGCCCGGCGCGGCTTCCGTACCGTGACCCTGGCGATCGGGCACCTCGGCCATCTGATCCGCTCGTACGTCGGCGACGGCGAGCGCTGGGGCCTGCGCATCGACTACGCCGTCGAGGAGTCGCCGCTGGGCACGATCGGCCCGCTCCTCACGATCAAGGACCGGCTGCCGCCGGACTTCCTGGTGATGAACGGCGACGTCCTCACCGACCTCGACTACGCCGACCTGCTGCGCCGCCACGCCGCCACCCGGCCGCCGCTGACGGTCGCCACGTACGCGCGGCAGGTCAGCATCGACTTCGGCGTCCTGACCACGCACGAGGGACAGGTCGTGGAGTTCGCGGAGAAGCCCACGCTGGACTACCGGGTCAGCATGGGCGTGTACGGGCTCTCCCGGCGGACGCTGGCCCGCTACGAGCCCGGACTGCCGCTGGGCTTCGACGAGCTGGTGCTGGATCTGCTCGCGGCGGGCGACCTCCCGCAGGAGTTCCGTTTCGACGGCTACTGGCTCGACATCGGACGCCCCGACGACTACGACCGCGCCAACGCCGAGTTCAGCGCCCTGCGTCCCGTCCTGCTCGACGAGGTGACGCGATGACCAGGATCCTGCTCATCGGCGCGAACGGCTTCATCGGGCGGCACGTGCGGGAACGCGCCGCCCAGTTCGGCATCGAGGTCGCCGAGGCGTCACGCGCGCCCCGGCCGGGCGGGCTGCGGCTCGACCTCGCGGCCGGATGGGAGCCCGTGGCCACCGCGATCCGCGCGACGGCCCCGGACGCCGTCGTGAACTGCGCGGGCGCCACCGCGGGGGACGTGGGCACGATGGTGGGCGGCAACGTCGTCGCCGTCGCGCACCTGGTCCGTGCGGCGGCGGCCTGCGGACACCCGTTCCGGCTGGTGCACCTCGGCTCGGCCGCCGAGTACGGGGAGGTCGTCCGGGGCGTTCCGGTCGCGGAGACGGCACCGCCCCGGCCGCTGGCCGCCTACGGCGTCACCAAGCTCGCCGGCACCGAGCTCGTCCGGGCCGCCGCCGCGAGCGGCCTGGACGCCGTGGTGCTGCGGGTCTTCAACCCGGTCGGGCCCGGGGCCCCGGCGACCACGCTGGCGGGGCGGCTCGCCGCCGAGCTGCGCCGCACGGCGGGCACGGACGGGACCGTCCGGCTCGGCTCGCTCGACGCCTACCGCGACCTCGTGGACGTGCGCGACGTCGCCGCCGCCGTGCTGGCCGCGGTGCGGGCGCCCGCCCCGCCGCCCGCCGTGCTGAACGTCGGCAGCGGCCGGGCGACGCAACTGCGCGAACTGGTGGGGTCGCTGATCCGTGCCGCGGGCTCGTCCGCACGCGTCACCGAGACCGCTCCCGGGGCGAACCCGGGCCGGTCCAGCGGCGTGGCGTGGCAGCGGGCCGACATCGGCGCGATCCGCTGGGCCCTCGGCTGGACGCCCGCCATCGGGCTCGACGCCTCCATGCGGGATCTCTGGAACGAGGTGGGATGTCCGGTCTGATCGTGGTTCCCGCGTACTTCCCGCCCGCCGCCGACGCCTGGTCCGCACTCGCCGACACCTGCCCGCACCTGGCCGTCCTCAACGTCGCCGACGGGCCGGGCGTCGTCCCCGACGCCGACTTCGCCGCCGTGGCCGCGCGGGCCCGGTCGGCGGGCATCACCCTCGCCGGCTACGTCGACACCGCCTACGGGCTGCGGTCACCCGGCGACGTGGCGGCCGACATGCGGCGTCACCGCGACTGGTACGGCGTCCGGCGGGTCTTCCTCGACCAGGTGGCCGCCGGGCACCGCCAACTCGGCCACTACGCCCGCGTCGTGGACGCGGTGCGTGCGGAAGGAGCGGAGTTCGTCGTCTTCAACCACGGCGTGCACCCCGACCCGCGCTACGCGGGCCTGGCCGATCTGCTCGTCACGTTCGAGGGCCCGTGGAGCACGTACCGGAGCCTGCGTGCGCCGGAGTGGGCGACGAAAGCCGACGCCGGGCGTTTCTGCCACCTCGTGTACGCGACGCCACGGCACGCCCTATGCGAAGTGCTGGCGAGGGCGCGTCGGCACAACGCCGGGGCCTACGTCACCGACCGGGACGGGCCCAATCCGTGGGACGACCTGCCCCGCTACTACCGGCTGGAGGTGCAGGCGTCCCGCTAGCTCATCCGGCCTTCACCTTCCCGCGCCGCCTCACGGCTCCGAGACTCGTGGCGCGGGAAGGGCGAGCCGCTCACGCAGGTTCTTCTGGACCGTGCCGATGTCGGCCCGGGCGTCCACGCTCACCACGAACTCCTTGCGCCGGAAGAGGGCCAGCACCGGGTCGGTCTTCTCGTGGTAGATGCGCAGGCGCTCGGCCAGGGCCTCCTCGGTGTCGTCCTCCCGCGCGACCAGCTCGCCGCCGCACACGTCGCACCGTCCCTCCTCCTCGGGCCGGTGGGCGATCAGGTTGTAGTCCATGCCGCACCGCGCGCACAGGCGCCGCGCCAGGACGCGGCGGCGGACCTCGCCGTCGGGCAGGTCGAGGTGGATGACCGAGTCGATGTCGTAGCTCTCCAGGAAGAACTCCGCCTGCCGGGCGTTGCGCGGGAAACCGTCGATGACGAACCCGTAGTTCCAGTCGTGCAGGTCGAGGCGCTCGCGGACGACGCCCTCGGCGAGGTCGTCGCCGACGAGCTCGCCCGCCGCCATGATCCGCCGTACCTGGGCGCCGAGCTTGGTGTGGTTCTGCACATGCCAGCGGAAGATGTCGCCGACGCTGATGTGCACCAGGTCGAGGTCCCTGGACAGCAGCTTGGCCTGGGTGCCCTTGCCGCTGCCCTGGACGCCGAAGATCACGTACTTGCGCATGCTCCACCGTCGCACAGCGGCGGCACGGCGCTCACCGCCGGGTGCGCGGCGCCGGGCGCTCAGCGATCCGTGGCGCCGTTGACCGTGCCGGAGTCCGATCCCCACAGCCGCTGGCCCAGCCTGCGGATCCCGAACCGGTCCTGCGGTCGCGTGCCGTCCGAGAGCTGCTCGATGACCGACTGGACGGCGGGCGGCCGGACGCAGACGAAGGTGGCGCGGGTGCGGCGCGCGCAGTGCAGGCGCACCGACGGGCGCAGCAGCCGCGACAGCGGGGGCCGCTCGCCGCGGCCCACGACCAGGATGTCGTCGCCGCGGGCGAGCCGCACCAGGGTCGCGCCCGGCTCTCCGACGACCGGCAGCGTCGCCGTCTCGACGCCGGCGGGGCGGCCGTCGGCCACCTCGCCGAGCAACTGGGCGATCAGCTGCTCGCCCGCGCTCTGCAGCGCCTCGGTCACGCAGCCGAGCTGACCGGCCGCCGCGACGTGGGCGGGCAGCGGCGCGGCGTGGACGACCAGCAGCGGCAGCCCCCGGATGCGGGCCTCGCCGATCGCCCAGGCGAGTGCGCAGCGTGCGCCCGCCGAGTCGTCGACCCCCACGACAACCCGCGGGCCGCCCTCCGGTCTCACGATCACTGTCCCTCCAGAGCGTGCCTGCCGGGGTTGTGGAATCCAGGGTGCAGGCAACCGCGCCCGGAGGGAAGTGTTTCCGGCGGCCGGTCGGGCACGGGCGGCCGGCGGGCGATGGTGGTCACCGACCACCATCGCGAGGAGCTCGGGCTAGTACTGCGGGACGCGCTCGCCCGTCAGGTCCGCTGGATCAGGGTCATGGGCAACCCCCGGCGCCCCGCCCCGCACGTTGCGGCCCTGACCGCCCTCGGGGTCTGCGCCGCCGACATCGCGCGGGTGCACCGTCCCATCGGGCTCAACATCGGATCCCGTACCCCCGCCGAGATCGCCGTGGCCACCCTCGCCGGGCTCCTCGCCGACCGCAACGGGCGTCCCGGCGGCTTCGCCTTCTGAGCCCGGGCGGACGTGCCGCAGCGTGACGAACGCCAGCACGGCCAGCCCGGCGAACAGCACGGCGCTGAGCGCGGCCAGCGTGGTCAGGCCCGTGGTGAACGCGTCGCGGGCGACGGCGATCAGCTGGCCGGCCTGACCGGCGGGCAGGGCGCCGGCCGCGGCGGCGGCTCCGGTGATGCCCTCGGTCGCCGTCCGCACCGCCTCGTCGGGCAGGCCGCCGGGAAGCGCGTCGGTCAGCCGGTCGCGGTAGACGGCCGTGCCGAGGCTGCCCAGCGTGGCCACGCCCAGTGCGATGCCCAGCTCGGCGCTGGTCTCCGACAGCGCCGAGGCCGACCCCGCCTTGGCGGGCGGGACCACGCCGAGGATCAGGTCGGTGCCGAGGGCCGCCGCCACGCCGACGCCGAGCAGGGCGATGACCAGGCCGGTCACCAGGACGGCGACGCCGCCGCCGGAGTCGACACCGGTCAGCACCGCGTACCCGAGCGCCGTCAGCAGCAGCCCGCCGGCGATGACGGAGCCGGGCCGGAAACGCTGTGCCAGCGCCGGGGCCGCCTGCGAGCCCGCCACCATCGCCAGCGACGACGGCAGCAGCCACAGTCCGGCCTCCATGGGCGAAAGGCCCGCCACCACCTGGAGGTGCAGCGCGAAGAAGAGGTAGCTGCCGCCCTGGATCAGGCCGAACAGCAGCCAGATCACCAGCGCCGAGCTGAACGTCCGGTTGGTGAACAGGCTCAGGTCCAGGAGCGGGTCGGTCAGGCGCCGCTGACGCCGGGTGAACAGCACGCCGAACGCGGCGCCGACGACCACCGTGGTGACCGGCAGCGGCTCCCAGCCGCTCTTGGCGATCTCCTTGAGGCCGTACACGACGGGCAGGATCGCGGCCAGCGACAACACCACGCTCAGCGGGTCCAGCCGTCCGGGCCGCTCGGCGCGGTACTCCGGCAGCAGGGCCGGGCCCGTCGCGAGCAGCAGCAGCATCACAGGGACGCCGAGCAGGAACGCGCCGCCCCACCAGAAGTGCTCCAGCAGTGCGCCGCCGACCACCGGGCCGAGCGCGACGCCGCCCATGAAGGCGCTCATCCAGACCGCGATCGCCCGGCCGCGCTGCCGCGGATCGGTGAACATCGTGCTGATGAGCGCCAGCGTCGACGGCATCAGGGTGGCACCGGCGACGCCGAGCACCGCCCTGGTGACGATCAGCATCTCCGGGCTGGTGGAGTAGGCGGCGGCGACCGAGGCCAGCCCGAACGCGGTGGCGCCGATCAGCAGCAGCCTGCGCCGGCCGATCCGGTCGCCCAGCGTGCCCATCGTGACCAGCAACCCGGCGATCATGAAGCCGTACACGTCCATGATCCAGAGTTGCTGGGTGGCGGTCGCCCCCAGGTCCTCGCTCAGGTGGGGGAGCGCGAGGTAGAGCACGCTCATGTCGAGGGAGAGCAGCAGGGTGGGCAGTGTCAGCACGGCCAGGCCGACCCACTCCCGCCGTCCGGCTCGCCGTGTCCCGGTGTCAGTCATGTCCACTCCGTCGTCAGCATGGTTCTCGGTGCGTTCACGGATATGGACCGCGGGGTGCGCCAAAACTCATCGTTTGCCGGGAAATGCCTGGTCAGCTGGGGGTGGTACCGTTTCGCCCACATCCTGTCAGGGGTGCCGCGTACCGTCGGACCGACGACAACGACCTTCGTGCCGCGCGTGAGGATCACGATCATGGCTGACACCACCGTCGACCCGGACTTCCAGAGCCAAGCCGACGCCTACCGGCGGGAGCTGCTGGCGCACTGCTACCGCATGCTCGGGTCCATCCACGACGCGGAGGACCTGGTCCAGGAGACCTACATCCGGGCGTGGAAGGCCCAGGACAGCTTCGAGGGACGCTCGTCCCTGCGCACCTGGCTCTACCGGATCGCCACCAACGTCTGCCTGACCGCGATCGACCAGCGCGGCCGGCGGCCCATGCCCTCCGGGCTCGGCGCCCCGAGCGACGACCCCGAGCGCCCCGTCGTCGCCCTCGACGACGTGCCGTGGCTGGAGCCCGCGCCCGACGGCGTGTTCGGCTCCGAGGCGGTCGACCCGGCCTCGATCGTCACCTCCCGCGAGAGCACCCGCCTGGCGTTCATCGCCGCGCTCCAGCACCTGCCCGCCAAGCAGCGCGTGGTGCTCATCCTGCGCGACGTGCTCAAGTGGAAGGCCGCCGAGGTGGCCGAGCTGCTCGACACCTCCACGGCGGCGATCAACAGCGCGCTCCAGCGGGCCCGTGCGCAGCTGGAGCAGGCGGCGCCCGACCAGGACGCCCTCGCCGAGCCCACCGAGCCCGAGCAGCGCGACCTGCTCGAACGCTACGCCGCCGCCTTCGAGAAGGCCGACATCGAGGGTCTGATCAAGCTCTTCAAGCAGGACGCGGCCTGGGAGATGCCGCCGTTCCCCGAGTGGTTCGTGGGTGCCGAGGCGATCGGGCGGCTCATCCGGGTCCAGTGCCGCCCCGGGCCCGGCGACATCATCATGGTGCCGACGTCGGCCAACGGCCAGCCCGCCTTCGGCATGTACAAGCGCGACGACGACGGCGTGCACCGCGCGTTCCAGCTGCAGGTGCTCAGCATCAACACCGAGGGCGCCGTCGCGCACGTCGGCGTCTTCTTCGATCTCTCGTTGTTCGCCCTGTTCGGCCTGCCGCTGGTGCACGGAGAGCCTGCCCCCGCCCCCGCCGGCTGACGTCCTCGGGTCGCGGGTCCGGGTTTCCGCTGAGCGGAAGCCTCGGCCTGTCACCGGCCGCGACCCCTGCGAGGGTGAGGGCATGGACAAGGTCGTGGCATCGGCGGCCGACGCGGTCGCCGACATCGCCGACGGGTCGTCGCTGGCGGTCGGGGGCTTCGGGCTCTGCGGCGTGCCCGCGGTACTGATCCGCGCGCTGTACGAGCAGGGGGCCGGTGACCTGCGGGTGGTCTCCAACAACTGCGGGCTGGACGGCAGGGGACTCGGGCAGCTGCTCGCGGCGGGGCGGATCGCCCGCGCGATGGGCTCCTACGTCGGCGACAACAAGGAGTTCGCCCGCCAGTATCTGGCCGGCGAGCTGGAGGTCGAGCTGATGCCGCAGGGCACGCTCGCGGAGCGGCTGCGGGCGGGCGGCGCGGGCATCCCGGCGTTCTACACGCCGGCGGGCGTCGGCACGCTCGTCGCGGAGGGCGGGCTGCCGTGGCGCTACGGGGCGGACGGCGCCGTGGCGATCGCCTCTCCCGCCAAGGAGGTACGGGAGTTCGGCGGGCGGTCGTACGTGCTCGAAGAAGCGATCACGACCGACTTCGCCCTGGTCCGCGCGGCGAAGGGCGACCGGCACGGCAACCTCGTGTTCGCCAGGGCCGCCCGCAACTTCAACCCGCTGTGCGCCACCGCGGGCCGCGTCACCCTGGCCGAGGTGGAAGAGCTGGTCGAGCCCGGCGAGCTCGACCCGGACGCCGTTCACCTGCCCGGCGTGTTCGTGCAGCGCGTGGTGGCGCTGACCGCCGAGCAGGCCGCCGACAAGCCGATCGAACGGCGGACGACATCGGCGACGTCGGCGTCGTCGGCGTCTCCGGCGCGGCGGAAGGCGGGCGCCTGATGCCCTGGTCCAGGAACGAGATCGCCGCGCGGGCGGCCGCCGAACTGCCGGACGGGTCCTACGTCAACCTCGGCATCGGCCTTCCCACCCTGATCCCCGGCCTCATCCCCGCGGGGCGGCACGTGGTGCTGCACGCCGAGAACGGGGTGCTCGGCGTGGGGCCCTACCCTGCCGAGGACGACGTCGACCCCGATCTGATCAACGCGGGCAAGGAGACCGTGACGCTGTCGCCCGGCGCCGCGGCCTTCGACTCGGCGCTGTCGTTCGGCATGATCCGCGGCGGTCACATCGACATCGCGGTGCTCGGGGCCATGCAGGTCTCGGCTCGCGGTGACCTGGCCAACTGGTCGGTGCCGGGCAAGATGATCAAAGGGATGGGCGGCGCGATGGACCTCGTCCACGGCACCCGCAAGGTGATCGTCGTGATGGAGCACACCACCCGGGACGGCGCCGCGAAGATCGTTGAGGAGTGCTCGCTGCCGCTGACCGGCGCCCGCTGCGTCGACCGGGTCATCACCGACCTGGGCGTCCTGGACGTGACCGGCGACGGGCTCGTCCTGGTCGAGACCGCGCCGGGCGTGACGGCCGAGGAGCTCCGCGCCCGCACCGGGCCGTCAGTTCTGGAGCCGGCATGACCCACCCCCCGTACCTGCACCCCGACTACGCCAGCACCGTGCTGCGCGCGCCCGGCCGGGAGCCCGTCATGCCGAGGCTCGGGCCCGACAGCGTCGAGCTGACCGCGCCCGTGTTCGGCGACGCCGAGCTGGGGGCGCTGGACGCCGACCTCACCCGGCAGGCGCCGGGCGAGCCGCTCGGCGAACGGATCATCGTGACCGGCCGGGTCCTGGACGCCCGAGGCCGCCCGGTCCCCGGTGCGCTCGTCGAGGTCTGGCAGGCAAACGCCGCCGGGCGCTACGCCCACGCGCGCGACGACCACCCGGCGCCGCTCGACCCCAACTTCACCGGCGCGGGCCGGTGCCTCACCGACGCGGCGGGCCGCTACCGGTTCGCCAGCATCAAGCCGGGCGCCTATCCCTGGCGCAACCACCACAACGCCTGGCGGCCGGCGCACATCCACTTCTCGGTGTTCGGCACCGCGTTCACCCAGCGCCTGGTCACCCAGATGTACTTCCCGGGCGATCCGCTGTTCGCCTACGATCCGATCTTCCAGTCCATCCCCGACGCGCGGTCGCGCGAGCTCCTGATCGCCCGTTTCGACCTGGACACGACCGAGCCGGAATGGGCCCTCGGCTACCAGTGGGACATCGTGCTCGGCGACACCCCGGTGGAGGAGTGATGACGACCCCTTCGCAGACCGTGGGCCCGTTCTTCGGACACGCGCTGCCCTACGACGGCGGGCCGGAGCTCGTCCCCGCCGGACGGCGCGGCGCGGTCCGCGTGCACGGCCGGGTGTTCGACGGGGCCGGTGATCCGGTCCCGGACGCGCTGGTGGAGATCTGGCAGGCCGACGAGGCCGGGAGGATCGCGCGGCGGCCCGGCGGGCTGCGGCGTGCGGCGGGGGCCTTCTCCGGCTTCGGGCGGTGCCCGACCGGTGCGGACGGGAGCTACTGGTTCTCGACGGTCAAGCCCGGGCGGGTCGGCGCGGGCGCCCCCTACCTCTCCGTCCTGGTCTTCGCGCGGGGCCTGCTCAAGCCCGTCTTCACCCGGCTCTACTTCCCCGAAGACGACCACGAGGGCGACCCGCTCCTGGCCGAGGTGCCCGCGGCGCGTCGTGACACCCTGATCGCAGTACGGGAGGCCGGCGGGGCCTACCGTTTCGACATCCATCTTCAAGGCGAACGGGAGACGGTCTTCCTTGGGTTCTGACGGTCAGGGCGCCGAGCGGCACGGGCGGCGAGGTGCGCGGGAGCACGGGCAGCCCGATGCCGGGCTGCTGTCGCCGGTCCGCGCCGGGACCGCCGCCGAGGCGGCGACCGGCGATCGTGCGTGGCTGCGCGCCCTGCTCGACGCCGAGGCGGCGCTGTCGCGGGCCCAGGCACGGCTGGGCATCGTGCCGCCGGAAGCGGCCTCGGCCATCGAACGGGCGGCCCGGGGGGACGGGATCGACCTGGTCGAGCTCGCCCGCCGCGCCCGGGGCGCGGGCAACCCGGTGGTGCCGCTGGTCGCCGATCTCCGGCGCCTGGCGGGGGCGGCGGCCGAGCACGTCCACCATGGCGCCACCAGTCAGGACATGGTCGACACCGCCGCGATGCTCGTCGCCTCCCGGACCCGGACGATCCTGCTCGCCGACCTCGACCGCGTGCTCGCCCTGCTGGCCGTGCTCGCCGAACGGCACCGCGGCACCCCGATGGCGGGCCGTACCCTCGGGCGCCAGGCGCTCCCGACGACGTTCGGGCTCAAGGCGGCCGGCTGGCTGGCCGGTGTCCTGGAGTCGCGCGACCGGCTCGCGTCGGTACTGCTGCCCGTCCAGCTCGGCGGAGCGGCGGGGACGCTCGACGCCTTCGGGGAACGCGCCGTGGAGCTGGTCGGCGCGTTCGCGGCGGAGACCGGGCTCGCCCAGCCGATGCTGCCGTGGCACACGCGGCGTACCCCGGTGGCCGAGCTCGCGGCGGCGCTCGCCTTCGTCACCGGAGGCCTGGGCAAGATCGCGACAGATGTCGTGCTGCTCGCGCAGAGCGAGATCGACGAGCTCGCCGAGCCCGCGGCGCCCGGACGCGGTGGTTCGTCGGCGATGCCGCACAAACGCAACCCCGCGCTCGCCGCGATGGTCCGGTCCGCCGCCCTTCAGGTGCCCGCCTGCACCCAGGTCGTGCTCGCCGCGCAGGCCGCGCCGCTGGAGCGGCCCGCCGGGGAGTGGCACGCCGAATGGCAGCCCTTGCGCGAGTGCCTCCGGCTGACCGGCGGCGCCGCGGCGACCATGGCCGAGCTGCTCGACGGGCTGGAGGTCTTTCCCGAGCGGATGCGGGCCAACCTGGACGGCCTCCTGGCGGTCCTCGGCGGCGGCTCCGACGCCGATCCCCGCGCCGAACCCGCGACCGGAGCCGCCACGGAGCTGGTCGACCGGGTGCTCGCGGCGTATCGCAGGAGCCTGCGGTGACGGCCCTTCACCACCGCCTCGACGGCCCGGAGGACGCTCCGCTCGTCGTGCTCGGCCCGTCGCTGGGCACCAGCACGCGGCTGTGGGATCCGCAGGTGCCCGCCCTCGCCTCGCGCTGGCGGGTGCTCCGGTACGACCTGCCCGGCCACGGCGGGTCATCACCGCCGGCCGGTCCCGTCACCGTCGAGGGCATCGCGGACGAGATCGTGCGGCTGCTCGGCCGGCTGGAGACCGAGCGGTTCGCCTACGCGGGCGTCTCACTCGGCGGAGCGGTCGGCACGGCTCTGGCCCTCCGCGCGCCCGACCGTGTCGCGAGCCTGATCCTGTGCTGCACGTCGCCCAGCTTCGGGCCGCCGGAGGCGTGGCACGAACGAGCCCGGCGCGTACGCGGGGACGGCACCGGACCGCTGGCCGAGACGGCCGCGGCGCGCTGGTTCACGCCCGGCTTCACCGGCGCCGGACCCTACGTCGAGATGCTCCGCGCCACCGACGCGGAGGGTTACGCCGCCTGCTGCGAGGCGCTCGCCCGCTTCGACGCGACGGACCGGCTCGGCGGGATCACCGCGCCGACCCTGGTGATCGCGGGCGCGCGGGATGTGGCCACCCCGCCCGCGGGCCACGCCGAGACGCTCGCCGCCGGGATTCCGGGCGCCGAGCTGGTCGTGATCGACGGCGCCGGCCACCTCGCCAACGCCGAACGGCCGGAACCCGTCACCCGCGCCGTCACCGCCCAGCTGGACCGTACATGGAAGGGACTGCCCGCATGAACGACGAGGAGCGGCACGCCGAGGGCATGCGGACGCGGCGCGCGGTGCTCGGCGACGCCCATGTCGACCGGGCGGTGGCGCACACCACCGGCTTCACCGCGGACTTCCAGGACCTGATCACCCGTTACGCGTGGGGTGAGATCTGGACCCGGCCCGGCCTCGACCGCCGGACCCGCAGCTGCGTCACCCTCACCGCCCTGGTGGCGCGGGGCCAGCTGGAGGAGCTCGCCCTGCACGTCCGCGCGGCGCTCCGCAACGGGCTGACCCCGGAGGAGATCAAGGAGGTCCTGCTCCAGACCGCCGTCTATTGCGGTGTGCCCGCCGCCAACGCGGCGTTCGCGGTGGCCCAGCGGATCCTGGCCGAACCCGAGCCGGGCACGGAATGAGCACGGGTTGAGGAGCGTCGCGGCCAAGGTCATGGCGATCCTGGACGCCTTCGCGGCCGGGGACGTCCGCCTCAGCCTGAGCGAGATCTGCCGCCGTGCCGGGCTGCCGCTCGCGACCGGCCATCGCCTGGTCGGGGAGCTGGTCGCGGGCGGCTTCCTCGAACGGGTCCCGGACGGCACGTACCGGATCGGCACCCGCCTGTGGCGCATCGGCAGCCAGGCGCCCGCCGTGACGGGCCTGCGCGAGCTGGCGCTGCCGCACATGGAGGACCTGTACGAGGCCACCCACGACAACGTCCAGCTCGCGGTGCTGCGCGACGGCAAGGCGCTCTTCGTCGAACGGCTGCGCGGGATCAGATCGGTGCCCGTCGTCACCCAGGTCGGCGCCGCGTTGCCGCTGCACGCCACCGGAGTCGGCAAGGTCCTGCTCGCGTACGCGCCGGACGCGGTCCTGGACGACGTCCTCGCCGGCGGGCTGTCGCGGCACGCCGCCCGCACGATCACCGATCCGCAGGAGCTGCGTGACTGCCTGGCCCGGGTCCGCCGCAACGGCTACGCCGTCACCCGCGACGAGATGACCCTCGGTGCCGCCTCGGTGGCGGCCCCGGTCAGGGACGGCGACGGCACCGTGGTGGCGGCCCTGTCGCTCGTGACGCGCACGCGCAGCGCCGACGTCCGGCGGCTGCTGCCGCCCCTCACGACCGCCGCCCGCGCCCTGTCGCGCGACCTGGTCGCGCACTGGCGCGGCGGGCCCGCGGGACGACCGGGCGGCGCTTCCGCTGAACGGAAATCCGGCCCTTGACGCAGCGGGTGCGCACGCCAGGATCGCAGGGAACGAACGAGGAGGCGCCATGCGTACCCAGGTCGCGATCGTGGGAGGCGGCCCCGCGGGACTGCTGCTCTCGCACCTGCTGCACCGGCAGGGCATCGACTCGGTGGTGCTGGAGAGCCGCGGCAGGGCCTACGTCGAGCAGCGCCAGCGCGCCGGGATGCTGGAGCAGGGCACCACCGACGTGCTCCGCGACAGCGGCGTGGGGGAGCGGCTCGACCGGGAAGGGCTCGTCCACCACGGGCTGGAGCTGCGGTTCGCGGGCGCGGGCCACCGCATACCGCTGACCGAGCTGACCGGCCGCACGGTGACCGTCTACGCGCAGACCGAGATCGTCAAGGACCTGGTCGCGCGCCGCCTGGCCGACGGGGGCGACGTGCGGTTCGAGGCCGAGGTGCTCGGCATCGACCCCGCCGCGCCGAGCGTGACCTACCGGCACGAGGGCGCGGTGCACACCCTCGGCTGCGACTACGTCGCCGGCTGCGACGGCTTCCACGGCGTCGGCCGGGCGGCGGTGCCGGGCGTCCGGACGTTCTCGCGCGACTACCCGTTCGCCTGGCTCGGCGTGCTCGCCGACGTCGCGCCGTCCACCGAGGAGCTGATCTACGCCCACCACGAGCGCGGCTTCGCCCTGCACAGCCTCCGCTCGCCCCAGGTGAGCCGGCTCTATCTCCAGGTGGCGCCGGACGAGGACCTGAACGCCTGGCCCGACGAGCGCGTCTGGACCGAGCTCGCCGCCCGCTTCGCCACGAGCGACGGCTGGCAACTGCGCGAGGGCCCGATCACCGACAAGGCGATCACCCCGATGCGCAGCTTCGTCGCCGAGCCGATGCGGCACGACCGGCTCTTCCTGGCGGGCGACGCCGCGCACATCGTGCCGCCCACCGGCGCCAAGGGCCTCAACCTCGCGGTCTCCGACGTCACCGTCCTGGCGAACGCGCTGGCCGAGCGCTACGCGGGCGGCTCCGAGACGCTTCTGGACGCCTACTCCGCGACCTGTCTCGCGCGGGTCTGGCGGGCCGAGCACTTCTCGTACTGGATGACCACGCTCCTGCACGCCGACCCGGCCGCGGACGACTTCGCACGGCGCCTGCAACGTTCGCACCTGGAATACGTGGCGTCGTCCCGGGCGGCGGCCACGTCCCTCGCCGAGAACTACGTGGGACTGCCACTGCCGGACGCACTATGATTCAGATCACGCAAACTGACAGCCTCTGAAACTTTGCTGAACGCGCAAGTTTGGCCTACCGTGGTGGTATGACCGTCGAGATGGGCCTGCGCGAACGCAAGAAGGCCGCGACACGCGAGGCGCTGCGGCTCGCCGCCATGCGCCTGGCCGTGGAGCACGGCGTCGAGAGGGTCACGGTGGAGGGCATCGCGGCGGCCGCCGGAGTGTCGCCCCGGACCTTCCACAACTACTTCCCCGGCAAGGAAGAGGCGATCGTCGCGACCCTGACCGAGGGCGCGCAGGCCGTGATCGACGGCCTGCGGGCCCGCCCGGCGGGCGAGCCGGTCTGGGATTCCCTGCGCGCCGTGCTGGTCGGCATCATGCTGCCGCCCGAGACGCGGGCCGAGACCATCGCGCTGCTGCGGGTGGTCAAGGACAATCCCGCGCTCATGGGGCAGCAGCTGTGCGGCATCGGGGAGATGCAGCGCGAGATCGCCGAGATCGTCGCGGCCCGCACCGGGACCGACGCCGAGCGCGATCTGTACCCCCACCTGCTGGCCGGCGCCGCGGGCACGGCCATGCGCGCGGCGGTCGAGCTGTGGGCCGAAGGCACCACCGGCACCGACCTGCCCGACCTGATCGACGAGGCCTTCGCGCAACTGCGCGCCGGCCTGCCGCCACCGCGGGCCTAGCCCGCCCCGTCCCGCCGACCCCCACGTCCACCCCACCCCACCCGGCAGCCTGACGACCCAGCCCGTCGTAAGGCGATACCCGCATGTCCGTTTTTGGCATGCCCACGTGACCGCTCGGGCCGCCCCCAGGCCGCCCGCGATGATGGGATCTGTTCTCTTGGCCACCTTCCTCTACCGGCTCGGCCGGTTCTCCTACCGGCGCCGCAAGCTCGTCGCCGCGCTCTGGGTGGGGCTGCTCGTGCTCTTCGGCGTCGGCGCCGCCACCCTGGCCGGTCCGACGTCCAGCGACTTCTCCATCCCGGGCACCGAGTCCCAGAAGGCGATCGACCTGCTCGAGAAGCGCATGCCGCAGGCGTCCGCCGACGGCGCGACCGCACGCGTGGTGTTCGCCGCGCCCGCGGGCGGCACGGTCACCGACCCGGCGGGCAAGGCCGCCGTGGAGCAGGTGGTCGGCAAGCTCAGGGCCCTGCCGGACGTGGCGAACGTCGTCGACCCGTACCAGGCCAAGGCCGTCTCGCCGGACGGCCGGATCGCCTATACGCAGGTGACCTACAAGGTGACGCCCATCGACCTCACCGAGCACGACCGCACGGCGCTGGAGGCCGCCGGTCAGCCCGGCAAGGCCGCGGGGGTGGCGGTGGAGATGGGCGGCAGCGCCACCGAGGGCATGCCGGAGCAGAGCGCCACCGAGATCATCGGTGTGGCGGTCGCCGCCGTGGTCCTCGTCATCACCTTCGGCTCGCTGGTCGCCGCCGGGCTGCCGCTGCTCAACGCGATCCTCGGCGTCGGCATCGCGATGTCGGGCATCACCGCCGCGACCGGGCTGATCGAGATGAGCTCCACCACCTCCACGCTGGCGCTCATGCTCGGGCTGGCCGTCGCCATCGACTACGCGCTGTTCATCGTCTCCCGCTACCGGCACGAGCTGGAGGAGGGACGGAGCGGCGAGGAGGCCGCGGGCCGCGCGGTCGGCACCGCCGGGTCGGCGGTCGTCTTCGCCGGTCTCACCGTCGTCATCGCCCTGGCCGGACTCGGTGTCGTGGGCATCCCGCTGCTCACCGAGATGGGCCTCGCCGCCGCGTTCGCCGTGGTCGTCGCGGTGCTGATCGCGCTGAGCCTGCTGCCCGCGCTGCTCGGGTTCGCCGGGCGCAGAATCTTCGGCGGAGCCGCCCGGGGGGCTGTGGGGGGTCGTCCCCCCACACGGGGCGCTGTGCTGGGCGGCTGGATTCCCGGCCTGCGCGGTGGTCGCGCGCGGCCGGGCGGCAAGCCCCCGGCCGGGGAACGCTGGGCCCGGTTCATCGTGCGGCGCCCGCTGCCGGTGCTGCTGCTGGCCGTGGTCGGGATGGGCGTGCTGGCCGCGCCTGCCCTGGACCTGCGGCTCGGCCTTCCCGGCGACGAGGCCAAGGGCTCCGAGACCAGCCAGCGCAAGGCTTACGACCTGCTGGCCGAGGGCTTCGGGCCCGGCTTCAACGGCCCGCTCATGGTGGTCGTCGACGCCGGGGAGGGCGGCGACGCCAAGCCCGCGGCGCAGCGGTTCGCCGGGCAGGCCCAGCGTCTCGGCGGCGTCGCCGTCGTCACCCCGCCGGTCGTCAACCAGGCGCGCGACACCGCGATGCTGACCGTCGTGCCCAAGAGCGGGCCGAGCACCGAGGCGACCGAGGACCTCGTGTCGCAGCTGCGCGCCCACAGCGCGTCTCCCGGTACCGACGTCATGGTGACCGGCCAGACGGCCATGAACATCGACATCTCGGCCAAGCTCGGCGACGCGCTGCTGCCCTATCTGGCGGTGGTCGTGGGCCTGGCGTTCCTCCTGCTGACGCTGGTCTTCCGGTCGATCCTGGTGCCGCTCAAGGCGACGCTCGGCTTCCTGCTGACGGTCGCCGCGACGTTCGGGGCGGTGGTCGCGGTCTTCCAGTGGGGCTGGCTGGCCTCGCTGCTCGGGGTGGCGGAGACCGGCCCGATCATGAGCATGATGCCGATCTTCCTGATCGGCGTGGTGTTCGGGCTCGCGATGGACTACCAGGTCTTCCTCGTCACGCGGATGCGCGAGGAGTTCGTGCACGGCGCCGGGCCGGACGAGGCGGTCGTCACCGGGTTCCGGCACGGCGCCCGGGTGGTGACCGCGGCCGCGGTCATCATGATGGCCGTGTTCGCCGGGTTCGTCTTCTCCGGCGAGTCGATGATCAAGATGATGGGCTTCGCGCTCGCGGCGGGCGTCGCGTTCGACGCGTTCGTCGTCCGCATGACGATCGTCCCGGCCGTGATGGCACTGCTCGGCCGCTCCGCCTGGTGGCTGCCCCGGTGGCTCGACCGGCTCGTGCCGAACGTCGACGTCGAAGGGGAGCAGCTCCGCGAGCACCTCGGCGCGGACGACGCCCCGGCCGCCCGTGAGCTGGAGACCGCCCGTACCTGACCGGAGCCCGCGCCGCCGTTCCGTCCGAGAGGGCGGGGCGGCGGCGGGCCCCGTTGCGGATCGCCCACCCCCCGAAGGACCGCGATGAATCTTGTGCAGACTCCCCGGCCACAGCGCCCACGGTGGTTCCGGCCGAGCGGCGGCCGGCCCAGGCCCATCCGGGAACTGCTGCTCATCGCCGTTCTGTTCGGGGCGTACAAGCTCGGCCGCCTGCTGGCCAACGGGCGGGTGGCGGAGGCGTTCGACAACGCCCGCGGGCTCTGGGACCTGGAACGCCGCCTGCGGCTGCCCAGCGAGCTGGACGTGCAGCACGCGCTGCTGCACAGCGACCCGCTCGTGCACGCCGCCAACTCCTACTACGCGTACGTGCACTTCCCGGCCACCGCCGCGTTCCTCCTCTGGATCTATCTGCGGCGGCCCGCGCACTACCGCTGGATCAGGTGGGTGCTGGTCACCCTGACGGCCGCCGGGCTCGCCCTCCACCTGTTCCTGCCGCTCGCGCCGCCGCGCATGCTCACCGGCACCGGCCTGGTCGACACCGGCGCCCTCTTCGGACCTTCGGTGTACGGGCCGCCGCACGCCGACACCGTGGCCAACCAGTACGCGGCGATGCCGTCGCTGCACATCGGCTGGGCATTCGTCGTCGCGACCGGACTCATCGTGAGCACCCGCGGCCGTTGGCGGTGGTTGTGGATCGCCCATCCGGTCATCACCGTCGCGGTCGTGGTCGGCACCGCCAACCACTACTGGCTGGACGGCGCCGTGGTGAGCGTGCTGCTCGGCGCGGTGCTGCTGGTGGTCAGACCACCCGTGACGGCGCGGCGCTCCGCGACCGTCCCGACCGCACGGGCCGTGCCACGACCCGCGTCCGCTTCGACGGTACGAGCGTCACGTGGCGCACGCGAGGCTTCTCCGGAGCCGGATCGACCGCGCTCAGCTCCACGGCCGCCAGCACCTCTCGGATGATGACGCGCATCTCCATCAGCGCCAGCTGCGCGCCGACGCAGTAGCGACGCCCGCCGCCGAAGGGCATCCACGCCTTGCCGGCGCGGGCGGCGTCCGGGCCGAGGAACCGCTCCGGCCGGAAGGCGCCGGGCTCGGGGAACACCTCCGGATCGCGGTGGATGAGCATGATGAGCGGCGAGGCCATCCAGCCCGCCTCCAGCTCGTGCCCGCCCAGGCGCAGCGGAGCGTCCAGCAGCCGGGGCACGTCGTAGACCACCGGCCGGGAGCGCAGCGTCTCCTTGACCACCGCGTCCAGGTAGGTCTCGTCCTCGCCCGCCGCCAGCTCGGCCGTCAGCCGGTCCAGCACCGGCCGGTTGCGCAGCAGCCGCTCGAAGGCCCAGGCCAGGCCGGTGGCCGTGGTCTCGTGCCCGGCCACCAGCAGCGTGATGAGCTCGTCGCGCAGCTCCTGGTCGGACATGCCCTGGCCGTCCTCGTCGCGGGCGGCCAGCAGGAGTGACAACACGTCGGTGGCGTCGGGGTCGATGGCGGCGCGCCGCCTGGCGATCTCGTCGTACAACAGCTCGTCGACGGCCTCCCGCACCCGCGCGAAACGCGTGGTCGGCAGGAACGGCACGCGGCGCGGGACGGGCGCCGCGAGCAGCCAGTCGCGCGGCCGAGGGGGCATCAGCAGCAGGGACCACGCGCCCGCGGCGTCGATCAGCTCGGCGACGGCGCCGCGCAGCCGGTCCAGGCGCCGGGTGTCGCGGACGCCGAACACCAGCCGCAGGATGACCTCCAGCGTGATGTCCTGCATGCGGTCGCGCAGGGCGAACGGGGTGTTCAGCGGCCAGCGGGCGATCTCCGCCGCGGCGATCCCGGCGATCTCCGCGCGCCAGCGGGCGATGGCGCGGCCGTGCAGCGGCGGGCTGATCAGCCTGCGGTGCCGCCACCACGGCGCGTGGTCCAGGGTGAGCAGCGAATGCCGTCCGACCAGCGGTTCCAGGAACTGCCGCCGGATCTCGCCGGCCCGCCCGCCGGACGCGTCCGTGGCGTACACCTGCTCGGCCAGCTCCGCGGTGGTCACGAACACCTCGGGCGGGAAGCCCGGGAAGTCCATCCGGAACACCGGGCCGTAACGACGGCGTGCGGCCTCGAACGTCCCGACGGGATCGACGACGTAGCGCAAGGCGTACGGCAGGGGGATCCGAGGCACCGGAGTGAGGGTCATCGGCGGCTCCGTTCTATACGGTTGTATTAGACGCTTGTATAGATCCCTATCATGGGACGCGTCTCGGGTAAACGGTCAGGCGGAGTTCGTCCTTGGGAAGGGAGGCCGGGTGGGGACTGCGGGAAGGCGCTCGGTGGAAGGCCATCGGGAGAGGCTGCTCTCGGCGGCGCTGGTCTGCCTCCGCGAGAAGGGCTACGCGCACACCACCGCGCGGGATCTGGTCGCCGCCTCCGGTACCAACCTGGCCTCCATCGGCTACCACTTCGGCGGCAAGGAGGCGCTGCTGAACGAGGCGCTGGCGGGCGTCGTCCGGGACTGGACCGCGCGGGTCGAACGGGCGATGTTCGGCGGCGCTCCGGTGCGCGACGCCCGGGACCTGCTCGAACGGGTGCTCGTCGCGCTCATCGACGTGTTCGACGAGCTGCGGCCGATGCTCGTCTCATGTGTCGAGGCGTACGCGCCCGCGCTGCGGTCGGAGACGCTGCGGACCAGGCTGGCCGAGGCGTACGCCGAGGCCCGCCGTGACGGCGCGGCCATGATCCGCCGGGCCGCGGCCGAGCTCGGCGTCGAGGTGCCCGGTGACCCCGAGGCGGTGGTCTCCGTGCTGGTGGCGATCTCCGACGGGCTCGCCCTGCAGTGGCTGGCCGACCCGGCGAGCACCCCCGGCGCACGTCAGGTGCTCGACGCGCTCGCCGCCCTGTCGGTGGTGGCCGCGCCCTGACGGTAAGGGCTGTGCGATGCTGGGCGGGTGACTGCCCTCGGGCCCGCCGACGCGATCGCCGCCGCGTCCGCGCATTACCTGCGGGGTGAGCCGATCGACATGTCCGCGCTCGCGGCGGAGCTCGGGGTCGGCCGCGCGACGCTCTACCGCTGGGTGGGCAGCCGCGAGCAGCTGCTCGGCACGGTGCTCGCCGAGATGACCGAGCGGACGTACCGGGCCGCGGTGCGGGGCGTCCAGGGCGGCGGCCCCGACCGCGTGCTCACCGTGCTCGACCGCTTCATGCGCGCCGTCGTCACCGCCGTGCCGCTCAAGGCGTTCACCGAACGCGAGCCGCGGCTGTTCGTGCGCCTGGCCACCATGCAGGGGCCGATCGAGGAGCGCGCCATCGCGCTGCTGACCGCCGAGCTGGAGGAGCAGATCGAGGCGGGGCGGCTGCTGGTGCCGCTGCCCACGCGCACGCTCGCGCAGGCCATCGTGCGGATCTGCGACTCGTTCATGTACGCCCACTACCTGGGCGGCAGCCGGCCGGAGATCGAGACGGCCCTCGACGTGATCGAGCTGCTGCTGCGCTCCTGCTCCGCGGTGACGACCTGCGCGGGCGAGGTGAGGGGAACGCACAGGTCGTGACGTCCGTCCCCCGGTCGTGAGAAGCTGCGACCGCCGGACGTGCAGATCGACGGCGGCCTTCGCAAGCGACAGCAAGGGACGGTCAGGCCTTGAGCGACATCCCCCGCCGCGCGGTGACCCGCACCGCCAAACTGGCGAGTCTTCCCCTCGGGTTCGCCGGGCGCACCGCGGTCGGCCTGGGCAAGCGGACGCTCGGCCGTCCCGCCGAGGCCGTGGCGCTGGAGGTCCAGCAGCGCACCGCCGAACAGCTGTTCAAGGTGCTCGGCGAGCTCAAGGGCGGCGCGATGAAGGTCGGCCAGCTCCTGTCGATCTTCGAGGCCGGGCTGCCCGAGGAGGTCGCCGGGCCGTTCCGCGCCAGCCTGACCAGACTCCAGGAGGCCGCGCCGCCGATGCCCGCCGCCACCGCGCACAAGGTGATGGCCGCGGGCCTCGGCGACGACTGGCGCGAGCTGTTCGCCGAGTTCGACGAGCGGCCCGCCGCGGCGGCCTCGATCGGCCAGGTGCACAAGGCGGTCTGGCACGACGGCCGCGCCGTCGCCGTCAAGGTGCAGTACCCGGGCGCAGGCAAGGCGCTCATGAGCGACTTCAACCAGATCGCGCGGCTGAGCAGGCTCATCACCCCGCTGTTCCCCGGGATCGAGGTCAAGCCGGTCGTCGCCGACCTCAAGCGGCGCCTGGAGAAGGAGCTCGACTACGTCGACGAGGCCCGCGCCCAGACGGCCTTCCACGAGGCCTTCGCCGGCGACCCCGACTACCTGATCCCGGCGGTGGTCGCGCAGTCGGGCAACGTCCTGGTCACCGAGTGGATCGACGGCACGCCGCTGTCCCAGGTGATCTCCGGTGGGACGCCGGAGCAGCGCGACCGCGCCGGCGTCCTGCTCTTCCGCTTCATGCACGCGGGGCCGGTCCGCTGCGGCCTCATCCACATCGATCCGCACCCGGGCAACTTCCGCCTGATGGACGACGGCCGGCTGGGCGTCCTGGACTTCGGCGGCGCCGCCAGCGTCACGCCCGAGCTGCACTGGACGATCGGGCGGCTGCTGCGCATCAGCGCGCTGGGCAGCGGCGAGGAGATGGTGGCGGCCGCCCGCGAGGAGGGCTTCCTCGCGCCGGACGCCCAGGTCGATCCCGAGCAGGTCGCGGAGATCGTCGCGCCGCAGGCCGTCCCGTTCGTCGAGGAGCGGTTCAGGTTCACCCGCGAATGGATGCGCCAGGAGACGGGCCGCGGGCTGGGCCTGGCCACCGACATGCGGCCCGGCAGCATCGTCCGCCAGATCAAGCTCCCGCCCCAGTACCTGGCGGTCAGCCGTGCCCTGGGCGGATGCGGCGGCGTCCTGTGCCAGCTGGAGGCGGAAGGGCCCTTCCGCGCCGAGGCCGAGCGCTGGGTACCGGGCTTCGCGGCGGAGGAGGATCCGGCCGAGACCGAGGCGACCGCCTAGGCGGACCTGGCCGCGAGAGCCCTGGCCTCTTCCTCCTCGATCCGGCGGTTCCAGTCGGCCTTGGCCGAACGCCAGGCCTCGTCGTCGCGTCCGTACCGCCAGTAGCCGGAGATCGACAGCTGCTCCAGCGCCACCTGCCGCTCCACCCGCAGATGCCTGCGCAGGTCCTTGACGAAGCCCGCCTCGCCGTGGACGAACGCGTGGACGTCGCCCTCGGGGAAGTCCAGCTCGCGCACGGCCCGGACCAGCGCGTCGCCCACCCGGCCGCCGTCGCGGTGGAGCCAGACGATGTCGGCGCTCGCGGGCGCGTCGAGCTTCTGCTCCTCCTCCGGCCCCTCCACCTCGATGAAGACGCGGGCGGGAACGCCTTCGGGCACGCGCTCCAGGGACGCGCCGATCGCCGGGAGCGCGCTCTCGTCGCCCACCAGCAGATGCCAGTCCGCCTCGGCGCTCGGCGCGTAGCCGCCGCCCGGCCCGAGGAACCTGATCTCGTCGCCGGGCTCGGCGTTGGCGGCCCACGGGCCCGCCAGCCCCTCGTCGCCGTGGTAGACGAAGTCGAGGGTCAGCTCGACCGCCTCCGGATCCCACGCGCGCACGGTGTAGGTGCGCGTGACCGGCCACTGCTCGCGCGGCAGCTCGGCCCGGATCGCCTCGATGTCGAACGGTTCGCGATACTCGGCTCCCGGCGGCGCGAAGAGCAGCTTCACATAGTGGTCGGTGAACTCGCCCGCGCCGAACCCGGCGAGCTCCTCACCGCCGACCACCACCCTGATCATGTGCGGGGTGATCTTCTCCTTGCGCAGTACGCGGCCCTTGTTGACCTTCGGTGTGCGCCGTGCCGTCCCCGTCGCCATCTCGACCTCCGAGTCGTAGACCTACTTAGGTAAGCCTAACCTGTACCCCGGGGTCAACAGGGGAACCCGTCCGATCGCGGACAGCGAAAAGCGCTATTCCAGGGGATCGAAGCGATGGGCGGCCCAGATCCGGCGGGACAGGGCCTCCGGATCGCGCACGTCCTTGGTGAAGGCGTCGAAGACGTGGGTGACCGCGGCGCCCGGGGTGTAGGCGGGCCATCCCGGGTCGCCGGACGTGGCGAACGCCGTCCACGCGGCCCGGAACTGCGCCGAGAGCTCGGCCGCCTCCTCGGGGACCGGATCGCCCACCACGAGCGCCGCGACGCCTTTGTCGAGGTTGCCGAACGTGAGGGGGACGTCGAGGGCGTGGCAGGCGCCCAGCATCCCGTTCAGCGCGGGGGAGGGCCAGGCCAGCTCGTAGGCGAAGGTCGTGCCGCCCGCCGCGGCGTGGGCGTCGGCGAGGTGGGCGCTCGGCATGCGGAAGAGCCAGTCCGACAGCACCAGGCTGTAGAGGTCCTCGGCGGAGGTGTCGCGGTGGGCGGCGCGGTAGGCGTCGGCACCGCCGGGCGGCACGAGCCGCTCCATGACCGCCTCGACGTGCTCGTCGCCGAGGGTGCCGAACCGTCCCGCGAGGGCCAGGAACAACCGGAACTCGTCCCGGTTGAAGCCGACGATCAGCTCCACGTCGCGTCCGGCGCCGTCCGCGAGGGCCCGCCACGGCGTGGTGGGCAGCACCTCGCCGTCCACGACGGGGGAGTACGGCGTGGGCGTGCTGGCGATCGGCCCCCAGTTCGGGTGGTCGTCGCGCAGCTTGGCCGTCATCGTGTCGGCCGCCGCGACGAGCACCTCGGGGGCGACCCCGGCCAGGTCCGCGACGGCGGGGGTGCGGCCGGCCTCCGCGGTGATCGCGGTGCTGAGCCGGCGCGCGAACCCCGGCGCGAAGAACGTGCCGGGGACGCTCTGCGCGATCGCCCGGCCGAACAGCCCGCGCGCCGCCGGCATCGCCAGCAGCGCGGCGATCGAGCCCGCCCCGGCGGACTCGCCGAAGACCGTGACCCGCCCGGGGTCGCCGCCGAACACCGCGATGTTGTCCTGGACCCACCGCAGCGCGGCGATCTGGTCGAGCAGCGCCCGGTTGTCCGGCGCGCCCTCGACCGAGCCGAAGCCCTCCATCCCGACCCGGTAGTTGAAGGTCACGACCACCACGCCGTCGGCGGCCAGGCGGGCGCCGTCGTACTCGGGCTGGGACGAGCTGCCGATGATGTAGGCGCCGCCGTACACCCACACCATGACCGGCAACCCCGAGCCGCCGGGGTCGGGCGTCCAGACGTTCACCGTCAGGCAGTCCAGCCCCTCCGCGGGGCTCCACGCGGGGAATCCGGGCAGCATGCTCGACTGCGGCGGGCGCGGGCCGTACTCGGCGGCCTCGCGCGTCCCGTCCCACGAAGGGGCCGGAACCGGCGCGGCCAGCCGGTTCCGGCCGAAGGGCTCCGCCGCGTACGGCACGCCCTTGAAGACCGCGATGCCGTCGTGCGCCCGGCCGCGGATCCGTCCCGTGGTGATCCTCGCCTCTGCTCCCGTCACGCTGCTCAGTAGAACACGGTCAGCCCTGGCGGGTCCGGGCCACCTCGGCGGCCACGGCGCGGAAGGCGGTCTCGGTCTCCTCCATCCCGAGGACGGTCGCGAGGGTCGACTTCACGATGACCACGTCGTGCTTCGGCGAGACGTAGATGACCTGCCCGCCGAGCCCGTTCGCGCTGAACGCGCCGTCGTCGTCGAGCCACCAGTGCAGGCCGTACCCCCGGTTCACCGTGGACGAGGGCCGCGTCGACTCCTCCACCCAGGAACGCGGGACCACCTGCCGTCCGTGGGCGGTGCCGCCGCGCAGGAACAGCAGCCCGAAGCGGGCGAAGTCGCGGTCGGTGGCGTAGAAGCAGCAGTAGCCCATGCTGTTGCCGTTGGAGTCGTTGCCGAGGTAGACGCCGGACTCCATGCCGGCGGGCTGCCAGATCTTCTGCTCCACGTACTGGTGGAACGGCTTGCCCGTGGCGCGGCTGACCACCCAGGCCAGCACGAAGGAGTTCATCGAGGTGTACTCGAACCGGCTGCCCGGCGCCCAGCCGCGCTTGCGCTGCGCGGCCATCTTCGGCAGCGGGTGGCCCATGCTCGCCGCCACGTGCACCGGCGGGACGTCGAGGGGCTCGTTCCACTGGATGCCGGACGACATCCGCAGCAGGTCGCGGAGCGAGACCCCGTCGTAGCCGGAGCCGCGCAACTCGGGCAGGTACTGGGTCACCGGGTCGTCGATGGACTTGACGAAGCCCTCGCCGACGGCGATGCCGACCGCCGCCGAGGTGAACGACTTGGCCATCGACCAGGACTGGAACAGGGTGTCGCGGGCGGCGAAGGAGTAGCGCTCGAACACCACGTCCTGCCCGGTCCGCGCGTCGAGGACCACGAACCCCTGGGTCCCGGTGCGGGCGAGGTAGTCGTCCAGCGTGTGCTGCCGGCCGTTGTAGGTGTAGGTCACCGAGAGCTTGCGCGGCGCGTCGCGCAGCTTGACCGGGTCACCGGACGGGCGCACCAGGTCGAAGGCGCGCGCCGGCTGCGACGTCGAGACCGGCGATGGTACGGGCGCCGGCTCGGCCTCTGCCTGGGCCGTGACCGGGAGGGTGAGCAGCGCCATGGCCAGCAACGCGGCGCCTGCGGCGCGGGTTCGGGTGTGCAAGAGGGGCCTCCGCGGGAGGTGGGAGAGCACGGGGACGCCCCGATAGTGCCCGCCTGATTTCCGCAGGTAAATGTGCACAGGAACGCATTTAGGGCCCCTTGGCTGTGCTTGAACACACATCCGTGTCTGTTTCGAAATGCGGCACCCGGTGCGCCCTCGCTTCCTGCGCGCTCGGTATGCGGATACGTTCGGTGCACCGTGCCGTGGGAGGAACGATGTCCGTGCTCGCCGAACTGCTCAACGCCGTCGCCGCCGGATCGGTGGAGGTGGTCGACCTGACCGCGCCGCTGTCGGAGTCGACGCCGATCCTCCGGCTGCCGGAGCCCTTCGCCAACACCGTCCCGTTCGCGCTGCGCCAGATCAGCCGGTACGACGACCGGGGCCCCGCCTGGTACTGGAACGACTTCACCACCGGAGAGCATGTCGGCACGCACTTCGACGCGCCCGTCCACTGGGTGACCGGGCGCGACGGGGAGGACGTCTCGCAGGTCGAACCGCGCCGGCTCGTGGCGCCCGCCGTGGTCCTGGACGCGTCGGCGCGGGCCGCCGCCGACCCCGACTTCGTGCTGGAGATCGACCACGTGCGCGCCTGGGAGAAGGCCAACGGGCCGTTGCCTGACGGCGGGTGGCTGTTCTACCGGACCGGATGGGACGCCCGTTCCGGCGACGCGGACGCGTTCCTCAACGCCGACGAGACGGGACCGCACTCGCCCGGGATCTCCGCGGACTGTGCGCGCTGGCTCGCCGAGGAGACGCCCATCATCGGGATCGGGGTCGAGACCGTCGGCACCGACGCGGGCGCGGCCCACGGGTTCGAGCCGCCGTTCCCGTGCCACTCGTACTTCCTCGGCGCGGGCAAGTACGGCCTCACCCAGCTGCAGAACCTGGCGCGCCTTCCCGCGCGCGGCGCGGTCGTGCTGGCCGCGCCGCTGCCGATCGTGGGCGGCTCGGGCAGCCCCGCCCGCGTGCTCGCCCTGGTCGAACGGTGAACGTCGCGGAGGCCGTGGGGACCGCCCTGACCCGGCTCGGCGTCGAGACCGTCTTCGGCGTCGTCGGCAGCGGCAACTTCCACGTCACCAACGCCCTGGCCGCGGGCGGCGCCACGTTCGTCGCGGCGCGCCACGAGGGCGGGGCCGCCACGATGGCCGACGCGTACGCGCGGGTGAGCGGCGGGCTGGGCGTGGTGTCGGTGCACCAGGGACCCGGGCTGACCAACGCGATCACGGGCATCGCCGAGGCCGCCAAGAGCCGCACGCCGCTGCTGGTGCTGGCCGGCGAGGTGGCCGCCTCGGCGGTGCGGTCCAACTTCCGCGTCGACCAGGCCGCGATCGCGATCGCGGTCGGCGCGGTCGCCGAGCGCGTCCACTCGCCGGAGTCGGCGCTCGCCGACGTCGCGCGCGCCTGCCGGACCGCCGTGGGCCTGCGCCGGACCGTGCTGCTCGGCCTGCCGCTCGACGTCCAGGCCGCCGAGCACCCCGGTCCGGTCGTCATCCCGGCGGGCGCGCCGCTCGCCGCGCCGGCGGTGCCGGTGCCGCTGCTGCCGGTGCCGCCGCCCGCCGCGGTCGCCCGGCTGGCCGGCGCGCTGGCCGCGGCCGAGCGGCCGGTGTTCATCGCCGGGCGGGGCGCCCGCCTGTCGGGGGCGGGCGACGCCCTTCGCGACCTCGCGGAACGCTGCGGCGCTCTCCTGGCGACCTCCGCCGTCGCCCGCGGGCTCTTCGGCGGCGACCCCTACGACCTCGACGTCAGCGGCGGGTTCGCCACCCCGGTCGCCGGCGAGCTGATCCGCGGCGCCGACCTGCTCGTGGGCTGGGGCTGCTCGCTGAACATGTGGACCCTGCGGCACGGCTCGCTGGTCGGCGAGAACGCCAAGGTCGTCCAGGTGGACGTCGACGCGGAGGCGCTGGGCGCGCACCAGCCGGTCGACCTCAGCATCATCGGGGACGTGGCCGAGACGGCGCGGCTCGTCGACGCCGAGCTCGCCGCCCGCGGCCACGCCGTGCCGGGTTACCGGTCGGCCGCGGTGGCCGAACGGCTCACGCGCGAGGGCCGCTGGCGCGACCAGGCGTACAAGGACGAGTCCGACGGCGAGCACATCGATCCGCGGACCCTCTCGATCGCCCTCGACGACCTGCTGCCGGCGGACCGCACGGTCGCCGTCGACTCCGGCAACTTCATGGGATACCCGGCGATGTTCCTCGCCGTCCCGGACGCCGACGGCCTGGTGTTCACGCAGTCGTTCCAGTCGGTCGGGCTCGGCCTGGCCACCGCGATCGGCGCGGCGGTCGCCCGCCCGGACCGGCTGACGGTCGCGGCCCTCGGCGACGGCGGCGCGCTGATGGCGATCGCCGAGCTGGAGACCGCGGCGCGGCTCGGGCTGGGCCTGCTCGTGGTGATCTACGACGACGAGGCGTACGGCGCGGAGGTGCACCACTTCGGGCCGGACGGGCATCCGCTGGACACCGTCACCTTCCCGCCCGCCGATCTCGCCGCGATCGCGCGCGGCTTCGGCTGCGCCGCCGTCACCGTGCGGGGCGAGGGCGATCTCGCGGCCGTCCGGGAGTGGCTGGCCGGACCGCGCGACCGGCCGATGGTCATCGACGCGAAGGTCACCCGGAACCGGGCGGCCTGGTGGCTTGAGGAGGCCTTCCGAGGGCACTGACGGCGGTCACCGGCGGACGTGGCCGCGTTCGGCGGCGGGACGCTCGGTGCGCGCGCGGCCGGTGTCGCGGAACGCCAGCGCGGTCAGCAGCAGCGCCGCGACGGCGCAGCACGCCAGCAGCAGGAGCGCGATGAGGTACGAGCCGGTCGCGCCGAAGACGGCGCCCATGAGCAGCGGCGGGAAGTAGCCGCCGAGGCCGCCCGCCGCGCCGACCAGCCCGGTGACGGAGCCGACCTTGGACGCCTCGACGCGCTGGCCGATCAGGGCGAAGACGCCGCCGCTGCCGAGGCCGAGCGCGAACGCCAGCAGCACGAACGACAGCCCCGCGCCGAGCTCGGGTGCGGGCTTGAGCGACACCACGACCGCCATCACCGCCGCCAGCGCGAACGAGGCCATCAGCACCAGGCGCGGGCCGATCCGGTCGGACAGGATCCCGCCGAGCGGGCGGGCGACGACGGCGGCCAGCGAGAATCCGGCCGTGCGCATCCCCGCGTCCACCGCGTCGAACGCGTAGACGTCCCGGAGGTAGGTCGGCAGGTAGGTGGAGAAGGCGACGAAGCCCCCGAACGCCAGCGCGTACAGCAGCGACGCCTGCCAGGTGGTCCTGATCCTGAGCGCCGCCGCCAGCCGCGGCGCCACCGGCTCGGCCGAGGGCCGCCACTCCGGCGAGTCCCTGGCGACCAGCAGCACGACGGCGCCGGTGACCGCGAGGGCCGCGGCGACCAGCAGGAACGTGGGCGTCCGGCCGATCGCGTCGGCGAGGCGCGGGGTGAGGAAGGCCGACAGTGCCGTGCCGCCCATGCCCGCGCCGAAGACACCGGTGGCGAATCCGCGACGGGACTTGTCGTACCAGGCGTTGCAGAACGGAACGCCGACCGCGAAGGCGGTGCCCGCGATGCCGAGGACGAAGCCCCCGGCGAGCATCAGGCCGTACGAGTTTCCGGCGAAGGCCACGAACAGGACCGGGACGATCGACAGGAAGCTGACCGCGGCGAACATGACGCGCCCGCCGTAGCGGTCGGTGAGCGCGCCGACCGGGATCCGTCCCAGCGAGCCGACCAGGACCGGGATCGCGACGAGCATGGACGTCTGGAACGCCGACAGCCGCAGGTCCCTGGAGTAGGCCGAGGCCAGCGGGCCGATGAGGTTCCAGGCCCAGAAGTTGATCGCGAACGTCCAGGTGGCCAGCGCCAGGTTGAGCGTCTGTCCTCGGCGCAGCGCGCTTTCGCTCATCGATGCCCCCGAATTCCAGCAGGATGTCACCGCTTATGTACCCAGCGTGATGGGAATGATCGCCGGAGCGATCAGTTCGGGGGTGCGATGAGCGATGTGCTGCTGCGTACCGGCAGGTTCTTCCGCAAGGGGCGGATCTCGCCGGACCTGAGGGCGGTCTACGAGACCGGCGGCCGGGAGGGGGACGTCTTCTACCGGGACCGCTGGAGCCACGACAAGGTGGTCCGCTCGACCCACGGCGTGAACTGCACGGGCTCGTGCTCCTGGAAGGTGTACGTCAAGGACGGGATCATCACCTGGGAGACGCAGGCCACCGACTACCCGTCCGTGGGCCCCGACCGGCCGGAGTACGAGCCGCGCGGCTGCCCGCGCGGCGCCGCGTTCTCCTGGTACACCTACTCGCCGACCCGGGTCCGCTTCCCCTACGCGCGGGGCGTGCTGGTCGAGATGTACCGGGAGGCCCGGTCGCGGCTGGGCGACCCGGTGGCGGCGTGGGCCGAGCTCACCACCGACCCGGGCAAGCGGCGCCGGTACCAGTCGGCGCGCGGCAAGGGCGGCCTGGTCAGGGTCGGCTGGGACGAGGCCGTCGAGATGGCCGCCGCCGCCCACGTGCACACGATCAAGACGTATGGGCCCGACCGGGTGGCGGGCTTCTCCCCGATCCCGGCGATGTCGATGGTGTCGCACGCGGCGGGCTCGCGGTTCGTGTCGCTCGTGGGCGGCGCGATGCTGTCGTTCTACGACTGGTACGCCGACCTGCCGGTCGCCTCGCCGCAGGTGTTCGGCGACCAGACCGACGTGCCCGAGTCGGCCGACTGGTGGGACGCGGCCTACCTGATGCTCTGGGGCTCCAACGTCCCGGTGACCCGGACGCCCGACGCGCACTGGATGGCCGAGGCCCGGTACCGCGGGCAGAAGGTCGTGGTGCTCTCGCCGGACTACTCCGACGCCACGAAGTTCGCCGACGAGTGGCTCGCGCCGCATCCGGGCACCGACGGCGCGCTGGGCCTGGCCATGGGACACGTGATCCTCAAGGAGTTCTTCGTCGACGGGCGGGTCCCGTACTTCACCGACTACGTCAAGAGGTTCACCGACCTGCCGTTCCTCGTGACGCTGGAGGAGCGAGACGGCGCGTACGTGCCCGGCCGTTTCCTCACCTCCGCCGACCTCGGCGACCGGGGCGAGGACGCGGCGTGGAAGACGGTCCTGCTGGGCTCGGCCACCGGCGAGCCCGTCGTACCGAACGGGTCGCTGGGCTTCCGCTGGAACGAGACCGGCAAGGGCAACTGGAACCTGGACCTGCGCGGCGTGGACCCCCTCCTGACGGTCCTGGGAAGCGGCGAGGGCGAGACGGCCGAAGTCGTCCTGCCGCGCTTCGACGCCCCGGACGGGTCGGCCGGAACGTTGCGCCGGGGCGTGCCGGTCCGCACCGTACGGGGGCATCTCGTCACCACCGTCTACGACCTGATGCTGGCGCAGTACGGTGTGGCGCGACCGGGCCTGCCGGGGGAGTGGCCGGCCTCGTACGACGATGCCACGGCGCCCGGCACGCCCGCCTGGCAGGAGGAGATCACCTCCGTCCCGGCGCGGTCGGCGGTCCGGATCGCCCGCGAGTTCGCCCGGACGGCCCAGGACTCCGGCGGCCGGTGCATGATCATCTTGGGGGCGGGGACCAACCACTGGTTCCACTCCGACACGATGTACCGGACGTTCCTGTCGCTGCTGATGCTGACCGGCTGCCAGGGCGTGAACGGCGGCGGCTGGGCGCACTACGTCGGCCAGGAGAAGGTCCGGCCCTTCACCGGCTGGGCGCAACTGGCCTTCGGGCTCGACTGGGCGAGGCCCGCCCGGCAGATCCCCGGCACGCCGTACTGGTACCTGCACACCGACCAGTGGCGGTACGACGGCCATGGGGCGGACGCGCTGGCCTCCCCGATGGGCAAGGGCCTGTTCGCCGGGCGGCACACCAAGGACCTGGTGGCCGAGTCCGTCCGGCTCGGGTGGATGCCGATGGCCCCCGCGTTCGACCGCAATCCGCTCGACCTGGCCGATGAGATCGGTGACGGCGACCCCGGCGCGCACGTGGCCGAGCGGCTGCGCGAGGGGACGCTGAAATACGCCTGCGACGACCCCGACGCTCCGGAGAACTGGCCGCGCGTCCTCACCGTCTGGCGGGCCAACCTCCTCGGCTCGTCGGCCAAGGGCAACGAGTACTTCCTGCGGCACCTGCTCGGCACCGACTCCAACCTGCGCGGCGAGGAGATGCCGGACGCGCCGCGCGGCAAGCTCGACCTGCTGCTGTCGCTGGACTTCCGGATGACGTCCACGACCCTGATGTCCGACCTCGTCCTGCCCGCCGCCACGTGGTACGAGAAACACGACCTGTCGTCCACCGACATGCACCCGTTCGTGCACGCCTTCACCCCGGCGGTGGACCCGCCGTGGGAGGCGCGCAGCGACCTGGACGCCTTCCAGCTGATCGCCGACCGGTTCAGCGAGCTGGCCGCGACGCACCTGGGCGTACGCCGCGACCTGGTGGCCGGCGCGCTCCAGCACGACACACCCGGGGAGATGGGCGCTCCCCACGGCGTCGCGGGCGGCACCACTCCCGCGTTCGCCGTGGTGGAACGCGACTATCCGGCGGTCGGCCGGCGCATGGCGGCGCTCGGCCCCAAGGCGGCCGGCGCCGGACTCCCGGTCAAGGGCGTCGTCTTCGAGCCCGACGAGGAGATCGGCTGGCTCCGGCAGCGGTGCGGGACCGGCGCCGACGGCAACCCGCGCCTGGACACCGACGTCAAGTGGTGCGAGGCGATCCTGGCGCTGTCGGGCACCACCAACGGCAGGCTGGCGGCCGCGGGTTTCCGGCGGCTGGGCGAACGCACCGGCACGTCGTTCGAGACGCTCGCCGCCCACGGCGCCGAGCGGCGCGTCACGTTCGCCGACACCCAGGCGCGGCCGGCGCCGGTCGGCGCGTCGCCCGAATGGTCGGGCATCGAGGCGCCGGACCGCCGGTACTCGCCGTTCACCGTCAACGTCGAGCACCTCAAGCCGTGGCACACGCTCACCGGCCGCATGCACTTCTTCCTCGACCACGAGTGGATGGCCGAGCTGGGCGAGCAGCTGCCGGTGTTCCGCCCGCCGCTCAACATGCACCGCCTGTTCGGCGAGCCGGCGCTCGGGGGCGACGCGACGGCCGAGCTCGCCGTCCGCTACCTCACCCCGCACTCCAAGTGGTCGATCCACTCCGAGTACCAGGACAACCTGTTCATGCTCACGCTGTCGCGCGGCGGGCCGACCGTGTGGATGAGCGTCCCCGACGCCGACCGGATCGGCGTGCGCGACAACGACTGGATCGAGATGGTCAACCCCAACGGGGTCGTCGTGGCCCGCGCGATCGTCTCGCACCGCATGCCGGCCGGGACGGTCTACTACCACCACGCCCAGGAACGCGTGATCGACGTGCCGAAGAGCGAGGCCACCGGCCGCCGCGGCGGCATCCACAACTCGCTGACCCGGCTGCTGGTCAAGCCGACCCACCTGATCGGCGGGTACGCGCAGCTGTCGTTCGGGTTCAACTACCTCGGCCCGACCGGCAACCAGCGCGACGAGGTCACCGTGATCCGCCGCCGGTCCCAGGAGGTGACCTACTGAGATGCGCATCATGGCGCAATTGGCGATGGTGATGAACCTTGACAAGTGCATCGGCTGCCACACCTGTTCGGTGACGTGCAAGCAGGCGTGGACCAACCGGTCGGGCATGGAGTACGTCTGGTTCAACAACGTTGAGACCCGGCCCGGCCAGGGTTATCCGCGGCGGTACGAGGATCAGGAGAGGTGGCGGGGCGGCTGGACGCTGGACCGGAGGGGACGGCTGCGGCCCCGGGCCGGGGGACGCGTCCGCAAGCTGCTCACCCTCTTCTCCAACCCGCTGCTGCCCAACATCAGGGACTACTACGAGCCCTGGACCTACGACTACGAGACGCTCACCACCGCGCCGCTGGACGACGACATCCCGGTGGCCCGGCCCTACTCGCTGATCAGCGGCAGGCCGATGAAGGTGGAGTGGAGCGCCAACTGGGACGACGACCTGGGCGGAGGTCCCGCGCTGGCCGCGCGCGACCCGGTCGTGGAGAAGATCTCGGACACGGTCCGGCTCGACTACGAGCGGGCGTTCATGTTCTACCTGCCGCGGATCTGCGAGCACTGCCTCAACCCGACGTGCGTCGCCTCCTGCCCGTCCGGCGCGATCTACAAGCGCGCCGAGGACGGCATCGTGCTGGTCGACCAGGACCAGTGCCGCGGCTGGCGGATGTGCGTGACCGGCTGCCCGTACAAGAAGATCTACTTCAACCACCGGACGGGCAAGGCCGAGAAGTGCACGTTCTGCTACCCGCGCGTGGAGGTCGGCCTGCCGACCGTGTGCTCGGAGACGTGCGTGGGACGGCTGCGCTACATCGGGGTGCTGCTGTACGACGCGGACAAGGTGACCGAGGCGGCGAGCGCCGAGGACGACCGTGACCTGTACGAGGCGCAGCTCGGGCTCTTCCTCGACCCGGCCGATCCGCGGGTGCGCGAGGCGGCGCGGCGCGACGGCGTGCCGGACGCCTGGGTGGAGGCCGCGCGGCGCTCGCCCGTGCACACCCTGATCAGCCGGTACCGGGTGGCGCTGCCGCTGCACCCGGAGTACCGGACGATGCCGATGGTCTGGTACGTCCCGCCGCTCTCGCCGGTGGTGGAGGCGCTCCGCGACTCCGGCCACGACGGCGAGGACGCGCGCAACCTCTTCGGGGCGATCGACACGTTGCGCATCCCCGCCGAGTACCTCGCGGAGCTGTTCACGGCCGGGGACACCGCGCCCGTGATCGGCGTCCTGCGAAAGCTGGCCGCGATGCGCTCGTACATGCGCGACAAGAACCTCGGCGGCCCCACCGACGTGGGCAAGGCGATCGACGTCGGCATGAGCTCGGCCGACCTGGAGGGCATGTACCGGCTGCTCGCGCTCGCCAAGTACGAGGAGCGGTACGTCATCCCCACCCAGGCGCGGGCCGAGGCCGCCGCGCTGGAGGAGACGGTGTGCCCGGTCGACTACGGCGACCACGACGAGGGCAACGGGCCGTTCGGCGAGTCGTCCGGCCGTGTCGGGCCCGCCTCGGTGGAGAGCTTCCACGCGCTGCGCGAGCGGCAGACCAGCGGCGCGCTGACGGACCCGTCCGACCGCAGGGGCCGCGTCAACCTGCTCAACTGGGACGGCAAGGGCCGCCCGGACGGGCTGTTCCCACCCGGACCGGAGGAGGACGGCTGATGGACGGGCGGACGACGGTGTGGCAGGCGGCGTCGCTGCTGCTCGCCTACCCGGACCGCGGGTTGTACGACCGGCGGCCGATGCTGCGCGGGGCCGTCGCGGCGCTCGGCACGGGCCGGGCGGCGGGACGGCTCACGGCGTTCCTGGACCACCTGGACGCGACGCCGCTCGGGCGGCTCGCCGAGCACTATGTCGAGACGTTCGACCTGCGCCGCCGCTGCTGCCTCTACCTGACCTACTACCGGGACGGCGACACGCGGCGGCGCGGCGCCTCGCTCGCCGTGCTCAAGGCGCGCTACCGGACCGCCGGGGTCGAACTCGACAGCCGCGAGCCGCCCGACTTCCTGCCGATCGTGCTGGAGTTCGCGGCGCTGCACGGCGGCGCGGCCCTGCTGGCCGAGCACCGGGCCGGTCTGGAACTGCTGAGGCTCGCGCTGCTCGATCGCGGCACGCCCTACGCCGCGCCGGTCGAGGCGGTCTGCGCCACCCTGCCCGGACCCTCGCCGCGCGACCGCGCCGAGGCGGTCAGGCTCGCGGGGTCGGGCCCGCCGGCCGAGAGCGTCGGCCTTGCGCCGATCCTGCCTGACGACGTCCGACCAAGCCGGGAGTCCCGATGAACCTGCTGCTCTGGGCGGTCCTGCCGTACGTGGCGATCGTGGTCCTGGTCGCGGGGACCGTGTGGCGCTACCGCTACGACAAGTTCGGCTGGACGACGCGTTCGTCGGAGCTCTACGAGAGCCGGATGCTGCGGATCGCCAGCCCGCTGTTCCACTACGGCCTGATCTTCGTGATCCTCGGCCACGTGATCGGGCTGCTCGTGCCCGAGGGCTGGACGGAGGCGGCGGGCGTGTCGGAACGGGCCTACCACTGGGGCTCGCTCATCGGCGGCTCGCTCGCCGGGTTCGCGGCGCTGGCCGGGCTCGTCCTGCTCGTCTACCGGCGCCGCACCACCGGCCCGGTCTTCTCGGCCACGACGCGCAACGACAAGCTGATGTACGTGCTGCTCGGCGGGTCGATCGTGCTGGGCGTCGCCGTCACGATCGTCGCCAACGGGGTGCTCGGGCCGTACGACTACCGGCGGACGGTCGCGCCCTGGTTCCGCGGCATCTTCACCCTCAGGCCCGACCCCGGCCTGATGGCGGGCGTGCCCTTCCTCTACGCCGCGCATGTGCTCGCCGGGATCGCGCTGGTGATCCTGTTCCCGTTCAGCCGCCTGGTGCACGCGTTCGCGGTACCGCTGAAGTATCTGTTCCGTCCCTACATCGTCTACCGCAGCCGCGGAGACGAGGGGCCGCACACGCGCGAGCCCGCCCGGGGCTGGGAGCCGGTCACCCGCCGCTGACAACCACAACCTCGGTCCGGAATCAAGTGGCCCGGCGTCATGCGGAGCCGGCAGGCGTGCGGAGGCGACATCGGAAGGCCTTACCGGTTGACCGGTTCGTCCCAGTTACTTACTTTCGCTGACAGTTGTGCCTCACGTCACACCCGCCCGTTCGTCCCGAGGAGGAGAGATGGCGGAACGACTGAGATTCCCGCCGCTGGCCCGCGAGATGGCCGCCGAGTTCGCCGGAACGATGATCCTCATCCTCTTCGGGGTGGGGGTGGTGGCGCAGGTCGCCGCGGGCGGCATCGGTGACCACGACAGCATCGCCTGGGCCTGGGGCATCGGCGTGACCCTCGGCGTCTACGTCTCCGCCGCGATCAGCGGCGGGCACATCAACCCGGCGGTCACGTTCGCGCTGGCGGTGTTCAACCGGTTCTCCTGGCGCAAGGTGCTCCCGTACTGCGCGGCCCAGACCGCGGGCGCCTTCGTGGCCGCGCTGCTCGTGCGGTGGAACTACACCGAGGTGCTGGCCAAGGCCGACCCTGGCCACACCATCAAGACGCAGGGCGTCTTCACCACGCTGCCGGGCAATGGAACGCTCCCGGTCAGCATGTGGGGCGGCTTCCGCGACCAGATCATCGGCACCGCGATCCTGCTGTTCGTCGTGATGGCCCTCACCGACCTGCGCAACCTGCCGCCGCTGTCGAACCTCACCCCCGTCATCATCGGCCTGCTCGTCGTCGGCATCGGCATGGCGTGGGGCACCGACGCGGGTTACGCGATCAACCCGGCGCGCGACTTCGGGCCGCGGCTCGCGCAGTACCTCACCGGGTACGGCGGCGCCTGGCGCGACCAGTACGGCGATCTGTACTTCTGGGTCCCTATCATCGGACCGCTCGCCGGTGCTGTGATCGGGGCCGGGCTCTACCTGTTCCTCATCGGCCGCAACCTCCCGCCGGAGCCCGCGCCCGAGACCAGGCCCGAGACCAAGCCCGAGTACGACGTCCAGCCCTGACCACCTCGTCCAGCAGGAGAGACCGATGGCCGACTTCGTCGGAGCGATCGACCAGGGGACGACCAGCACCCGCTTCATCATCTTCGACCACGGCGGCAACGAGATCGCCCGCCACCAGCTCGAACACCAGCAGATCCTGCCCCAGGCCGGCTGGGTCGAGCACAACCCCACCGAGATCTGGGAACGCACCCGCGCCGTCATCCAGACGACGCTCGACAAGGCCGACCTGGGGCACCGCGACCTCGCCGCCCTCGGCATCACCAACCAGCGCGAGACGACCCTCGTCTGGAACCGCCGGACCGGGCGCCCCTACTACAACGCGATCGTCTGGCAGGACACCCGCACCGACCGCATCGCCTCGGCGCTGGAGCGCGACGGGCGCGGCGAGACGATCCGGCACCGGGCCGGCCTGCCGCCCGCCACCTACTTCAGCGGCGGCAAGGTCCAGTGGATCCTGGAGAACGTCGACGGCGTGCGCGAGGCCGCCGAGAACGGCGAGGCCGTCTTCGGCAACATCGACACCTGGATCCTGTGGCACCTCACCGGCGGCACCGACGGCGGCGTGCACGTCACCGACCCGACCAACGCCAGCCGCACGATGCTGATGGACCTGGAGACGCTCGACTGGGACGACCAGCTGCTGTCGTTCTTCGGCATCCCGCGCGCCATGCTGCCGGAGATCAAGCCGTCCTCGGCGCCCGACCCGTACGGGATGACGCGCCCGGGCGGGCCGCTCGGCGGCGAGGTGGCGCTGTCGGGCGACCTCGGCGACCAGCAGGCCGCCACCGTCGGGCAGGTGTGCTTCGCGCCCGGCGAGGCCAAGAACACCTACGGCACCGGCAACTTCCTGCTGCTCAACACCGGCAACGAGCTGGTGCGCTCGAAGGCCGGGATGCTCACCACCGTCTGCTACCGGTTCGGGGACGACGCCGCCGTCTACGCGCTCGAAGGGTCGATCGCGGTGACCGGGTCGGCCGTGCAGTGGCTGCGCGACCAGCTCGGGATCATCTCCGGCGCGTCGCAGAGCGAGTCGCTGGCGGCGCAGGTGGAGGACAACGGCGGCGTCTACTTCGTGCCCGCGTTCTCCGGCCTGTTCGCCCCGTACTGGCGCAGCGACGCCCGCGGCGCCATCGTCGGGCTGTCGCGCTACAACACCAACGCCCACCTGGCGCGCGCGACGCTGGAAGCGATCTGCTACCAGTCCCGTGACGTCGTGGAGGCGATGCGCGAGGACTCGGGGGTCACCCTGGACGTGCTCAAGGTGGACGGCGGCGTCACGGCCAACGAGCTGTGCATGCAGCTGCAGGCCGACATCCTCGGCGTCCCGGTGTCGCGGCCCGTGGTGGCGGAGACCACCGCGCTCGGCGCCGCCTACGCCGCAGGGCTCGCGGTCGGGTTCTGGCGCGACACGGGCGAGCTGCGGCGGAACTGGAACGAGGACAAGCGCTGGCAGCCGGCGTGGGACGAGCGGAAGCGCGAGGAGGGCTACGCGGGCTGGCGCAAGGCGGTCGAGCGGACTCTCGGCTGGGTCGACGTCGACTGACGATCACGTCCGGACGCGGATCGACCGCCGTACACCGGACGCGGACGCCGCCGAACCCCGTACGGCGGCGTCCGCCTCCGCAGGGCCGTCGCCGATCACGCCGTACGGGCGCGCACGGGCTCTCTCGTGCACCATTCGATCGTCCGCCGCAGGCCCTCCTCCGCGGATACCTCGGGCTTCCAGTCGAGGAGCTCCTTGGCGAGGCTGATGTCGGGCCTGCGCACCGCCGGGTCGTCCACGGGCCGTTCGATGAACCGCAGCTCCGAGCGCGAGCCGGTGAGTTCGATGATCAGGCGGGCGAGGTCGGCCATGGACATCTCGTACGGGCTGCCGATGTTCACCGGACCGGGATGGCCGGACAGGGCCAGCGCCAGGATGCCGCGGACCGTGTCGTCGACATAGCAGATCGAGCGGGTCTGCGAGCCGTCCCCGGTGACGGTGAGCGCCTCCCCGGCCGTCGCCTGGCGGATGAACGTCGGGATGGCGCGGCCGTCGTCGGGGCGCATCCGCGGGCCGTAGGTGTTGAAGATGCGCACGATCGCCGTGTCGGCCCCGCGCGACTCGCGGAACGCGGCGGTGAGCGCCTCCCCGAACCGCTTGGCCTCGTCGTACACGCTGCGCGGCCCGATCGGATTGACGTTGCCCCAGTACGACTCGGTCTGCGGATGCACCAGCGGATCACCGTAGACCTCCGACGTGGACGCCAGGATCAGCCGCGCGCCCTTGTTCTCCGCCAGTTCCAGCGCGTTGCGGGTGCCGAGGCTGCCGACGTCCAGCGTCTGGATCGGCCACCGCAGGTAGTCGGCGGGAGAGGCGGCCGAGGCGAAGTGGAAGACATGGCTGACCGGCCCCGGAACCCAGATCGGCTCGGTCAGGTCGCATCTGCGGAACTCGAAGTCCGCCCGCCCGGTCAGGTGCGTGACGTTGCGGGCGGCGCCCGTCAGCAGATTATCGAGGCAGACGACGGAGAACCCCTGTGCCAGCAGCGCCTGGCACAGGTGCGATCCGAGAAACCCCGCCCCTCCCGTCACGACGGCGCGCCGAGATGTCATGGTGAGCTCCTTCTTGGTGATCAAGGTGTGCGCGGGTCATCAGCATCTGCACGGCCGCGTCCAGCACCCGGCCCGTGGAGATCTCCAGCAGGCCCGGATCCGGCTCCGCGCCGTGCGGGTCGCCGCTGCGGCCCATCCAGAGGACCCGGTGTTGCGGCCGTTCCGGCGGGCCCCAGCGGTCGGGCGGCGTCGGCCCGAACAGCAGCACCGACGGGGTGCGGTAGGCGGTCGCCAGATGGCCGATCCCGGTGTCCCCGCAGATCACCAGGCCGGCCTCGGCGATCAGCGCGGCCAGGTCGAGCAGCGACGTGCCGCCGGACAGGTCGGCGGCGGGGCCGAGCCCGGCCCGCGCGGCGATCTCCCGGGCGAGCCCGGTCTCGGTGGGCCCGCCGGTCACCACGACGCGCTCGCCGCGGGCGCTCAGCGCCGCGGCGACCGCCGCGAAACGGTCGACCGGCCAGCGGCGTGCGGGGAAGCCCGCGCCCGGATGCAGGACCACCGCCCCGGGCGCCGGCGACGTCCGGGGCGGCGGCGGGAGATCGAGGTCGCCCGGGTCGGCGTGGTGGCCGAGCCCGGCCACCAGCCGGCACCAGCGCGCGACCTCGTGCTCGCCGGGATCCCACGCCGGTCCCTCGACCTCGGGCACCTCCGGATGGGCGAACGCGTGCAGCCGGCCCGGCCGCAGCTGCTGCAGCGCGCGATGGCTCTGCGGGCCGCGGCCATGGAGGTTCACGGCGAGGCTCACCGGCCCGTACGCGGGAAGCCGGTGCAGGTCGGGCGTCGGCAGGACGTCGTCCACGGCGCCCGTGAGCAGTGCGAGCGGAGCGAGCGGCCAGGGCGCCGCGAGCATCAGGTTCCGGCCGGGCAGCCCGCGCCGCAGCGCGCGCAGCGCGGGCACCGCGGTCAGCAGGTCGCCCAGCCCGAGCGCCCGCAGGACGAGGACGTCCGGGCCCCTCAGGGCCACGACGGCTCCCGCGCGGGGCACACCACCAGCTCGCGCACCTCACAGCCCGGCGGCTGGGCCAGCGCGTACGCCACGGCGGCGGCCACGTTCTCGGGCCGGTTGAGCTGCGCGTCCGGCCCCGGCTTGTACTGCTCGTCGCGGCCGTCGAAGAAGGCGGTGTCCATGCCGCCCGGCACGAGCATCGTGACGCCGACCTGGCCCGCCAGCTCGGCCGCCAGCGCCCGGCTGAAGCCGACGACCCCGAACTTGGACGCGCAGTAGGCGGTCGCGTCGCTCAGCGCCCTCAGCCCGAGCGTGGACGCGCAGGTGACGACGCGGCCGTTCGGCGCGTGCACGAGATAGGGGAGGGCGGCGCGTACGACGGCGGCGGTGCCCAGAAGGTTGACCTGGATGACGCGCTCCCAGTCCTCCGCCGGGATGGCGGCCAGCGTGCCGCACGCGTCGATCCCCGCCGCGGTGACCACGGCGTCCAGGCCGCCCGCCTGCCGCGCCAGGCTGTGCACGGCGCGTTCGGCGCAGGCCCGGTCGGTGAGGTCGGCCTGCATGTGCTCGACGTCGTACTTCGGCGGATGCAGGTCGATGACCAGAGGACGCCCGCCGTCGTCCGCGATCCGGCGGGCGACGGCCGCGCCGAGTCCGGAGGCGCCGCCGGTGATGAGCACGTTCATGAGGTGATTCCCTTCGTCGTGGCCAGCAGTCGGGTGGTGGAGCGTCCTTCGAGGAACGGGAGAAGGACCACCTCGCCGCCGTGGCGGCGTACGGTCTCGGCTTCGGGCAGGGGGGCTCCGGCGTAGTCGGCGCCCTTGACCCAGATGTCCGGGCGCAGCCGGTCGATGAGGGGGACGGGGGTGTCGTCCTCGAAGACCACCGCCGCGTCCACCGCCGCGAGCGCCTGGAGGACGCGCACCCGGTCGGCGGAGTGCGTCACCGGACGGCCGGGGCCCTTGCGGCGGCGCACCGACTCGTCGGAGTTGACGCAGACGATGAGGCAGTCGCCGAGGCGCCGGGCCTGTTCCAGCAGGCGGACGTGTCCCGCGTGCAGCAGGTCGAAGCAGCCGCCGGTGGCGACCACCGTGCCGCCCGCGGCCCGGGTGCGCTCGATGATGTCCCAGGCGTTCTCGGACCGTTCCGGCACGATCCGGGGCGACCCCGTCCGGGCCAGCCGCTCGGCGACGGCCGCCGCCGCGCCCGCCTTGACGAAGTCCGAGGCCCGCCGGACCCCGGCGCTGATGGCCTCGGTGAGCGATCCGCCGTCGGCGAGCACCTCGGTGGTACGTGCCGCGAAGCTGTCGCCGGCACCGCAGGGGTCGCCGGGCGCGGCCTCCGCCGGAGCCAGGAACGGCTCGGGCGCGCCGTTGCAGAGCACGGCGCCGCCCGCGCCGAGCGTCACCGCGACGCCTTCGAGCCCCCACCGTTCGGCCAGGTAACGGCCCCGGCGGGTGGTGGCCGAGAGCCCCGTCCCCTCGATCCGGACGTCGTCGCGCTCGGTCAGGCGGGCGGCCTCGTCCGCGTTCGGGGTCAGCACGCACGTGCCGGGCACCGGCGGCTCGCCGCGCGGGTGCGGGTCCCAGATGATCGGGACGTCGGCCGCCAGCTCGGTGAGCAGGGTGCGCACCGCGGCGTGCCCGGTGACGCCCCGCCCGTAGTCCGAGACGAGGACGGCGCCCGCGCGGCCGAGCGCCTCGGTCACGCGCGGCCCGACGAGCCCGTCGCGGGCCTCGCCGTCACCGGTGTCGAGCCGCGCCACCGACTGGCCCCCCGCCCGGACGCGCACCTTGCAGGGGGTGCCGCCGCGCAGCGCGAACGCCGCGATCTCCAGATGCGGTTCGAGGAGCGCGCGCAGCCGCCGGCCGGGCTCGTCGTCGGCGAGAGCCGTGACCAGGACGACCTCGCGGCCCTCGGCCGCGGCCAGCAGCGCGGCCAGCCCCGCCCCGCCCGGCCGGGGCAGCTCGGTGGCCTGCTCGATGACCGGCACGGGAGCGTCGGGGCACAGCCGCCGGCTCTGTCCCGCGAGGTCGATGTCCAGCAGGACGTCTCCCACCACGACCAGCGGCGCGCTCGTCCCCCCGCTCATTTCGGCGCACCTGCCTTCCTCGGCACTCCCAAGGTCTCGTCGACCACCCCGCACAGCAGGTGGACGGCGGCCAGGTGGATCTCCTGGACGGTGGACGTGGCGGCGGCGTCCACCGTGATCGCGTCGTCGCAGGCCGCGGCGAGCGGGTTGGGGCCAGGTCCGGTGACCGCCCAGGCGGTCACCCCGATCTGGCGGGCGACGTGCGCGGCCGCGATCACGTTGGGGCTCCGGCCGCTGGTGGACAGGCAGACCAGCACGTCGCCGGCGCGTCCGTGGGCCTGTACCTGGCGGGCGAAGACGTTCACCGGGCCGTAGTCGTTGCCGATGGCGGTGGCCGCGGAGGTGTCGCCGTGCAGCGGGATCGCGGCCAGGGGCCGGCGGTCGTTCTCGAACCGCCCCACCAGCTCGGCCGTCAGGTGCTGGGCCTCGGCCGCGCTGCCCCCGTTGCCGCAGGCGAGCAGCCGGCCGCCGCGGTCCAGGACGCGGGCCAGATGGCGCCCCCACGCGGTGACGGCCGGTGTCCACTCCCGGAACCGCAGTGCCGCGTCGGCCAGCGCCTCCAGCCTCTCGTCCTGGACGGAGCGCTGCTTCGGGGCCGCCACGACGCGCGGGGTCATACCGGCACCTCGCACCGTGCCATGGCCCGTTGATAGACCGAGATCGTGTCGTGGCCGATCCGCGCCCACGAATAGCAGGACCGCGCCCGGTCGGCCCCGGCCACTCCCATCGCCGCCCGCCGGGTCGGGTCGGACAGCAGGTCGCGGATGCGGTCCGCGGCCACGGCGGCGCGGCGCGGCGGTACGTGGAGCCCGGTCACCCGGTCGACGACGGTGTCGACGTGGCCGCCGACGCCGGTCGCGACCACGGGCACGCCGCACGCCATGGCCTCCAGCGGCACCATGCCGAACGGCTCGTACCACGGCAGCGTGACGACCAGGTCGGCCGAGCGCAGCAGCCCGGGCACGTCCGCCCGGCCCACCCGGCCGAGGAAGGACACGCGGTCGGCGACACCGGACCGTTCCGCGATGCCGCGCAGCCGCCGGACCTCCGGGTCGCCGTCGAGGGCCGCCCGCGGCGGCCCGCCCGCGACGACCAGTTCGGCCCCCGGGACCCGCACGAGCGCCTCGATGGCGGTGTCGACCCCTTTGCGTTCGACCAGCCGCGACAGCGCGACCAGCCGCGGCCTGCCGTTCGCCGGGGCGGCGGCACCGTCCGGGCCGAACCGTTCCAGATCGACTCCGCAGGGCACCACGGTGATCCGGTCTCGCGGGACGCCCATCCGGATGAGCTCGCCGGTCTCGTCGGAGCAGGTCGCGATGACGGCGTCCGCGGTGCGGCCGATCGCCCGTTCGAGCCGGACGCGGCCGGGCGGGCTGGTGTCCTTGTCGCCCTGGTGGCGGCGCTTGACGGTGCCGAGCGCGTGGTAGGTCTGGACCACCGGCACCCGCGGCGTGAGCGCGTCGGCGGCGCGGATGGCCGCCAGCCCGCTCATCCAGAAGTGGGCGTGGGCGACGTCCGGCGGCGCGTTCGACCATCGCTCCGCCAGATAGCGGCCGAACTCCGCCATGTAGGGGAGCAGGTCGTCCTTCGGCACCGGCTCGGGCGGCCCGGCGGGAACGTGCTCGACGGTCACGCCGGGCGCCAGCCGGACCCGGGACGGCAGCCCGGCGTCGTCCCGCCGGGTGTAGACGGTGACGTGGTGTCCCTGCCGGCCGAGCTCCGCGGTGAGGTCGGCGACGAACACGTTCTGTCCCCCCGCGTCCGCGCCGCCCAGCCCGTCGACCGCGGCGAGCGGGCTCGCGTGCTCGGAGACCATGGCTATCTTCATCGGGTCACCTCCGTGAGAATGCGGTTCCAGTCGCGCAGGAAGCGCGGCAGTGCGTACCGTTCGAGTGCCGCCGCCCGCGCCTCCTTGCCCATCTGGCGGGCGCGGGGCGGGTCGGAGACCAGTGAACGGGCCGCGGCGGCGAGCGTGTCGACCCGCGTCGACAGCACGCCCGCCTCGGGAGGCACGGCCTCGATCGCCTCGGTGGTGGCCAGTGCCACGATCGGCAGGCCGAGCAGCATGGCCTCGATGAGCGCGAGGCCGAGCGACGTCCACCGGTAGGGGTGGACGTAGACCCGGCGCCGCGCGAGTTCGGTGTGCATCTGGTTCTGCGGCAGGTCCTCGAAGGTCCACAGCGCCTCGGCCGGGACGCCGATCCGCTCCGGGACGTCGGTGACGTTCATGCCGAACAGGTCGACCGGGACGCTGCGGGCGAACATCGCGAGCAGGTCGGTGCCGGCCACGCGCCCGCGCCGGACGGGGTCGTTGACGACGACGCCCGCGCGGGGCCAGTGGCCGTCGAACCGGTAGCCCGGATCGACGACCCCGTGTTCGATCACCATGGTTGGCGCCCGGCCGCAGTTCCAGAAGAGCTGGTTGAAGTGGGTGACGTGGACGACCGGGATGTCCGATCGGTCATGCAGGAAGTGCCGGCTGTCGGGCACCACCTCGTCGGGCATGCTCGCGTCGGCCGGGGTCCGGCGGGGGGTGTCGTGCTCGACGTAGACGGCGGGGACGTCGCGCCCCGGCCGCCGGCCCAGCCACTTCTCGGCGAGCGCGAGCTCGTGCGGCCGCTGGAGGACGACGACGTCGACGTCCTCGTCCCGCAGCCGGTCGTGGGGCACCTCCCGCGCGCGGTCGGGCCAGGTGAAGGTCTCCGGGCGGCCCTTGCCGTCGGGGCCGCGGTCCGGGGTGACGGGCACGAGCGTGGTGTGGTCGCCGTGGACGAAGGACGTCGCCCACGATCCGTGCACATGCCAGAGCAGTACTCTCATCGGGCGATCAGCTCCTCCAGCGCGGCGACGACCTGGTCGGCGGTGACCGACGACAGGCAGGGATGTCCCGCTATCGGGCACTCCCGGGCCCGGCTGCCGCGGCACGGCGCCCGCTGGTCGCCGAGCAGCGCGACCGGCACGCCGTGCGGCGCCCACCGGGCGGCGGGCACGGTCGGCGCGAACAGCGAGACGACCGGGGTGCCGGCCGCGGCCGACAGGTGCGCGGGGCCGGTGTTGCCCGCGACCACGGCGTCGGCTCCCGCCAGCACCGCCGCGAGCTCGGGGAAGGTGGTCCGGCCGCCGAGGTCCAGGCCGTCGGCGCCCGCGACGCGGGCCGTCAGCTCCTTCTCGTCGCGGTGGCCGGTCACGACGACCCGGCGGCCGGACGCGGCGAGCCGGATCACCGCCTCGGCGCAGCGTTCGGGCGGCCAGGCGCGCGCCGGGACCGACGTGCCGGGATGGACGACGACGTAGCCGTGGCCGCCGGTGAGCCCCGTGATGTCGGGAAGCGGCTGGCGCAGCCGCGGCCGGGTGTCGGCGGGCGCGGGGAAGCCCGCCGCCGTGGCGAGCGACAGCATCCGCAAGGTCTCCGGGACGTCGCCCTCGCACCGGTGCCGCAGGTCGAGCAGCGAACCGGGGTAGTCGTCGCTGATGGCGCCGATCCACGCGATCCCGGCGAGGCGGAACAGCAGCGCCAGCGGGAGCGGCGACTGGTGGAACGAGGTGAAGATCAGGGCGCGGTCGAACCCGCGCACCGCGCCGACGAGCTCGTCCACCGCGGCGGCCTCGACCGGGCCGGGTTCGGGGTCGATCCACGGCGCGCACCACTCGATGACGCCGTCGAGCCCGGGCAGCAGGTCGGCCGCCGCGCGGCCGCGCGGCCCGCACAGCATCACGACCTCGTCCGCCCGTGCCGCGACGGCGCGCACGGCCGGCTCGGACAGCAGCACGTCTCCGAGGTTGTCCAGGCGGACGACGAGGACCCTCACCGTGGCCGCCTCCCGCCGAGCACCCGGTCCACGGCGGAGCGCAGATCGGGGGCGACCTCGGTGGCCTGGGCGATCTCCTCCAGCCGGGTGCGGCCGGTCGGCACGAGGATGCCGCGGGCCCCGGCGGCCTCGGCCGCGTCCACGTCCCGGCCGATGTCGCCGATGACCACGCACTCGGAGGGCAGCGCGCCGAGGCGCCTGGCCGCCTGCTCGATCAGGGCCGGCCGGGGCTTGCGGCAGCGGCAGCCGTCGCCGTCGTCGTGCGGGCAGAACTCCCAGACGTCCACCTGGCCGAGGAGCTGCTCGACGCGCCGGTTGACCCGGTGCACGTCGGCGACGGTGATCATGCCCTTGGCGACGCCCGACTGGTTGGAGACCACGCCGATGCGCAGCCCGTGCCGGCGCAGCCGGTCGAGGGCCTGGCGCGCGCCGGGCATCGCCTCGACCCGTGCCGGGTCCCCGTTGTACGGGACGTCGCGGATCAGCGTGTCGTCCCGGTCGAACAGCACCGCCCGGGTCCGCCGCCAGGGCGCCGCGTTCGCGTGCCGGGCCGTCCCGCGCAGCCGGTGCCAGACCGCGGCGGGCGGGATGGCCACGCTGGTGACCAGCATGCGGGTGATCTCGGCCGGGGTCCGTGGCCCGGGGATGATGCGGGCCAGGGCGAACTCCGCCGTCAGCGCGGCCCACACGCCGCCCGCCACCACGGCCACGGGTCTGGAGCCCGCCCGCCAGGCGGCGAGCGCGGTCAGTCCCGAGCCGGTAGCGGCCAGATGGCGGCGGAAGCGACCGCGTCCGGCGCGGGCCCGGTCCCTCCAGTCGGGGCCGTGCACGCGCCGCATGAGGATGTCGTCGGCGTTGCCCGCCTGGACGCGCACCGACGCCCAGAAGCCCGCGGGACGCGCGGGATGCGTCACCTGCCGGCCGCCGCGCACCAGACGGTGCCCGCCGTCCATGACGCGCAGGGCCAGGTCGGAGTCCTCCCGGTAGGCGCGGCGGAAGCGTTCGTCGAAGCCGCCGACCTCGGCCAGGGCCGCGCGGCGGTAGGCCATGTCGGCGGTGATCCAGGAGGCGCCGGCGAGCCCGGCGGTGTTGCGTTCCCAGTCGGTGGCGCGGCGCCCGGCGGGCAGCGGGACGGTCAGGCACCCCTGGACACCGCCGACGTCGTCCGGCTGGCCGGTGAGGTCGGCGGCCAGGCGCGCGGGCCAGTCGGGCGCCAGCACGACGTCGTCGTCCACGAACACGACCCACTCCGTGGTGGCCGCGCGCCAGCCGGCGTTGCGGGCGGCGGCGGGGCCGACGCCTCCGGACCGCAGCACGCGCACCGTGTCGCCGGCGGCGGCGGGCAGGTGCAGCGGCGTGCCCGGGCCCGGGCGGTCGTCCACGATCAGGACCTCGGCGGGCTGCGGCCCGGAGCCGGCCGCCAGTGACTCGATCAGCGTGCGCAGGCTCGGGCGGCCGACGGTGGGGACGACGACCGAGTAGCTCGGCGGTCGTGTCATCAGGCGAACACCCCCCGCCGCCGCACGACGTACGGCCCGATGGCCAGCAGGTCCACCGGCGCGGAGCCGAAGCACTCGAGCGCGTCGCGCGGGTCGTCGACCATGGGCCGTCCCGCCGTGTTGAGGCTGGTGTTGACCACGACCGGCAGCCCGGTGCGGACCCGGAACGCCTCGATGAGATCGGCGACCAGCGGGTTGTCGGCGGGCGAGACCGTCTGGATCCGGGCGGTGCCGTCCACGTGGACGACCGCCGCGATCCGGTCGCGCCACTCCGGCCTGACGCGGTGGACGAACAGCATGTACGGGCTGGGCAGCGGGCCCTCGAAGATCTCGGCGGCGTGGTCGAGGGCGACCATCGGCGCGATCGGCCGGAACTGCTCGCGCCCCTTGACCGCGTTCAGCCGTTCGAGGTTGCCGGGGTGACCGGGATGGGCGAGCAGGGAGCGGTGACCGAGGGCGCGCGGGCCCCATTCGCTGCGGCCCTGGAACCAGGCGACGATCTCGTTGCGGGCCAGCGCGTCGGCGACGGTGGCGGCGAGGTCGTCCGGGCGCTCGTAGGGCACGTGCGCGGCGTCGAGGCGGGCGGCCAGCTCACGGTCGTCCCAGCCCCGGCCGAGCGCGGCGCCGGGCATGGCCTCGATCGGCTCACCGGCCTCCTGGGCGACGTGCAGCGCGGCGCCGAGCGCCGTCCCGGCGTCGCCCGCGGCCGGTTGCACCCAGATCTCGTCGTAGAGACCCGCTTCGGCGAGCCGCGAGTTGGCGACGCAGTTGAGCGCCACGCCGCCGGCCATCGCCAGCCGCCGCGAGCCGGTGCGGGCCTGCAGCCAGGACGCCAGGTCCAGCAGGACCTCTTCGAGCCGCGTCTGGACGCTGGCGGCCAGGTCGGCATGGTCGTCGGTCATTTCGGCGTCGTCCTTGCGCGCCTTCGCCAGCGCACCCCAGTCGATCGGGTCGACGGCGAAGCCGCCGTCCTCGGTGGCGCGCACGCGCTTGCGCATCTCGTCGAGGAAGCGCGGCTCGCCGTACGAGGCGAGCGCCATCACCTTGTACTCGTCGCTCGAACGCAGGAAGCCGAGGTGCTCGGTGAGCTCCTCGTACATGAGGCCGAGCGAGTGCGGGAGCGCCTGGGTGCTCAAGGTCGTCAGCGCGCCGTCCCGGTACGTGCCGGACAGGTGCGAGTGCGCCTCGCCGCGGCCGTCGAGCACCAGCACGTCACCGTCGCCGGGGTCCGGGGCGGCGAGCGCGGCGGAGGCGGCGTGGGCGATGTGGTGGGGCACGTAGCGGAAGGAGCCCGCGTCGATGCCCGGCAACGACGTGGACAGGAAGTAGGGAGCCCGGTGCGCGTAGAGCGTCCTCAGCTGCTCCCAGTTCTTGTCGTGGCCCTGCGTCCCGCGTGCCGCCAGGTGAGGGTCGTAGGAGTAGGCGATGGCGTCCACGTCGCCCGGTTCGATACCGGCCTCCTGGAGGCACCAGCGCGCCGCCATCTCAGGCAGTTCCCAGGCCGAGAATGGCACCGGGCGCTTGCCGTGCTTGCGGCGGCTGAACCGTTCCTCGTCCGCCGCGGCGACCACTTTCCCGTCCACGACGAGCGCGGCGGCGGGGTCGTGAAAGATCGAATTAATGCCGAGAATACGCACGCGAGATCTCCGTTCGAGATGGGAAGCTGCCATGGGCATGACAGGGACCATGGGCATGGCGCCTCAGCCATCGGCCGGGCGGAGGATGCCTGCGTCTTAGGCATCGGGCTGCCCGCGAGCCGGGAACCGGCTCGGCGCGAATCACGTATACGTGGTTCCGCTGATGATGGAGTTTCCGGACGAAGACGGCTCAAACCATGCGTTCGGGGAGTCTTGCCGTGAAAGTGTCGAACAGTGGTTCGTGATTTGTCGGGTGTTTACCGTGGTGCGTTTGGTGTCCATTGCGACGGTTGTGCATTCATGAGCTGGGTAGAGCCGGTTTATGCGTGTCACCGTCGTCCTCATCACCCGCGACCGGCGCCAGAGCCTGCTCGCCACCCTGGCGAGACTGCGCGACCTGCCCGAGCGCCCACCGGTGATCGTCGTCGACAACGGCTCGCGGGACGGTTCCCCCGACGCCGTCGCCGCCCGCTTCCCCGAGTACGTGCTGCTGCGGTCACCGGTCAACCTCGGCGCGGTCGCGCGCAACGTCGCCGTCGACCATGTGCGCACGCCCTACGTGGCGTTCTGCGACGACGACACCTGGTGGGAGCCCGGAGCCGTGGCCCGTGCCGCGAACCTGCTCGACGCCCATCCCCGGGTGGCCGTCATCACGGGCCGGATCCTGGTGGAGCCCGGCGGCCGTGAGGACCCGATCGTCGTCGAGCTGCGCGAGTCACCGCTGCCCCGGCCCGCCGGCCTGCCCGGTCCGGCGCTCGGCTCGTTCCTGGCGGGTGCCTCGATGCTGCGCGCGGACGCGTTCCGCGCGGCCGGCGGGTTCTCGCCGCGGCTGTGGCTGGGCGGCGAGGAGGAACTGCTCAGCGCCGACCTGATGACGAAGGGCTGGCACCTCTGCTACGCCGACGACGTGCTCGTGCATCACCAGCCGTCGCGGCTGCGAGACCCGCATCTGCGCCGCCGGCACGGCATCCGCAACACGCTGTGGACCACCTGGCTCCGCCGGCCGGCCGGCACCGCGCTGCTGCGCACCGGGCGCCTGCTCGGCACGCTCCCGCGCGACCGGGTCACCGGCGCCGCGCTCGTCGAGGCGGCCGCAGGCATCCCGTGGGTGCTGCGGGAGCGGCGGCCCCTGCCGCGCCATGTCGAGGAGCGGCTGCGCACGCTCGACGAACCGCAGCGGCGTTCCCGCGCCCGGCGGTACGTCAGCTAGGGGGAACGATGCCCGATGTGACGATCGTCGTGGCCACGAAGGACCGTGAGCACGACCTGCGCCGCAGTCTCCCGCACCACACCGCGCCGGTCATCGTCGTGGACAACGCGTCGGCCGACGGCACGCCCCAGGTGGCGGCGGACGCGGGCGCCCGCCTCGTCCGCCTGCCGCGCAACCTCGGCGCCGCCGCCCGCAACGTCGGGGTCGAGCAGGCCACCACCCGGTACGTCGCGTTCGCCGACGACGACTCCTGGTGGGCACCCGGCGCGCTGGACCACGCGACGAAGGTCCTGGACGCCCATCCGCGCACCGCGCTGCTGGCGGCGCGCGTCCTGGTCGGCGACAAGGGGAGGCTCGACCCCACCTCCGAGGCCATGGCGCACTCGCCGCTCGGCCGCCCCGAAGGCCTGCCGGGCCCGGCGGTCCTCGGGTACCTGGCCTGCTCGATCGTCATGCGCCGCGACGCGTTCCTCGGTGTCGGCGGCTTCTCCGAACTGCTGCACTTCGGCGGCGAGGAGGAACTGCTCGCCCTCGACCTCGCCGCCGCCGGCTGGGGCCAGGCGTACCTGCCCGAGCTCGTCGTCCACCATCATCCCGCCAAGCAGGGGCGTGACGCCCGGGGGAGACGCCGCCGGGAGGTCCGCAACCGCCTGCTGACCGCGTGGCTACGGCGCCCGCTGCCCGCCCTGGTCCAGGAGGCCGTGACCTCCCTGCGCACTCCGGAGGGCAGGCGCGGCGCGGCCGACGCCGTCCGCGCCCTGCCAGCCGTGCTCGGGTCCCGCCGCCAGGTGCCGCGCGCCGTGGCCGAGGCCCGCGCCGCCCTCGACGGCTACTGACCGGCGCGCGCGACGAGGGCGAAGGCGATCTCACTCCGCCTGACTCGACCACGCCTATCAAGTCTTAAACGAATCAATTTAGGACGATGCTCGGCGCATTTCCGACTTTCACTCGCCATGGTCAAATTTGCGGTTTCGGCCTAACGGTGGGCTACTGGAGACGGCAAGAGAAACCTGGTGGGCCGTCTGGAACCCGCGTGCACTCCGGGAGGCGTTGGCCTGCGAACCAGGTCACCGGCTCGGCTCACCTCCCAGCCCCCCGGCGACGAGGCGGGCGTTCCAGGTGCCGTGAAGCGGCGATGCCTCCTGCAGAGAAGACGTGATCCGCGACTTGGGAGCCGTTCCGCACGGATATCCCGCGAAGGCGCGAATGGCTCATCGCATTCCCAAGGAGACCTCATGCGTCGCATCCGAATGATGCCCACCCTGGCCGGGGCCGCCGTTCTGTCGGCGAGCATCGCCGTGTTCGCGCCCACCGCCGCACACGCGGCCGTGCCCTGTAACGGGCCGGCGCTGGTCGCGGCGATCGCCACCGCCAACGGCTCCGGCGGCGGCAACATCACCCTCACGCCCGGCTGCACCTACACGCTCACCTCCCCGGACAACGCCGGCGTTCACGGCGCCAACGGCCTCCCGGTCATCACCACCACCATCACCCTGACCGGCAACAACAACACCATCGCCCGCGCGGCAGTGGCTCTGCCGTTCCGCATCGTCGAGGTCGGCGCCACGGGCGGCCTCACTCTCAAGTCGGTCACCGTGCAGGGTGGCCTGGCCGCGACGAGCGGTGGCGGCGGCATCTACAACGCGGGCGCGGTGACGCTGACCAAGAGCGCCCTGGTCGGCAACACCGCCCTGCTGGGTAACGGTGGCGGCATCTACAGTGGTCCGGCCGCGTCGGCGGCGGCGACGTTCACCGGCAGCACCCTGTCCGGCAACACCGCCGTGGCGGGTGACGGCGGCGGTCTCTACAGCGAGGGCGGCACCGCGACCGTCACCAGCGGCTTCATCAACGGCGGCAACACCGGCGTCCGCGGTGGCGGGGTCGCCTCCGTCAACGCGGTCTTCAGCATCACCAGCACCCCGGTCTCGGCCAATACCGCGACCGCCACCGCCGGCGGCGTCTACCGCCAAGGCGGCACCATGACGGTCACCACCTCCCCGATCACCGGCAACTCGCCCAACAACTGTGTCGGCAGCGTTCCCGCCGTCCCCGGCTGCACCGCCTGACCGCACCCGCTCCGCTGGACGAGCCGATTCACCTCAACGAGACCTGACCCGTGAACCGTCCGAACAGGGCCGTCAGACCACCCGGTCTGACGGCCCTGAGCCGTTCCGCAAGGTCGCCTCGGCGCCTTCGCCCACCTGCTGACGTTCCTGCCGAGCGTCCGGATGCGCGCCGCTCTCAACCCAGTGGTGTACGGCCGTACGGCGCGGGTTGCAGGACTTGGAGTTTCTATCAGCACATCGCGGTAGTGCGATTCAACCGCTCGTTCGATGTGCTGTGCCGCCGGCACCTCATAGCTTTCATGCGCAACACCGTTCGGTCGCGGGATTCGCACGCTCATTGCCGGCGGGCTCGCGGTATCCCTCGACAGGCCCGTTCACGCGGCGGTCGGGAGGCGCCCTGAAGTTCGTCATTGCGAGGTGTGTGAATTGAACGTTTCGGGAATCAGACGGGTCGCTGCGACGGGGATCGCCATAGGCTTGGTAACGGCGGTGGCCGTCGCGGAACCGGCGGACGTCAAGGTTTCGGTGGCAGCGGCGGCGCCCAAGCCCAACATCGTCGTCATCATGACCGACGACCAGGCATTGCGGGACGCCGCGGGCAACGGCACCTGGTTGAATCACATGCCGAAGACCCGGCGGTTGCTCGCCGACCAGGGCACGACGTTCACCAACAGTTTCGTCACCTATTCGTGGTGCTGCCCCTCGCGTGCGACATTCCTCACCGGCCAGTACCCGCATAATCACGGTGTGCTGTCGAACAGCAATCCGGACGGCGGTTACGCGAAGCTCAAGGGCGACCAAACCCTTCCTGTCTGGCTCAAGAAAGCCGGGTACCGTACAGCGCACATCGGCAAGTACCTCAACGGCTACATGGCCACGGCCACCACCCAGAAAAAGGTCAACGCTCACCCGCAGCGCTTTGTCCCGCCTGGCTGGACCCACTGGTGGGGCGCGCCGGGATGGGGCACGTACAAAATGTGGGGCCACTCGCTGAACGTCAACGGCGTCCTCCGCAAGTACGGCGGCAGTCCCGACGGGGATCCGCAGAACAAACGGCCGGAGCAGTACCAGACCGACGTCTACGCCGGCATCGCCACCACCTTCCTGCGGCAAAAGGCCCCGCTGCCGGGCCCCTTCATGTTGTCGATCGCCCCCGTGGCGCCACATGACGAACTGGGCGTCAAGCGCAAAGACGGCACCGAGATCTGGTACCCGCGTCCCGCGCCCCGCCATGTCGGCCGTTACGCACGCGCCCAAGTCCCGCGGAACCCCAACTTCAACGAACGCGATGTCTCTGACAAACCCCGGCACATCCGGCAGCTGGAAGGTGGCCGGCCGATCACCGAGAAGGCCATCCGCGACCGGCTGACGGTGCGCTACCGCAACCGGCTGGAGTCGCTGCTGGCCGTCGACGACCTCGTCGAGAAGGTCGTCAACCAGCTCCGTGCGGTGAACGAGCTGCACAAGACCCTGATCGTCTTCACCTCCGACAACGGCTTCGTCCAGGGCCCGCACCGGATCGTCGGCAACAAGATCCACCCGTATGAGGACTCGATCCGCGTGCCGCTGGTCATGCGAGGCCCGGGCGTCGCGGTCAACCGGCGCAACGCCTCCCCAGTGGCCAACATCGACCTGGCACCGACACTCGTCGACGCGGCCAACACCAGAGCGGGCCTGCGCATGGACGGGCACTCGCTGTTCAAACTCGGCTCACTGCCCAAGGGACGCGGCATCCTGGTCGAGACGGGCCCGCGCACCGACGGCAGCCGTTGGTACCAGGCCATTCGCGCCGGGCGCCATCTCTACGTCGAGCACTCGACGGGCGAGCGTGAGTTGTACGACCTGGTGACCGACCCGTACCAGCTCGGCTCCCGCCACAACGACCCCGCGCTGGCCGGCGTGCGACAGGACCTGAGGACCCGTCTGCACACCCTCGTCCGTTGCGGCAAACGCGGCCGGCCCGCCTGCCCTGGAGCCGCCGGAATCAACCCCAATTGATCCTCGGCCGCGGCGCGCGAAGCCCAGCGCGCATCATCGACCGTGGCCGACGCGCGCTGTGTCCGCCGCGACGGCCATTGAGCGGCGCGGGCGCCAGGTGGTGACGAGGGCGAAGGCGAGCAGGAGCTCGGCGATGTCGCCGCCGTAGTACATGATCTCGGCCGCGCCGCGCATCTGGTCCGCGTCGGCGGGCAGAGCGGCGAACGCCCCCGCGTACAACAGCTGGGCGAGCGTGGCGTGGGCGGCGATCGCGATGCCGAGGACGACCAGCCGGAACGGGACGGGCGGGCGTCGCGGCGCCGGGTCGGGTCCCGCGACGGCCCAGGCGAACAGGCAACCGGACAGCAGGAAATGCAGGTGGACGAGCTGGTGGAGCAGCGGGTTCGCGGCGGCCGCCGCGTAGAGCGGGGTGGCGTACAGCACGTACAGCCCGCCCGCGCTGAGCAGCAGGGCGGCCAGGGGATGGGCGAGAACGTGGACGGGCGGCAGGTTGAGGAAGCCGGTGACGCGGCGTCCGGCGCGGGCGTCCAGCGTCCGCAGCGCCAGCGTCACCGGAGCGCCGAGCACGAGCCCGAGCGGCGCGTACATCCCGATGAGCAGGTGCTGGACCATGTGCGCGCGGAAGTCGCCGTGCGCGCTCCCGGCGACGGGCGGTGCGAGGGCGACGGCCAGGCACAGGGCGCCTGCGGTGAACGCGGCGGTCCGCCAGCCGCTCCACGGCCGCCCGCCCGCGCGCCTGACACGGACCACGCCGGCGAGATAGACGGCGAGCAGGACGGCCGGCAGGGCCGGCGCGCCGATGAGGGCGAAGGGCGCGTGACCGCCGTGCGCGAGGACGCCGGGTACGGAGGTCACGGCGCCGTGCGCACCCGTGAGTCGCGGGCCAGGAGCAGGCCGCCCCCGACGAGCGCGGCGCCGAGCAGGAGGAAACCGAGATCCCACCAGGCCTGGTGGGCGCCCGCGCGGACGTGGTGGATGCCGAGGATCTGGTGGTCGATGAGCCCTTCGACGAGGTTGAACAGCCCCCAGCCGACCGCCAGCCAGCCCCACAGCGCCCGCGACCGCCAGACTCCGCTGCGCGGGTGCGAGAGGCGGGAGTAGAGGAGGGCGAGCCCGGTCAGCACCGCCAGCCAGGTGAAGACGTGGAAGAAGCCGTCCCAGAGGGTGTTCATCTCCAGGCCCGGCACCGTGTCGGTCGGATACTCGCGCACGCCGATGCGATCGGAGCCGGTGCTGCTGAGCATGTGATGCCACTGCAGCACCTGGTGGAGCATGATGCCGTCGACGAATCCCCCGAGGCCCACCCCCAGGATCGTCGCGGGCATGCCGATTCCCGTTCGCCAGGTCATGCCGCCCTCCCATGGGTCGTTCGTGCGGACGACCTGCCCGTTCGCCGGGGTGGTCAACCACCCGGCCAAGCGGTCGCAAAGACCCCTGAAAGGGCCGTTTGCTCGCCGATGCCCGGGTAGGGGGACAGCGGTAAGCGACCTTCGACGCAGGAGGAGACCCACGTGCGGGCCGTCGTCATCAACTGCACGCTCAAGCGCTCGCCCGAGCGGTCCAACACTGAGGCGCTGGCCGCCGTGGTGATCGAGGAGCTGCGGGAACGCAAGGTCGAGGTCGAGACGATCCGTGCCGTGGACCTCGACATACCGCCCGGCGTGGAGACCGACCTCGGGTCCGGCGACCCCTGGCCGGAGGTGCACCGCAAGCTCCTCGACGCCGAGATCCTCGTGCTGGCGTCACCGACGTGGGCCGGGCAGCCGTCCTCGATCGCCCAGCGGGTGATCGAACGCATGGACGCGATGTTGTCGGAGACCGACGACGACGGCCGGCCCGTCCTCTACAACCGGGTGGCCGGCGTGGTCGTCACCGGCAACGAGGACGGCGCCCACCACGTCATCAACAATCTCAGCGGCGCGCTGAACGAGTTCGGCTACACGATCCCCGGGCAGGCCTGGACGTACTGGAACAGGGGCCCCGGACCCGGCCCCACGTTCCTCGAATGCGAGGAGGGGCGCGACTGGTCGATCACGACCGGGCGCGCCATGGCGTCCAACCTGGTGGCCGTCGCCACCGCCCTGGCCGAGCGGCCCGTTCCGGCGCCGCCGTCGTGAGCTCGTGAGCTCGTGAGCTCGTGAGGAGAGGAGAGATCCGATGAAGGCGGTCACCTGGCACGGCAAGCGCGACGTCCGCGTCGACGAGGTCCCCGACCCCGCGATCAAGGAGCCGACCGACGCGATCGTGCGCATCACCTCGACGGCCATCTGCGGTTCGGACCTGCACCTCTACGAGGTCCTCGGGCCGTTCATCGGCGAGGGCGACATCCTCGGGCACGAGCCGATGGGGATCGTCGAGGAGGTCGGCGCGGAGGTCTCGCACATCGGCGTCGGCGACCGGGTCGTGATCCCGTTCAACATCTCGTGCGGCCACTGCCACATGTGCGGCCTGAAGCTGTTCGCCCAGTGCGAGACCACCCAGGTGCGCGAGCAGGGCACGGGCGCGGCCCTGTTCGGCTACACCAAGCTGTACGGCGAGGTGCCCGGCGGGCAGGCCGAGTTCCTCCGGGTGCCGCAGGCGCAGTTCGGGCCGGTCAAGGTGCCGGAGGGACCGCCGGACGAGCGGTTCCTCTACCTGTCGGACGTGCTGCCGACGGCGTGGCAGGCCTTCGAGTTCGCCGACGTCCCCGAAGGGGGCAGCGTCACCGTGCTCGGGCTGGGCCCGATCGGGCAGATGGCCGCCCGGGTCGCGCGGCACCGCGGGCGCCGGGTCATCGGCGTCGACATCGTCCCCGAACGCCTGGAGATGGCGCGGCGGCACGACATCGAGGTCGTCGACGGCTCGCGGACCGACGTGCCCGAGGCGATCCGCGAGATGACCGGCGGGCGGGGCACCGACTCGGTCATCGAGGCGGTCGGCATGGAGGCGCACGGCTCGCCGTTCGGCAAGCTCGCCCACACCATCACCGGGTTCGTGCCGGACCGCGCCGCCGCCCCGCTGATGTCGCGGGTGGGCGTGGACCGGCTCGCGGCGCTGCACGACGCGATCGAGGCCGTGCGCCGCGGCGGCACCATCTCGATCGTCGGCGTGTACGGCGGGATGACCGACCCGTTGCCCATGTTGCAGATGTTCGACAAGGGCATCGCCCTGCGCATGGGCCAGGCCCACGTCAAGCGGTGGATCGACGATCTGCTGCCGCTGCTGACCGGTGAGGGCGACCCGCTGGGCGTGGCCGACCTCGCCACCCACAGGCTGCCGCTCGACCAGGCCCCGCACGGATACGAGATCTTCCAGAAGAAGCAGGACGGCGCCATCAAGGTGCTCCTGCGTCCGTGACGCAGCGGCCCGCCGCTACCGGCGGCCGACGCCCGCGAACAGGAACGAGGCCTCCGGCGGCGAGGCGATGGGTTCGGTCCCGTCGGGCCGCCATTCGGGGGCGTAGACGAGGCCGGGTTCTTCGAGCTCGAAGCCCTCGAAGAACGCGAGGATCTCCGGGCGCGTCCGCAGCGCGATCGACGCGGTCGCGTGGTCGTAGACGTTCTTGGCGGTGCTCGCCGCCTCCGCGCGGTTGCCCTCGCTGGTGACGTGGCTGAGGATCAGCGCGCTGCCCGGCGGCAGCAGCTCCCGCACGCGCCGCACGATCGAGGCGGGATCCTGGTCGTCGGTGACGAAGTGCAGGACCGCGAGCATGAGGACGGCGACGGGCCGGTCGAGGTCGATCAGCGCGCGTAGCGCGGGGTCGGCGAAGATGTCCACCGGCCTGCGCAGGTCGCCCTCCAGCACGGTGACCTGGGGCGAGTCGGTGAGCAGCGCCCGCCCGTGCGCCACCACGACCGGATCGTTGTCGACGTAGACGACCCGGGTGTCCGGGGCGATCTCCCGCGCGACCTCGTGCACGTTGGCCTGGGTCGGCAGCCCCGCGCCGATGTCGACGAACTGCCTGACGCCCTCGGCCGCGAGGAGCCGCACGGCCCGGCGCAGGAAGGCGCGGTTCTCCCGCACCGTGGCGGCCGTCTCGGGCGCCACGGCCAGGAGCCGTTCGGCGGCGTCGCGGTCGGCGGCGTAGTTGTCCTTGCCGCCGAGCAGGTAGTCGTAGATCCGGGCGACGTTGGGCACCTGGACGTTGACCCCGTCGATGGGCCCCGACGCGGGCATGTCGTTCACCGGAGGCCTCCTTGGACCGGCAGTGTGACCGGACGGTGGATGATCGCTTCCGCCGTCCACGGGACGTCGAAGGGATCGATGGCGAGCCGCAGGCCGGGGAGCGCGGTCGCCAGGGTGCGGAAGGCCTCCTGGAGCTCCATCCGGGCGAGGTTGGCGCCCAGGCAGTAGTGCGGGCCGTGGCCGAAGCTCAGGTGGCTCTGCTGCGGCGCCTCGCCGCCCGCGCCGAACCGGGTGATGTCGAACCGTTCCGGCTCGGCGAACACGGCCGGGTCCTGGTTGGCCGCCGGGAGTATCAGGAAGATCGCCTCACCGGCCTCCACCCGTCCGCCGCTCAGCTCCACCTCCTCGGTCATGCGGCGCAGCACGCCGTGGCCGCCCGGCCCGTCGTAGCGCAGGATCTCCTCGACCGCCCGCGGGACCAGCGCCGGGTCCGCCGTCAGGGCCGCCCACTGGTCCGGGTGCGTGAGGAGGCGGAAGACGCCGCGCGAGATCAGCGAGGCGGTCGTCTCGTGCCCGGCGAGGATCAGGCCGAAGACCAGGCCGGTCAGCTCGGCCTCGGTCAGCCGGTCGCCGGCGTCGCGCGCCCGGACCAGGACGTCGATCAGGTCGTCGCCCGGACGGTCGCGGTGCGCGGCGACGAGCTCGCCCGCGTAGCCCATGAACTCGACGGCCGCGGTCATCCGGTCGTCGGCCGTGCCGTCCGAGGTGGACAGGAACATGCCCGTCCAGTGCCGGAACCGCGGCTGGTCCTCGGCCGGCACGCCCAGCAGCTCGCAGATGACCAGGCTCGGCAGCGGGAAGGCGAAGTCCTCGACCAGGTCGCCGGCGCCGGCCAGGCCGTTCGCGAGCTCCGCGGCGATCTCGGCGACCCGCGGCCGCCACGCCTCCACCTGACGCGGGGTGAACGTGCCCGACAGGATGCGGCGCAGCCGGGTGTGCTCGGGCGGGTCCATGTTGAGGATCGCCGTCGGGTCGTCCTCCAGGCTGAGCCCTTTGGAGATCCGCGGCGCACCGGGGTAACGCAGGTCGCGGCTGGCGGCCGAATGCGCCATGACCAGCCGGGTGTCCTCGTACCCGGCCACGGCGCGCACACGGTCGCCGCTCGGCAGGGTCAGCGGTGCGAACGGGGCCTCGGCGTGCCTGGTCGCGAACGCCGGGGAGGGCGGGCCGAGCGGGCCCGGCGGCAGCTCGGGCCAGGGACAGGCGGATCGGGGCGGCTCGCTCGCCGGGTCCAGGGGCATGCGGCTCCTCGGGCAGACCGGTGGATGCGCGAGGAGCCTATGACGATCTTTGACGAAGCGTCACCGGAATCGCCCGACGACTTCGCTCGGTGACCGGCCGGCGTCCCCGGGTCGCGGCTCACCGTGACGCGGGGACGCGCCAGGTGGCGGGGTCATCGGTGATCGGCGGCGCGCCGGCCTCCGCCAGGCCGTCGGCGGCGAGCCCCGCCAGCGTGCGCGCGAGGTGCTGGGTGTCCACGAGCGTGGTGACCTTGGTGATGCGCAGCCAGCGCATCTCCATGTACTGCGTCACCACGTTGTGGTAGCCGCCCGCGGCGGGGGAGCGGACCTCCCAGACCGCCATGATCCGGGTGCGCCAGGGCCATCCGGCGGCGAGCACGTCGCGCACCGCGACCTCGCCGCCGGGGAGCAGCCGGAACATGCGCTCGAACCACGCCTTCTGCGCGGCCAGGACGGTGCGGCGGCCGCCCAGCGCGTGGTCGCCGACGAACTCGTACTCGAACGCCGGGGCGAACCGTTTGAGCAGGTCGGTGTAGGTGCGCGGGTTCAGGTCGCCGAGCGCGCGGTGCAGCACGGCGGTCACGATCTTGCGGTACATGAACGGCCTCCCGAGTTAGTTCCCTCAAGGAACGTACCATCTGCCAGTTCCCTCAAGGAACTCAGAGTCCCGGGAGGCCTCCCGCGTGGTTCAGCGGCTGCGGCGCAGTGCCAGGTACTGGATCGCGGCGAATCCCGCGACGGTCCCCGCCTGCATGACCGCCCAGGTCGCGCCGACCGCGTTCAGCGACAGCCAGCCGGTGATCACCGCGGCGACGCTCAGCACGGCCCAGAGCAGGTTGGCCTCGATCACCGCGGTGACGGCGACGCGGTTCGCCCGCGCCGGAATCGAGATCACCGCGACCGCGGCGGCGTAGGCCACCAGGAAGGCCCCGACCGCGTAGGCGTGGGCGGTGCTGAGGCCGAGCAGGTCTTCGAGCGGCCCGGCCAGCGCGAGGTAGGCCAGGCCGTTGACCCCGGTCACCACCGCGTCCAGGCGCAGGGCCACCTTCATGAGCCTGCGGCCGTCGGCGAAGATCCCGGCGTCGGTGACGGAGCGCGTGGTGGTCATCGGAGTTCCCCTTCCGGAGGATCTGCGTCGTTCGTTCTTGACGCCTCCGACGCTACGGGCGACCGGGTAGCGCAGGCGATTACCTCGGAGGTAGCCCCCGGGCCAGCTCGCGCTTGAGCACCTTGCCGGTGGGGTTGCGGGGAAGCTCGGAGAGGAAGACGACGTCACGCGGGACCTTGTAGCGCGCGAGGTTGGCCGCGACGTGCCTCCTGACCTCGTCCTCGGTCAGTTCGCCCTCGGCGACCACGAAGGCGCGCAGCCGCCGGCCGAACTCCTCGTCGGGCACGCCGAGGACGGCCGCCTCGCGCACGGCCGGGTGAGCCGCGAGCAGTTCCTCGACCTCCACCGGATAGACGTTCTCGCCGCCGGAGACGATCATCTCGTCGGCGCGGCCGTCGATGAACAGCCGGCCGCCGGCGTCGAGGTGGCCGAGGTCGCCGACCGCCATCAGGCCGCCGGCCTCCGTCCGGCCGCCGCCTCCGGTGTAGCCGCCGAAACGGGCCGGGGTGTCGGCGAAGATCTGCCCGGTCGCGCCGGCCGGGACCGGCCGTCCCCGGTCGTCGAGGATCCGCACGGTCGTGCCGATCGAGGGCCGCCCGGCGCAGCCGGGCGCCGCGGCCAGGTCCGCGGGCGTGGCGATCGTGACGCACGACGCCTCGGTGGACCCGTAGAAGTTGTAGAGCTTCGGGCCGAACGCCTCCAGGGCGCGCCTGGCGAGCGGAGCCTCCAGCTGGGCGCCGCCGGTCATGACGACTGACAGCCGCGACAGGTCACGTGAGGCGAACGCCGGTTCCGCCAGGACGCGGCTCAGCATGACCGGCACGGTGATCAGCGCGGTGCAGCGGTGCGCGACCAGGTCGTCCAGGACCGTGGCGGCCTCGAACCGGCGGCGCAGCACGACGGTCGAGCCGAGCCCGAGCGCGAGCATCGCCGAGGTCAGGCCGAGGCCGTGGAACAGCGGCGGCCCGACGAAGACCGCCTCGCGGGAACGCAGCGGGATCTTGGCCAGGATGCCGCCGGGCAGTGCCATGGAGCGCGACTGGGAGCGCGGTGCCCCTTTGGGCCTGCCCGAGGTGCCGCTCGTGAGGATGACCATCGCGCCGTGCCGTGACGGCGCGGGCGGCGGCGCCGGTGAGCCCTCGGCGATCAGGGCGTCGAGGTCGGAGCCGTCCGAGTCGGTCCATGCCGTGTAAGAGCCGTCAGAAAGCTCCAGGCCTTCGACGATGCCGGCGTACTCCTCGTCGTACGCCAGCGCGGTCACGCCTTCACGCATCACCGCGTCACGAAGCTGCGGCCCGGCGAAGTCGGTGTTGAGGAAGAGCACCGAGGCGCCCGTCTTGGCCGCGCCCGACATCGCTTCGAGGAGTCCGCGATGGTTGCGGCACAGGATGCCGACGGTGCTCCCCACGCCGATGCCCCGGACGCGCCACGCGTTGGCGAGCGCGTTGCACCGCCGTTCGAGCTCGCCGAACGTGACCTCGCCGTGCTCGTCGACCAGGCCGGTGCGCTCGGGGAAACGATGGGCGGGAAGCGAGGTCGCGGCACCGAGCGGGCCGTACGCGCGCAGCGCCCTGGCGGTCGCCACCAGCGCTCTCGGCGGGAGCGGGCCGAGCATTCCGGCCCGCCACGCGGCGCGCATCCCGTTGAGCTCCGCCGAAATCCGGCTGAACGACACCATGACGTCGATCGTAGGAGGATCTGCGACAAAAGCACAAGAAGTGTTCATCGGTGTCATCCGGGGCCCGAGGCGTGACAGACCGGGATTCGTGGCAGGAAGATGCTGAGCGTCCGGCCGTGTCCCGGGCCGGTACGAACGAGGACAAGGAGGTCCCCGGTGGTTGTGCTGCGCAGCTATGTGTCCGGTTCCTGGCAGTCTCCGGCAGACGAGGGCGTGCCCTTGCCGGACGCGGTGACGGGTGAGGAGGTCGCGCGGATCTCCTCGGAGGGGATCGACCTGGGGGCCGCCCTGGAGTACGGCCGCCGCACGGGCGGGCCGGCCCTCCGGGAGCTGACCTTCCACCAGCGGGCGGCCCTTCTCAAGGCCCTCGCCTCGCATCTGCGCGAGCACCGGGACGAGCTGTACGAGCTGTCGGCCCGCACGGGTGCCACGCTCGGCGACTCCAAGTTCGACATCGACGGCGGCATCGGCGTGCTGTTCGGCTATTCGAGCAAGGGCCGCCGGGAGCTGCCGAACGACACGTTCCTCGTCGAGGGGGCCGTGGAGCCGCTCGGCAAGGGCGGCACGTTCGTCGGCCAGCACCTGTGCACCCCGATGCGCGGGGTGGCGGTGCAGATCAACGCGTTCAACTTCCCGGTCTGGGGGCCGCTGGAGAAGCTCGCCCCCGCGTTCCTCGCCGGGATGCCCAGCCTGGTCAAGCCGGCGAGCCAGACCGCGTACCTGTCGGCGCGCATGCTGGAGCTCGTCGTGGAGTCCGGCATCCTGCCGGAGGGGTCGGTGCAGTTCGTCTGCGGCGACGCCCGCGACCTGCTCGACCACCTGACCGAGCAGGACCTCGTGGCCTTCACCGGATCGGCGTCCACCGCCCAGCGGCTGCGCACGCATCCGGCCGTGGTGGGCCGCTCCGTCCGCTTCAACGCCGAGGCGGACTCGCTGAACTGCTCGATCCTCGGCCCGGACGCCGCGCCCGGGACGCAGGAGTTCGACCTGTTCGTCAAGCAGCTGGTCACCGAGATGACCGTCAAGGCCGGCCAGAAGTGCACCGCCATCCGCCGTGCCCTGGTGCCCGGGTCGCTGATGGACGACGTCGAGGAGGCGGTGCGGGAACGGCTGGCGAAGGTCACCGTGGGCAACCCGGCCAACGCCGACGTGCGGATGGGCGCGCTCGCGAGCCTCGACCAGCGCGAGGAGGTGCGCCGCTCGCTCAAGGCGCTGCTGGACGCGGGGCGCGTGGCCTACGGCGACCCCGACCACATCAGCCCGGTCGACGCCGACGCCGAACGCGGCGCGTTCATGTCGCCGATCCTGCTGCGCGCCGACGACCCGGACCGCCCGGAACCGCACGAGGTGGAGGCCTTCGGGCCCGTGAGCACCCTGCTGCCGTACACGGGGGCCGAGCAGGCCGTCGAGCTGGCGGCACGCGGCCGGGGCAGCCTGGCCGGATCGGTCGTCACCGCCGACATCGGCTTCGCGCGCGAGGTCGTCCTCGGCATCGCCCCCTGGCACGGCAGGCTGCTGGTTCTCAACGGCGAGGACGCCAAGGAGTCCACCGGCCACGGCTCGCCCCTGCCCGCCCTGGTCCACGGCGGCCCGGGACGCGCCGGCGGCGGCGAGGAGATGGGCGGCGTCCGCGGCGTCCTGCACCACATGCAGCGCACCGCCGTACAGGCCGGACCGGCCATGCTCACCGCCCTCACCGGCCGCTGGGTGCCCGGCACCGACCGGACCGTCACCGAGGAGCACCCCTTCCGCAAGCACCTGGAGGACCTGCGGGTCGGCGACACCGCCGTCGGCGGGCCGCGGACGGTCACGCTGGAGGACGTGCAGCACTTCGCCGAGTTCACCGGCGACACCTTCTACGCCCACATGGACGAGGAGTCGGCCAAGGCCAACCCGTTCTTCAACGGGCGCGTCGCGCACGGCTACCTGATCGTCTCGTTCGCCGCCGGGCTCTTCGTGTCGCCCGACCCCGGGCCGGTGCTGGCCAACTACGGGCTGGAGAACCTGAGGTTCCTCACGCCGGTCTACCCCGGGGACGAGCTGACGGTGACCCTCACCGCCAAGCAGATCACGCCGCGGGAGGGCACCGGCTACGGCGAGGTCCGCTGGGACACCGACGTCACCAACCAGGACGGCGCCTCCGTCGCCAAGTACGACGTGCTCACCCTGGTGGCCTCGCGGCCGGAGTGAAGCGCGTTCGTATACTTCGTTCGGCAAAGCGAACGAAGTCGAGGGAGGCGGCCCGTGGGGGCTTCGGAAGAGTCGGTACGGCACCTGCTGGCCGCCAACCTCAGGCGCGCCCGGACCGGGCGCGGGTTGTCGCTGTCCGAGCTGTCCCGCCGCTCGAAGATCGGCAAGGCCACGTTGTCGCAGCTGGAGGCGGGTTCGGGCAATCCCACGATCGAGACCGTCTTCAGCCTGGCGCGGGCGCTGGAGGTGCCGATCTCCGACCTGCTCGACCAGCCGCGCGGCAACGGGCTGACCGTGGTGCGCTCGGCCGACGTCGAGGTGCTCAGCGGCGCGGGCGTCGACCTGCGGCCGCTGCGCGGCATCGAGTCCGGCGACGCCATCGTCGACGTCTACGACCAGCAGGTCCGGGCGGGTTCGCGGCAGGACTCGCTCGGCCACGTCGGGACCGAGCACACCATCGTGCAGGCCGGCCGGCTGGGTGTTCGGGTGGGCGATCGCGAGGTGGAGCTCGGCCCGGGCGACTACGTCGGCTTCGACGCCCGGCTTCCGCACGGCTACCTCGCGCTGGAGGGGCCGGTGCGTTCGGTGCTTCTCCTGCAGTACCGCACTGACCAGCGGCTTCATGCCGCCCCGGCGCAGCCGCCCTGCCTGGTCGAGGCACCATGATCCAGATGGCGGGCAGATCGTTGACAGTGTCCGGGTCGCCGCCCTAGCCTCGGATTCGTTCGGTTTAACGAACGATGTCGGGAGGGTCGATGGCGCGCGTCGTGGTGCTGGGCGCCGGGATCGTCGGCGCCGCCTGCGCCCGTGAGCTCGCCCGGTCGGGTCACATGGTGACCGTCCTGGACCGGGGCGGCCCCGCGGCGGCCACCACCTCCCACGGCGAGGGCAACGTGCTCGTCTCGGACAAGGGGCCCGGCCCGGAGCTGGAACTCGCCCGGCTGTCGCGCCGCCTCTGGCCCGAGATCGTCGCCGGGCTTCCGGACGCCGGCGCCGTCGAGTGGGAGCCCAAGGGCGGCATCGTCGTCGCCACGACCGGGGCCGGCGCCCACGAGCTCGGCCGGTTCGCCGAGGCCCAGCGCGCGGCGGGCATCGTGGCCGAACCCATGGACGCCGCCGCGCTCGCCGCGGCCGAGCCCTACGTGACCCGTGACGTCGCGGCGGCCGTCCACTACCCCGAGGACGCGCAGGTCCAGCCCGCCGGAGCGGCGTGCGCCCTGCTGGCCGACGCCCTGCGCGCCGGTGCCGCGCTGCGCACCGGCTGCGAGGTCCTGTCGGGCGTCGTGCGCGGCGGACGCGTCACCGCCGTCCGCTCCTCCTCCGGGACGTTCGGCGCCGACGTGTTCGTCAACGCCGCCGGACCGTGGTCCGGCGAGCTGGCACGCAGGCTCGGCGCGCCCATCGGCGTGCGCCCCCGGCGCGGTGAGGTGCTCGTGACGGCGCCCATGCCGCCGACGGTCTTCCACAAGGTCTACGACGCCGGCTACGTGGGCGCGGTCGGCAGCGGCGCGGAGGAGCTCCAGGCGTCGGCGGTGGTGGAGTCCACCCGGGCCGGGACGATCCTGCTGGGCTCGTCGCGCCGCCGGGTGGGGTTCGACGACCGGATCCGTCCCGAGGTGCTCTCGGTGATCGCACGCAAGGCGCTGCGGCTCTTCCCGTGCCTGGAGGGTGTCCCGGTGATGCGCGCCTACGGCGGGTTCCGCCCGTACGTGCCCGACCACCTTCCGGTCATCGGCCCCGATCCGCGGCTGACCGGGCTGTGGCACGCGACCGGGCACGAGGGCGCCGGGATCGGGCTGTCCACCGGGACGGCCGTCCTGCTGCGCGATCTGCTGCACGACCGGAAGCCGGAGGTCGGCGCCGAGCCGTTCCGGGTGGACCGGCCCGCCGTCCTGGGGGAGGGGGAGGACCTGTGAGCGCGAGGCTGGTCCGCCGCGAGGACGACGCCGCCGGGCGCCGCCCGGACGTGCCGATCGAGATCACCGTCGACGGCGTCCCGGTCGCGGGCGTGGCGGGACAGACGGTCGCCGGGGTGCTGCTCACCAATGGCCGCCGTGCCTGGCGGCGAGGCCCGTCCGGCGCCCCCCGCGGTGTCTTCTGCGGGATCGGCGTCTGCTTCGACTGCCTGGTCACCGTCAACGGCGACCGCGACGTGCGCGCCTGCCTCCGCCGCGCCGCCGACGGCGACGAGGTCACCACGCAGTCCCGTGCCGCGGAGGAGTCCTGATGGCCCGCCACGTCGCCGTCGTCGGTGCCGGCCCGGCCGGGCTCGCCGCCGCTGCCGCCGCTCTCCGCGCCGGTGCCCGGGTGACGCTCGTCGATTCCGCCGAGCGGCCCGGCGGCCAGTACCACCGGATGCTGCCGGACGCCTTCGCCGCCGAACGGCCCGAACGCCTGCACCACGACTGGCGCCCCTTCGACCGGATACGCCGGCACGTGCTGGGAGATCCGCACTGCGACTGGTGGGCGGAGAGCCCGGTGTGGTCGCTGGAGCGGCCCGGCCCCGGCGAGTCGCGGCCACCCCGCGTCCATGTGCTGCGCGGTCCGGCGGACGGATCGGGCCGCGAGCGCCGGGTGCTCGACGCCGACGCGCTCGTGCTCGCGCCCGGCGCGCATGACCGGGTGCTTCCGTTCCCCGGCTGGGATCTGCCGGGCGTGTTCACCGCGGGCGCGGCCCAGGCCCTCGCCAAGGGCGAACGCGTCGTCGTCGGCGACCAGGTGGTCGTCGCCGGGTCCGGGCCGTTCCTCCTGCCGGTGGCCGCCTCCCTGCTCGAAGCCGGGTCCAGCGTCCTGGAGGTGCTGGAGGCCAATCCCGCCGCCACGGTGACGCGCGGCTGGGCGCGGCGGCCCTGGGAGCTGGCCTCCCACGGAGGCAAGGCCGCTGAGCTCGCCGGATACACCGCCCGGCTGGCCCGCCACCGCGTTCCCTACCGCGTCGGCCGCGCCGTGATCGAGGCGCGCGGCGAGGGCCGGGTCGAGGAGGCCGTCACCGCGCGGCTCCGTGCGGACTGGTCGGTGGTGCCCGGCACCGAACGCACGGTCCCCGTGGACGCCCTCTGCGTCACCCACGGCTTCAGCCCGCGGCTCGAACTGCCGGTCGCGGCGGGCTGCGAACTGCGCGACGCCGGTTTTGTCCGCGTCGACGACGACCAGCTGACCACGAGCCCGCGGGTGTACGCGGCGGGTGAGATCACCGGCATCGGCGGCGCCCCGGCGGCACGGACCGAGGGGCTGCTGGCCGGGTGGTGCGCCGCGGGAGGAGCATCCGGGGCGCCGGAGATCCGGCGGCTGCACCGTCGCCGTGACCAGGCGCGGGCGTTCGCCGCGCGGCTCGCCGCCGCGCATCCGATCGGCGCCGCCTGGCCCGGCTGGATGCGCCCCGAGACCGTCGTCTGCCGCTGCGAGGAGACCTCCTACGGCGCGCTCTGCCGGGCGGCCGACGACCAGGCGGGCGGCTCCGGGCACGCGGTGAAGCTCGGCACGCGCGCGGGGCTCGGCCCCTGCCAGGCCCGCGTCTGCGGTCCGGCCGTCGCCGATCTGCTCGCCCGCCGGGGCGTCACCGCCGCCGCCCCGCACCACCGTCCCGTCGCCCAGCCCATCCGGCTCGGTGAACTGGCACGTCCCCCGTACGAGGAAGAGAGCGCCCCATGAGCACCGACAAGCACCAGAGTCTCGGCGGCGTCATCGTCGCCACGGCGCTGCCGTACCGCGAGGACGCCTCGGCACCCGCCGGTCTCGCGGTCGACTACGACCGGTTCGCCGAGCACTGCCGCTGGCTGGTCGACAACGGCTGCCACGGTGTCGGCCCGAACGGCTCGCTCGGCGAGTACTCCTCGCTCACCGACGAGGAACGCCGCCGCGTCGCCCGTACCGCCGTCGAGACGGTCGGAGGCTCCGGGGTCGTCGTCGTGGGCGTGCACGGCCCCGGCGCCCACCAGGCCAGGCACTGGGCGGAGCTCGCGGCGGAGGACGGCGCGGACGGCGTGCTGTGCCTGCCGCCGACGATGTACCGGGCCAACCGCGACGAGGTCATCGCGCACTTCGAGGCCGTCGCGTCGGTCGGGCTGCCGGTGATGGTCTACAACAACCCCATCGACACCAAGGTCGACCTCACCCCCGGCCTGCTCGCCGAGATCGCCCAGATCGACAACGTCGTCGCGGTGAAGGAGTTCTCCGGCGACGTCCGCCGCGTTCTGGAGATCAGGGAGCGGGCCCCCGGGCTGGAGGTCGTGGCGGGCGCCGACGACGTGACCCTGGAGGCGCTGCTGATGGGCGCCACGGGCTGGTTCGCCGGATTCCCCAACGTCTTCCCCGCCGAGTCGGCGCTGCTCTACGAGCTGGCGACCACCGGCAAGCTCGCCGAGGCCCGGGCACTGTACGAGCCGCTCGTCGCCGCGTTCCGCTGGGACTCGCGCACCGAGTTCGTGCAGGCGATCAAGCTCGGCATGGAGCAGGTCGGCCGGTACGGCGGCCCCTGCCGCCCGCCGCGCGGCCCGCTCACCGACGAGCACCGCGAGCAGGTCACCGCCGACATGGCGCGCGCCATCGCCGCGCTCGACGAGCGGAAGGCCTCCTGATGCGCTCGGTCCGGACGCTCAGCGCCGTCGACTCCCACACCGAGGGCATGCCGACCCGCGTCGTCACCGGCGGCGTCCCGCCCATCCCCGGCGCCACGATGGCCGAACGGCGGCACTACGCGATGGAGCGCCTCGACGGGCTGCGGCGCTTCCTGATGGACGAGCCGCGCGGGCACCCGGCGATGAGCGGCGCGCTGCTCCAGCCGCCGATCCACCCGGATGCCGACTGGGGCGTGGTCTACATCGAGGTCAGCGGGTTCCTGCCGATGTGCGGTCACGGCACCATCGGCGTCGCGACCGTCCTGGTCGAGACGGGCATGGTCGAGGTCACCGAACCCGAGACGATCGTGCGGCTCGACGCCCCGGCCGGGCTCGTCGAGGCCCGCGTGGCGGTGCGCGACGGGCGCGCGGAACACGTGACCCTGCGCAACATCCCCTCGTTCTGCCTGGAGCAGGACGCCGTGGTGGACGTCCCCGGCCTCGGCGAGGTCCGGTACGACATGGCCTACGGAGGCAACTTCTACGCCATCACGGAACTGGAGCGGCTCGGCCTGCCGTTCGACCGGGCGCGCAAGGACGACATCCTCAGGGCCGGTCTCGGCATCATGGCGGCGATCAACGAGCGGAACCGGCCCGTGCATCCGCTGGACGGCTCGATCGGCGGTTGCAAGCACGTGCAGTTCCTCGCGCCGGGGTCGGACGCGAAGCACTCGCGCAACGCGATGGCGATCCACCCCGGCTGGTTCGACCGGTCGCCGTGCGGCACCGGCACCTCCGCGCGGATGGCGCAGCTGCACGCCCGCGGCGAGCTGCCGCTGGACACCGGCTTCGTCAACGAGTCGTTCATCGGCACCCGGTTCGTCGGGCGCCTGACCGGCACCACCGAGGTGGGCGGCCTGCCCGCCGTCGTCCCCGAGTTCTCCGGACGTGCCTGGATCACCGGCACCGCCAACTACCTGCTCGACCCGGCCGACCCCTTCCCCGAGGGTTTCGTCCTCTAGCGGCCACCGCGACCCTGCCGACGAAGGGAACACCTCATGACCACGCCCGACCAGGCGGTCTCCGCCGCCGAGGCCGCCGCCGCAGGCTGGGCCGCGGCGCCGCCCGAGACCAGGGCCGCCACGCTGACGGCGGTGGCCGACGCCCTGGAGGAGGCGCGGGCCGAGCTCGTCGCCCTCGCCGACGGGGAGTCGCGTCTCGGGGAGACCCGGCTGAACGCGGAGCTGACCCGCACCACGTTCCAGCTCAGGCTCTTCGCCGGTGAGGTCCGCGCGGGCGGGTTCCTCGACGTCCGCATCGACCGGCCCGACCCGGACTGGCCCAGCGGCCCCCGGCCAGACCTGCGCCGCTACCGCACGGCGGTCGGCCCGGTCCTGGTCTTCGCCGCCGGCAACTTCCCCTTCGCGTTCAGCGTGGCGGGCGGCGACACCAGTTCGGCCTGGGCCGCGGGCTGTCCCGTCGTGGTCAAGGCGCATCCCGGCCACCCGCGGTTGTCGCGCCTTACGGCGGCGCTGGTCACGGCGGTCGTGCCCGAAGGCGTGTTCGGCCTCATCGAAGGCGAGCGGGAGGGCGTCGAGGCGCTCGGTCACCCGGCGATCGCCGCCGCCGCGTTCACCGGCTCGCAGCGCGGCGGCCTGGCGCTGGCCCGCGTCGCCGCCGAGCGGCCCGTCCCCATCCCGTTCTACGGCGAGCTGGGCAGCGTCAACCCGGCCGTGGTGACCGAGCGGGCCGCCAAGGCGCGCGGCGAGGAGATCGCCGCGGCCTACGTCGGATCGCTCACGCTCGGCGCCGGTCAGTTCTGCACCAATCCCGGCCTGCTCTTCGTGCCCGCGCACGACGGCATCGTGGACCGGATCGCCGGGCTTCTCGGCGCGGTGCCCGCGGCTCCGATGCTGAACGACCGCGTCGAGTCCGGTTATCTCGCCGCCGCGGACACGCTCGCCGGCCGTCCGGGCGTGCGGCGGCTGCTCTGGCCGGAGGGACCGGGGCCGCGGCTGCTCACGATGAGCCTGGCCGACTTCGCAGCGGACAAGGACGTGGCCGGCGAGGAGTGCTTCGGCCCGCTCGGCCTGGTGGTGACGTACGAGCACCTCACGGAGGTCGCCGCCCTCCTCGCGTCGCTGCCCGGCCAGCTCACCGCCTCCCTGCACGGCGAGGAGCCGGAGGCGGCCGAGCTCACCGGCCTGACGGCGGTGCTCGCCGGCCGCAGCGGCCGCGTCCTGTGGAATCAGTGGCCCACCGGCGTCTCCGTCACGCACGCGATGCAGCACGGGGGCCCGTTCCCTGCGACGACGACACCGGCCACCACCTCCGTCGGCACCGCCGCCGTGGAGCGGTTCCTGCGCCCGGTCGCCTACCAGGGCTGCCCGCCGGAGCTGCTCCCTCCGCCGCTGCGCGACGACAATCCCTGGGGCGTCCCTCAGCGCCTGAGCTGACCGAGAATCTTACGAGCCGCGAACATCATCCCTGCTGAGACGCTTCCTCCCCGTTTCCGGCGCTAGCCTCCGGCTACAGGTGATCTTGAAGCGGGGGTTGTGGGATGAACGGGAATGTGATCGGGATCAGCGGGGTGCGGGTCCGCTTCGGCGAGCTGCCGGCCCTCCGCGACGTCTCGCTCACCGTGGCCGAGGGTGAGATCTACGCGGTGCTGGGCCGCCCGGGAGCCGGCAAGACCACGTTGCTGGAGGTGGCCGCCGGTCTCCGCCGCCCCGAAGCCGGAACGGCCGGCAGGCGCGACGGCGCGCGATGGGCCGCCGTCTGGGCCGAGGGCGGGTTGTTCCCGGGCCTGACCGTCGCCGAGGTCGTCGACACCTGGCGGCACTGGACGTCCGACCCCCTGCCCCGGGACGAGGCGCTCGGGGCGACCGGCCTCACCGCTCTGCTGGACACGCCGTTCGAGCTGCTCAGCCGCGGTCAGAAGCGGAGGCTCGACCTGTCCCTGGCGATGCTCGGCAGGCCCGAAGTGCTCTTCCTGGACGAGCCGACCGCCGGATTCGGCGCGACCTCGACCAACTGGATCTGGTCCGCGCTGTGGTCGCTGGCGGCGAACGGGGTGACCGTGATGCTGGCGACGAGCGACCCGCGCGACGCCTGCCGCGCCAACCGGCACGACCTCCTCGCCGAGGGGCGCCTGCTGCCCGCTGGAGCCCTGAACCTCGACAGGTTCTACGCTGCCTAGCGGTCGTGCTGAAGCGCAGGAGGCGTCATGGACTTCACCCCCTCGGACCGGTCCCGTGAGTACACCGAGCGTGTGCGGGCGTTCATCTCGGATGAGATAGCGCCCGTCGAGGAGACGTACCTGCGTGAGCTGCTGGCGCTGCCGGAAAGCGAGCGGTGGCAGGTGCTGCCCGTCATCGACGAGCTGAAGGCCAAGGCGAAGGCGGCGGGGTTGTGGAACCTCTTCCTGCCCGGCGCGGAGGCGGGTCTCTCGGTGAGCGAGTACGCGCCCGTCGCCGAGCTGACCGGCCGTTCCTTCATCGCGGCGGAGGTCTTCAACTGCAACGCCCCCGACACCGGCAACATGGAGGTCCTGTACCACTATGGCTCGGCCGAGCAGAAGGAACGCTGGCTGCGTCCCCTGATGGACGGGGAGATCCGCTCCGCGTTCTGCATGACCGAGCCGGGGGTGGCCTCGTCCGACGCCACCAACATCGAGGCGACGGCGGTCCTGGAGGGTGACGAGGTCGTCCTGAACGGCCGCAAGTGGTTCAGCACCGGAGCCGGGCATCCCCGCTGCGCGGTGATCCTCTTCCTCGGGCTCACCGACCCGGAGGCGGACCGGCACCGGCGGCACTCGATCGTGGTCGTCCCCAAGGACGCCCCGGGTGTGACGGTCGAGCGGATGGTGCCGGTCATGGGCCGTTACGACGAGCCCGGCGGGCACGGCGTGGTGAGCTTCCAGGACGTGCGGCTGCCCAGAAGCGCGCTCGTCGGCGAACCCGGAGCGGGTTTCGAGATCGGGCAGGGACGGCTCGGCCCCGGCCGGATCCACCACTGCATGCGGCTGATCGGGGTGGCCGAGATGGCGCTCGAGGCGGCGTGCCGGAGGGGCGCCGAGCGGGTCGCGTTCCGCAAGCCGCTCATCAACCTCGGCGGCAACCGGGAACGGGTCGCCGACGCCCGGATCGCCATCGAGCAGGCCCGCCTGCTCGTGCTCTACACCGCCTGGCTGCTGGACACCCAGGGCCTGCTCGCGGCGTTGTCCCACGTCTCGCAGATCAAGGTGGCGGTGCCGCTCATGACCCAGCAGGTGGTGGACATGGCGATGCAGCTGCACGGCGGAGCCGGGCTGTCGGACGACTACCCGCTGGCGGCGGCGTGGACCATGGCACGGGCGCTCCGGCTGGCCGACGGCCCCGACGAGGTCCACCGGGGCGTGGTCGCCCGCATCGAGATGGGAAAGTACGGAATGGCGCGCTGAGCAGGGCGGCGGCAGAGGACGGCGGACGCCCGGCCGTTCGGGGGGTTGGGCGCGGCTCCGGGGTCGGAGATGCTGGCGGTGACCGACCATCGAAGGAGATCGCCGTGCTCGATGTGATCGGCGCCGGATTCGGGCGCACCGGAACACTCTCGCTCAGGGCCGCGCTGGAGCGGCTCGGCTTCGGCCCCTGCCATCACATGATGGAGGTGATCGACGATCTCGCGCAGGTCCCCCGCTGGGAGCGCGCCGCCGAGGCCGAGGACGCCGACTGGGAGGAGGTCTACGAGGGGTACAGGTCCACGGTCGACTGGCCGGGGGCGCGCTTCTGGCGCGAACTCGCCGGGCGCTATCCGCAGGCCCGGGTGATCCTCACCGTCCGCGACGCCGAGCGCTGGTACGACAGCGTCCGCAAGAGCATCTACGCGTTCGCGACGGCGGAGCTCCCGCCGGAGGCCGAGCGGACGATCGGGCGGCTGCGCGCCCTGGTCGACGACCTCATCTGGGAGGGCACGTTCGACGGCAGATTCGAGGACCGGGCGTACGCGATCAGCATCTTCGAGGCGCACAACGAGGCCGTGCGCACCACGATCGACGCCGGCCGCCTGCTGGTCTTCGAGGTCGCGCAGGGCTGGGAGCCGCTCTGCGGCTTCCTCGGCGTCCCGGTGCCGGACGAGCCGTTCCCCCGGCTGAACGACCAGGCGTCGATCCACGCGATGGTGCGGGAACGAGGTCTGGGTTCGGACGGTTAGCACGAGTGCGACCTGCCATCATTAATGATCGCGATGGGGGTAGGGACGAATCGGGGAGCGCCGTGGGCGCTCCCCGAGATATGCGGGGAGATGAGTGGGTTATGGCTGATATCACCGAATCATCCGAGTGGTCGGCGCTGGCCGAGCACCACACGACGCTGGCCGGGACGCACCTGCGCGAACTGTTCTCCGCCGACGCCGGACGAGCCGAGCGGATGGCGGTGGACGCCGGAGACCTCCACCTGGACTACTCCAAGCACAGGGCGACCGACGAGACGATCCGGCTGCTCGTGGCGCTGGCCGGGCGGGCCGGGCTGCGGGAACGGATCGACGCGATGTTCGCCGGCGAGCACATCAACGTCAGCGAGGACCGCGCGGTGCTGCACACGGCGCTGCGGTTGCCCCGCGACGCCCGGCTGAACGTGGACGGCCAGGACGTGGTGGCCGACGTGCACGCGGTGCTGGACAAGATGGCCGACTTCGCCGGACGGGTGCGCTCGGGGGAGTGGACGGGCTTCACCGGCAAGCCGATCCGCACCGTCGTCAACATCGGCATCGGCGGCTCCGACCTCGGCCCGGCGATGGCGTACGAGGCGCTCAGCGACTACGCCGACGCGGGGATCACCGCCCGGTTCGTGTCCAACGTCGACCCGGCCGACATCTCCGGGACGCTCAGGGACCTGGACCCCGAGCAGACGCTGTTCATCGTCGCCTCCAAGACGTTCGGCACGCTGGAGACGCTCACCAACGCCAAGGTGGCGCGCGCGTGGCTGGTCAACGCGCTGGGCGACGAGAAGGCGGTGTCCCGGCACTTCGTGGCCGTGTCGACGAACGCCGAGCGGGTGGCGGGCTTCGGCATCGACACCGGCAACATGTTCGGGTTCTGGGACTGGGTGGGGGGCCGTTACTCGTTCGACGGCGCGATCGGCCTGGCGCTGATGATCGCCATCGGGGCCGACCGCTTCCGCGAGATGCTCGCGGGCTTCCACGCCATCGACGAGCACTTCCGCACGGCCCCGTTCGAGCGGAACATGCCGGTCCTGATGGGCCTGCTCGGCATCTGGTACAACGACTTCTTCGGCGCCCAGACCCGCGCCGTGCTGCCCTACAGCCAGCGGCTCGCGCGTTTCCCCGCGTACCTGCAGCAGCTCACGATGGAGTCCAACGGCAAATCCGTGCGCGCCGACGGCGCCCCCGTCGTCGCCCAGACGGGCGAGATCTTCTGGGGCGAGCCCGGCACCAACGGCCAGCACGCCTTCTACCAGCTGCTCCACCAGGGCACCCGGCTGGTGCCCGCCGACTTCATCGGCTTCGCCGAGCCGTTCGAGGACCATGCCGCCGACGACGCGGGCATGCACGACCTGCTGACGGCCAACCTCCTCGCCCAGACCTCCGCCCTCGCCTTCGGCAAGACCGCGGAGGAGATCGCCGCCGAGGGCACCCGGGCGGAGATCGTCTCGCACAAGGTCATGCCGGGCAACCGGCCGACGAACACCATCCTCGTGCCCAAGCTGACGCCCGCCACGCTCGGCCAGCTGGTCGCGCTCTACGAGCACATCGTGTTCGTGGAGGGCGTCATCTGGGGCATCGACTCGTTCGACCAGTGGGGCGTGGAGCTCGGCAAGGTCATGGCGATGGACCTGGCGCCCGCGCTCACCTCGCCGGAGCCGCCCGCCGACGCGCCCGACCCCTCCACGGCGGCGCTCGTCCGCCGGTACCGCCGGTTGCGCGGCCGTCCGGCCTGAGACCGGCCCGGCCGAACGCACACACAACGGCGGCACTGACAAGGCCCACCGGATGGGTCAAGATCCGGTGGGCCTGGGTGACGCGGGAAGGGCGTGCTACGGCCCGGTCAGTCCCCGGGATTCGAGCAGCGTCCGGAGTTCGGGGTAGGAGATGAAACCGTCACGGTTGGTGTCGGCCGTCTCAAAGTGGTCCTGCACTTCGTGGCGGGCCCAGGACAGCCCCAGGCTTTCCAGGACCATCGTGAACTCCATCAGGTCGAGCTTCTCGTCGCCGCCGAGGTCCGCCCGCGTGAAGACGGTGAAAAGGTCGTCCTCGGTCGGTTTGGTGGTCACTCGCGACTCCTCTTTTCGATGCAATATGCCCGCATCATGCCATAGCGCCGTTTCGCCTCTTGAAGGAATCGCCGACCGGTTTATGAATCTTCCGGGGCGACCTGGGGTCCCTCGGCCTGCCCCTGTTGTCCCTTTGACGGCCGTTGCGGAGTGGGGCCCGGTGACGTGCCCTTTTATCGGCATCTCATGCGGCCGGCCCGGCGGCCGCGGGCTCGTCCTGCGTGGCCTCCCGGGCGGCTCTGGCCTTCTCGCGGCGGCCGAGGACGAGCAGGGTGGCGGCGGTGGCGGCCAGGGCGGCGATGGGGACGGCCCAGACGGCGGCGCCGCCGACGACGGGGTCGAGGGCCTTGAGCAGCCAGGCGATGGCGTACCAGTCGGGGTCGGCCAGGGTGGCCAGCTCGGGCGCGGTCGATTCGTACATGCCCCAGGTGACTGCCTGCCCGATCGCCAGGATGAGGCCCGTCAGGACACCGCCGAGCACGGCGCCGCGCCAGCCGGCGACGACGTTGCCGAACAGCGCGGCGGCGCCGCCGACGAAGAACAGCATGATCATGGGCGGTGCGAGGGTGAACCAGCCCGCCGCCGCGAAGACGCCGAGGCAGCCGAGGAACACCACGGTCGCTGACACGAAGCCGAGCATGACCGCGGTCGGGGCGACGGGGAAGACGGTCGGCGCGTCGAGGGCGGGCCGGGTGCCGGGGATGACCTTGTCGCTGAAGCCCTTGAACGCGGGCACGATCTCGGCCAGGAACATCCGCACGCCGAAGAGCAGGATCGCGATGCCGCCCGCGAAGCGCAGCCCGACCAGCAGCCCCCACACCCACGGCGACAGTTTCGGGTCCAGCTCGGCGGCCAGCTTGGTGACCACCGCGTCGTCGGCGAACGCGACGGCGACGAGCATGATGGCGGAGATCACCAGCGCGGTGGAGACGTTGATGTCCTTGAAGAACGACAGCTGGCGCGGCAGCTTGAGCTTCTCGGTGTCGTGCTTCTCGCGGTCGCCCAGGGGGCGGGCGGCGAGCCCGGTCACCAGGCATGCGAGCGAGCTGGTGTGGGCGAACCCGAACCGGTCGTCGGGCATGACCCTGCGCATCAGCGGCCGCATCCACAGCGGTTGCAGCGTCCAGTACGCGGCGACGAAGCCCGCGCCGCACAGCACCAGTGTCAGCTGGTCGGCGTCCGGCGCGATCGTCACCAGCGAGGCGACGGTGACCGTGCTGATCCAGAACATCAGGTGCCCGGTCAGGTACAGATACCGCGCGGCCGGGAAGAGCCGCACGATCAGCACGTGGAGCAGGAACGCCACCGTGATGACCAGCGCGACCGTGCCGCCCTGCTCGGCGAGGAAGCCGGAGAGCGTGTGCTCGGCCTTCGGGGGCTCGGTGTCCATCGCGCTCGCGAGCACGGCCTGGAAGCTGCTCAGCCCGCCGGTGAACACCTCGACGCCGATGAAGAGGATGACCACGCCGATCGTGGCGCGCAGCGCCCCGGCCAGCGTGTCCTCGAAGCGCTTGCGCTGCAGCAGCAGCCCGATGAGCGTGATCAGCCCGATGAGGATGGGCACCTGGCCGAACACGTTGTCGGCCAGGAAGGTGAGGATGTCCTTGACGATGTCCACGGTGGCGTCACCTCGGGATTTCGGGTGCGCGCTGTCGCCCCCGGTCAGCGCGGGTGGAACGGTGGGGGTGAGGGATGGTCAGAGTGATGGCGGCCGCAGGTCGAGTTCGAGCCGGTAGCGGTCCCCGCGGTAGAGCGAGCGGACGTACTCCAGGGGCCGGCCGCGCTCGTCGCGGGTGACCCGTTCGAAGAGGAAGGCGGGCGTGTGGACCGGGACGCCGAGGTCGGCGGCCTCCTCCTCGGTGGTGACGGTCGGCTCGATGGTCTCGGTGCCGGCGGCGATCGTGACGCCCCGGGCCCGCAGCAGGTCGTAGAACGAGCCGCCCTCCAGGTCCTCCTTCCGCAGGCCGGGCAGCAGTTCGGTGGGGGTGTAGAGGGTCTCGATCGCCATCGACGCGCCGTCGGCGAGCCGCAGCCGGCGAATGGTAAATACCTCTTCGACGGGTGAGAGGGACAGCCTCCGGCCGATCTTCGCGCCGGCCGAGACGGTGCGAAACGACAGCACCCGGCCGCCGGGCCGCATCCCGCGCCGGATCATGTCCTCGGTGAAGGAGGTCATGGTCAGCGGCACGGCGATGCGCGGCTCGGCCACGTACGTGCCGCTGCCGTGCCGCCGGTCGAGCAGGCCGTCGGCGACCAGATCGTCGATCGCGGCGCGGAGGGTCGGCCGCGAGACGCCCAGCGTCCCGGCCAGCCGCCGCTCCGGTGGCAGCGCGTCGCCGACGTCGAGACCGCCCAGCATCGCGAGGAGCTCACGGCGGACGGCCCGCCTTTTGGTGTTCGCAGCGCCGTCGTCACCAGCGGATGTCATGCCGTTCACCCCCCACGATGCCGTTCGGTTGGCGGCAACGGTAAGGCCAGTGCGGCCGACTGGTCAATACCACTTTTGTGAACATCTGTGGCTGGTGCGATGCGGTGAGCGTGGGTTAGCGTCGCGAACGATCCCGTCTGGATCTTCGCAGCGCCACGTGAGGAGATGACGGAACATGATGGAGACGGTGGCATGAAGGCGTTCACCCGAGGCGTCGCCGCCCTCGCACTGCCGCTCGCCCTGGCGGCCGCGCCGGCGGCCCACGCGGCTCCGGCGGCCCTCGCCGCCCCCGGGGGCGGCACCGGCCCGGGCGGCTGGCGGCTGGTGGCGGCCGAGCCGTTCAACCGGCACGTGGACGACCGGCACGCGGCGTGGTTCCGCGACGACGACGGTCCCGCGAGCCCGTACAACGTGGACGTCTACGACAACGACGGCGCCTTCTTCGAGACGGTGGGCGGTCCGGCCTTCCGCGAGCAGCTGGCGAAGGTCCACACCTACCGCAAGTCGTTCAGCTTCGGTGCCCGCGGCTGGCTCACCGCCGAGCTCGCGGCCCGCGACGAGGACGGCGACGGCACGCCGGACGCGCCGCCGACGCTCCGCACGCGCGGTGGCGTCGCGCGCATGGACGAGCCCAGCCACAAGGGCGGCGTGCTGGTCCGGTCGTCCAAGCCGCTGCCCGCCGAGTACCGCGTCGAGATGACGCTGCGCGGGCTCGACTTCGGCGGCCGGCGCGGCGGCTCATGGGACTATCCGGACGGCCGGATCAACGGCTACTCGCCGCAGGGATGCAAGACCAACCATCCGTGGGCGTCCGGCGGGGACTTCTCCCGGCCCGAGTGCTCGTGGTTCGACGTGCGCACCGACGCCAACGGGTTCTACTACCTCGGCATCATGGACTACGCGCGCCCGGCCCCGCACAACAACGTGTTCATCCACACGCACCGCAAGGTGGCGATGGACTCCTACAACCGCTACAAGTACACCGGCACCGGCCTGCGGGTATGCAACCCGGTGACCAAGCAGTACGAGCCGTACGGAGCCAGCACCGGAAACGGCGTCAACGCCATCTTCATGACCGACGACCGGCGCTACGCCAACCAGCCGGGTACGGAATACCTCATGGAGAGCGAGTGCGGCTTCGCCAAGGGCAAGGCGATCGTCTCCCAGGTGGACCTGCGGCCGGAGCTGCTCCCGGCCGAGCCGTACAAGTTCGCCATCGAACGCCGCGACGGCGCGTACACCATGGAGATGTCGGGCAACTTCGCTCATGTGGGCCAGGCGACGTTCCGCTACACCAGGTCGTTCGTCCAGGACGGCGAGCCGATCTGGCACTACAACCAGAAGGCCGCGGACTACGACGGCCGCTTCAACGCCGACTGGACCTGGAGCGGTCCCGGAGGGACGCTCGTCGACAAGGACACCTGGCCCGCCGGATCGGCCTACCCCGACCACTTCATCATCGGTGACCCGCACATGAACTTCTACGAGGGCGACGCGCAGATCGACGACGTCCGCCTCTTCGTCCCGGAGAAGTAGCCACCATCCTCTGAGAAGGAGCCGCACGTGGTCCTGGAACCGGTCGGTCGAATCGGTCGGAGCGCAAGGCCGCTCGGCACGGCGGTCGCCGCCGTGCTCGCGCTCGGCCTCGGCACGGCGTGCGCGCCGGGCTCGGACAACGACAAGCCCGCGAGCAGGGCGCCCGCCGCTGTCAACACCGACATCGCCAAGGCGGGCAACGTCGTGCTCACCGTCTGGGACCAGGAGATCCAGGGCGGGCAGCGCAAGCAGATCGAGATGCTGAACGCCCGGTTCCAGGCCAGATTCCCCAATGTCACGATCAAGCGGGTGGCGCGGTCGTTCACCGACCTGCAGAAGACCCTGCGGCTCGCGCTCTCCGGCGACGACCCGCCCGACATCGTGCAGGCCAACCAGGGCTACGCCGCCATGGGCCAGGTCGTGAAGGGCGGCCTGCTGCTTCCGCTCGACTCCTACGACCGGGTGTACGGGTGGAAGAAGCGCTATCCCAAGGGCCTGATGGACCTCAACAGCGTGACGCCGGACGGCAAATCCATCGGCGGCGGCAATCTGTACGGCGTCTCGCTGAACGGCGAGATCGTCGGCATCTACTACAACAAGGACAAGCTGGCCAAGATCGGAATCCAGCCGCCGAAGACCTGGGCCGAGTTCGAACAGGCGCTCGCCACGGCCAAGAGCAAGGGCGAGCTGCCGCTGGCGCTCGGCAACGTGGAGAAGCTTCCCGCCATGCAGCTGTACGGGCTCATCCAGGACCAGATGGCCGGCAAGCAGGCGGTGCGCGACCTGGTCTTCGGCCGGAAGGGCTCCTGGACCGACCAGCCGAACGTCCAGGCCGCGCAGAAGCTGGCCGCCTGGGCCGCGCGGGGCTATCTCAACAAGGACGCCAACGCCGTCAAGTGGGACGACACCCCGGTCAACTTCGCCAAGGGACAGGGCGTCTTCATGGTCGGCGGCACCTGGTGGGCCGCCGACCTGAAGGAGAAGCTGGGCGACAAGGTGGGCTTCATGCTTCCGCCGCCGGCGCAGGCCGGCGCGGCACCGGTCACGATGGGCGGGGAGAGCTTGCCGTTCGCCATCACCGCCAAGGCCAAGCATCCCGACGTGGCCGCGGCCTACATCAACTTCATCACCTCGCCGGAGGCCATGGACGTCTCCGTCGAGACCGGCAACCTGCCCGCCCTCGCGCCGCCGTCCAGGCAGCCGGACGGCGCCGTGATGAAGGAGATAGCCGCGGCATGGGCGGAGCTGAGCAAGAGCGACGGGATCACCCCGTACATCGACTACGCGACGCCCAACCTCGCCGACACCTTCGGCGGCCCCCTCCAGCGGCTCATCGCCGGGAAGGCGACGCCGCAGCAGGCACTCGGTGACGCGCAGCGGGACTACTCCGAGTTCCTGAAGAAGAAGTGACGCCCGGACAAGACGGCTCCGGCCGTGGCCGGCCGCCCGGTGAGCCGCGCGGCGTGGGCTGGCTATACGTGCTGCCCGCCCTGCTGGTGTACGCCGCGTTCCTGCTCTGGCCCCTCGTGCGCGGCGTCTGGTTCTCGCTGTACGAGTGGGACGGGATCAGCACCGGTACCTGGGCGGGACTGTCCAACTACACCAAGACCCTGAGCGATCCCTCCCTGCGCGCCGCGTTCGGCCACGCCCTGATCCTGGTGGTGTTCTACGCGGTCATCCCGTGCCTGATCGGGTTCGTCCTCGTCGGCGCGGTGTCGCGGAGCCGGATCAGGGGCCTCACGTTCTTCCGGACGGTGCTGTTCCTGCCGCAGGTCGTGGCCATGGTCGCCGTCGCGGTGGCCTGGCAGTGGGTCTACTCGGCGGACGGCCTGGTCAACGGTCTGCTGCGCGGCCTGCACCGTCTCGGCCTGCCCGACTGGTCGCGGGGCTGGCTCGGGGACTTCACGTTCGCGCTCCCTGCGGTAGGCCTCATCGGCACCTGGGTCGAGATCGGGCTCGCCATGGTGCTGTTCCTGGCCGGGGTGCAGAAGATCCCGCGCGAGCTGTACGAGGCGGCCCGCATCGACGGCGCGGGCCCGGTGCGCGAGTTCCTCGCGGTCACGCTGCCGGGGCTGCGCCGGGAACTCGCGGTCGCGCTGACGCTCACCAGCGCCGCGGCGCTGCGGAACTTCGACCTGATCTTCGTGACCACCAAGGGCGGCCCGGGGGAGACGACCAAGGTCCCGGCGTACGAGGTCTACAACAGGGCGTTCAACACCGGCGAGGTGGGGCTGGCGTGCGCGATCGGCGTCACGCTGGCCGCGCTCATCTTCCTGCTGACCGCCGGAGTCAGCCGCCTCGCCGAGGGGAGGCAGGCATGATCGCGCGCCGGGAGGCCGTGCTCAACCACACGATCCTCGTCGTGTTCGCGATCGTCGCGGTGTTCCCGCTGGCGGCCGTCGTCGCGCAGGCCTTCCAGCTGCCGGGGTTCGACCTGTCGACGTTCCGGGAGGCGTGGCGGGAGGGCCACTTCGCGACGTACCTGCGCAACAGCGTCATCGTCACCGCCGCCACGGTCACCGTCGCCTCCGTGCTGTCGATCATGGCGGGCTACGCGCTCGGCGTGCTCGCGCCGCGCGGCTCGGGCGCGCTGTTCCTGCTCTTCCTGGCCGGGCTCACCATCCCGACCGAGGCCGTCGTGATCCCGCTCTACTTCGACCTGCGCTCCCTGGACCTGGACAACACCTACGCGGGCGTGGTCCTGCCGCAGATCGCCCAGTCGGTGGCGTTCGGCACGTTCTGGATGCGCGCCTACTTCCGTGCCTGCCCGCGGTCGCTGATCGAGGCGGCCCGGATGGACGGGGCGTCGAGCTGGACGACGTTGTGGCGGATCCTGGTCCCCATGGGCGGGCCCGCGATCCTCACCATGGTGCTGCTCACCTCGATGTGGACCTGGAACGAGTTCCTGTTGCCCCTGGTGATCCTCAACTCCGACGAGGGGCTGCGCACCGCCCCGCTGGGGCTGTCGTTCTTCCAGGGGGCGCACCAGACCGACTACGCGCCGCTGATGGCCGGAGCACTGATCATCGCGGCGCCGATCGTGGCCGTCTACGTCGTCCTGCAGCGGCGGTTCATCGCCGGAATGCTCTCGGGGGCCATCAAGGAGTAGGAGTTCCCATGAGGAGACTGGCACTGCCCGCCGTCCTCGCCGCCGTGCTCGCGGGAACGGCCGTCACGGCCGTCCCGGCGCGGGCGGCCGGGCCGCCGGAGAAGGGCAGGCTGGACGTGCTGTTCGTTGGGGCGCACCCCGACGACGAGGCCGGTGGCCTGTCGACGTACGGCCAGTGGAACGAGTTCGACGGCGCCAAGGTCGGCGTGCTCACGGTCACCCGCGGCGAGGGCGGCGGCAACGCGGTCGGCACCGAGGAGGGTCCGCCTCTCGGCCTGCTGCGCGAGGACGAGGAACGCCGCGCGGTCGGCAAGGCTGGCATCACCGACGTGCACTACCTGGACAAGGTCGACTTCTACTACACGGTGAGCGCGCCGCTGACGGCAGGGGCCTGGAACCACCGGGCCGCCCTGGAGAAGGTCGTGCGGCTGGTCCGGGAGACCCGGCCGAAGACGATCGTCACCATGGAACCCGCACCGCTGCCCGGCCAGCACGGACATCACCAGGAGGCGGCGCGCCTGGCCATCGAGGCGTACTTCGCCGCCGCCGACCCCAAGGCCGGCCCCAAGGACGTGCCGCGTCCCTGGGCCGCGCGGCGGCTCCTGATCACGGGCGGGGCGACCGGGCCCGCCGGGCCGTCCTGCGTCACGAACTTCACGCCGTCCGACCCGAAGGCCACCGTCATCGGCGTCTGGGGCGGCCGGGCCTCGCCGCGCAACGGCGGCAGGACCTGGGCGCAGGTCGAACGCGAGGCGCAGCGGATGTACGTGAGCCAGGGCTGGGCCGGCTTCCCCGACGTTCCCGCCGACCCGGCCAAGATCGGGTGTGACTACTTCACGCAGGTGCACAGCCGCGAACGTCCCGCCCGCGCCGAGCCACGGAACGGCCCCGCCGTCACCGGTGAGCAGGAGCCGCTGCCCCGCGTCGCCGACTTCGACTCCTGGGCCGCGCGGACCGGCGTACCCGGGCTCATCGGCCGGATGAAACGGGTGCTCACGCTGGGTGCGGGCCGGTCCCGCACGGTACGGATCGACCTGGCCAACACCACGTCCTCGGCGCAGTCCGGCACCGTCAAGCTCGACCTGCCGAAGGGCTTCGCCGCCGACGCCGCCAGCAAGCCGTACGAGCTTGCCGCCGGGGCCGAGGGCGCGGTGACCTTCACGGTGGAGAACACCGACGCCTCCGTGCCGGCCTCCAACGACTACACCATCACCACGACCAGCACCTCGGGGCCGCCCGACGTACGCAAGGCCGCTCTCGAACTCGTGCCGGTGGCGGTCCTTCCCAAGGCGGGAACGGCGCCGCGGATCGACGGCAGGGAGGGTTCCGGCGAGTACACCGGCCCCGCCCTCGACCTCTCCCGGGTCTGGGAGGGCAGCGCGTGCGAGTCGGCGGCCGACTGCTCGGCCACCGGCAAGGTGACCTGGACCGCCGACGCCCTGCACGTGCTCGTCCACGTACGGGACGACAAGCGGGGCACCGTGCTCGGAGCCGACGACTGCAAGCGGCACTGGCGAACGGACTCCGTGGAGATCGCCATCGACCCGCGCGGAACCTCGGAGAACACCTCCACCACGTTCAAGAGCGGAATCTTCCCGGCCATGGCCGACGGTCAGCCGTGCTTCGAACGCGACGCCGACCATCGCCAGGGACCGGGCAAGGAGACCGCGCCGGGCATGGAGGTCTCCGCGACCGTTTCCGAGCCCTACACCGGCTACACCGTGGAGGCGAAGATCCCGTTCACCGTGCTCCCGGCCGCCGTCGACCCGGAGCGGATGGCGTTGAACCTCTTCGTCTACGACTCCGACACCCAGGACAAGACCGGGCAGACCCGCCTCGGGTGGTCCACCTTCGGCGGCGTCCAGGGCGACCCGTACCGGTGGGGCCTGGTCACGCTCCCCGGCCACGTCCCGCCGCCGGGCATGCCGGGCACCGCGCCGCCGCCGGTGATGCCGGCCGAGGCGGCACTGTCGCACACCTCGCCGCTGTCGATCGTGCAGGCCGCCGAGACCGGGATACCGCTGGCCGGAGGGCGCGCCGCGCCGTGGTGGGACACGGCGCGGATCGCCGGACGGCCCGCCGTCTCCGGTGGGGCGACGACGTTCCGGCTTGCGGCGACCGGTCCGGGCACCGCGCACGCGTACGTCTGGGACGGGAAGATCCTCGGCAGCAGGAAGATCGCCGTCCGCGGGCCGGGGCTCACGACCGTGACCGTGCCCGGGGCGACGGGAGTCCTCGCCGTGGCGTTCGAGGCCCGGGCGGGTGGGACCGCGAGCAGCGCCGCCCGGCTGCGCGAATGAGCGGCGCAGCTCAGGCGGCGCTGTTCAGACGGCGCTGTTCAGGCGGCGCTGTTCAGGCGGTGGCGCGTTCGCGGTACTCCTGCGGGCTGAGGCCGCGGACGCGCTTGAACGCCGTGCTCAGCGCGAAGGCGTTGCTGTAGCCGACCTTCCTGGCCACGGCCTCCAGGGTGCTGTCGGTCTCGCGCAGCATGTCCGCGGCCTGCGCGAGCCGCAGCCCCGTGAGGTAGGACATGGGCGGCTCGCCGACGAGCTTGCCGAAACGCTGGGCGAGCGCCGCGCGGGACACGCCGGTCTTCGCGGCGAGGGACGCCACCGTCCACGGATGCGCCATGTCGTCGTGGAGCAGCTGGAGCGCGGGACCCACCACCGGGTCGCCGTGCGCCTTGAACCAGCCCGGCGCGTTCGCCCCCGGCCGGTTGAACCAGGCCCGCAGCGACGAGATCAGCAGCAGGTCGAGCAGCCGGTCCAGGACGGCCTCCTGGCCGGGGTCGTCCTTGACGATCTCCTGGCCGAGGAACGCGACGAGGGCGTTGTCCCAGGCGTCCGCGGGCAGCACCAGCAGCGGAGGCAGCGCGGCCAGCAGCCGCTGGGTGATCTCACCGCGCATGTGGTAGGTGCCGATGAGCATCACGGTCTCGCCGTCGGCGCTGTTGCCCCAGGAGCGCACGCCGAGCGCCATCTTCTCCGCCAGCGGCTCGCCGTAGAGCGTCGTGCACCTGTTGCCGGGATGGATCACCATCTGCGGTGGCGTCGCACGGTCGTCGGCGACCGTGTAGTGGTCGGGCCCGCGGGTGATCGCGATGTCCCCCGGGCCGAGCCGGAGGGCGTCGCCGTCGTCGGGGACGACCCAGGCCGTGCCCTTGACCACGGCCGTCAGGCAGAGCGGCGCCTCGTCCTCGATGCGCAGTGACCAGGGCGGGTCCAGCATCGCCCGCAGCATGAAGGCCCCCCGGGCCCGGGGCCCGTCGAGAAGATCGGTCAGCGCGTCCATGGCCACAGATTAGACGCGAAACCGGCGCCCGCGACCGCCTGCGCCGGGCCCTGGACCCGCGCGTATGCGGTCAAGCCTTTCAGCCATGCCGGTGCGGGCCGCCCGCCGGTTGACTGAGAACATCACCGCCGAGGACTTCACGGCCCAGGAGGACACCATGACGGAACTGTTCCAGAATCTCTCGCTGCTCGCCGCCACGATCGCCCTGGGCATGATGGCGGGCCTGTTCACCGCCTTCTCCTACGCGATCATGCCCGGCCTCGCCCGGACCGGCGACCGCACGTTCGTGCACGCCATGCAGCGGATCAACGTGGCGATCCTCAACGGCTGGTTCGGGTTCGGCTTCGCCGGGTCGTTGATCTTCACCGCGATCGCGGCCGTGCTGCACCTCGGGGCGGGGGACCGGGACGCGCTGCCGTGGATCATCGCGGCCCTCGTCCTGTACGTGGCGACGCTCGCCATCACGTTCCGGGTCAACGTCCCGCTCAACAACGAGCTGGACAGGGCGGGGGAGCCGGGTGCCGTCACCGACCCGGGCGCCGTGCGCCGGCGGTTCGAGGCGACGTGGGTGCGCTGGAACCACGTCCGGTCGGTCACCAGCACCCTGGCCCTGGGCTGCCTCGCGTGGGCCCTTCTCCAGCACTGACGTCCCGTGCGGAGCGTTCTAGTCGCAGCCGAGCGTCGACGCGGCGTGCAGCACGTCCGCGACGACGGCCGGATCGCCCTGGGCCCGGTGCGGGAAGCTTCCGGGCGCGCGGCGCCCGGCCAGCAGGCGGCAGAAGTCCTCGGCGCCGGCCGTGATGGTGACGTCGGGCGGGCCCGGCTCGCCGCCCAGCGCCAGCGGTACGGTCCACTCGCCCGCACCCGGGCCGGTCAGCACCAGGCGCGCGGTCGCTCCGGGGTGCTCTCGGCGCAGGACGCGCAGCGCCCGGGGGAGCAGGCCGATCCCGAGCTCGACGATGAGGCGCAGGTGCCCGGCGGGCGGCGGCACGCGGGGACGGCCGGCGACCGCGCGGATGTCGTCGGCGTGCGTCCACGTCTCGAAGGTCCGCTGGACGAGCGCCGAGCGCGCGGGGGCCCGGACGGGCCGGGCACCGGCGAGCGAGGCCTCCCGGTCGAGCAGCGCCACGTCACCGGACACGCCCTCGACCACGGCCCGCGCCTGGGCGTGCCAGGCGTCGTGGTGGCCGTGCCGTGCCGGCTGCGGCAGCCCGAGATCGGCGGCGAACCTGGCGTCGTTGCCGGTCAGGTGCGCGATCAGCTCGCGCACCGAGCCGTACCGCTGGAGCGGTGTCCGCCACAGCCCCGGGCTCAGCGACATCAGCAGCTCGTCCATCAGCGCGACCTGCGCCGCGTAGGCGCCGGCGAGCCCGGCCACCGGCTCCACGACCGCGCCCACCGTGCCGACCGCCCCGGCCGCCCCGGCCGCGCCGGGGGCGCCCATGACGGCGACGCCCGGCGCGCGGCGGTGCCGCGCGGCGGCCAGCAGGCGCGGGCGAAGCGCCGCGGGCGGCGGCACCGCGGCCGCGACCGCGAGCAGCGCCGTGGTGCCGTGCAGGCGGGCGGCCTCGGACGAGCAGCGCGAGCAGCCCGCCACATGAGCGGAAATGAGGGACGCCTCGTCCGCGGGGCACGCGTCCAGTGCCCAGGCGGCGAGCGACCCGTCCATGTCCGGATGTCCTTTCTCGCTCATCCCGGCCTCCTCCTCAGACGGTACGCCTCCGCGGACGCGGGCAGAAGGCCCCGCTACCGGTCGGCCGGGTAGCCCGGATAGGACTCCTTGAACACGCCCTGGTGCAGGAGGACCTCGGCCACCGGCGGCCCGCCCGCCTCAGCCGTGACGGTCGTGCGGATCCACGCGGACTCGGTGCGGCGGCTCTCGCCGAGGGCGACGACCTCGCGTTCGAGGACGTACGGCTCGTCGACGAGGACCGGCCCGGCGAGCATGCGGATCTCCAGGTCGAGGAAGAGGCCGACCGACGGCTCGGCCTTGGTCAGCCCGGACTCGCCGAAGGTGGCCATGGCCAGCACGCTGACCATCTCCACGGGCACGATCGGACGGCCCCAGGGGGTGTCATCCGACTCGTACCAGGGGCTGGGCTCGGTGATCGAGGCCAGCTTCTGGCGGAGCGTGAACGGATACAGGTCGCCCAGGTGCGTGTCGGCGGCCATGCGCACGCGCTCCGGCGCGACGCCCTTGCGGCCGGGCGCCCAGCCCGCGTGGATCACCGGCTCGGCGACGGGCGGCCTGGTCTTGGCGAGCCGTTCGTCCAGGGCGGTGGGCCCGGCGTCCGGTCCCAGGGTGGCGGTGCCCGACAGGACGACGGTGCCGTCCGCCTTCTCGGTGCGCACCTGGACCCGGGACGGCGCGGGGCCGTCCAGCGCCACCAGCGCGCGGGTCTGCTCGCCCTCGGCGCAGATGGCCTGGAAATGCGCGCTGAGGCAGCCGGACTCGAACCATCGGCGGCCCCACAGCGTGGCGAGCAGCGGGTCGAACTGGCTGAAGTGCGTCGGTCCCTCGATGGCCGCTCCCGAAACGCCGAGCCGCCGCGCGGTCGTCTCGTCGTGGATGCTCGCGTGATCGCCGTAGGTCTGCTCGCCGAGCAGGTTGCGCGGCACGCGCGGCGGGCCGGACAGCTCCATCGGGGTCACGAACATCGGCTCCTCCGTGAGATCGAGATCATGCCTGGCGTGCGCCTAGGCCGCGCCGGTGTCGCCGCGAAGGCCGTCCAGGAACAGGGCGACGTAGTGCGCGCCGATCGCCTCGGCCTTCAGGCGCCCGCCCGCGTGGTACCAGGTGGGGAGCTGGTGGACGGCCCCGAAGAAGAAGTGCACGGCCAGGTCGGCGGGCGTCCCGGCGCGGAAGGCGCCGGCGCCCTGCCCCTCCTCGATCAGCGCGCGGAACCGTTCGTGGTAGCGTCGCCGCTCGGCCCGGACGGCCTGCTGCCGGGTCGCCGGGAGCATGTGCATGGAGCGCCAGAAGACCGTGAAGTCGTCCAGGTGCAAAAAGCTCGTCTCCAGCACGTCGAGGGCGGCCGCGCGCAGCCGTTCCTCCGCTCCGCCCGGCCCGTCGGCGATGCGCTCCAGCCGGCTCATCTGCATCGCCAGGAGCCGGTGGTAGATCTCGTAGAGCAGATCGTCCTTGGCGCCGAAGTAGTGGTACATCGCGCCCTTGGTGACGCCCGCCGCCTCGACGATCTCCTGGACCGACGTGCTCGCGTAGCCCTTCTCGGCGAACATGCGCGTCGCGACGGCGAGCAGCCGGTCGGGGATCGGGAGCCCCGCCCGTCCCGCCTGTGTCTCCGTCACCGCGCACCTCCGCCTGCCGACTGCCGATCACCCTACCGGGCTCGTTCCACCATTGACGCGACCCTTTCTCCGCCTTACGGTACCGACCAGTCGGTATGTGCGGAACCACCAATGATTCTCAGCCCCGGAGAAACGGTCATGATTTCCAGCACCATGCAGGATTTCCCGCTCTCGATCACCGCCGTCCTGCGCCACGGTTCCCGTGTGCACGCGGGCAGCGAGTGCGTGACATGGACAGGCGAGGGGGTACGCCGCACCGGCTACGCGCAGATCGCGCGGAACGCCGAACGCCTCGCCGCGGCACTCGCCAGGCTGGGCGTGCGCCCCGGAGACGCGGTGGCGACCTTCTGCTGGAATCACCAGGAACACCTGGAGGCCTATTTCGCCGTGCCCGCCATGGGCGCGGTCCTGCACACCCTCAACATCCGGCTTTTCCCGCACCAGCTCGCGCACATCGTCAATCACGCCGAAGACGAGGTCGTCATCGTCGACGACAGCCTGGTGCCGCTGCTGGCGCGGGTCGTGGACGAGCTGCGCACGGTCAACGCGTTCATCGTCGTCGGCAGCGGGGACGCGTCCGCGCTGGAGGCCAACGGCCGGGGCGTCCCGGTGCTGCGCTACGACGACCTGCTCGCGGCCGAGGAGCCCGGGTACGCGTGGCCCGAGCTCGACGAGCGCGCGGCGGCCTCCATGTGTTATACGAGCGGCACCACCGGGGATCCCAAGGGCGTCGTGTATTCGCACCGCTCCACGTTCCTGCACGCGCTGGCGGTCCAGTCTGCCTCCCTGGAGGGCATCACCGAGGCCGACCGGGTGCTGGCGATCGTGCCCATGTTCCATGTGAACGCCTGGGGCCTGCCCTACGCGGCGTTCCTGTCCGGCGCCACGCTCCACATGCCCGGCCGCTTCCTGCAGCCGGACCACCTCACCCGGTTCATCAGCGCCGAGCGGACCACGTTCGCCTCCGCCGTGCCGACGATCTGGAGCGCCATCCTGGAGTACGGGTCCGCCCACGAGATCGACCTGTCGTCGCTGCGGGTGGGCACGTCCGGCGGCGCGGCGGCGCCGCGGGCCCTGCTCGAACGATTCGAGGAACGGCACGGCCTGCGCATCGTCCAGGGCTGGGGGATGACCGAGACCAGCCCGCTCGGCGGCATGGCGCTCCCGCCGCCCGAGTCGGAACGCGGATCGGCCGAGGACCTGCACTGGCGGCTGAAGTCGGGCCGTGTCGCGGCGGGCGTGGAGATGCGGATCGTCGACGACGCGGACGGGGAACTGCCCTGGGACGGCGCGTCCGTCGGTGAGATCGAGGTCCGCGGCCCATGGATCACCGGCTCGTACCACCGCGATCCGGCGCCGGAGAAGTTCCACGACGGCTGGCTGCGCACCGGCGACGTCGGCACGATCGACGACCGCGGCTTCTTCCAGATCACCGACCGGGCCAAGGACGTCATCAAGTCCGGCGGCGAGTGGATCTCCTCGGTCGAGCTGGAGAACCACCTGATGGCGCATCCGGCCGTGCTGGAGGCCGCCGTGATCGGCATTCCTGACCCCCGCTGGGACGAGCGCCCGCTCGCCTGCGTGGTGCTGCGCCCCGGCAGCACGACGACGGCCGCGGAGCTGGCGGGCTTCCTCGACGACAAGGTGGCGCGCTGGCAGGTCCCGGAGAACTGGGCCTTCCTCCCCGAGATCCCGAAGACCACCACAGGCAAGTTCGACAAGAAGCCGTTGCGGGCGGACCATCGCGACTCGGCCCTGAAGGTCGAGCGCGTCGACCGCTGAGAAGGAGAGCGTCATGCAAAGACGGCCACGGACCTTCCTCGTTCTCCTCACCGGGCTGGTGCTCGCGCTCGGCGTCCTGGCGCCGCCGGCGGCCGCGGGCGGGGAGCGGACGCCCGGCGACCAGCCGCTGCCCGGCTACACGATCGTCAACCCGCCGCTGCCGCCCGCGATCGTGCACGGCCGGGCGGCCCGGGTGCTCCAAGGGGTGCACCGGCACGCGGCCTACGCCATCGAGGTCCCGCCCAAGTGGAACGGCGAGCTCGTCATGTACGCGCACGGATACGCGGGACAGGGCAAGGTGCTGACCGTCGGGCCGCCTCCGTTCGGCCTGCGCCAGCGGCTCCTCGACCAGGGCTACGCCTGGGCGGCGTCGTCGTACTACGCGAACGGCTACGACGTGCGCGCGGGCGTGCTGAGCACGCACGACCTGGCCCTGCGGTTCGGCGGCCTGGTGCGCAAGCCCCGGCGGACGTTCATCATCGGCGCCTCGATGGGCGGCCACGTCACGGGCCGGTCGCTGGAACAGTACCCGCGCTTCTACGCGGGCGGGCTGCCGATGTGCGGCGTGATGGGCGACAGCTCGCTGTTCGACTTCTTCCTCGACTACCACCTGGTCGCGCAGGGTCTGGCGGGCATCCGCGCCTACCCGCCCGGCCGTGACTACCTGCCGGTCACCGTCCCGAAGATCCAGCGGGCGCTCGGCATCGACACGCTGCCCCCCGGCGCGACCGACATCGCCAGCCCGCTGGGCAGGCAGCTGCGCGACATCACCGTGAACCGGAGCGGCGGACGGCGGCCCGGCGCCGACAGGTCCTTCTCGTACTGGAAGGACTTCCTGTTCTCCCAGGGCGCCCCGGCCGAGGGGACGGTCGCCGAGGACCCGGGCCAGCTGGCCACGAACCTGCGCACCCGCTACACGCCGAACGCGCCGGTCGACATCAACCGCGTCGTGCAGCGGGTCCGTCCGGAGAACCCGCGCGCCCGCTACTCGCCGCGCCTCACCCAGTCTCCGCAGATCTCCGGTGTGCCGAAGGCGCCCGTGGTGAGCCTGCACAACCTGGGCGACCTGTTCGTGCCGTTCTCCATGGAACGGGCCTACCTCGCCGACGTCACCCGGCACGGGCAGTCCAGGCTGCTGGTTCAGCGCGCCATCCGGAGCACCCAGCACTGTGAGTTCTCGGCTGCGGAGGCCGGCGCCGCGTGGGACGACCTGAGCCGGTGGGTCCACGGTGGGCCCCGGCCTGCCGGGGATGACCTGCGCGATTCCAAGGCCATCGCGCACGCCGACTACGGGTGCAGGTTCAGTGACCGCAACGCCTACGCGGCGGGAACCGGCACGCGGAGGCTCTACGCTCCGTGTCCGTAACCAGACGGTGGCCGTATGTGGCCGGTGACGCTTTGGTGTACAGCATTGCCCTCTACGGTGCTTTGCACTGAAATGTTGCCCCATCTGGAGCGTGACGTGGCGCTCCCTGTAGCTCCCGCGCGGGCGCCGCGTCCCGCCGTCCTCGGCCCCGCAGGGAGCGCGTATGCCGGCCCTCGTACCACCGCACCGCCCAGGCGGCCGTCCCGGCCGTCACCCGAAGATCGCCCGTATGGGCGCGGTGGTGGTCCTGGCCTCCGCCGCGGTCGGCGTCGGGGCCGCCCCCGGCGCCGCGGCGCCGGCCCAGGGATACGTGCGGCTCGCGCACCTGTCCCCGGACACCCCGGCCGTCGATGTCTACCTCTACTCGGGAAAGGGCCCGCTGGACCGGCGGCACCAGCGGCTCGTCCTCAAGCACGTCGGCTACGGCGCCCTGTCGCCGTACCAGCGCCTCGACGGCGGCACCTACACCGTGGCCATGCGCCCGGCGAACGCGGCGGCGACGAGCCCGCCGGTGTTGTCGGCGGTCGTGCGCGTGCGCGCCGGCGCCGCGTACACCGTGGCCGGGATGGGCCCCTACAAGGGCATCAAGCTGCGGGTCATGGACGACTCGGTGGACCTGCCCGCCAACCGCGCGGCGGTCCGCGTCATCGCCGCCTCGCTCAAGGTGCCGACGGTGGACGTCACCCTCGGCGACCGGAAGCTGGCCGGCGGCCTGCGGTTCGCCTCGGTCGCGCCCTACGAGATCGTTCCGGCCAGGACGGCCCGGATCCGGGTGCGGGGCGACGGCGGCCAGCAGGCGGGCACGAAGGTCGCGCTGGGGGCCGGCTCGGTGCACACCGTGGTCGTCCTCGACGGGAAACCCGGGCTGCGCCTGCTCTCGCTCGTCGACGTGGCCCAGGGTTCGCGGACGCCGACCGGCGGTGTGAACGCGGGCTTCGGCGGCCTTGCCGAGCGGCCGGCGAGTGACCGTGACCGCGGCGTCTGGACCGTCCTGGCCCTCACCGTCCTGGCCTGTGCCGGAACGGCGACGAAGGTGCGCATGAGATCGCGACGCCGTGCCTGACTCGCGTCACACAGCGGCCCGTAAAACTCGGACCGGTCACGCCCAGACCGGTCTCGTTCGGGCCGGTCTTGTCCGGGCCGGTCACGTTCGGACCCTTCTCGTTGTGGCTGGTCTCGGCCTCGCTTGTCTTACTGGCTGCGGGGGTGCGGCGGGCCCGGCTGCCGGGCCGACCCCTGGCTGGTCGGCCGTGCCGGGCGGACAGGTCGCGCGGGTGTCCAGCCACCCCGTCACCGGCGCCATCGGGGAGCCGGTGGAGCTGCGCATCCCCTCGATCGGCGTCCGTTCGACGCTCGAACGGCTCCACCTGGGCGGCGGGGGCGAGTTGCGGTCGCCGAAGGACCCGGCGCGGGCGGGCTGGTTCGCCGGCGGCGTCCGGCCCGGCAGGCCGGGCCCGGCGGTCGTGGTCGGCCACGTCGACTCCAGCTCCGGGCCTGCCGTGTTCACGCGGCTGGGCACGCTGGGGCGCGGCGCGGCGGTGCACGTCGCCGACGCCCGCGGCGGGCGGGTCACGTTCAGGGTGGAGGAGGTGCGTTCGTACGCCAAGGCCGCGTTCCCGGCCAAGGAGGTGTACGGGGCGACACCTGACCCTCAGCTACGTCTGATCACCTGTGGTGGCGGGTTCGACCGCGCCACCGGCCACTACAACACCAATGTCGTTATTTATGCCACCTTGGCCCATTGAGTCGATTCCCCGGAATGCCTGATCCTTGAGGTACTCGATGGGTCGCGCGTCACCCGGAAGCGGGCTCCCCATGACCGAGAAACCCGGTCAGCTGGTCGCCGGTCGGTACCGGCTCGTCGCGGAGATCGGCCGCGGCGGGTTCGGCGTCGTGTGGCGGGCGCGGCATGAGCGCCTGCGCCGGGACGTGGCGGCCAAGAAGCTGTTCCTGGCGTCGCACGCGGGCACGCAGGGCGACGACCAGTGGCAGGAGCGCAGCCGCCGGACGTTCCGGGAGGCCAGGTCCGCGGCCCGGATCGACCATCCGGCGGCCGTGCGCGTCTACGACGTCGTCGAGCACGAGGGCGATCCGTGGATCATCATGGAACTCGTCGACGGCCGGTCGCTGAACGCCGTCGTCCGCAGCGAGGGCCCGCTGCCGCCCCGGGGGGTCGCCGAGATCGGCCTGCGGATCGTGGGCGCGCTCGACGCCGCCCACCGCGCGGGCGTGGTCCACCGGGACGTCAACCCCGCCAACGTGCTCATCGGCGAACAGGGCGCGGTGCTGACCGACTTCGGCATCGCGGTCATCCAAGGCGACCCGTCGCTCACGCACACGGGGGTCGTGATGGGCGCGCCCGCCTACACCTCGCCCGAGCGTGCGCGGGGCGAGCAGGCGGTGCCGGCCTCGGACCTGTGGTCGCTGGGCGCCACGCTCTACTACGCGGTCGAGGGCGGCAGGCCGTTCCCGGGACCCAACGCCAACGCCGTCCTGTACTCGATCCTGACCACCGACCCGCCCGTGCCCAGGCTCGCCGGACCCCTGACTCCCGTGCTGAACGGGCTGCTCCACCGGGACGCGGCCGAACGCCTCACCGCGCCTGAGACGGCCGCGATACTCGCCGGCCTCCTGCGGGACGACGAGGTGTGGGCGGACGCGGCGGCCACGACGGTCCGGGCGGGCGGCGACCGGCGCGCCGAGGTGACCGATCCGATCCCGGGGAACGGGCATCGCCCCGCGCCACCTCGGCTCGGCCCCGCGAGCGGCTCCAGGGGCCGGAGTCCGGCGCGGCGCCGCACGTTCGCCCTGTCGATCGTGCCCGCGGTGGTCCTCGCCCTGCTCGTCGGCCTGTCGCAGCGGAACGGCGCGACGCTCCGCCCGCCCGAGCCGGGCGAGACGCGCGGCGCCTCGGCGAACCCCCGGCTGATCGGCACGCTCGCCGGTGACCGGGTCTACGCCCTCGCGTTCAGCCACGACGGGAACACGCTGGCCACGGGGGGCGAAGGCGGGGCGGTCCGGCTCTGGGACGTCGCCGGGCAGCGCCAGACCGGAGCCCTGCGCGGGCACAAGTACACGGTCTTCAGCGCGGCGTTCAGCCCCGACGACCGCATTCTCGCCACCGGTGGCTACGACGGCCGGGTCATCCTCTGGAACACTGCGACCCAGCGCCGCAGCTCCGGGTTCGGCACGTCCGGCAACAGCGTCGCCTCGCTGGCGTTCAGCCCGGACGGAACGATCCTCGCATGCGCGGGCAGCGACGCGGTGCGCCTGTGGAGCACCGCGGACCGGTCCTGGACGTCGACCCTGCGCAGCCCCGCCGCGAACGAGAGCACGTTCACCACCGCGTTCAGCCGCCAGGGCCGGCTGGCCGTCGCGGGCAGCGCCACCATCCGGCTCTGGAACACCGTCGTCGGCAGGGCCCGGAGCGTCACCCTCGCCAAGGTCAGGGCGGTCGTCTCCAGCCTGGCCTTCAGCCGCGACGGCGGCACCCTGGCGGCGGGCGGGTTCGACGGGCGGGTGCGCCTGCACGACACGGTCCGGCGGCGGCCGGTCGCCACGCTGACCGGGCACGACAAGAGCATCACGGCCGTGGCGTTCCACCCGCGCGCGCGGGTGCTGGCCTCGGCGGGCGGCGAGACGGTGCGGGTCTGGGACGCGGCCACGGGCAGGTCCACGGCGGTCGTCAGGCCGGGCGGCGCGGTCGTCAACGCGCTCGCCTTCAGCCCGGACGGCCGGCTGCTGGCCACCGGCGGCGACGACGGCGCGGTGCGCCTGTACGAGGTCGGCTCGTAGCCGGGCCGATGGTCGCCGGGTGACAAAAGCGCGACGGAAGTTCGCGGATGGTGCTATTGACCCTTGGATTGACACGGGGTCCAATAGGGTTCCCCCGCCGCCCTGAAGGATGCTGTATGTCCTCTTCGCTGGAACGGCGCACGCTCCTCCAGGCCCTTGGCCTAGTCGGCGCCGCAGGAACCGCCGGGACCGCCGCGACATCCGGAACCGCCCTGGCGCGGCCCGCCGGCGCCGCGGTGCCGGCGCGGGTACCGGATGCCGTGGTCCTGGACACGATGACGGCGCTGGCCGTGTTCGTGATGCCGGGACCGGACCCCTACTCGCGGGCCCAGGGCACGCCGCGCCATGAGCCCGGCGCCGTCGAGGCCCGCCTGCCCCACTTCCTCACCGAGATGCTCGACCGCTACTTCCCGCTGCCGCTGGGCTCGGGCGGCTCACTGCCCCTGTCCCCGGTAGTGGCCGTCCTGCTCAACATCGGCGCCGTCCGCGTCGATCCGCGCTCGCTGGCGGGACCCTTCCTCAGCCCGATGGCGCGGCTGTCGTTCGCCGGCAAGGCCAAGGTGCTGGCCAACATCGAAGGCGCCGACGCCGATCTGGTGGCGCGGCTGGACGCGGCCCTGCCCGAGCCGTTGCGGCGCACCGCCTCGGGGTTGCTCCGCTATCTGGGCAACGCCCTCTATCTGCTCTGCGGGCTGGGCGGTTACAGCGAATGGGCCGTGTTCGACCCGGCGACCAAGCGGCTCACCGGGAGGCCGGTGGGCTGGCAGGTCTCGGGCTACACGCCCTCGGCCGACGGGTGGGACGACTTCCGGGGTTACTACCAGGGGCGGGACAAGGCCCATGCGTGACGTCATCGTGGTCGGGGCGGGCGGCGGCGGCCCGGTGGTCGCCAAGGAGCTCGCGGCGCGCGGTCTCGACGTGCTCCTCCTGGAAGCGGGCGCGCACCACACCGATCCGCGCCGCCAGTGGACGCACTACGAGAACGACTCCAACAACCCCCTGACGGGATTCTTCCGGTTCGGGCCGGGTGACCGCGGAAAGCCCCAATGGCTCCGCGAACTGCCGCAGAACTCGTTCCTCTTCCAGAACGGCGGAGTCGGCGGGACCACGAAGCACTACTACGCCAACTCACCGAGGGCTTACCCGGGCGCCTTCGCGGGTTATGACGGCCCCGACCGGGAGGCGTACGACACCGCGCACGCCTTCCCGTTCCCGTACCGGACGCTGATCCCGTACTACGAGTGGGTGGAGGCCACACTCCCGGTGCAGACCGCCGCCATGGGCACCAAGGAACGTGTCTTCTTCGACGGCGCCGAGACGCTCGGGATCCCCCTGCAGAAGGCCAAGGACACCACGGGCGACTCGTACCGGCCGCAGGAGAACGCGATCCTCCAGCCCCACGGCACCGCCGGGCGCACGATCGACCCGGCACGCCTGCGTTACCCGGAGGCGATCGGCTGCACGTTCTGCGGTTTCTGCCAGCAGGGCTGCATGGAGCCGATCGCCGCGCCGCGCAACCAGTTCGCGAAACGCTCGACCGACAACAGCTACGTGCCGATGGCGCTGACCGCGGACGCCTGGGCGCCCGGGGGCAGGCGGGTCACGCTGATCCCCGACGCGTTCGTAGTCAAAGTCCACACCGCGCGCCGCGGCGGGGAGACGGTCGCGACGGGCGTGACGTGGCGGGCGGCCGACGGCCTGCACCGCGAGGACGCGGCCGTCGTGGTACTGGCGGGCGGGGCGGCCGAGACCCCGCGCCTCTGGCTCAACAGCGGGCTGCCCGACCCCAACGGCTGGGTCGGGCGCGGCTTCACCGACCACTTCCTGGACGGGGTGACGGGCCTGTTCGACAAGGACACCGGCTCCTCGAAGGGGACCAGCTCCAGCGCACGCTGCGACTTCCCCGGTCACGGGGCCCTGGAGAACATCGGGCTTCCGCCCGCCATGCAGGCGGCGCTGATGGTGTTCTCCGACAGCGGGGTGCGCGGGCAGTACCACAACGGCCGCGGCATGACCGGGCCGTGGGACGGCAGGGCGGGACGGCTGCCCGGGCCGGAGCTCAAGGAGGCGCTCCAGAACGGCGTGAACCGGCTGCTCAACATCCTCGTCCTCACCGACGACGACGTGCAGGCGGGCAACCGGGTGGTCCAGTCGGTGTACCCGCCCGACCGGCACGGCCTCATCCCGAAGGTCATCATGCGCGGCCGGGAACGCACCCGCCGCACGGTCGCCAACCGCGAGTTCCTCGCGCGCAAGGCCGTGGAACTGCTGCGCGGCGCGGGCGCCAGGAAGGTCTACCGGTTCGACTGGTCTCCGTTGCTGCTGCACGTCCATTCGACGATGCGGATGGGGCATTCGCCGGACGACTCCGTCCTCGACGCCACGGCCGAGGCCCGCTGGGTGCGCAGGCTCTACGTCGCCGACAACTGCGCGCTGGCCAACAGCCTCGGCGGGCCCAACCCGACCCTCACCACGCAGGCGCTGGCCACCCGGACGGCCGAGACCATCTTCACCACCTACTTCGGCGGCGATCCGTGGGTCGCCACTGAGGCGCCGGTGGTCTCGACCGACGTCCGCGTCAGCCGGGCCTTGGAGGAGTAGCCTCCGCCCCTCCTGCGTGGAAACTGGCGCCCAACGGAACGTAAGGCGCGGTGTGTCGCAGGGTCGCGCACAGCCGACGTTCGGTTTCCTCTCGCCCAAGGGGCCACGCCCAAGGCTCCACGCCAACGGTCTAACAGGTCCACAGGTCCGCGTCCGGCTCCGGGCGCTCTCGGGAGGAAACCATGTATCGCACGTCCCTGCTCGTCGCCGTGGCCGGCGCGGCTCTCGCCGGCATGGCGGGGTCGGCGACCGCCGACGGCCCCACGCTTCCGGGCAACGCGCGGCCGACCGTCGTCACCGTGTCCCCGGCCAAGATCAAGCCCGGTGACAAGGTGCGGGTGAAGGTGCGGTGCATGACCCATGTCGGGGGCAGGGCCGTGCTGAAGGTGTCCTCGCCCGCGTTCCCCACGGTCAAGGCCGTCCGGGAGCACACGTCGTTCAGCCCCCGGCTGGACCCCGCGATCAAGCCGGGGACCTACACCGTGCGGGGCTCCTGCAAGGCGCCGGGCGCGTTCGTGAAGAAGAACCCGTCCGCCGACGACACGCGGTTCACCGTCGTGGCGCCGCCCGCGCCGCCGCAGCAGCGGCGCGGCGCGCCGCCGCGCAAGTCGCCGGTGGCCGGCCGGACGAAGCAGACGCGCAAGGTGCCGGCGGGCGCGGCGGCGACGGGCTTCGGTGAGGTGCTGGTCGGTCGATGACGGGGTCTCGCTCACGCCGGCCCGGCCGGATCGGCGTCGCCGCCGTGGTCCTCGCCGGGACGGCGGGCGTGGGCACGACCTGGTGGGCGGTGACCCGGCCGGACGCCTCGCCGCGTCCCGTCGCTCCCGCGTCCGGGGCCGCCGCGCCCGCCAGGCCCGCGCCCGCCGCGACCGCCGCGCGGACACCGGCCGCGCGGCCGCCGGGCGACGGGGCGCGGCCGGTCAAGGTCGTGATCGACAGGCTCGGCGTGACCGCCCCGGTCGGCCCGGTGGGGCTGCGCCGCGACGGCAGCGTCCAGGTGCCGCCGCTCTCCCGGGTCCACGAAGTGGGCTGGTACCGGTACGGCCCGGTGCCGGGCGAACGCGGACCCGCCGTGCTCCTCGGTCACGTCGACTCCGGGCGCGGCGGGCCGGGCGTCTTCCACCGGGTGCGCACGCTGCGCCCGGGCGACACGGTGCGGGTGATCCGCGCGGACGGACGGTCCGTGCGGTTCCGGATCACCTCCGTCGAGGACGTCTCCAAGGACCGCTTCCCGACCGCCCGCGTGTACGGCGACCTGGACCATGCCGGCCTGCGCCTGATCACCTGCGGCGGGTCGTTCGACCGGGCCCGCCGCAGCTACACCCGCAACGTGATCGCCTGGGCCCGGCTCGCCGGGTCTCAGCCGTCGGAGGGCACCACCGGCAGATAGACCTGCCCGCCGGCGGCCTGGAACTCCGCGGCCTTCGCCCGCATGCCCGCGGCCAGCGCGTCGGACTCGCCGAGGCCCCGCTCGCCCGCGTACCGGCGCACGTCCTGCGTGATCTTCATCGAGCAGAAGTGCGGGCCGCACATCGAGCAGAAGTGCGCGGTCTTGGCCGGGGCGGCGGGCAGCGTCTCGTCGTGGAACGACCGCGCGGTGTCCGGGTCGAGCGAGAGGTCGAACTGGTCCTCCCAGCGGAACTCGAACCGGGCGTCCGACAGCGCGTCGTCCCAGGCCTGCGCGCCCGGGTGGCCCTTGGCCAGGTCGGCCGCGTGCGCCGCGATCTTGTAGGCGATCACGCCCGCCTTGACGTCGTCGCGGTCGGGCAGGCCGAGGTGCTCCTTGGGCGTGACGTAGCAGAGCATCGCGGTGCCGTACCAGCCGATCATCGCGGCGCCGATGGCCGAGGTGATGTGGTCGTAGCCGGGCGCGATATCGGTGGTCAGCGGGCCGAGCGTGTAGAACGGGGCCTCGTCGCACCACTCCTGCTGGCGGTCGACGTTCTCTTTGATTTTGTGCATCGGGATGTGGCCCGGGCCCTCGTTCATCACCTGGTTGTCGTACTCGGCCGCGATCTTCGTCAGCTCGCCCTGCGTCCGCAGCTCGGCGAACTGGGCCTCGTCGTTGGCGTCGTAGATGGAGCCGGGGCGCAGCCCGTCGCCGAGCGACCAGGTGATGTCGTACGCGGCGAAGATCTCGCAGAGCTCGCGGAAGCGGGTGTAGAGGAAGTTCTCCTCGTGGTGGGCCAGGCACCAGGCCGCCATGATCGACCCGCCCCGCGACACGATGCCGGTCTTGCGGCGCGCCGTCAGCGGCACGTACGACAGCAGCACGCCCGCGTGGATCGTCATGTAGTCGACGCCCTGCTCGGCCTGCTCGATCACGGTGTCGCGGAACACCTCGAAGCTCAGCGCCGCCGGGTCGCCGCCGGCCTTCTCCAGCGCCTGGTAGAGCGGCACCGTGCCGACCGGGACGGGGGAGTTGCGCAGGATCCACTCGCGCGTGGTGTGGATGTCGCGGCCCGTCGAGAGGTCCATGATGGTGTCGGCGCCCCAGCGGGTCGCCCACGTCATCTTCTCCACCTCGTCCTCGATGGAGGACGCCACCGCGGAGTTGCCGATGTTGGCGTTGACCTTCACCAGGAAGTTCTTACCGATGATCATCGGCTCGATCTCGGGATGGTTGACGTTGGCGGGCAGCACGGCCCGGCCCGCCGCGAGCTCGTCGCGGACGAACTCCGGCGCGACGCCCTCGCGCAGCGCCACGTACTCCATCTCGGACGTGATCTCGCCGCGCCGCGCGTAGGCGCGCTGCGTCACCGGCGTCCCGGTGCCCCTGCGCGGCCTGCGCGCCGGGAAGGCCGCCCGGTCACGCAACGGATCGGTGGACTTGCGGCCGTCGTCCTCGGGACGGTGGCCACGGCCCTCGTACTCGGCGGTGTCGCCGCGTTCGGCGATCCACGCCGAGCGCAGCGCGGGCAGTCCTCGCCGCACGTCGGTCTCGTACGCGGCGTCGGTGTACGGCCCCGAGGTGTCGTACAGCACCACGGTGTCGCCGTTGGTCAGCGGCACCTCGCGCATGGGGACCCGGATGTCCGGGCGCGAGCCTTGGAGGTAGGTCTTGCGGGCACGTGAAACAGTGGTGTCGTTCATGACGACTCGATCTCTCCCTACGCCGGCATTACCCGGTCAGGTTCCAGCGGTCGGCGGCCGTATCAGCCGCGATCTCAGCCCGGTTCGCCGGGCCCCCGCGATCTGTCGTGCCCGACGTTAACGCGCCGTCCCCCCGTTGCCGCAACCACCGCGGGTGATGTATGGCCCTACCGGCCGCGCGGGTGGAGCACGGCCTTGACGACGCCGTCGGCGCGCTGGTCGAAGCGCCTGTACAGGTCCGGCGCGTCGTCGAGCGGCGCGTGGTGGGTGACCACCACGCCCGGACGCGCCCGGCCGGAGATGACGAGGTCGCGCAGCGGGACGGTGTAGCGGCGGTCGTGCGTACGGCCGAAGCCGACGCGCACGCCCTTGCCGAACAGCGTGGCCCACGGCACGTCGATGCTGCCGTCGGCGTTTCCCGTTGGGGCGGGGGAGAGGTCCTTCTCGGCATAGACACCCGCGATGCCGAGCCGACCGGTGGGGTTGACCAGGCGCGCCAGGTCCGAGACGACCTGCCGCGGGTTCTCGCGAGAGGGGTCCGCACGGTCAACGGCTTGGAAGCCGACCGCGTCGATCCCGCACCGGACGCCGTCGAGGCCCTCCTCACCGGCGGGCGGCCGCCGCAGCTCCTTGATGCGCTCGACGGGATCGCCGTCGCGCAGGTCGACCGGGATCGTGTCGATCCGCTCGGCGAGCGCGAGCCGCTCGGGGACGTGGTCGACCACGTACACCTCGGCCGCGCCCCTCAGCCGCGCGCTGTAGGCGGCCAGCAGGCCGATGGTGCCCGCCCCGAAGACCGCGACCGTGTCGGCGGGGCCGACGCCCGCCAGTTCGGTCGCGTGCCAGCCCGTGACGAACGCGTCCGCCAGCATGAGGAAGTCGTCCTCGCGGTCGTCCCCCGGCTCGCCGGGCAACCGCACGCAGTTGGCGTCGGCGTAGGGCACGCGCAGCAGCTCGGCCTGGGCTCCCCGGTAAGGCCCCATGCCCGCGTACCCGTAGGCCGCGCCGAATCCACCGGGCCGTACGCGCATGCAGGCCGCCGAGTAGCCGCGGGCGCAGTTCACGCAGACCCCGCAGTAGAGATGGGTCGGGATCACCACCCGGTCGCCGCGCCTCACCAGGTCGACGGCGGCCCCGGTCTCCTCGACGACGCCGATGGGCTCGTGCCCGAGGACCAGGCCCGGCTCCGCGCCCGTACGCCCGTCGTACATGTGCAGGTCGGTCCCGCAGATCGCGCTGGACGTGACGCGCACCAGCGCGTCCGACGGCTCCTCGACCGCCGCGTCGGCGACGTCGTGCACGCCGACCCGCCGGACCTCCTCGTAGACGACGGCCTTCATCCGCGACTCATGCCCGCGCACACCGGCCTGAAGGCCATGGGGAGGTTCCGTTACGGTATGGAACGTGGTGATCGTGCGCCGGATGCGGCCAGAGGTGACGGACGGCCTGATCGCGGCCGTCCTGGCGGGAGCCGCGCTGGCGGTGACGCTGGCCTGGCCGGAGGAGCGGACCCTGGACCCCGGGGGAGCGCTGCTGCTCGTCGTCCTCCACGCGCCGCTCGCGTGGCGGAGGCGATGGCCCGGTGCGGTGCTGCTGGCCTTCGCCGCCCTGGTGCTGCCCTTCCACGTCCTGGGCTACCAGCACCACGCGGTCGTGCCCGCCACGGTCCTCGCGCTGTTCACCTACGCGTTCCTGGGCCGCAGGGTGCGGGCCGTCCTCATGACGGTGTGCGCGATCCTGGCGGTCTGCGCGGTCACCTTCGCGATGCGCGCGAGCGAGCGCAGCGGCCTGGAGCAGATCGGCGCGCTGGAGGCCGTTGTCGCCGTGATCATCGCGATCCAGGCATGGCGGGTGCACCGGGCGCGGGTCGCGGCGATCACCGAACGGGCCGAGCGCGCCGAGCGCACCCGCGAGGAGGAGGCGCTGCGGCGCGTCGCCGAGGAGCGCCTGCGCATCGCCCGCGACCTGCACGACCTGCTCGCGCACACCATCACCGTGATCGGCGTGCAGGCCGCGGCCGCCGGGCACCAGGTGGCGGGCGACCGGCCGCTGGACCGCGAGGAGCTCGCCGGGACGCTCAACTCCATCGCCGCGACCTGCCGCGACGCCCGGGCGGAGGTCCACGCCACGCTCCAGGTCCTGCGGCGCACCGACAGGCCCGGCGTGCCCGGCGAGCTGGCGGCCGGGCTGGACGGCCTCGGCGAGCTGGTGAACGCGGCGCGCGCGGCCGGGCTCGACGCCCGCCTGGTGGAGCTGGGCGAGGGAGAGCCCGCCCCCGAGGTCGGGATCGTCGCGCACCGGATCGTGCAGGAGGCCCTGACCAACGTGATCAAGCACGCCGGGGCCGGCGCGGTCGAGGTCCGCGTCGTCCGGTCGGACGGCGACCTCCGGCTGACGGTGACCGACGACGGGCGCGGGCCGGGCGAGCACGCCGGGGAGGGCTTCGGCATCCTCGGCATGACCGAGCGGGCCCGCAGCGTGGGCGGGACGGTCCGGACCGGCCGGGGACCGGGCGGCGGCTTCGCCGTCACCGCCACCCTGCCGATGGTCGTGGACTCCCTCACGCGAAGCGGTGCGTCTCCACACCATTGAGGTGGGCGCGGCGCTCGTCTCGGCAGGGTGGTGGTCATCCGGGGCCGCCGGCGGCGAGGTACAACAGTGCGGCCATGGTAGAAGCCTGCCCGATGTCCCCCCGCGTGATCAGTTCCCGCACCGACGAGAGCGGCACCCACTCGATCCGCTCGGCCTCGACGTCGGTGGGCTCCCCGATCCGTTCCGCCCCGTCCGCCCGGAAGATGTGATGAACACCATCGTGGATACCGGGCGAGGGCCGGACGTCCAGCAGGTGGCGCATCGGCCCGGCCTGCCATCCGGTCTCCTCGACCAGCTCGCGGGCGGCGGCCTCGGCGGGCTCCTCGCCGGCCTCGACCCGGCCGCCCGGGATCTCCCATCCCCACTGGTCGGTGATGAACCGGTGCCGCCAGATGAGCAGAGCCCGGTCCTGCCCGTCGACCGCGATCACGCCGGCCGCGGGCCGCACCCGCAGCAGGTGGTGGTCGAACCGGCGCCCGTCGGGCAGTTCGACGTCGGCCAGCCGTACATCCATCCAGGGGCTCTCGTAAAGGGCCCGCTCGCCGTGCAGCGTCCATCTCATGACGGGGACGCTATCGGGGGGCTTTCAAACCCTTACCGATAGGGTCAGGATCATTAGGGAAGGGAGGCTCCGGTCGATGGGGGATGGCGGGCGGCAAGCGGGCGTGCAAGAAGTGGAAGGAGCACCGGACCGGATCTGGACGGTGCCCAACCTCCTGAGTTTCGCGCGGCTGCTGGGGGTGCCGCTCTTCCTGTGGCTGGTCCTGGTCGAGGCGGACTGGTGGGCCCTCGGCCTGCTGGTCTTCGCGGGCCTGTCGGACTGGCTGGACGGCAAGCTGGCGCGGGCGCTCAACCAGACGAGCAGGCTCGGCATGGTCCTGGACCCCGCCGCCGACCGGCTCTACATCCTCGCCACGCTCATCGGGCTGACCGTCCGGGAGATCATCCCGGTGTGGCTGATCGCGCTGCTGGTCGCCCGCGAGCTGGTGATCACGCCGATCGTGCCGATCGTCCGGCGGATGGGGTACGGCGGGACGCTGCCGGTGCACTTCGTCGGCAAGGCGGGCACGATGTGCCTGCTCTACGCGTTCCCGCTGTTGCTGCTGGGGGACCATGACGGGGCCGTGGCCACGACCGCCAAGGTCGTCGGCTGGTCGTTCGCCATCTGGGGCACCGCCCTCTACTGGTGGGCGGCCGTCCTCTACTGGGTACAGGCGCGGCAGTTGGTGCTGGCCGACCGCGCCTCACCCCCCGTTCCGTCGGCCGGCGCGCGGAAGGGAGCGGAGACCCCCCGATGAAGGCCGTTGTGATGGCGGGCGGCGAAGGGACGCGGCTGCGTCCCATGACCGCCAACCAGCCCAAGCCCCTGCTCCCCGTCATCAATCGGCCGATCATGGAACATGTGCTGCGCCTGCTCAAGCGGCACGGGCTGACCGAGACCGTCGTCACGGTGCAGTTCCTGGCGGCGCTGATCCGCAACTACTTCGGCGACGGCGAGGAGCTCGGCATGTCGCTGAGCTACGCCACCGAGGAGATGCCGCTCGGCACGGCCGGCAGCGTCAAGAACGCCGAGGAGGCGCTGCGCGACGACCGGTTCCTGGTGATCTCCGGGGACGCGCTCACCGACATCGACCTGACCGACATGGTGCGCTTCCACGAGCGCAACGGCGCGCTGGTCACGATCGGGCTCAAGCGGGTGCCCAACCCGCTGGAGTTCGGGATCATCATCGTGGACGAGGAGGGCCGCATCCAGCGGTTCCTGGAGAAGCCGACCTGGGGACAGGTCTTCTCCGACACCGTCAACACCGGCATCTACGTGATGGAGCCGGAGGTCCTGGACCACGTCGCGGCGGGCGAGCCGGTCGACTGGTCCGGTGACGTGTTCCCCAAGCTGCTGGCCGAGGGCGCCGCGCTCTACGGCTACGTCGCCGACTGCTACTGGGAGGACGTCGGCACCCACGAGAGCTACCTGAAGGCCCAGGCCGACATGCTGTCGGGCAAGGTGGACGTCGACCTGGACGCGTTCGAGGTCATGCCGGGCGTCTGGATCGCCGAGGGGGCCGAGGTCGACCCGGAGGCGATCTTGAAGGGCCCGCTCTACATCGGCGACTACGCCAAGGTGGAGGCGGGCGTGGAGCTGCGCGAGTTCACCGTGCTCGGCAGCAACGTGGTCGTCAAGGAGGGAGCGTTCCTGCACCGTGCCGTCGTGCACGACAACGTCTTCGTCGCCCCGTCCACCAACCTGCGCGGCTGCGTGATCGGCAAGAACACCGACATCATGGCGGGCGCCCGCGTCGAGGAGGGCGCGGTCGTCGGCGACGAGTGCGTGATCGAGGCCGAGGCGTACGTGTCGAGCGACGTCAAGGTCTACCCGTTCAAGACGATCGAGGCCGGCGCCGTCGTCAACACCAGCGTGATCTGGGAGTCGCGCGGGCAGCGCAACCTGTTCGGCCCGCGCGGCGTGTCCGGGCTGGTCAACGTGGAGATCACGCCCGAGCTCGCGGTCCGGCTGGCCAGCGCGTACGCCACCACCCTGAAGAAGGGCACCACGGTCGTCACCGGCCGGGACGCCTCGCGCGCCGCCCGCACCCTCAAGCGCGCGGTCATCAGCGCGCTCACCGCGAGCGCCATCAACGTCAAGGACCTGGAGGCCACCCCGCTGCCCACCGCCCGGTTCGAGACCGGGCGGGAGGACTGCGCGGGCGGCATCTACCTGCGCACCACGCTCGGCGACCCGCAGGGCGTCGACATCCTCTTCCTCGACGCCGACGGCGCCGACCTGTCCCTGGGCGCCCAGCGCAAGCTGGAACGCGTCTTCGGCCGCCAGGAGTACCGCCGGGCGTTCCCCGGCGAGATCGCCGAGCTGACCTATCCGGCGCGCACCGTCGAGACCTACACCCGCGACCTGCTGCGGCGTGTGGACATGACCGGGGTCCGCGAGGCGGAGCTGAAGATCGTGCTGGACTGCGCGGGCGGCACCGTGTCGCTGGTCCTGCCCACCCTTCTCGGCACGGTCGGGGTGGAGGTCCTCACCCGCAACAACAGGCTGGACGAGGCCAACCCGACCGAGACGCTCGCCGAGCGGATGCGCGACCTGCAGCGGCTCGGCGAGCTGGTCTCCTCCTCCCGTGCCGCGTTCGGCGTGCGGTTCGACCCGGTGGGCGAGCGCATCTCGCTGGTCGACGAGAACGGCGAGCTGATCAGTCACGACCGCGCGCTGCTGGTCATGCTCGACCTGGTCGCCGCCGAACGGCGCGGCGGGCGGGTGGCGCTGCCGGTCACCACGACCCGCGTCGGCGAGCAGGTGTGCCGGTTCCACGGCGTCCGGGTGGAGTGGACCTCGACCTCGCAGGACGTGCTCACCAAGGCGGCGGCCGAGCCCGACATCATCTTCGCCGGGGACGGCCGGGGCGGGTTCGTGATGCCCGAGTTCAGCACCACGGTGGACGGGATCGCCGCGTTCGTGCGGCTCGTCGGCCTGGTCGCCCGGACCCGGCTGACGCTCTCCCAGATCGACCAGCGCATCCCCGAGGCGCACCTGCTGCGGCGGTCGGTCCCGACGCCGTGGGCGGCCAAGGGCTCGGTGATGCGCCATGTCGTCGAGGCCGCCGGCGAACGCACGATCGACACCACCGACGGCGTCCGCGTGGTCGAGGACGACGGCCGCTGGGTCCTGGTCCTGCCCGACCCGGCCGAGGCGGTCACGCATCTGTGGGCGGAGGGTCCCGACGAGGACGCCGCGCAGTCGCTCCTGGAGGAGTGGGCCGCCGTCGTCGAGCGCGCCGGTTCCTGACCTTCGCATTTTCGGCGAAAAGTCAGGAAGCTCCTGCAGGGTGGGGCGCCATGAGCCTGCCCCGTGGCGCCCGGCTGCTGGTGGTCGAGGACGAGCCCGACATCCGCGAGCTGCGCGCCGTCACCCTCGGGTACTGCGGCTGGGCGGCGACGACTACCTGACCAAGCCCTTCAGCATCGACGAGCTGACGGCCCGCGTCGAGGCGGTGCTGCGGCGTTTCCGCGACGGCGTGGACGAGCCGCCCCGGCGGCTGGTGTTCGCCGACATCGAGCTGGACGAGGACGCGCACCAGGTGCGGCGCGCGGGAGAACTCGTCGCGTTGTCGCACCGCCGACCGCCGGGCCATCCTCCGGCAGTTCGAGCGCGAACGCGTGCCCGGCGCGGTGCTGCTCGGCGGCGACATCCACTCGCACTTCGTGACCGGGCTGCGCACCGACGTCCGCAGCATCCACGACTCGGAGGGCTCCCGGCCCGTCCTGCCCGGAGCCGCGTGCCGTACCGAGGCGTCGTACACCGTCGAACGCGACAGGCCGGGCGTCCACCGCGTCTAGTCGACCGCGGCGTCCTCCGGGGCTCCCCTGGCCAGCGTCGCCAGCACGCCCAGCGCGCGTTCCAGCTTCTCGGGCGAGGGAGAGGCGAGGCCGAAGCGCACGGCGCCGGGTGCTCCGCCGCCGCCGACCACGAAGGCGGCGGCGGGGGTGACGGCGATGCCGCGGCGCGCCGCGGCGGCGACGAACGTCTCGGCGCGCCATGAGCCGGGCAGGTCCCACCAGCAGAAGTAGGAGCACGGGTCGGAACGCAGCCGGAAACCTCCCAGCGTCGCGGCGAGGATCTTCTGGCGGGCGGTCACGTCGGCGCGCTTGGCCGCGGTGACCTGGGCGACGACCCCCTCCTCGATCCAGGCGGTCACGGCGTCCAGCGCGAAGCCGGCCGGCAGCCACGCGCCTGAACGGACCGCCGCCGCGTAGGCCGCGGCCCTGTCCTCCGGCACGACCGCGAATCCGGCGGTCAGGCCTGGGGAGAGCCGTTTGGAGACGCTGTCGGCCAGGATCGTGTGGCCGGGCGCGAACGCGGCCAGCGGAGGCGGGGCGTCGTCCGGCAGGAACGCCCAGACCGCGTCCTCGACCGCCCGCAGACCGAGCGCTTCGAGGACGCGGGCCAGCTCGGCGCGCCGCGCGACGGGCATCGTCGTGCTGTACGGGTTCTGCAGGGTCGGCTGGACGTAGACGGCCCTGAGCGGGGCGGAGCGATGGGCCTCGGCCAGCGCGTCCGGGCACAGGCCGTGCACGTCGACCGCGATGGGCACGAGGGTGATGCCGAGCCGGGACGCGAGGCCCTTGATGACCGGATAGGTGAGCGCCTCGACGCCGAGGCGCTCACCCGGGGGCACGAGGGCCGAGAGCGCGGCGGCGATGGCCTGGCGCCCGTTGCCCGCGAACAGCAGCCGCGCGGGCTCCGGGCTCCAGCCGCGCCGGGCGAGGAGGGCGGCCGCCGCCTCGCGCGCCGCCGGCGTCCCCTCGGGGCCCGACGGGCGCAACGCCGACTCCAGGGCGCCGGGACGCTGGAACCGCCGGAGCCCGGTGGTGAGCAGCGCCGCCTGGCCCGGCACCTCGGGGTAGTTGCGTTCCAGATCGATCAGCGCGAGGTCCGGGGCACGCTCCGCCGACCGCACGAAGGTGCCGCGGCCGACCTCGCCGACGACGAGTCCGCGGCGCGCGAGCTCCTTGTAGACGCGGGCGGCCGTGGAGCCGGCGATGCCGCGTTCGCGCGCGAACCGGCGCTGCGTCGCGAGCCGGTCGCCCGGGCGCAGCCGCCCGGCGGCGATGTCGGCCGCGACCGAGTCCGCGATGAGCCGGTAGTCGTCCATGCGATCCCCATCATTGCACCGAGAGCAATCACAGTATTGCACCGAGAGAGAGCCGACGTCTAGGCTCGGGGCAAGATCCGTGGAGATGGGGTGTGATGATTACGTTCGGGGCAATGGCGGGAATCGCCGTGGTCGCGCTCGGCATGGTGCTGTCGCCGGGACCCAACATGATCTATCTGGTCTCGCGGACGATCACGCAGGGGCGGCGGGCCGGGATGATCTCGCTGGGCGGCGTCGCGGTCGGGTTCGTGGTGTACGTGCTCGCCGCGACCGCCGGGCTCACCACCGTCTTCACGCTGGTCCCGGCGCTGTACACGGCGATCAAGCTGGCGGGCGCGGGTTACCTGCTGTGGATGGCCTGGCAGGCGGTGAAGCCGGGCGGCGGCTCCCCGTTCGCCCCCAAGGAGCTCCCGGTGGACCCGCCGCGCCGGCTGTTCACCATGGGCCTGGTGACCAACCTCCTCAACCCGAAGATCGCGATCGTCTACGTGTCGCTGCTGCCCCAGTTCGTCGACCCGGAACGGGGCAATGTGGCGCTGCAGACCCTGCTGCTCGGCCTGACCCAGGTCGCCGTGGCGCTCACGGTCAACGCGATCTGGGTGCTGAGCGCGGGCGCGGTCGCGCTCTTCCTAGCGCGGCGGCCGCTCTGGCAGCGCGTCCAGCGGTACGCGATGGGCACCGTGCTCGGCGCGCTCGCCCTCCACCTCGGCCTCGACAAGTCCAAGGCGGTCGTGGCGGCCCCCTGACGGCGCCACGCGCAGGAGCCGCGCCGCCCACGGGGGCAGCCACCAGTTCCACCGGCCGAACAGCGAGACCATCGCCGGGACGAGCAGGGCCCGGATGATCGTCGCGTCGAGCAGGATGCCGAGCCCCAGCCCGGTCGCGAAGATCTTGACCTCGATCATGGGCGCCGCGGCCAGCGAGGCGAACGCCAGGAACAGGATCAACGCCGCGCTGGTCACCAGCCGCCCGGTCCGGCCGATGCCCTCGACGACGGCCGTCTCCGTGGACCCGGTGCGGTCGTACTCCTCCCGCATCCGGGCCAGGATGAACACCTCGTAGTCCATCGACAGCCCGTACAGGAACGCGAACACCATCGCCGGGACGAAGACGGCGATCGACCCGGTCGCCGAGATGCCCCACAGCTGCTCGCTGCCGTGACCCTGCTGCCACACCAGCACCGTCGAGCCGAGGACCGCCGCGAGAGACAGCAGGTTGAGCAGCACGGCCTTCAGCGGCAGCAGCAGCGACCGGAACGCCCGGGCCAGCAGCACGAACGTGAGCAGGCCGATGACCGCCAGCATGATCGGGAACGCGCCGTACACCTTGTCGGTGAAGTCGAGGTCGGCGGCGGTCTCGCCGCCCACCCGGGCGCCCGCCGGCACGGCGTCCCGGATCGCCTTCACCGTGTCCTTGCCCGCTCCGGTGCCGCCCTCGCCGACGGGCAGGACGGTGACCAGGGCCGAGCCGCCGCGCCGCCAGTCGTCTCCCACGGGCGCCACCACGGAGTGCACTCCGGGCAGGGCGCGCAGCTCGGCGGCGACGCGGGCGGGATCGGTGCCGCCGGGCACGAGCACGTCGACGGGAGTGAGGACGCCGGACGGCACGCCCCCGTGGCGCAGGGCCGTCAGCCCGGCGTGGGCGGGGCCGGACTTGGCCATGGCGCCGCTGTGGGCCTCGCCCAGGTTCATTCCGAGCGCGACGTACGCCAGCGAGGCGAGCGCCGCCGTGGCGACCAGCACCGCCACCCACCGGAACCGGATCACCAGCCGCGTCCAGGCCGTCCAGGCCCGGCTCGGGCCCGTCTCCTTGCGGAGCCTGGGCCGGTCCAGCCAGGGGCCGACGGTGGCCAGCACGACCGGCAGCAGCGTGAGCGTGGCCAGCGCGCTCACGGTCGGGATGATCATTCCGCCGTACGCGACGCTGCGCAGGAACTCCACCGGCATGACGAGCATGGCGATCAGCCCGATGGCGACCGCGGCCGCGCTGAAGAGCACGGCGTGCCCCGCGGTGGCCATGGCCCGCCGCACGGCCTCGTCGCCTTCGTGGCCGCGTGCCCGTTCCTCCCGCCACCGCGTCACCACCAGCAGCGAGTAGTCGACAGCCACGCCCAGGCCGATCAGCGCCACGACGAACTGCACCATGAAGTTGACGTCGGTCACACCGGTGATCCCGTACACCGCCAGGAACGAGGTCAGGATCGACACGACGGCGATGGCGAGCGGCACCAGGGCGAGGAACGAACCGAAGACGAAGGCGAGCACGACCAGCGCGCCGACGCCGCCGATCACCGTTTCGACGAGCACGCTGGGCCCCTCGCTCCCCGCGCCCTCCTCAAGGCCGTCCAGGCTGGTCACGTGGACCGCCGCTCCGGCGGGCAGCGCCGACCGCAGCACCTGGCCGAGCGGGCCGCTCAGGTCCGGTCCCTCGTCGTCCTCGCCTCCGCCGCCCCCGGCGCCCGCCCGCTCGTGCGGGAAGACCAGGCCGAACGTGGTGCGGCCGTCGGTCCCGACCAGGCGCGGGTCGCCGGTGTCGGCGTAGGAGACGACACGCGCGTCCAGCCGTTCCCTGGCGGTGTCAAAGGCCTTCCGGAGCGCCGCGGTGACCTGCGGCGAGTCCACGCCCTGCCCGGCGGGCAGTGTGATCACGGGAATGAGCGGCTTGTCCTCGCCGCCCGAGCCGTACACCCGCGCGATCGCGGCGTTGGCGTCGGCCGCAGCCGATCCCGGCGGCGCGAAGTTCTCCTTGAGCCGGTCGGTGACCTGCGTGACCGCGAACGTGCCCGCGCACGTGGCGGCCAGCCACAGCAGCGTGATGAGAAGTTTGTGCCGCAGCACGAATCCAGCGAGTCTCTGCATGCGGATCAGTGCAGCCGCCGACTCTTCGACGGCCGTGTGGACGCTCTTAGGGATCGCTGTGAATCGGCGGCATCGCGCCGTGCATCGGCCTCTCACAGCGATCTCTAAGAGGTCTCACACTGCGCCCGCAGCGGTCCTGGGGCGAGACTGAGCACGTGACACATGCCCCCACACGCATCCTCGTGGTCGACGACGAGACCTACCTGGCCGATCTGGTCGCCACGGCGCTCCGCTACGAGGGGTTCGAGGCGGCCGTGGCCGGGACGGGCGCGCAGACCCTCGCCCAGGTGGCGCGGTTCGCCCCCGACCTCATCGTGCTCGACGTGATGCTCCCGGACGGATCCGGGCTGGAGACCTGCGCCAAGCTGCGGCGCGACGGCTGCGAGGCGCCGGTGGTCTTCCTGACGGCCCGCGACGCCACCGAGGACAAGATCAAGGGGCTGACGGTCGGCGGCGACGACTACGTGACCAAGCCGTTCAGCCTGGAGGAACTGATCGCGCGCATCCGGGCCGTCCTTCGCCGCGCCCGGCCGCGCGACGCCGAACGCGCCCGGCTGGCCTTCGCCGACCTGGAGCTCGACGAGGACACCTACGAGGTACGGCGCGGCGGCGCCCTGGTCGAGCTCACCCCGACCGAGTTCAAGCTGCTGCGCTACCTGATGCTGAACTCGGGGCGGGTCCTGTCCAAGCGGCAGATCCTCGACCACGTCTGGGAGTACGACTTCGGCGGCAGCGACGGCGTCGTCCAGACCTACGTCAGCTATCTGCGGCGCAAGGTCGACGACCGCGACCCGCGCCTGATCCACACGGTGCCGCGCGTCGGCTACATCCTGCGGCTGCCCAGGGAGGGCTGATGTCCCTCCGCCGGCGGCTCATCCTCATCGTCCTGGTGCTCCTGACCCTGGGCCTGGTCACCGTGGGCGCCTCCACCATCGCGGCGATCTTCGACTGGAAGACCTCCACCAACGACCGGCTCATGTCCGAGGTCGGCCGGGAGGCGGCGGTCCTGATCGCGGCCCGCGCCGAGCGGGGCCAGGGCCTGACGCTGCCGCCCGCCACCGACGACCTGCGACGGCTGTGGCGGGCCGGGAGCAGGCACGGCGGGTTCCCCTCGTTCCTCCAGGTGCGCGGCCCGGACGGACGGGTGCTGCAGACCGAGTCGTTCGCCGAGACGCCGCCTATCCCGGCGGACGTCCGGCCGGGGAAGGCCGACGAGGGCAACCCCGACGGCGAGCGGTTCACGCGGATCGAGGCCCACGTGACCGGCGGCGACCGGTGGGAGGGGCCGTTCGGCGACCACGCGCCCGACTGGCGGATCCGGGCCGCGTCGCTGCCCGGCGGGCGCGGCACGCTGGTGATGGCGATGCGCACCACCGAGCAGGACGAGCTGATCGGCCGGACGCTCGGCACGCTGTTCACCGTGACCCTGCTCGTCCTCGGCGGCGTCGCGTTCCTGGCCTGGCGCGCGATCCGGCGCGCGCTGCGGCCGCTGGACGAGATCGCCGAGACCGCCGGCGCCATCGGCGGCGGCGACCTCGCGCGCCGCGTCGACGCGTCCGGCCCGAAGACCGAGGTCGGCAGGCTCGGCGCCGCGCTGAACGCCATGCTCGCGCAGATCGAGTCGGCGTTCCGCGAGCGCGCGGCCTCCGAGGACCGCCTGCGGCGCTTCATCGCCGACGCCTCGCACGAGCTGCGCACCCCCGTGGCGACCGTACGCGGTTACGCCGAGCTGTTCCGTCGCGGCGCCGCCGACCGGCCCGGTGACCTGGCCAAGGCCATGCGCCGGATCGAGTCCGAGGCCGAGCGGATGGGCCTGCTGGTCGACGAGATGTTGCTGCTGGCCCGGCTCGACCAGGGCCGCCCGCTGGAACGCGAGCCGGTGGACCTGGCCGTGCTGGCCGCCGACGCCGTCGCCGACGCGGCCGCCGTGGAACCGGACCGGCCGCTTTCGCTGGAGGCGGACGGCCCCGTGACCGTCCTCGGGGACGCCGAACGGCTGCGGCAGGTCGTCGGGAACCTGCTGGTCAACGTCCGGCGGCACACCCCCGCGGGAGCGCCCGCCACCGTCCGCGCGGGCGTGACGGGGGACCGGGCCTTCATCGAGGTGGCCGACACCGGCCCCGGCCTCACCGCGGAGCAGTGCACCAAGGTCTTCGAGCGCTTCTACCGGGGCGACGAGGCCCGGTCGCGCGACCACGGCGGGGCCGGGCTGGGCCTGTCGATCGTGGCCGCCGTCGCCGAGGCGCACGGCGGCACCGCCACGGCCCGTTCCGAGCCGGGCGGCGGCGCCGCGTTCCGCGTCACATTTCCCGCCGCACCACCCTGACGTGCGCGAGCACCGGGCCGCGCTTGCCATGATTGGGCGGTGAGCGAACCGCGGCGGGACGGCGACACGCGGGGCTGGCGGCGTCCGGACGCCTCCATGTCCCTGCTGTCGGACCTGTTCGCGGGCAAACTCCTCGACCCCGGCTACACCGAGGCCGCCGCGCGCCGCGCCGCCGCCGGGCAGCCGGGGGCGCGGCGCGGCCGGTTCCGCCACGGCGGCGTCCTGCTGGTCCTGATCGTCGTGGGCCTGCTGATCGCGGTCGCCGTCGCCGAGGTACGGCGCAGCGAGCCGGTGGCCCAGCAGCAGCGCTCCCGGCTCATCGGCGAGATCCGCACCCGGACCGCCGAGTCCGACGAGCTCCAGCGGCGGCTCGACCGGCTGCGGGCGCAGACCGAGCGGCAGCGCGTCGCCGCCCTGGCGCGCAGCGAGGCCGGGCGGCAGGCCCGCGCCGACCTCGCCGCCGCGGACGCGGCGGCCGCCGCCGCCCCGGTCGAGGGCGCCGCGCTGGTCGTGACCCTCGCCGACGCCGAGCCCGCGGACGGCGAGCGGCGCCGGGCCGACGACGGCCGGGTCTATGATCAGGACCTTCAGGTGCTGGTGAACGCGCTCTGGGCGGCCGGGGCCCGGGCGATCGGGATCAACGGCCAGCGGATGACGCCGACCACGGCGATCCGGACGGCCGGCGAGGCGATCCTGGTGGACTACCGGCCGCTGAGCGGCCCGTACGAGGTGACCGCGCTGGGGGACCGCGACCGCCTGGAGGACGTCCTGCGCGCCTCCGCGGCGGGCCGCCGGCTGCAGGCGCTGGAGGACCGGTTCGGCATCCGCTACGAGACGCGCCGCACGGGCAGGGCGCGTCTCCCCGCCGCAGGGGTGCTGCAGCTGCGCCACGCCCGCGCGCAGGGCGAAGGGACGCGCCGCCCGTGAGCGGGACGGCGGACGGACGGAGATGATGGAGGGACGGGACATGGAAGGGGCGGGGTGCCGGGCGTGATCGCGATGATCGGCCTCGTGGTCGGGGTGGTGCTGGGGCTGCTGTTCGAGCCGACCGTGCCGCTGTGGTTGCAGCCCTACCTGCCGATCGCCATCGTCGCCGCCCTGGACGCCATGTTCGGCGGGGTCCGGGCGCGGCTGGAGGGCGTCTTCGACGAGAAGGTCTTCGTGGTCTCGTTCGTCAGCAACACCATCATCGCCGCCTTGATCGTCTTCCTGGGCGACCAGCTCGGCGTGGGCTCGCAGCTGTCCACCGGCGTCGTGGTGGTCCTCGGCATCCGGATCTTCTCGAACGCGGCGGCCATCCGGCGGAAGCTCTTCGGCGCATGAGCGGCACCGAGCACGGCACTCCCGAGCACGGCACTCCCGAGCACGGCACTCCCGAGCACGGGCCGGAGGAGAGTCCCGAACACAGGCCCGAGCAGACGCCTGACAGGCCGCCGGGGCTCCTGGACCTGCTGCGCCCGCGCACGACCCTTGGCCAGCTCGCGGGAGGCCTGCTGTGCGTGCTCCTGGGCTTCGCGGTGGTGACCCAGGTCAGGTCCACCCAGCGGGACACCACGTTCGCCACCGCCCGGCAGGACGAGCTCGTCGGCATCCTGTCCGACCTCTCGCAGCGGTCCGAGCGGCTCCGCGGCGACCTGCGCGACCTGGAGGGCACCAAGGCCGAGCTCGAACGCGACGTCCAGGGCGGCACGGCCCTGGAGGAGGCACGGCGGCGGGCGACCACCTACGGGCTGCTCGCGGGCACCCTCCCGGCCGAGGGGCCCGGGATCGAACTGCTGATCGGCGATCCGCGCCGCGCGGTGCGCTCCATCAACCTCCTCGACACGCTGCAGGAGCTGCGCGACGCGGGCGCCGAGGTGATCCAGATCAACGAGGTACGGGCCGGGGTGAACACCTACTTCCTCGACGCCGCCGCGGGCGTCGAGGCCGACGGCCGGATCCTGCGGCCGCCGTACCGGTTCCTGGCGATCGGCGACCCGCACACCATGACCACGGCGGTCAACATTCCCGGCGGCGTGGTGAGGACGCTCCAGAACGCCGGCGCGAGCGTGACCGTCACCCAGCGCGCCAAGCTCACGGTCAGCGCGGTACGGTCGGAGTGAGGGGCGGCGGGGTGGTGATCGGGGCTCGTCCGCGCGGCGGCGTAGACCTGCGATCATTATCGAAGGTAGCTTGAGGGTCGTCGGCTCCCCGATCCAGTTGACCCCTCGGGCACTACCCGCGTAAGTTGCGGCAACCGTCGTGTTGGTCGGCGGGGAGTCGGACCGTGGTCGGGGGCGGGTCCCCGGCGTGGGTTGGTACAGGATGCGCGTGGCGCAGGCCGCCCTCGCGAGAGCGAGGGAGCCCGTGGCACGCCGATCGTAGGAGGCCGAGCCGATCGATGCCGAGCGTCTACTGCACGCAGTGCGGTCACGCCAACCCGGATGATGCCCGCTTCTGCTCCAACTGCGGCACTCCGCTGACGCGGACCGCCACGCCTCCCTCGCCCGCGCCCCACCAGCAGCCACCGCCGCCCTACCGGGAGTCGCCGGGCGAGTCGACGTCGACGATCTCGATCGGCGGCTTCGAGGCCCTCGACACCGACCAGAGCGCCGAGGAGCCCGTCGGCTCCGACCAGGTCGCCGTCGAGGCGCTGCCGCCGGGCACCGCCCTGCTGGTGGTCAAGCGCGGCCCCAACGCCGGCAGCCGCTTCCTGCTCGACAAGGAGCGCACGTCGGCGGGACGCCACCCCGAGAGCGACATCTTCCTGGACGACGTCACCGTGTCCCGCCGGCACGCCGAGTTCGCCCGGGAGGGCGGCAGCTTCTCGGTCCGGGACGTGGGCAGCCTCAACGGCACCTACGTCAACCGGCAGCGGATCGACTCGGCCGGCCTGTCGGGCGGCGACGAGGTCCAGATCGGCAAGTTCCGGCTGGTGTTCCTGACCAATCCGCAGCACGGCTGACCGGCCGGCCGCGCGCGGGGTGACGGGCGGCACGCCGGGCGGGAGACCGCCACGGGGACGAGGGGAGGGCCCATGAACGCGCAGCCGGCCCGTGCCCTGATGACGATCGGGGACGTCCTCGGCCTGCTCCGGGCCGACTTTCCCGACATCACCATCTCCAAGATCCGCTTTCTGGAGGCCGAGGGCCTGATCGAGCCGCAGCGCAGCCCCTCGGGCTACCGCAAGTTCGGCCAGGCCGACGTCGACCGGCTGCGGTACATCCTCACCGCCCAGCGCGACCACTACCTGCCGCTGCGAGTGATCAAGCAGCGGCTGGACGCGCAGGACCGCGGCGAGGCCGTGCCGCCCCTGGACGGCGGCCGGCGGGTCCCCGTCCAGGAACGCCGTCCGCGCACGCTCGTGGCGGCCGGCTCCGGCGCGCCGGAGCCCGCCGTGCGCCTCACCCGGCGCCAGCTCCTCGACGGTGCCGGGATCGACGAGGACCTCCTGAGCAGCCTGGAGGACTACGGGCTGGTGGCCCGCGCGGGCGGGCACTACGACGGCGAGGCCCTCACGATCGCCCGCGCCGCCGCCGCGCTCGGCGCGTTCGGCGTCGAGGTCCGCAACCTGCGCGCCCTCAAGGCCGCCGCCGACCGGCACGTCGGCCTGATCGAACAGGTGATCGCGCCGCAGCTGCGCCGCCGCAGCCCCGAGGCGCACGAGCAGGCGGCCTCGGCGGCCCGCGAGATCGCCGATCTGTCGGTCCGGCTGCACGCGGCGCTGCTGGCCACGGGCCTGCGCGAAAGCCTTGACCCGTGATCATGAAGCCCCCGGAGGTTATTGCCGGGCCGTCCGCGCGCCCCCGTGTCGGGGGTCGGGTGTACGTTGGCTACAGGGTTCGGTGACGAACAGATCTGGGCAATTGGTGATCGAGACAGCGAGGACCAGCAGGGAGCCGCAGTGAAGCAGATGGAGGTCGTCGGCGTCCGGGTCGAGATGCCCTCCAATCAGCCGATCGTCCTGTTGAAGGAGACGGACGGTGATCGGTACCTGCCCATCTGGATCGGGGCGGTGGAGGCGACCGCGATCGCCTTCGCCCAGCAGGGCGTCCTGCCGGCGCGCCCGCTGACCCATGACCTGTTCCGCGACGTCCTCGACGCGCTGAGCGTCCAGCTGCGCACGGTCAACATCATCGCGCTCCGCGAAGGGATCTTCTTCGCGGACCTGGTGTTCTCCAACGGCGTCGAGGTGAGCGCCCGCCCCTCCGACTCGATCGCCCTGGCCCTGCGCACCGGGGCCACCATCTTCGCCAGCGAGGACGTCCTTGAGGAGGCCGGGGTCGCCATCCCCGACGAGCAGGAGGACGAGGTCGAGAAGTTCCGCGAGTTCCTCGACACCATCTCGCCGGAGGACTTCGGAAGAGCTGGATAGTGGTCAACGCCCTCCGGGCGTTTTCCCCGATCTCCCGAGTCCTCGTGCTAGCCCAGCTGTGTTCGCCGTTGCACGGAGCTGGCGACCCCCTGGAACCCCCGATGTGGGGGCTCCGCCCCCACGCCCCCGCCCCTTCCGTGGTGCATGCCCTCAGGGGTTAGGTAAAGGTTTTCGCTCTACAAGATCATGTTCGGGGGCGGGTGGTCGGGGATCGGGGGTGAGGGTGCTGTTTCCGCTGGGTAATCACGTGGGTAGGAGTGCCTGGGGAGTGCGGTGCGTGATTTGCCCACGTGAAGCCGGTTCATCCGGGCATGCGACGCGCCGACGTTGAACGTTGACCACACCCTGACCGGCACCTACCGTGCTGGTGGAACACCCGTGGTGTAATTCGTCAAACCCCCTTGACGGAGCGCGGCGGGCTGATAGAAGCCGGAGGTCCGCGTGGCGGTGAGCAGCGGCGAGGGCAAGGCGACCCCCGACAGGCACATGGCCTCTCAGCGTGCCGGGGAGCAGGGACTGCTGTTCGACACCGAGGTGTCGTCGCCGCCCGAGGATGTCGGCTACCGCGGGCCCACCGCGTGCTCCGCGGCCGGGATCACCTATCGGCAGCTGGACTACTGGGCGCGCACCGGGCTCGTCGAGCCGAGCGTGCGGGCGGCGCACGGGTCGGGCAGCCAGCGGCTCTACAGCTTCCGCGACATCCTGGTCCTCAAGGTGGTCAAACGGCTGCTGGACACGGGTGTGTCGCTGCAGCAGATCCGTACCGCGGTCACGCACCTGCGCGACCGGGGGGTCAACGACCTGGCGCAGATCACGCTCATGAGCGACGGCGTGAGCGTCTACGAGTGCACGTCGCCAGACGAGGTCGTCGATCTGCTCCAAGGGGGGCAGGGCGTCTTCGGCATCGCCCTCGGGCGGGTCTGGCAGGAGGTCGAGGGCAGCCTCGCGGAGCTGCCGGGGGAACGGGCCGCGACCGACGATGACGACGATCACCCGCGCGACGAGCTGGCGCACCGGCGCCGGGTCCGCAAGACAGGTTAGATCGCTTCCTTGCGCTGCAGGTACGCGAACGCGGCCCAGCCCGGGAGCACCGGCAGCCACAGCGTCAGCAGCCGGTAGAGCAGCACGGCCGACGTCGCCGTCTCGGCGCTGAGGCCGGCGAGCGTCAGCGCGAGGGTCAGGGCACCCTCGACGGCGCCCAGGCCGCCCGGGGTGGGCGCGGCGGAGCCGACCGCGTTGGCGGTCAGGAAGACCACGATCACCGTGGTGAGGGGCAGCGCACCGCCGAACGCGCGGATGGAGCTGTCCAGGCAGACGACGAAGGCGGCGCTGAGCAGGACGATGCCGCCCATGCCGGTGATCAGCTTCCTGGGTGACTGGAGCACGTCCATCAGCCGGGGCACGACCCCGGAGAACATGCTCTTCAGCCGGGCCGCGACGAACCGCCGCACCTTCGGGATCGTCAGCGCGATCCCGGCGGTCACGGCGAGCGCCAGCAGGATGATGACGATCGTCCGGGACGGGGCCAGGTCCTTGGTGGCGTTCGTCGTGGAGCCGGTGACGAAGCCGAAGAGGATCAGCAGCAGGATGTGCGTGGCCAGGCCCATCAGCTGCGAGGCGCCGACGCTGGCCACCGCCGGCCCGGGACGCACCCCGGAGCGCTGGAGGTAGCGGGTGTTGAGCGCCACGCCCGCGACGGCGGCCGGCGCCACCAGCTTGACGAACGACGCGGCCAGCTGGACCAGGACCGTGCGCCACAGGGGAAGCCGCTCGGGCACGAAGCCGATGAGCATCCACGCCGCGGCCACGAAGGTGACGGCGGACGCGGCGAGGCCGACCGCGGCCCACCACCACTCGGCCGACGACAGCAGCTGGCCTAGATTGACGCTGCTGAGCTGCGGAACGATGATGTAGGCCGCGAGCGTGAGGGCCACGATGCTGACGATCGTGCGCGGGCGGAACCGCTCCAGCCGGATCGGCGGGGCCTCGCCCTCGGGCTTCAGGCGCAGGATCTGGTCGCGGATGCGGGTCAGCAGGTCCTTGTCGTGCCGCAGCGCCGCCCGGGTGGCGCGGGTGAGGGCGACCCGCTGGAGCATCGGCACGACTCCGGCCAGCGTGCCGTCGCCGATGACGGGCGAGGCGGTCGCGACCGCCCGTTCGGGCCCGACGCGCAGCGCGAGCGTGGTCAGGAGCTGGGCGAGGTCGAGGCGCAGCGCCAGGTCACCGGCGGCGATCTCGCCGACGCGCAGGTGGATCAGGTGGGCCCGGCCCTCGGTGACCTGGATGGCCTCGCCCTCCAGGCGCCGGTGGGCGAGGCGCCCGGCCTGGAGGCGCTGGAACTGGCGCCAGATGTCGACGAGGAGCTCGTCGGTGATCTCGTCGTCCGCGAGCCTGTCGAGGGTGGGGCCCGAGACGTGCTCGTAGGCGAGCAGGGCGGCCTCGGTGCCCACCTCGGAGGTCCCGAGCAGGCGGGGCGTCCGGGCGTCCGCCGAGTGGACCGCGTAGGCCATGAGGGCCTCCTGCTCCAGCGATCGGCGCAGCGACCGCAGGGCCCGCCGGGGCGTCGCCGCGCGGAGCCGGACCAGGCGCCACACCCGGTAGAAGAGCCCGGCGGTCTGCTGATCACGGTCCAGGACGACGACCCGCAGCTGCCAGTCGCCGTGGGGAAGGCGCCGGCCGGTGCCCTGCTCGACCGCCACGTCGTAGGCGCGGGGCTCGTCCGCCGGAGTGGGGACGCGGCGGGCGTGAACCGGCCGGTAGCCCAGTTTCGCCAGGGCGTTCATGACGGCGGTGCCGGACGGGCGCGGATTGGGCGTGCCGACGGCGTACAGCGTGCCGTGGCCGATGGCCCGCCCGAGGAAGTAGGTGGCCGCCAGCGCCGCCACCGAGGCGTACGAGGCGGTCAGGCCGGTCAGCGCCGCCAGTCCGATCATGGTCCAGACGGCGGCCTGCCAGCGTGCCCGGCCGGCCATCCCCACCGCCGTGACGAACGCGATGACCGGTGTGATGTCGGTGTGCACGGGCGCGGTCTTGCTGTCGCCCCAGATGAGGGAGTCCAGCACGCCGCCGGGTGCGACGGGGACCACCCAGTCGTCCAGGACGATGGTGAGCACGAACGCGATCACCGCGGCCAGCAGCGCGATCGCGACCCGTACCCCGTCCTTGCGGAACAGCCGCTCGATCGCGAACGCCACCGGCACGGCCAGCACGCCGAAGCTGGAGATCAGCGTGGCCATGGTCAGCAGGAACCGGGGGGCGCGCTCGGTGCTCCCCTTGATGTCGCTCTGCAGGCCGGTCGCGGTGCCCTGGGCGATCGAGACCAGCAGCAGGACCGCGGCGAGACCGGCGACGGCGGCCACGAACCGGAGGGCGTCGCCCGGGCGGCGGATGCGCTCGGGCTGGGCGGGCTCGTCGACGGGCACGGCGACGGCGGCGCCGGGCCTGCGCTCGGGCGCCTCGCTCGGGGCCTCGGAGGCGCCCTTTCGCGTGCCGTGCGTCACGCCCTGTGTCATGCCGCACCACCGTCCGGAACCATCACTGTGATCAGCGTCCCAGACCCGGCGCCACCTCGTCGAGCGGGGTGGGCCATCCCGCCCCGTGCGGTCTCACCCGACTCACCTGTTCGTCTCGCTCCCCGGCCCGCGGCCGGTCCGCGGCTCTGTGAGCTGTGCATATCGTACGCGTCCGGCCGGTAACGCCGATCATGGGCCCGCGCCCGCGGGCCGTGTCGATCGTTTCGGTCGTCTTTGGATAGAGTTCCCTTCAGGACATGCCGTCGACCCTGTGCGGGAGAGACTCCACGCCGCCAGCGTGGAGCGCCGAAGGGGCAACCCTCCCCGGAACCTCTCAGGCAAAAGGACCGCTGGGCGAGGCACCTCTGGAAAGCAGGCGTCCATCCCTCGGCGGAGGGTTGGATCCTCACCGAAGGGGAAACCCCGCTCCGCGGGTGAAGCTCTCAGGTGCCCATGACAGAGGGGGAGACCGGCCATCGGCCCAGCGGGGCCGACGGCGGCCCTGAGCGACCGCAGCAGCCCAGGAGGGTTTCCCCAATGACCGCCCAGTACTTCGCCCCGGTGGCGTCGCCGCAGCACCCACGGTCCACGTTCGCCGACCGGCACATCGGGCCGTCTCCCGACGACCAGTCCCGGATGCTGGCGGCCATCGGCTATTCGAGCGCCGAGGCGCTGATCGGCGACGCGGTGCCCGGCGCGATCCGGACCGACCGGCCGCTGGACCTGCCGCCGGCGCTGAGCGAGCCGCAGGCCATCGCGCGGCTGCGCGAGTTCGCCGCCAGGAACACCGTCGTGCGCTCCATGATCGGCCTTGGCTACCACGGCACGCACACGCCGGGTGTCATCCTGCGCAACGTCCTGGAGAACCCCGGCTGGTACACCGCCTACACCCCGTACCAGCCCGAGATCTCCCAGGGCCGGCTGGAGGCGCTGCTCAACTTCCAGACCGTGGTGAGCGACCTGACCGGGCTGCCGGTCGCGAACGCCTCGCTGCTGGACGAGGGGACCGCCGCGGCCGAGGCGATGGCGCTCGCGCACCGGGTGTCCAAGCGCAAGGACCCGGGCGCGTTCCTGGTCGACGCCGACGCGCTGCCGCAGACGATCGAGGTCATCCGGACGCGCGCCGTCCCGCTCGGCATCGAGGTCGTCACCGCCGACCTGTCCGGCGGCCTGCCCGACGGCGACTTCTTCGGCGTGCTCCTGCAGTACCCGGGCGCCTCCGGCGCGGTGCGCGACCTGGAGCCCGTCACCGCCGCCGCGCACGAGCGCGGCGCCCAGGTGGTCGTCGCCGCCGATCTGCTCGCGCTGACCCTCCTGCGGCCGCCCGGCGAGTCAGGCGCCGACATCGTCGTCGGCTCGTCGCAGCGTTTCGGCGTGCCCTACGGCTTCGGCGGCCCGCACGCGGGCTACATGGCCGTCCGCGAGGGCATCCAGCGGCAGCTGCCGGGCCGCCTGGTCGGCGTGTCCGTCGACGCCGACGGCGCCACCGCCTACCGGCTGGCGCTGCAGACCCGCGAGCAGCACATCCGGCGCGAGAAGGCCACCAGCAACATCTGCACCGCGCAGGTGCTGCTCGCCGTCATGGCGAGCATGTACGCCGTCTACCACGGCCCCGAGGGCCTGGCCGCGATCGCCGAGCGCACCCACGGGCACGCCGCCGCGATCGCGGAGGGGCTCCGCCGGGCGGGCGCCGAGGTCGTCCACGCCTCTTTCTTCGACACCGTCCTCGTGCGGGTGCCCGGACGCGCCCGCGAGATCCTCGCCAAGGCCCTGGAGAACGGCCGCAACCTGCGTTTCGTGGACGACGACCATCTCGCGATCGCGTGCGACGAGACCACCGGCGCCGACGACGTGGCCGCGGTGCTCGCCGCGTTCGGGCCGGCCGGGCCGGCGCCGGAGCCCGCCGCGCAGGCGATTCCCGAGGTGCTGCGCCGCGAGAGCCCCTACCTCACCCACCCGGTGTTCCACGCGCACCGCTCCGAGACCGCCATGCTGCGCTACCTGCGCAAGCTGCAGGACCGCGACATCGCGCTGGACCGGTCGATGATCCCGCTCGGCTCCTGCACGATGAAGCTGAACGCCACCACCGAGATGGAGCCGATCACCTGGCCGGAGTTCGCGGACATCCACCCGTTCGCGCCCGTCGAGCAGGTCCAGGGCTACCTGGAGCTGATCGGCGAGCTGGAGACCTGGCTCGCCGAGCTCACCGGCTACGCGAAGGTGTCGGTCCAGCCCAACGCCGGTTCGCAGGGCGAGCTGGCCGGGCTCCTGGCCATCCGCGGCTACCACGCCTCCCGCGGCGACCAGGACCGGACGATCTGCCTGATCCCGTCCTCGGCGCACGGCACCAACGCCGCCAGCGCCGTCATGGCGGGCATGAAGGTCGTCGTGGTCAAGTGCGACGAGCGGGGCAACATCGATCTGGACGACCTGCACGCCAAGATCGACAAGCACCGCGCGCAGCTGTCCGCGATCATGGTGACGTACCCGTCCACGCACGGCGTGTTCGAGGAGACCATCACCGACGTGTGCAAGTCGGTGCACGACGCGGGCGGACAGGTCTACGTCGACGGCGCCAACCTCAACGCGCTGGTGGGCCTGGCCCGGCCGGGCGAGTTCGGCTCCGACGTCTCGCACCTCAACCTGCACAAGACGTTCTGCATCCCGCACGGCGGCGGCGGTCCCGGCGTCGGCCCGGTCGGCGTGCGCGAGCACCTGGCGCCGTTCCTGCCGAGCCATCCGCTGCGCGCGGAGGCGGGCCCGGCCGCGGAGCCGGACGGGGCCGGCGTCGGGCCGATCTCGGCGGCGCCGTGGGGCTCGGCGGGCATCCTGCCGATCTCGTGGGCCTACATCGCGATGATGGGCCCTGACGGCCTGCGCGAGGCCACCGAGAGCGCCATCCTCGGCGCCAACTACCTGGCCGCGCGGCTCGCCCCGCACTACCCGGTCCTCTACACCGGCCGGGGCGGCCTGGTCGCGCACGAGTGCATCGCCGACCTCCGCAAGATCACCAAGGACACCGGGATCACCGCCGAGGACGTCGCCAAGCGGCTGATCGACTACGGCTTCCACGCGCCGACCCTGTCGTTCCCGGTGGCCGGCACGCTGATGATCGAGCCGACCGAGAGCGAGGACCTCGCCGAGCTCGACCGGTTCGCCGACGCCATGATCGAGATCAGGCGGGAGATCGAGCGGGTCGCGGACGGCACGTACGACCGCGACGACAACCCGCTGAAGAACGCCCCGCACACCGCGGCCACCCTGGTCACCGAGGACTGGAAGCACTCCTACACCCGTGAGGAGGCCGCCTATCCGGTGCCGGCGCTGCGCGAGGACAAGTACTGGCCGCCGGTGCGCCGCATCGACCAGGCGTACGGCGACCGCAACCTCGTCTGCTCCTGCCCGCCGCCGGAGGCGTTCGAGGACTGAGCGCGCCGCGCGGGGTCCGAGATCGATCTTGGCCGGATCGGGTGTCGTCCCGGGACGCCGAAGGCCGCTCTCGGTAGGCTCTGGGCACCATCCAGACCCCAGAAGGCTGCCGCATGAGCAAGACGCCCGACGACCCGGCCCGGCTGTGCGAGGAGGCCCGGCGGCTCGCCGAGAACGGTGAGGCCGACCGGGCCGCCCGGCTTTTCCGGGAGGTGCTCGCGCTGGGCGACACGCCGGAGCGGGCGCGGGCCGCGCTCGGCCTGGCGGTCGTCCTCGACGACTCCGGCGACGTGACGGGGGCGCGCGAGGCCGACCGGATCGCCGTCTCCACCGCCGACCCCGAGTACGGGCCGCGGGCCGCCTACCACCTGGCGCTCACCCACGAACGCGCCGGCGAGCACCGGGAGGCGGGCCTGGCCTGGCAGGCCGTGGTCGACTTCGGCAACCCCGCCTACCTGCCGCCGGCCCTCCTGGCGCTCGGCCGGCTGGCCGACGACGCGGGCGACTTCGAGACCGCGCGCGGGCACTGGGAGGAGGCGATCGCGACCGGGGACGCCGAGTACGGCCCGGTGGCGGCCCACGACCTCGCCCAGCGGCTGCTCGAACGCGGCGAACCGGCACGCGCCCAGCGCGTCCTCACCGCGGGCCTCAGGGTCATCGACCGCGAGTCCGCGCCGTACGCCCACGCGCGGCTGGCGGTGGCCCTCGGCATCTCCTGTCTCGACCAGGCCATCGGCGCGTTCGGCGCGGCCCTCGGCGACGAGGAGGCCGCCGCCGACCCGGAGGTCGGGCCGCTCGCCACCGAACTGCTGGCGCGCACGCTGCCGCTGCGCGGGCGCGGCGACGAGGCGCGCGAGGTGTGGCGCCGCGGCCTGTCCGACCCGGGCGTGGCGGGCCAGGTGCGGGCCCGGCTCCGCCGCGACTTCGGCGGCGACGACGAGGACGCCGACCCCGCGGACCTGTGGTGGGAGCCGGTGGTCGAGTCGGCGGTGTCGGACGGTTCGCTCCCCGCGGTGGCGGGCGAGGCGTTCGGGGCGCTCGATCACATGTACGCGCTGCTGGCCGTCCGGTACGCGGGCGGCCCGGGGGCCGATCCCGCGCCCGCCGAGACCCACGACCTGCTGGGCAGGGCCATCAGGGTGCCGAGCGACTACCTCTGGGGCCCGCTGCTGCACGAGAGCTTCGCCGAGCGGCTGCGGCTGGCGACGGGCACGCCCGCCCGGCCGCTGCCGCCCGGCTGGCCCGACGCCTGACCGGACGGTCCGGCGAGCCCGGGCGGGTTCAGGAGGCGACGTCGCGTTCGGCGACGACCTTGTCGATCCGCACGCGCACGAGGTACTCGCCGGGCACCGCGTTGCGCTCGCCGAACTCCTTGCCCCGCTTCTCGCCCATGTAACGGGCGCCGATGGCGGTCGCCCAGGCGCGCATCTCGTCGAGGTCCTCCGACAGGGCCGCCTCCCCCTTGACGATGACGAAGGAGTACGGCGGCTCCTGGTCGTCCACGCAGATCGCGATCCGCGGGTCGCGCCGCAGGATGCGGCCCTTGAGGCTGTCCTTGCCCGTGTTGAACACCAGATCGGGCCCGTCCAGCACGAACCAGACGGGCGTCACGTGCGGAGCCCCGTCCTTACGGGTCAGGGCGACCTTCCCGGTACGGGTGCCCTCCGACACGAACGCGCGCCACTCACTGTCTGTCATCTGTGTCATGAGGCGATTCTGCCGTACCGGGACGTGGCGGCTACGGTGGGTCACATGGAGATCGAGACCGCCCACGGCCTGGCGCGGGTCGCCCTGGACGAGGTGGACGACCCGTCGTTCCTGCTGGCGCTGACCCACGGGTCGAACGGGGGAGTGGACGCCGCCGATCTGCTGGCCGTCCGGGAGGTGGCGCTCGGCCTCGGCGGCGCGGTCGCGCGGGTGCTCCAGCCGTTCCGGGCGGCCGGGCGGCGTGCCCCGGGCCCGGCGGTGAAGCAGGACGAGGCGTGGCTGGAGATCATCAAGGTCCTGCGGGACCGCTGCGGCGCCGTGCCGCTCGTCCAGGGCGGCCGCAGCAACGGGGCACGGGTGGCGTGCCGCACCGCCCGGGCGGCGGGGGCGGCCGGGGTGATCGCGCTGGCCTTCCCGCTGCACCCGCCGCGCACTCCGGAGCGGTCGCGGGCCGACGAGCTGCGTTCGGCGGGGGTCGAGGTGCTCGTGGTGAACGGCGACCGTGACCCGTTCGGCGTGCCCGACCCGGCGGACGCGGCCGAGGTGGTCGTGCTGGCGGGCGAGCGGCACGATCTCACGAAGGATCCGGCGGCGGTGGGCGCCGCCGTCGAGCCGTGGCTGCGCCGCTGGAGCGGCGCCGTCCGGCAGGGCCGGGCGGCCCTGGCGCAGGAGTGCACCGGCTGACGGCCAAGCGAAAGACGCCCGCACGAAGCGGGCGTCGACGGTGCTGTGGTGGGTTGTGGGTGGTGCCGTGCGAGTCGTGCTCCTCTGGGCCTGCGGGAAGGCCCAGAGGTCTCGGGCGAGTGAGCGTGCCCCCGAGGATGATCACCCGTTCGGACTAGTCCCCCGTGTGGAGAACAGGTCAGGCGGCTGACGGAGCGATCAGGTCCGTCGGCCGGTGCGGTGCGATGACTTCCCCGTCGGGCAGCAGCTCACCGGTGTCCTCGAAGAGCACCACGCCGTTGCACAGCAGGCTCCACCCCTGCTCGGGGTGGTGCACGACCGTGCGGGCGGCGTCGCGGTTCGGTCCGTCAGGAGAGGGACAGGGTGGCTGGTGCGGGCACATCGGCGTGCCTCCGGTCTTCAACTTCGGTGCGGTTTGTTGTCGTCTTTATGACGTTCCCCAGTGTGATGCGGTTCGCATCGTCGCGGCCATAGCCCGTTGGGACGGTTGTGACTTGGTACCGCGGTACCGGATGGATGTGACCCGTCTCACCCTGAGGTGCCACTCACAATGTTCCCCTTGATCGATAACGGGCGAAGAACGACACGCCGTCCACCGGACAAACGATTCACCCCGGTTCGCGGTGTGACCTCGGCGCGCCGCGATCCGTCCGAGTGGGTCGGAATGTTCGGCCTGTCCGCGGTGCCCGGTGCTCCTACGATGGCTCCCTGGGGGCGGGGAGGCACAGGGGGAGAGTGAGGGCGCGATGCGCGTGCGGCTGTTCGTCGCCTGTTTCAACGACGCGCTGTTCCCGGGCACCGGACGGGCGGTGACGACCGTGCTCGAACGATTGGGGCACGAGGTGGTGTTCCCGCCCGACCAGACCTGTTGTGGCCAGATGCACTGGACCACCGGCTACCACCGGGAGGCCGCCGACCTGGCCCGCCGGTTCGCCGGGGTCTTCGGCGCCGACGTCGTGGTGACGCCCTCCGCGTCCTGCGCCGCCACCGTGCGCGACGCCTATCCGCGCATCGCCCGCGGCGCCGGCGACACGGCGCTGGCAAAGGCGGTCGAAGAGCTCGCGGTCTACGAGCTCTCCGAGTTCCTGGTCGACGTTCTCGGCGTCACCGACGTGGGCGCGTACTTCCCGCACCGCGTCACCTACCACCCCACCTGTCAGTCGATGCGCGCCCTGCGGGTCGGTGACCGGCCGGTGCGGCTGCTGCGCGCGGTCAAGGGCCTGGAGCTGGCCGAGCTTCCGGCCGCCGAGGAGTGCTGCGGCTTCGGCGGCGCGTTCGCGATGAAGAACGCCGACCTCTCGGTGGCGATGGTGGCCGACAAGGTCCGGCACATCCGCGCCGCCGCCGCCGACGTCGTCTGCGCGGTCGACAACTCCTGCCTCACCCACATCGGCGGCGCGCTGACGAGGCTGCGGAGCGGCGTCCGGGTCATGCACCTCGCGGAGATCCTCGCGGGCACGGAGGCACGATGACGCCCGTGCCGCTCGGCATGCCCAAGTTCGCGGCCGGCGCCCGCGCCGCGCTGGCCGACACCGGGCAGCGCCGCAACCTCGGCGCGGCCACCGGAGCTCTCCGGGCGCGGGCCGCGGCGGCCACCGGCGAGGCCGCCGACTGGGAGGAGCTGCGGGAGGCGGGACGGGCGATCAGGGACCGGACGCTCCTCGACCTCGGCACCCAGTTGGAGGAGCTCGAACGCGCCGTCACCGAGGCGGGCGGCACGGTGCACTGGGCGGCCGACGCCGCCGAGGCGCGGAGCGTCATCGACGGCCTCGTCCGAGCGACCGGTGAGACCGGCGCCATCACCGCCGCATCCGCGATCACACGGGAGATCGGCTTGGCCGAGGCCCTCGCGAAGGCCGGAGTCACCGCGTACGAGACGGACCTGGGCGAGCTGATCGTCGGCCTGGGAGGAGAGGACGCGACGCACCTGCTGGCGCCGTCCGCGCATCGCAACCGCGCACAGGTCCGCGAGCTGTTCCTGAACGGGCTGCCCGGCGCCGGGCCTGACCTGGACGACGACCCGGCCGCGCTGGCTGCGATGGCACGGTCCCATCTGCGCGACCGGCTCCTCGCCTGCGGAGTCGCGATCTGCGGCGCCGACTTCGCGGTGGCCGAGACTGGCACCCTCGCCGCTCTGGAGCAGGACGGCGGTTGTCGCCTGGCCCTGGCGCTCGCCGAGACGCTGATCTGCGTCGCCGGGATCGAGTCCGTGGTGCCCACGTGGGAGGACATGGAAGTCCTCCTGCAACTGGTGCCGCGCGCGTCGGGCGGCGGGCGGATGAGCCCGTCGGTCTCGACCTGGACCGGCGTCACTGCCGGTGACGGGCCGCGGCGGCTCCACCTGGTCCTGCTGGACAACGGGCGCACCAGGGCGCTGGCGGACGAGGTGGGCCGCACGGCACTGCGCTGCGTCCGCTGCTCGGCCTGCCTCAACGTCTGCCCGGTCTACGAGCGCACCGGCGGCGGACCCTACGGCCCGGTGCTGCCGGGGCCGATCGGGGCGATCCTCACCCCTCAGCTGCGCGGTGTGGAGGGCGCGTTCGAGGCATCGCTGCCGTACGCGTCCACGCTGTGCGGCGCGTGCGCGGACGTCTGCCCCGTGCTGATCGACATCCCGGACGTGCTGGTCCGGCTGCGCGGCCAGGTGGTCGAGTCGCGGCGGCGACGGCCGGTGCCGACGCCGGAGATGCTCCTGATGCGCACCGTCGCGTGGACGATGGGGGAGCGGCGCCGGTACGAGACGTCACTGCAGCGGGGCACGCGCTGGGCGCGGCTGCTGTCGCGCGGCGGCCGGATCCGGAGGCTGCCCGGCCTGCTCGGCAAATGGACCGACGCCCGCGACCTGCCCGCGCCGCCCGCCGAGAGCTTCCGCTCCTGGTGGCGGTCACGGCGGCCGGGCAGCGCGGGGGAACGCTGATGGGATCCCGGGAGGAGATTCTCGCCCGCGTCCGCGACGCCCTCGGCACCGCGAGCGGCACGCCGGTGGAGGTGCCGCGGGATTACCGCCGGCGGCTCGGCGCCGAGGAGGCGGCGAGCCGGGCCGATGTCATCGCGCTGTTCACCGAGCGGCTCGCCGACCAGCGGGCGACCGTGCGGCACGTGGGCGCCGACGAGCTCGGCACCACGATCGCCGCCGCGCTGTGGGGCCGGGAGGCCAAGCAGATCGTCGTTCCGGCGGATCTGCCCTACGGCTGGCTGGCGGAGCTGGACGGGGTGCGCGCCCTGGCGGACTCGCAGGTCACCGACGTCGCGACCCTGCGGGCGGTGGACGCCTCGGTCACCGGCTGCGCCGTGGCCGTCGCGCGGACGGGGACGATCGTCCTGGACGGCGGGCGGGCGCAGGGCAGGCGGGCGCTGTCGCTCGTGCCGGACCACCACCTGTGCGTGGTCCACGCCGACCAGATCGTCGGGACCGTTCCGGAGGCGGTCGCCCGTCTCGACCCGTACCGGCCGCTCACCTGGATCACCGGCCCGTCGGTGACCACGGCCGTCGAGCTGGCGCGGGTGCCGGGCGGGCACGGCCCCCGCGGCCTCGAAGTGATCGTGGTGGAGGACTGACCGCCGCCGGGTCAGGGCGAGACGGCGCCGAGGACGAGGTCGAGCCCGCCGTCGAAGCGGGCGTCCCAGTCGACGGTCTCGCCGGTGCCGTCCGGCGTGCCGCGCACCTCCAGCGCCGTGTGCCCGATGACGTACCCGAGCAGGGTGTGCGCGGCCACGGCGGCGGTCGCCTCGGGGATGCCGCCCTGCCGCAGCACCTCCTGGAGCGAGGCCGTGGTGGTGGTGAGGGCGGCCGGGTTGCGGCTGGTGACCAGCAGCGGCAGGACCCCGGCGTGGCCGAGGAGCCGCGCCCGGTAGTCGCGGGCCCACCTGCGCAGGGCCTCGCGCCAGTCCGCCGCTCCGTGCGTGACGGCCGGGGAGATGGCGACGTGGGCGACGAGCCCGTCCAGCAGCTGTTCCTTGCCGCGGGGGAGGTGGTGGTAGATCGCCATCGCCTCCACCTCCAGGGCGTCGCCGAGGCGCCGCATCGTGAGGCGGCCGAGCCCCTGGCCGTCCACGATCTGCAGCGCGGCCTCGATGATGCGCTCGATGCTGAGCGGCGCACGGTTCTGGGCGTTGATCGCCGGCTGTCGGACCATGGGGAGAACCTTACTGCGTAAAGGGCACACGTTGGGTGACCTGCGCCACGACACGCCGACGCCGGGGCGTACGCTTACCCGGAGCTGGATCTAGAAAGCCGCGATTGCAAGGAGTCACCCATGCCGCTGGGCCGCCGTGTCAGCAAGGACGTCATCGAGACCTACGAGGCCGACCAGCGGCTCGCCGACGCCTACAAGGACCGGCTGCGGGCCGCCGCCGAGGCGGAGGAGGCGCTGCGCGCCGCCCAGTCCGGCGGGCGCGCCGGCGACCGCGTCGGCGACGACGCCCTGCGCGAGCTCGCCGTCGCCTTCGACATGGCGCTGACCGAGGTGCTGCTGGCCGCCGAGGCCGCCGAGCGCGTCGCCTCCGGGCCGAAGACCTACGCCGCGCCGTCGGCGGACGCCAAGACCCGGCGCGCCGCGGAGATCGCGCGCCGCCAGGCCAAGGCGCGCCCGGCCGTCAAGCCGTGGACCGACGAGGTCGACCGTATCCGCACCACGCGGGAGCAGCACCGGATGACCTTCCGCGAACGGCCCGCGGCCGCCGTCTGACCGGCCGCCCGCGTCGCGACTTCGCGACACAGCAGCCGACCCGAGTGGCACCGGCCGCCGAGTTCTGAGAATCTACCCTCTCGGGGATCGCCGGGGGCTCCCTGCGCCGGCGGCCGGGGGAGGACCGCGCCGGCGTGGCGGAAACGCCCGGCGTCAGGGGCCACACGAACGTCACGGTGCTCTTAACGCGGGGGGAAATCACGTGGAGCGCACGCCGCCTGATCGGCATCGCGTACTCGAGTCCTACCAGGACGGGGTGCACGCGATCCGGGCGCTGGCGGCCCAGGTCGGCGACTGGAACGTGCCGACCCCCTGCACGGAGTGGCTGGCCGCCGACCTGGCCGGTCATCTGCGCTGTGTCGCGGAGAACTTCCTGGAGTACCTCCAGGACTCGCCCGACAGCCGGCTGGCCAAGCTGTTCGCCCAGGACGCCGCCTCCGCCGTCCTGATCCGCCAGCAGGCCCGGCAGAACGCGACCGAGCTCGCCGTCCTGCCGCCCGAGCCCGCGCCGTCGCGCATCATGGCGTTCACCGTGTCGGCCGGCGCCTACGCCGACCTGATGCCGGAGATGTGGGACCGCACCCACCTGATCTATCGCGGCACCAAGTACACCGTCGGCGACCACGCGGGCGCCGCCTGCGTGGAATGGCACCTGCACGCCTGGGACCTCGCCCGGGCGATCGGGACCGACTACCGCCCCCGTGACCCCGAGCTGCTCGTCTCGGCGTGGCACTGGGGCGTCCCGCACCTGCCGCTGGGCCCGGGCGACGCCTGGGAGGCGGTGCTGTGCTCCTCGGGCCGGTCACCCGGCTGGCCGGCGGAGCAGGCCCCTGCCCAGGGACCCGCGGCCCGCGGCGGCGGCGCCGGCCGCCGCCCCCGGACACCGCCGGGGGCGCGGTCGGCGCGCCTGACGTGACCGGGCCGGATCAGACTCCGGCCAGCTTCCTGGCGTGCGTGCGGATGTAGACCAGGTAGGTCAGTGCGAAGCACAGGGCGTAGAAGGCGATGAAGGCGATGTAGGCGCCGTCGCCGGTCCCGTAGGTGAGGAACGACTGCCGGAAGGCGACGTTGACCAGCACGCCTCCGAACGCGCCGACCGCGCCCGCGATCCCGATCAGGGCGGCCGCGAGCCTGCGGGACTCGACCTCGGCGGCGGCCGGGTCGCCGCCGTTGGCGACGCCCAGCTCCGCCTTCGCCCGGAAGATCGCCGGGATCATCTTGTAGGTCGAGCCGTTGCCGAGGCCGCTGAAGACGAACAGCAGGATGAAGCCGGTGAGGAACAGCGCCAGCGACTTCTGCTGCGAGGCCACCAGCACCACGGACGCGGCGATGGCCATCGCGACGAAGTTCCAGAACGTCACCTTGGCGCCGCCCAGCTTGTCGGCCAGCGCGCCGCCGAAGGGCCGGATCAGCGAGCCGAGCAGCGGCCCGAGGAACGTCAGGTAGGCGGCGTCGATCGGCGTCGGGAAGTCGGCCTTGAACTGCACCTGCAGCACCTGGCCGAACGCGAAGCCGAAGCCGATGAACGAGCCGAAGGAGCCGATGTAGAGCACCGAGACGACCCAGGTGTGCGGGTCCCTGCTCACGTCGCGCATCCCGCGCTTGTCGTTGCGGGCGTGCGCCAGGTTGTCCATGTAGAGCGCCGAGCCGAGGACGGCCAGCACGATGAGCGGGATGTAGATCCCGGCCACCAGGCCCGGGTGGTCCCTGCCCGCGGTGGCCAGCACGAGCAGCCCCACCAGCTGCACCGCGGCGACGCCGATGTTGCCGCCGCCCGCGTTGATGCCGAGCGCCCAGCCTTTGAGGCGCTGCGGGTAGAAGGCGTTGATGTTGGCCATCGACGAGGCGAAGTTGCCGCCTCCGACGCCGGCGATCGCGGCCAGGATCACCAGCGTCGAGTACGACACGCCCGGCTCGATGAGGAACGCCGCCAGCACCGAGGGCACCAGCAGCAGCCCGGCGCTGAAGATCGTCCAGTTGCGCCCGCCGAACTTGGCGACGGCGAACGTGTAGGGAATCCGCAGCACGGCGCCGAACAGCGCCGGAACGGCGGTGAGCGTGAACTTGCCGGCCGGGTCGATGCCGTAGGCCGGGCCCAGGAACAACACCAGCACCGACCACAACGTCCACACCGAGAACCCGATGTGCTCGGAGAAGATCGAGAAGATCAGGTTGCGGCGGGCGACCTTGGCGCCGCCGTTCGCCCAGAAGTCAGGGTCCTCCGGCCGCCAGTCGTCGATCCAGTGACCCTTGATACTGGCCAGTGGCCGCCCGCGGCCTTTCCGTGTGACATCGGTCGTGACGGTCATCGGGACTCCTCGTCGGTCGCTTTGGCGTGGCCGACGCTAGGAGTCGCGAGTTTCGCCGGTGTGTTTCACGTAATGCGGCAGTGATAACTCCGCTGCACCGCGTCCGACACGAGATGTGAGGCCCGCGGGCCGGGCCTCCAGGTCAGCGCCCGGTCACACGTGATCCACGAGCGCCTCGGCCCGGCGCGGGTCGGCGGTGCGGGCGCAGTGCGCGCAGCAGTACCAGTGCTGGTCGACCTCCACCCCGTGGCCGACGATCCGGCACTCGCAGTGCTCGCAGATCGGCGCCATCCGGCTGATCGCGCACTCGAACGAGTCGAAGGTGTGCACCGCGCCCTGCGCGTGCACCTCGAAGCTCATCGCGTACTCGTTGCCGCAGACCTCACAGGCTGCCATCGACGGTCCCCCGTTCCTCTCACCCGTCACGTTCGGTACGCGATCTACCCATCCCGGGCCGGGTTCTATCCCTCCCGGTCACCCAGGGTGACGAACGAGGGTTCGCGGCCGTCCTCCAGATACACCGCCCGGCGTTCGGCCAGGCCGCGCAGGCTCGGCTCCATGCGGCGGGCGATGTGCGGCGGGGCGAGCTCGGGGACCTTCTCGACGGCCACGAGGACGTGGTCGGAGAGCTCGTCGGCCGGCAGCCGGATGGCGGCGGCCTGCTCGGCCGTGACGATCCCGGCGAACACGAAGACGTTGACCGCGTCGATGCCGCCGCGGGGCGAGCCCCAGTCCACGCAGACCAGCCCGTCCAGGCGGGGAACGAACCCGAGCTCCTCCCGGCACTCCCGCACGCACGCGGTCAGCGGCGATTCGCCCTCCTCGATGACCCCGCCGGGCAGGAACCATCCCTCCTTGTAGGTGGGCTTCACCAGCAGGACCCGCCCGAGGTCGTCGAGCAGGAGGGCCGCGGCGGCTCCGCGGGTGCGGGGGAGTGAGGCATAGTAAGCAAGGTCGGGCATAGTCCGAGGTTAGGCGCCCCGGCCAGGACCGCGAGGCCCCGTCCGGGCACCGGGACCGCTTCCGCAAGCGAGATCGGAGAGGCACCGCCAATCCGTTCGGGATGCGGCCGGGCGGCGCCGAATGGGCCCTGGTGGCGGCCGACAACGCTCGACACGTGATCGCCTGCGCGGTGCCGCTGACCGTACCGGTCTGACCTTGGAGAACGGAACCGCGTGAGCGGCATTTAACATCCGGGTCACAAGAGGGACGCAACCGTGAAATGCCTCCCGAACAGTCTCAGGGCATGACCGAGACCCCGACGCACTGTCCCTACTGCGCCTTGCAGTGCGGCATGACCCTGGGCGGCAGCCCCGTCCGGGTCACGCCGCGCGAGGACGTGCCGGCCAATCGAGGGGGCCTCTGCCAGAAGGGCTGGACCTCGGCGGAGATGCTGACGGTCCCGGACCGGCTGACCGCCCCGCTGATGCGCGCGCGGCGCGGCGCGCCGCTGGAGCCGTGCGGCTGGGACGAGGCCCTCGACCGGATCGCCGCCGAGACCGGGCGGCTGCGGGCGGCGCACGGCGACGACGCCATCGCGGTCTTCGGCGGCGGGGGTCTGACCAACGAGAAGGCTTACCAGCTCGGCAAGTTCGCCCGGATCGCGCTGGGCACCTCTCAGATCGACTACAACGGCCGGTTCTGCATGTCGTCGGCCGCCGCGGCCACCAACCGGGCGTTCGGCATGGACCGCGGACTGCCGGGCCCGATCACCGACCTGGGCCGGGCCGACACGATCCTGGTCGTGGGCGGCAACGTCGCCGAGACCATGCCGCCGTTCATGCGCCACCTGACCGAGATGCAGGACCGCGGCGGCGCGCTGATCGTGGTCGATCCGCGCCGTACCGCCACGGCCCGCCAGGCGGGCCTGCACCTGCAGCCGACGCCCGGCACCGACCTGGCGCTGGCCAACGGGCTGCTGCATCTGGCCCTCGCTGAAGGGCTGGTGGACGAGGAGTACGTCGCGGCCCGCACGAACGGTTTCGAGGCCGTGCGGACGGTGGTCAACGGCTACTGGCCCGACCGCGTGGAGCGCATCACCGGGGTACCGGTGCCGCACATGCGGGAGGCGGTGCGGCTGCTGGCCAGGGGCGGGCGATCCCTCATCCTCACCGCACGCGGCGCCGAACAGCACGCCCGGGGCACCGACATGGTGACCGCGTTCATCAACCTGGCGCTGGCGCTCGGCCTGCCCGGCCGCGAGGGCGCCGGTTACGGGTGCCTCACCGGGCAGGGCAACGGCCAGGGTGGCCGTGAGCACGGCCAGAAGGCCGACCAGCTGCCCGGCTACCGCAAGATCGACGACCCGGCGGCGCGCGAGCACGTCGCCGGGGTCTGGGGTGTGGACCCCGAAAGCCTGCCGGGCCCGGGGCGTTCGGCGTACGAGCTGCTGTCGGCGCTCGGCACCGCCGGCGGGCCGAAGGCGATGCTGGTGTTCGGCTCCAACCCGGTGGTGTCGGCGCCGCGCGCCTCCGCCGTGGAGGAACGGCTCGACGCACTGGAGTTGCTGGTCGTCGCGGACTTCGTGCTGTCGGAGACGGCACTTCGCGCCGACATCGTGCTGCCCAGCGCGCAGTGGGCCGAGGAGTCGGGCACGATGACCAACCTGGAGGGCCGGGTGCTGCGCCGCCGCCGGGCCGTGCGGCCGCCCGCCGGGGTCCGGACCGATCTGGAGATCATCGCCGCGCTCGCCGACCGGCTGGACGCGCCCGGCAAGTGGAGCTGCGAGCCCGCCGAGGTGTTCGACGAGCTGCGCGCGGCGAGCGCGGGCGGCCTGGCCGACTACTCCGGCATCACCTACGAGCGGATCGAGGCGGAGGGCGGCGTGTTCTGGCCCTGCCCCGGCGAGGACCATCCCGGGACGCCCCGGCCGTTCCTGGACCGGTTCGCCACCCCCGACGGGCGGGCGCGGTTCACCCCGGTCGAGCACCACGGCCCGGCCGAGGACGTGGACGAGGAGTACCCGGTCTACCTCACCACGGGCCGCGTCCTCGCGCAGTACCAGAGCGGCGCGCAGACCCGGCGGGTACGGCCGCTCGTCGAGGCCGCCCCCGAGGCTTTCGTGGAGCTGCACCCCGACCTGGCCGAACGGCTGGGCATCGACGAGGGGGCCGGGGTCCGGGTGGCCAGCCGGCGGGGCACGGCGACCGTCCGGGCGCGGCTCACCGACGCCATCAGGTCCGACACGGTGTTCATCCCCTTCCACTGGGCGGGCGGGCAACGGGCGAACCTGCTCACCAACCCGGCACTCGACCCCCTGTCGCGCATGCCGGAGTTCAAGGTGTGCGCCGTACGGCTCGAACCGGCCGGACCGCCCGACGCCACTGAGACCGCCGTCACTGGAACATCGAACGGAGCGAAGCTGTGAGCATCGTCGTCATCGGCAACGGGATGGCCGGATCGCGGTTCGTCACCGAGGTGCGGGCCCGGGACCGGGAGACGCCGCTGACGGTGTTCGGTGCCGAACGCCAGCAGCCCTACAACCGCGTCCTGCTGTCGAACGTGCTCGCCGGGGTGGCGGGACCGGACCAGATCGGCCTGGTGGACCCCGCCTGGTACGGGCGCAACGACGTCGACGCGCGGCTCGGCGTCGAGGTCGTCCGCATCGACCGCGCCGCCAGGCGGGTGCACGCCTCCGACGGCAGCGTCACCCCGTACGAGACGCTCGTCATCGCCACGGGCAGCACGTCGTTCGTGCCGCCGATCCCGGGGACGGAGGACGGGCTGCCGCCGGGCGCGGTCGCCTTCCGCACCCTGGACGACTGCAGCGCGATCCTCGACGCCGCGGCGTCCGCCCGGACGGCGGTGGTGGTCGGCGGCGGCCTGCTGGGCATCGAGGCCGCCCGCGGGCTCGCCGGGCGCGGACTGGAGGTGACGGTGGTCCATCTCGCCGGTCACCTCATGGAACGCCAGCTCGACCCCGGGGCCGGCAAGGTGCTGGCGCGGACCCTTGGCCGCCTGGGTATCCGCGCTCTCCTGGACGCCAACGTGACCGGGCTGCGCATGGGCGCCCGCGCCGGCGCGCCTGGCGCCGGCACGGCCGCCGGCGGCACGCGGGTCACAGGGGTCGAGCTGGCCTCCGGCGACGTGGTGGAGGGCGACCTGGTGGTCATGGCGTGCGGGGTCAAGCCCGAGGTCGGCCTCGCCCGCGCCGCCGGGCTGGAGATCGACCGCGGTGTCGTGGTGGACGAGACGCTGACCTCGGTGACCGATCCGGCCGTCCGGGCGATCGGGGAGTGCTCGCAGTACGGCGACGTGGTCTACGGACTGGTCGCGCCGGCGTGGGAACAGGCGACGGTGCTGGCCGACGTGCTCACCGGCGCGGACGCCGGGGCGCGGTTCACCGGCGCGCGGCAGATCACCCGGCTCAAGGCCGCCAGCGTGGAGCTGGCGGCGATGGGGGAGACCCATCACGGCGACGACGACCCCGACGTCGAGATCATGCAGTTCGCCGACGCCAGCCGCGGCACGTACAAGAAGGTCGTGATCAGGAACGACCGGGTGATCGGGGCGATCCTGCTCGGCGAGACGAGCACGGCGGGCACGCTCACCCAGTTGTACGACCGGGCGGCGCCGCTGCCCGCCGACCGGCTCAGCCTGTTCTTCCCGGGGACGGGCGGCGCGCAGGCCGCCGATTCGCCGGTGCGCATGCCGGACGCGGCGACGGTCTGTCACTGCAACAACGTTTCCAAGGGGCAAATACGTGCGTGCTGGGAGAAAGGTGCGCGTTCGGCGATAGAAGTCGCCGCCGAGACGCGGGCTAGCACCGGCTGCGGCGGATGCCGTGACGCTCTGGAGGGCATAGTGGCCTGGCTGGACGAGCAGGAGTCGGCGCCCGTCGGGTGAGCCCCGGAGTCAGTTCCGCAGTTACGTCCACCGAACCCCGTCGCGAGAGCGGCGGGGTTTGTGCTTTGCGAAAGAACTCGCGAAATATCCGGGTCCGTGATTGGGGGATGACCACGATTCGATTTCACCGTGAGCGTCTTTTAACACGCCGGTGACAAAGGGGACGCAGCCGCGAAACCGCTCCTGCTGAGGATCGGCGCATGGGCGATGGAGGAGACGAGCGGATGAGGTTGGTCGTCGTCGGGCACGGCCCGACCGGGCACCGGCTGGTGGAGGCACTGCGTGAGCGCGACACCGCGGGCGTCTGGCGGGTCACGGTGGTCGGTGAGGAGATCAGGCCCGCCTACGACCGGGTGGCGCTGACCTCCTACCTGACGGAGGACGCGGAGCTGGCCTATCCGGCGCACGACGCGGACGTGGAGCTGCTGACCGGCGACCCGGTGGTGGCCATCGACCGGGACGCGCGGACGGTCCGGACCCGGCAGGGCCGGGAGCTCGGCTACGACGCGCTGGTGCTGGCGACGGGCTCGGCGCCGTTCGTGCCGCCCGTGGAGGGCAAGGACCTGCCGGGCGTCTTCGTCTACCGCACGATCGACGACCTGGAGGCGCTCCGGTCACACTGCGTCAACCTTACAACGTCAAGCCCCGGGGCAGGTGGCGTCGTCGTCGGCGGAGGGCTCCTCGGCCTCGAAGCCGCCCGCGCCATGCAGGGCCTCGGTGTCGACACGCACGTGGTCGAGGTCGCGCCGTGGCTGATGCCGCGGCAGCTCGACGAGGGCGGCGGCGCGATGTTGCGCCGCCACATCGAGAACCTCGACATGAAGGTGCACGCGGGCACGCCGATGGCGGGCCTGGAGGCCGGCGCCGACGGCGCCGTGGCGCGGGTCGCGCTCGCGGACGGCTCGGCCATCGACGCCGGGGTCGTGGTCTTCTCGGCCGGCATCCGGCCGCGCGACGAGCTGGCCCGCGGCTGCGGCCTGCCCGTGGGCGAACGCGGCGGGATCGTGGTGGACGAGGCCTGCCGCACCGCGGACCCCGCCATCTACGCGGTGGGGGAGTGCGCGCTGGTCGGCGGCCAGGTGTACGGGCTGGTCGCGCCCTGCTTCAGCATGGCCGAGGTGGTCGCCGACCAGCTCCTGGCCGCCGTCGCGGGCGACACGAGCCCCGCGTGCTTCACCGGCGCCGACCTGTCGACGAAGCTGAAGCTGATGGGCGTGGACGTCGCCAGCTTCGGCGACCCGTTCGCCGGGCCGGACCAGGGCGCGCTGGACGTCACCTACACCGACCCGGTGGCGGGGATCTACAAGAGGCTCGTGGTCAGCGACGACGCGCGGACGCTGCTGGGCGGCGTCCTGGTCGGTGACGCCGAGTCCTACCCGACGCTGCGGGCGTACATCGGCGCGAAGCTGCCCGGCACCCCCGAGCAGGCGCTGTTCGGCGGCACCGAGGCGGCGGGGGGCGAGCTGCCCGGCGCCACCGTCATCTGCAGCTGCAACAACGTCGACGCCGAGCACATCCGCTGCGCCATCCGGGACGAGGGCCTCACCGACGTCGGCGGGGTCAAGGGCTGCACGCGCGCCGGAACGAGCTGCGGCAGCTGCGTGCCGCTGGTGAAGAAGATCCTCGACGCCGAGCTGACGGCGGCCGGCATCGAGGTCAGCCGGGCGCTGTGCGAGCACTTCGACTACAGCCGCGCCGAGCTGTTCGACATCGTGCGGGTCCGCGGGATCACCACGTTCACGCGGCTCATCGGCGAGCACGGCCGGGGCGGGCGGGGCTGCGACATCTGCAAGCCGGTGGTGGCCTCGATCCTGGCGAGTCTCGGCAACGGCCACATCCTCGAAGGCGAGCAGGCCGCGCTGCAGGACACCAACGACCACTTCCTGGCCAACATGCAGAAGAACGGCACCTACTCGGTCGTGCCGCGCATCCCCGGCGGTGAGATCACGCCGGACAAGCTGATCGTCATCGGCGAGGTCGCACGCGACTTCGGCCTCTACACCAAGATCACCGGCGGGCAGCGGATCGATCTGTTCGGCGCCCGTGTCGAGCAGCTGCCGCTGATCTGGAAGCGGCTGGTGGACGCCGGGTTCGAGTCGGGCCACGCCTACGGCAAGGCCCTGCGCACGGTGAAGTCGTGCGTCGGCTCGACCTGGTGCCGCTACGGGGTGCAGGACTCGGTGGCGATGGCGATCCTGCTGGAGCTGCGCTACCGCGGTCTGCGCGCCCCCCACAAGCTCAAGTCGGCCGTGTCGGGGTGCGCCCGGGAATGCGCCGAGGCGCAGAGCAAGGACTTCGGCGTCATCGCCACCGAGAAGGGCTGGAACCTGTACGTGGCGGGGAACGGCGGTATGCGGCCCCGGCACGCCGACCTGTTCGCGACCGATCTGGACGACGAGACCCTCGTCCGCTACATCGACCGGTTCCTGATGTTCTACATCCGCACCGCCGACCGGCTGCAGCGCACCGCGAGCTGGCTGGAGGGCCTGGAGGGCGGGCTCGACTACCTGCGCGAGGTGGTCATCGAGGACCGCCTGGGCATCTGCGCCGAGCTGGACGCGGCGATGGACCGGCACGTCGGCGCCTACGCCGACGAGTGGCGCGCCGCCATCGAGGACCCCGACAAGCTGAGCCGCTTCGTCTCGTTCGTCAACGCCCCCGGCACGCCCGACCCGAGCATCGTCTTCGAGCACGAACGCGATCAGATCAAGCCGGTCCTGGTGACCGGTCCACGCCTGGAGGTGGCCGCCCGATGACCACGACACCCGACCTGACGATCAGCAGAACCGCCGTGCCCCCCGCCGCCGCGCCGCCCGCCGCCGGCCGCTGGGCGGACGTCTGCTCCTACCGCGACCTGATCCCCGAACGCGGTGTCTGCGCGATGGTCGACGGCGTCCAGGTGGCGATCTTCCGGACGTTCGAGGGCGAGCTGTTCGCGGTGTCGAACTTCGACCCGTTCAGCAACGCCTACGTGATCTCCCGCGGCATCCTCGGCAGCCGCGGCGGCGCTCCGACCGTCGCGTCCCCGATGTTCAAGGACGTCTTCGACCTGCGGACCGGCGTCTGCCTGGCCGACCCGGAGGTGGCGCTGCCCACCTTCCCGATCCGCCGTGCGGCGGGTGACCGTGTGGAGGTGGCAGTCGCCTATGAACACCGGGGCATCGATGAACACCGAGGGTCCGACGAGCAACGAGGGTCCGATGAGCACCGGGAATGAGCCGCTGGCCGGCTTCGCGGTCGGCGTGACCGCCGACCGCCGGCACGAGGAGCTGGCCACCCTGCTGGAGCGGCGCGGGGCCCGGGTCGTGCACGCGCCGGCGATCCGGCTCATCCCGCTGTCGGACGACGCCGACCTGCTGCACGCCACCGGGGACTGCATCGAACGCCCCCTCGACCATGTGGTCGTCACGACCGGGATCGGCTTCCGGGCCTGGCTGGAGACCGCCGACGGCTGGGGCCTGCGCGACGCGCTCATCGAACGGCTGTCACGGGTGGACCTGCTGGCGCGCGGGCCCAAGGCGCGCGGCGCGATCCGTTCGGCCGGGCTCCAGGAGGCGTGGTCGCCGGAGTCGGAGAGCTGCGCCGAGGTGCTCAAGCACCTGCTGGAGAAGGACCTGAACGGCACGCGGATCGCCGTGCAGCTGTACGGCGAGCAGCTTCCCGAGTTCACCGGCGCGTTGCGGGCGGCCGGGGCGGAGGTGATCGAGATCCCGGTGTACCGGTGGTCGCGCACCGACGACCCCACCCCGCTGCGGCGGCTGGTCGGGCAGGCGGTGACGGGGACGGTGGACGCGATCACGTTCACCAGTTCCCCGGCGGTCGCCGCGACGCTCGCGGTCGCCGCCGAGGACGGCCTGGAGGAGCCGCTGCTGGAGGCGTTGCGGACGCACGTGGTGGCGGCCTGCGTGGGGCCGGTGACGGCGCAGCGGCTGACCGAGAAGGGCGTTCCGACCGTGCAGCCCGAGCGTGCCCGGATCGGGGCGCTGGTGCGGGCGCTGGTCTCCGACCTGCCGCAGCGGCGGGCGCGCCGGCTTGAGGTGCGCGGGCTGTCGCTGGAGCTGCGCGGCCACGCCGTGGTGCTCGACGGGCAGCTGAAGCCGATCGCGCCGGCCCCGATGGCGATCCTGCGGGCGCTGGCGCGGCGTCCGGGGCACGTGGTGTCGCGCGCCGAGCTGTGCGGGGTGCTGCCCAGCCGGCTGATGGTGGGCGGGACGCCGTGGGGCCGCGACGGGCGGCCCCAGGCCGACGAGCACGCGGTGGAGATGGCGGTGGCGCGGCTGCGGCGAGGGCTGGGCCGGTCCGGGATCGTCGAGACCGTCGTGAAGCGCGGTTACCGGCTCGCCTGCGACCCGCGCCTGATCGACCCCGTCCGAGCGGAGATGAGTGGCTGACCTGATGGACCTACAACCGACGTTGCTGGCCGTGGCGCACGGGACCCGCGATCCGGCGGGCCCCGCCACGGTACGGGCGCTGCTCGACCGGGTACGGGCGCTGCGGCCGTGGCTGCGGGTCGCCGAGGCGTACGCGGAGATCGCCGAGCCGTCGCTGGAGACCGCGGTGCGCGGCCTCGACGGGCCGGTGGTCGCGGTGCCGCTGCTGCTCGCCCGGGGCTACCACGCGCTGATCGACATCCCGGGGCGGGCCGAGCGGCTGCACCCGGGCCTGGTGACGTCGCGTCCGCTCGGGCCGGACGGCATGCTCACCACCGCCATGATCGACCGGTTGGCGGCGGGCCTGGCCGGCGGGGAGCCGCTGCGGCGCACCGACGCGGTCGTGCTGGGCGCGGCCGGGTCGTCCGACCCGGCGGGCGTCGCCGACGTGCGGGCGGCGGCGCGGATGCTGTCGCGGCGGCTGGGCCGGCCCGTGCCGTACGGTTTCGTCGCGGCGGAGGGCCCGGTACTGGCCGAAGTGGTGGAGCGGCGCCGCCGCGCCGGGGCGGGCCGGGTGCTGGTGGCCTCGTACCTGCTCGCGCCCGGGTTGTTCCATCGCCGCATCGAGGCGGCGGGCGCCGATGCCGTCAGCGCGCCGATCGGGGCCCACGACGCGGTGGCGCGGCTGGTGCTGCGCCGGTTCGAAGAGGCCCGTCAGCGGCTCGGTGGCGTGGTGCCCGCCGCGCGGCTGTCCTAGGCCGTCCCGGTCTCGGCCGTCCCGGTCTCGGCCGTCTCGGGCTCGGCGGGCGCGTAGACCGAGTGCAGGACGCCGGTCTGGAAGACCTTGTTGCTGAGCAGGCGCAGCCGGTGCGTGGGCGTGTCCTCGAAGAGCCGCCGGCCGTGGCCGACGGCGATCGGGTGGACCAGCAGGTGCAGCTCGTCGAGCAGCCCGTTGGCGAGCAGCCAGCGGACGAGGGTGGCGCTGCCGGACATGGTGATGGCGCCCTCGTTCCGCTCCTTGAGCTCGCGGAGCCGGGCGGCGACGTCACCCGAGATGATGGTGGTGTTGTTCCAGGTGGCCTTGTCGAGGGAGCTGGACACCACGTACTTCGGGTGGTCGTTGATGAACGAGGCGAACGGCTCGTCGGCGCTCTGCCGCGGCCAGTAGTCCGCCCACTCGTCGTAGAGCCTGCGGCCCATCAGGAACGCCGTGGAGGTCTCCATGCCGGCGCCGACCGCGGCGCCCATCTCGTCGTTGAAGTAGGGGAAGTGCCACTGGTCGGGCGATTCGACGACGCCGTCCAGCGAGATGAAGAAGTTAGAAACGATCTTGCCCATGGGGGTGCCATCCCGTCCTCGGAACGAATGCGGACACGGTCTTGACCTGCCGCGCACCGGGAAGTCATCGGTGTGGCATGGATGGTATTTCGCGCGGGCTCGGCGCGTCCGGATCGCGGGTGTGCGGATCGCGCGGGTCCGGGCTCCGGGTGCCGGCGAAGCGGGGATCGTGGTGGGCGAGGATCTTGAGCATGAGGGCCTGGAAGTGCTCGCGTTCGCCCGGGTCCAGGGGATCGAGCAGCAGCTCGTTCACCCGTTCCCCCCGGACACGGCGGTCGTGGAGCGCGCGGCGGCCGGAGTCGGTCAGGTGCAGCGCGTAGCGGCGCCGGTCGCGGGTGTCGCGGTGCCGTTCGACGTAGCCCTGCCGTTCCAGCAGGTCGATCACGGAGACCAGATCGCCCTGGTCGACGCTGAGGCGCTCGCTGAGCTCGCGCTGCGACATCGGCCCGCGGCCCGCCAGCCAGGCCAGCGCGAGCGTGTGCGGCAGCCGCAGCGGCTCCTGCGGGTAGAGCTCGGCCGAGCGGCGGCGGGCGAGCCTGATGAGCTCGAACATCAGGTACGTGGGCACCCGGAGCAACGGATCCGGTGGCGTCTCGGCGCCGTCGGAATTCGTCACGTCTCCTACTCCTCGCGGTCGTATCGTCTCTTGACCCGAAACTTAGGATATTCCTATCGTTGGCATCGCCAAGTTTTCTGCGGGAGGGACATGGCGAACGGGGAACCCGCCGTCGTGGTCGACGGGCTGGTCAAGCGCTTCGGCGAGGTGGAGGCGGTACGGGGCATCGAGCTCCGGGTGGAGCAGGGTGAGATCTTCGGCTTCCTCGGGCCCAACGGCGCCGGCAAGTCGACCACCATCAACATGCTCTGCACCCTGCTGCGGCCCACGTCCGGCACCGCGCGGGTCGGCGGCCACGACGTCGTCACCGAACGCGACGACGTGCGGCGCAACATCGGGCTGGTCTTCCAGGACCCGACACTGGACGGATATCTGACCGGCGAGCAGAACCTGCGCTTCCACGCCGAGCTCTACGGGGTGCCTCGCTCGCTGGTACCGGACCGGATGCGTCAGGTGCTGGAGATGGTCGCGCTGTGGGACCGGCGCGGCGACCGCGTGGAGACCTACTCCGGCGGGATGAAGCGGCGGCTGGAGATCGCCCGGGGCCTGCTGCACTCGCCCCGGGTGCTGTTCCTGGACGAGCCGACGGTCGGCCTCGACCCGCAGACGCGCTCCTCGATCTGGGACTACATCCGCCGCCTCAAGGACGCTGAAGAGATCACGATCTTCATGACGACCCATTACATGGACGAGGCGGAGTACTGCGACCGGATCGCGATCATCGACCAGGGCGCCATCGTGGCGCTGGACACCCCCGAGGCGCTCAAGGCGGGGGTGGGCAAGGACCGGGTGCAGATCCAGACCGACGACGACGCGGCGGCGATCGCGGCGTTGCGGGACCGCTTCGGCCTGGCGGCCAAGGTGGCCGAGGGCGCGGTGACCTTCGCGGTGGCGTCGGGGGAGTCGTTCGTGCCGCGGCTGTTCGCCGAGCTGGGACTGCCGATCAGGTCGGTGAGCGTGTCGCGGCCGTCGCTGGACGATGTGTTCATGTCGTTCACCGGCAGCACGATCCGCGACGCCGAGGGATCGGTGAACGACTGGATGCGCGTGATGGCGCGGGGAAGGAGATGACCGTGGGGACTCCGGCCACGGCGGAGGCGGGCGGCGGCATCGTCCGGGTCGTGGTGCCCGAGCGCAGCGCTCGGCACGATCTGCGCGCGGTGAAGATCGTTCTGCATCGGGAGCTGCTCCGGTTCTGGCACGACAAGATGCGCCTGGTCGCGGGCCTGATCCAGCCGGTGCTGTGGCTGCTGGTGATGGGCACCGGCCTGTCCAGCCTCATGGCCGCCGGCGGACCGGCCGGCGAGGTCGACCTCAGGACGTTCATCTTCCCGGGCGTCTGCGCGATGTCGGTGATGTTCACCGCGATGTTCTCGGCCGGGTCCATCGTGTGGGACCGCGAGTTCGGCTTCCTGCGCGAGATGCTGGTCGCGCCGGTCAGCCGGGCCGCGATCGTCGTCGGCAAGTGCGTCGGCGGCGCGACGGTGGCGACCCTGCAGGGCGTGGTGATCGTGCTGCTGGCCGGGCTGGCGGGCGTGCCGTACGATCCGCTGCTGCTTCTCCAGCTGGTCGGGATGATGTTCCTGGGCGCCTTCGCGCTGACCGGCTTCGGCGTGGTGATGGCCGCGCGGATCAAGACGATGCAGTCGTTCTTCGCCCTCATGCAGATGGCGATGATGCCGATGATGTTCCTGTCGGGCGCCCTCTACCCGCTGAGCGGCCTGCCCACCTGGCTGAGCGTGCTCACCCGGCTCAACCCGCTGACGTACGCGGTCGACCCGCTGCGCCAGGCCGTCTTCGCCCACCTGGACGTGTCGCAGGAGCTGCAGCGGACCTTCAATCCCGGCGTCACGTGGAACGGCTGGGTCGTCCCGGTCTGGCTGGAACTCCTCCTCGTCGTCGCCATGGGGCTGGCTTTGATGGGCGTGGCCATCTGGGAGTTCCGCCGGGGCGACTGACGAGGGACGGCTGACGAGAGGCGCCTGACGAGACGGGCCTGACGAGACGGGAAAACGACGAGCCCCGCCGGGCCGTGGAGGCCGGGCGGGGCTCGTGTGCGCGCTTGCGAACGTCAGACCGCGAAGTCCAGCAGGGGCTGGGCGTTGCTGGGGTGCCGCAGCTTGGACAGCGACTCCTTCTCCAGCTGCCGGATCCGCTCGCGGGTCAGGCCGAGGGCCTTGCCGATCTCGTCGAGCGTCCGCGGCGTCCCGTCGTACAGCCCGAACCGCATCGCCATGATCTTGGCCTCGCGCGGGTTGAGGATGTCGAGGGTGCGGCGCAGCTGCTCGGCCATGAGCTGGCGGTCGACCAGATCGGAGGCCTCGGGGCTGTCGGTGTCCTCGATGAGGTCGCCGATGCGCGTCTCACCGTCCTCGCCGATCGTGGAGTCCAGGCTGATCGGCTGCCGGCTCGTGCGCAGGAGCTCGCGCACCTGCTCGGGGCTCTTGTCGAGCTCCACCGCCAGCTCCTCCGGCGTGGGCTCACGGCCCAGCCGCTGGTGCATGTCCCGCTCGATACGGCTCAGCTTGCTGAGCATCTCCAGGACGTGGACGGGCAGGCGGATCGTGCGGGCCGAGTCGGCGAAGCCGCGCTGGATGGCCTGGCGGATCCACCACATGGCGTAGGTGGAGAACTTGTAGCCCTTGGAGTAGTCGAACTTCTCGACCGCGCGGATCAGCCCGAGGTTGCCCTCCTGGACGACGTCCAGCAGCGACAGCCCGCGGTCGGAGTACTTCTTGGCGACCGAGACCACCAGGCGCAGGTTGGCCTCCAGCATGTGGGACTTGGCGCGGTTGCCGTCGGCGGCCACCCACTCCAGGTCCAGGCGCCGCTGGCGGCTGAGCTTCTCAGTCGTCTCCAGCAGGTGCTCGGCGTACAGTCCGGCCTCGATGCGCTTGGCCAGATCGACCTCCTGCTCGGCGGTGAGCAGCTGGCGCCGCCCGATCGCCTTGAGGTAGGTGTGCACCGAGTCGCCCATGGTGGTCGACTGGTCGTCCAGATCGGCGACCGGCGCGGCCTCGACCTCGGTGACCTCGAAGGTCTCGTCGGCGGTGGCCTCGGCCTCGGCGTCGTCGAGCTCCGCGGCGGCGGGCTCGCGGTCGTCGACGGCCTGCACGGCCGACGCGGCGGCGGACTTGACGCCGCTCGCGGCCTTCTTGGCGCTGACCCGCTTCTTGGCGGGGGCCTTGGTGACCTTCGTCACGTCCGCGTCGGCCGGAGCCTCGGCGTCGCCCTCGGCGGCACCGGCCGCCTTGGCCGGCTTGCGGGTCCTGGTCTTGGTGGCGGGGGTCTTCTTCCCGGCGGACTCGGCCTCGCTGGCCAGGCTGATGCCGGCCTCGGAGAGCCCGCGCAGGATCGAGCGGCCCTGGGCGGGGCTGATACCGGCGGCCTCGAAGGCCTCGCGTACTTCGCCGAGCGAGAGGCGCCCTTGGGTGCGGCCACGCTCCAGGAGCCCGGCGAGCGCGGGGCTCGTCAACTCCGTGAGCGGGGTCTCTACAGCGGTTCGCGGCATGGGGGCACCCCTCTCCCTTCACTGTGTGGGTGCGACGCGGAGGCGTGTTCGCTACAAATGCGCGCACTTATCGGAACGCTGCACAGACGCCTTCTTGTTCCCGCTGGCCCTGTCCGAAACCCCCGGCCCGGGCCCGGAGCGGACGAAAACCCCAGCCGGGGCGGGCCCGTACCGGTTCTGAAGGATTCTCAGGTTCGCCGGCCGTAGCGGGCGATCACCCGGTCGCGGAGCTCGGGGTCGTCACGGGGGACCGGCTCGATGAAGACCTCGTCGATCTCCTCGTGGGCCGCCCGCAGCTCGTGCGACATCCGCACGCACGCCCGTTCGACGTCACCGGAGGTCAGCGCGTCGCGGAAGTCGAGCCGGGCGCAGACCAGGACCCGGTCGGCGCCGACCGTCATGGTCACGATGTCGACGACCCACTCCACCTCCGGGGCGGCGCCGAGCAGGTCCCGCACGCCGTGGACCAGGCGCGGGTCGGCCTGGTTGCCGATGAGCAGGTTGAGGTTGATGCGCCCGAGGACCAGCGCGACCGCCGTCAGCAGCACACCGATCATGATCGAGCCGAGCCCGTCCCAGACGGCCGAGCCGGTGAGCTGGTGCAGGCCGAGACCGGCGAACGCGAAGATCAGCCCGAGCAGGGCGGCGGAGTCCTCCAGCAGCACGCTGATCGACGTGGGCTCGTCGGTGCGCCGGATGTAGGCGAGCATGGACAGGCCCTCCTCCCGGGCGTCCCGGCGGACCTGCCGCAGGGCCTGCTGCCAGGAGACGGCCTCCAGGGCGAACGAGACCGCCAGCACGATGTAGCCGGCGAGCGGGTCGGCCTCCTCGCCCCGATGCCCCAGGAGCGTCTCGACGCCCTGGTAGAAGGCGAACAGCGCGCCCATCCCGAAGATCGCCACAGCGACGAGGAGCGTCCAGATGTAGCGCTCCTTGCCGTAGCCGAGCGGATGGCGCCGGTCCGCCGGCCGGCCGCTGCGGCGCAGCCCCACGATCAGCAGCACCTCGTTGAAGGTGTCGGCGATCGAGTGCGCCGCCTCCGCCGCCATGGACGCCGAACCGGTGACCACCGCCGCGACGATCTTGGCGATGGCGATGCCCAGATTGGCGCCGAACGCCAGCAGCACCGTCAGCGTGCTCTCCTGCTGCTCCTCGGCCATGACACCCCTCGTCCAAGCCTGCCATGGCGGGCGGCGGTCACCGGGGAGCGGGGCGCCGGAGAGTCTCCAGGTCAGGCTTGCCGGACGGCAGGAGGGGAATCTCGGTGACCACCCGCAGCTCGCGCGGCGCGGCGCAGGCGGGCATGGTCTCACGGACCCAGCCGCGCAGCTCGTCGAGAACGGGCGGCCGCCCGGCGGGCACGACCACGGCGGTGACCCGGTGCCCCCACTCGGGGTCGGGGCGGCCGACGACCACCACGTCCGCCACGTTCGGATGGCGGGACAGGGCGGCGGCGACCTCGCCCGCGACGACCTTCTCCCCGCCCGTGACGATCACGTCGTCGGCGCGGCCGCGGACGCGCAGCCGCCCGTCGTCCAGCACGCCGAGATCCTGCGTGACGAACCAGTCGCCGTCCCAGGCGGACTCGGTGAGCCCCGGACGCAGCCGGTATCCGCTGAACAGCACCGGCCCGGCGAGCCGGATGCGGCCGTCGCCGCCGATGTCCGCGCGGACGCCGTCCAGCGGTACGCCGTCGTACACGCAGCCGCCCGAGGTCTCGCTCATGCCGTAGGTGGTGAAGATCCGGGCGCCGCGTTCCCGGGCGGCGTCGAGCAGGTCCGGGGGAGCGGCGGCGCCGCCGAGCAGGACCGAACGGAACTTCGACAGGTCCGTGCCCGCGGCCAGCAGACGGCGCAGCTGCGTGGGGACCAGCGAGAGATGCGCCACATCGGCGCCCGCCACCGCCGTCACGTCGAAACGCGGCTGGATCACCGGCTCGGTCCCGGCGGCGAGCGACCGCACGAGGACCTGCACACCGGCGATGTGACTGGTCGGCAGGCAGCACAGCCAGCGGTCGCCGGGCTCGGCGCCGATCCGGGTGAACGTGGCGGACGCCGAGGCGCGCAGCGCGCCGGCGGACAACTCGACGATCTTGGGAACGCCGGTGGAGCCGGACGTCGCGATCAGCACGGCCGTCTCCGGTGCCGCCGGGACGCCCGCGATCGGCACGCAGGCGCTGCGCGGCCGGTACGGCCGGAGACCGTCCGCGGTCTCGACCGCGTGCGGGGCCAGGGCGTTCAGCAGGTCCTGGAGCGCCGCGCCGGGCAGGTCCGGCGAGATCGGGCAGATCGCCGGGCCCGAGCCGTCCAGCGCCGCGGCCAGCGCCGCGTACAGGCGCGGCCCCGGCGGCAGAACGACGGCGTGCAGGCGGCGGTCCATGATGCGATCAGCCTAATCGACCCGCTGAACGCGTTCGAATACGCGTGCAGTTGAATGGGGGCCTGCCAGCGACACGGAAGAGGGGCACATGGTCTCGGAGCTGTTCGACAGCGGCGCGTGGAAGGAAGTCGAGGGGTTCGGCTTCACCGACATCACCTACCACCGGGCGATCGGCCAGGGAACGGTCCGCATCGCGTTCAACCGGCCCGAGGTGCGCAACGCCTTCCGGCCGCACACGGTCGACGAGCTCTACCGGGCCATGGACCACGCGCGGATGTCCAGCGACGTCGGCTGCGTGCTGCTCACCGGGAACGGGCCGTCGCCCAGGGACGGCGGCTGGGCGTTCTGCTCGGGCGGCGACCAGCGCATCCGCGGCAAGGACGGCTACAAGTACGCCGAGGGCGAGACCGCCGACAGCATCGACCCCGCCCGGGCCGGGCGCCTGCACATCCTGGAGGTGCAGCGGCTGATCAGGACCATGGGCAAGGTCGTCATCTGCGTCGTGCCCGGCTGGGCCGCGGGCGGCGGCCACAGCCTGCACGTGGTGTGCGACCTGACGCTGGCCAGCCGCGAGCACGCCCGCTTCAAGCAGACCGACGCCGACGTGGCCAGCTTCGACGGCGGGTTCGGGTCGGCCTACCTGGCCCGGCAGGTGGGGCAGAAGTTCGCCCGGGAGATCTTCTTCCTGGGCGACACCTACGACGCCGAGGCCGCGCACCGGATGGGCATGGTCAACGCGGTCGCGCCGCACGCGGAGCTGGAGCGCACCGCGCTGGAGTGGGGCGCCAAGATCAACGGCAAGAGCCCGACGGCGCAGCGGATGCTCAAGTTCGCCTTCAACCTCGTGGACGACGGTCTGGTGGGCCAGCAGGTGTTCGCGGGGGAGGCGACGCGGCTGGCCTACGGCACCGACGAGGCCGCCGAGGGACGCGACTCCTTCCTTGAGAAGCGCGACCCCGATTGGTCGCGTTTCCCGTGGTACTACTAAAAACCTCAGTTGAACGGCAGGGGGTCAGCGGGTGAGGGTCTACTCCATCCCGATGCGGACGCGGTTCCGCGGCATCACGCAACGGGAGGGCGTGCTGATCCACGGCCCCGCCGGCTGGGGCGAGTTCTCACCCTTCGCCGAGTACGGCCCGGCCGAGTGCGCCCGCTGGCTGTCGGCGGCGCGTGAGGCCGCCTACGACGGCTGGCCCGCGCCGCTCCGCGAGACCGTCCCGGTCAACGTGACGATCCCGGCGGTCGGGCCCGGGACGGCCGCCGAGATGACGCGGGCGTCGGGCTGCCGCACCGCCAAGGTGAAGGTCGCCGAGCGCGGGCAGGACGACGCCGACGACGTGGCCCGGGTCGAGGCCGTCCGCGACGCGATCGGCCCCGGCGGCAAGGTCCGCGTGGACGTCAACGGCGCCTGGGACGTCGACCGGGCCGTGCGCATGATCCGGACGCTGGACCGGTTCGGGCTGGAGTACGTGGAGCAGCCCTGCGCGACGCTGGACGAGCTGGCGCGGGTGCGGCGGCTGGTGGACGTGCCGGTCGCCGCCGACGAATCGATCCGGCGCGCCGAGGACCCCTTCAAGGTGCGGGCCGCCGAGGCCGCCGACATCGCCGTGCTCAAGGTGCAGCCGCTCGGCGGGGTCCGTGCCGCCCTCAAGATCGCGGAGGCGTGCGGGCTGCCGGTGGTGGTGTCGAGCGCGGTGGAGACCTCGGTCGGGCTCGCCGCCGGGCTGGCGCTGGCCGCGGCGCTGCCGGAGCTGCCCTACGCGTGCGGCCTGGCGACCCTGTCGCTGCTGGAGGGCGACGTCGTCGGCGACCCGCTGGTCGCCGAGGACGGCGTGATCCCCGTACGCCGCCCCGACGTGGTCGAGGACGCCCTGCGCCGGTTCGAGCCCGCCGACGAGGAACTGCAGGCCGGCTGGCGGCGCCGGGTCGCCGACGCCCAGGCCCTGATGGACGCACCACCGGTGATCGGAGTCGCGCGATGAACCCGGCCACCGCCCTGGCGACCGTGCTGGTCGACGAGCTGCTGCGCTGCGGGATGACCGAGGCGGTGCTGGCGCCCGGCTCGCGGTCGGCGCCGCTGGCGCTGGCGCTGTACGAGGCGGTCCAGGCCGGCCGGGTCCGGCTGCACGTGCGCGTCGACGAGCGCTCCGCCTCGTTCCTGGCGCTCGGCATGGCCAAGCGGTCCGGCCGCCCGGTCGCGCTCGTCTGCACCTCGGGCACCGCCGCGGCCAACTTCCATCCGGCCGTCATCGAGGCGCACGAGTCGCATGTGCCGCTGATCGTGCTGACCGCCGACCGGCCGCCCGAGCTGCGCGACACCGGCGCCAACCAGACCATCGACCAGGTCAAGCTCTACGGCACCGCGGCCCGGTGGAGCTGCGAGATCGGCGTGCCCGAGAACCGGCCCGGTATGGTCGCCTACTGGCGTTCGCTGATCAGCCGGGCGTGGGGGCTGGCGCTGGCGCCCGACCCGGGCCCGGTCCATCTGAACGCGGCGTTCCGCGAGCCGCTGATCCCCGACGGCGACGCCACCTGGTGCGAACCCCTCGACGGGGACGCGACCGGGGCCTGGACCAAGGTGCGCGCGGCCACCCCCGGGTCGGTGCTGCACGTGCCGCCGACCCGCCGCGGCGTCCTCGTCGTCGGCGACGGCGCGACCAACGTCAAGCGCTACGTCGCCGCCGCCTCGATGGCGGGCTGGCCCGTGCTGGCCGAGCCCAACGGCAACGCCCGCTACGGCGACCACGCCCTGTCGTCCCACCACTTCCTGCTGGGGGTGCCGGAGTTCGTCGAACGGCACCGTCCCGAGGTCGTCGTGACGCTCGGCAAGCCGGGCCTGTCCCGTCCGCTGCTGTCGCTGCTGCGCCGCGCGGAGGAGCACGTGGTGCTGTCGCCGGACCTGACGCGCTGGCCCGACCCCGTCCGCTCGGCCACCCAGGTGGCGCAGGACGTGGAGATCCCGGTGGTGTCCGGCGACGACGCGTGGCTGAAGTCGTGGCGCAGCGCCGACCTGACCGCCGCGGCGGCGGTGGACGCGGTGCTCGACGCGATGCCCGAGGTCAGCGAGCCGCGGCTGGCCCGTGACCTGGTGGCCGGGCTGCCGGGCGGGTCGCTGCTGTTCGCCGCGGCGAGCATGCCGATCCGCGACCTCGACCAGGTGATGCGGCCGCGCCGCGGCATCCGCGTGATGGCCAACCGGGGCGCCAGCGGCATCGACGGGCTGGTCTCCACGGCGATGGGCGCGGCGCTGGTGCACAGCGGCCGGGCCTATGCCCTGCTCGGCGACCTGGCGTTCCTGCACGACCAGAACGGGCTGATCCTCGGCCCGGACGACCGCCGGCCCGACCTGGCGATCGTCGTGGTCAACAACCAGGGCGGCGGGATCTTCTCGCTGCTGCCCCAGGCGGGGCTGCGTGACCCGTTCGAGCGGGTCTTCGGCACGCCGCACCGGGTCGACCTGGAGCACATCGCCGCCGCGCACGGCATTCCCTACCGGCGCCTTGAGGCGGCAGCGGACCTGCCCAAGGTGATCGCGGGGGAGGGGCTGCGCATCGTGGAGGCCCGCACCGACCGCGACGCCAACGCGGTGCTCCACGCCGAGATGCGCAAGGCCGCCCACAAGGCCGTGCGCGACCTGCTCGCCCGCTGAACGACCCGAACGCCGCGCCTCGTGCGCCACCCTCCTTCGATTCAACTTTCAAATTACAATGTAAAGGCGCCGGGTTTGGAGTATCTCCGGTCGTTGAGGAACCGCACGTTCCTCAACGACCTCTACCTTCGGCAGTGAGGAGAAGGAGAGAGCGCATGATGCACTTCGAGAACGAGGCCCAGTGGGAATCCTGGCTGGCCGAGCACCACGCCGCCGGTGAGGGCGTCTGGCTGAAGATCGCCAAGAAGGGCGGGAACGCCGAGTCCGTCTCGATCGGTCAGGCGCTGGACGTCGCGCTGTGCTACGGCTGGATCGACAGCCAGCGCAAGGCCTACGACGAGAACTTCTACCTGCAGCGGTACTCGCCCCGCCGCAAGGGCAGCCCGTGGTCGCGGGTGAACGTCGAGAAGGTGGAGGCCCTGACCGCCGCCGGGCGCATGCGCCCGGCGGGGATGGCCGAGGTGGCCGCCGCGCAGGCGGACGGCCGGTGGGAGGCCGCCTACGCCGCGCAGAGCGAGGCCACCGTGCCGCCCGACCTGGAGGCGGCGCTCGCGGCCAGCCCGGTGGCCGCCGCCCGGTTCGAGGCGCTCACCAAGACCGCCCGCTACCAGCTGATCCTGCCGTTGCTGAAGACCAGGACGCCCGCCGGGCGTGCGGCCCGGCTGGAGAAGACGGTCGCGGGCCTCCTCAACGGCTGAGCTCGCCGGTGAAGCCGAGACGCCGGCCGTTGAGCGGGACGTGGTCGGTGTCGTAGCCGAAGTAACGCGGACCGGCCAGTTCCAGGCCCCCGGGCGTCAGCCAGCGGGGATCGCAGGGCACGCCGAGGACGGTGACGCGCAGGCCGTAGCGCAGGCCCTCGGTGGTGACCGGTTCGCCGCTGTCGGTGTCGAGCACGCAGATCAGGTCGGGTGTGGTCGCCACGATCTCGCCGTCCCGGCGGGCCAGCAGGTGCTCGTTCTGGAAACTGAGCTCCAGCGACCGGCCGCCGTCGCCGCCGAGGCCGTCGAGGAGGGCCTGCCCCCGGGCGAAGCCGCCGGAGGTGCGGCGCCGAACGTCGGTGACCTTGCCGGTCAGCAGCCGGACTCCGCCGAGGAGACCGGCGGCCGCGGCGACGGGATCGGCGTGCGCGGCGCGGGCCTCGCGGACCGTGCGGCCGAGGTCTTCGGCGAGGGTCAGGGTGGCGGGCACGAGGCCGTCGGCGAGCTGGTCGCCGCGCATGACCGTGTCGGCGCAGGAGACCGAGCAGCCCATCTCGACGCAGGCCGTGCGGGCGAGCCGTTCGGACCACAGGTTGGAGACGGTCTCCAGGACCAGGGTGTTGCCCTTGTCGTCGGCGACGGCCATGGGCGCGACGGTGACGCCGATGAGTCCCGGGAGCACCATCTGGGCCTCGGGGAAGGCGCGGCCCATGGCGTCGCCGTCGACCACGGGGAGCCCGGTGCGGGCGGCGGCGATGAACGGGGTCATCGAGTTGAGCCCGCCGACCTCGATGGGGACGAGGTGGGTGGCCTCGCGGCCGAGGACCTTCTCCAGGGCGCGCAGGGCGGTGACCTCCTCGGTCCCGGCGGGGATCTTCTCCAGCGACACGGTGGGGGCGCCCATGCCGGAGATGGCGACGACGGTGGCGTCGGCGGGCACCTCGCCGATGTCCACGACGGTCACCGGGCCGTGCTCGCGGATGGCGTGCTGGGCCAGCAGCTTGCCGACGTAGGGGTCGCCGCCGCCGCCGGTGCCGAGGATCCCGGCGCCGCGCGCCAGGTCGTCCAGGTTGGCGGGGTGGATCTCACGCATGGGCGGTCTCCAGTCGCTGCAGGTCCAGGTCGCCGACCGCGTTGACCCGGATGCGGGTGGCGCCGCCGGGCAGGTAGGCGAGCGGGACCTCTTCGATGTCGGTGATGGTGACGGTGCCGGGGCGGGCGCCGGCCTCCTCGGCGGCGCGTACGGCTTCGGCCTTGGCGTCGTCCAGGACGGCGTCGCGGCGGCCGGCGGGGACCTGGTAGACGCGGTCGACCTCGCCGCCGACCTGGGCGATGGCGGCGCCGATGGCGTTGGCGACGGCGAAGTGGCCGGGGCGGCGGACGTCGGGGAAGCCGGGCAGCCCGTCGCCGACCAGGATGCTGCCGCCGCCGACCGCGACGACGGGGATGGGTTCGGCGGAGGTGCGCATGCGGTCGACGGTCTCGGCGAGGCGTTCGGCGATGTGCGCCAGCCCGGCCTGGACGGCGGCGGGGTCGAGGTGCGCGACGCGGGCGGGGTCGCCGATGTCGGCGCGGCCTGCCGCGACGGCGAGGTCGGTCGCGGTGAGCGTGCCGCCGCCGAAGACCAGCGCCTGCTCGGTGAGCCGGTAGCCGACGCTGCGCGGGCCGACGGAGGGGGCGTCGAGGTCGGCCAGGGAGCCGCCGCCGATGCCGAGGGACAGTACGTCGGGGATGCGGAAGTTGGTGCGCACGCCGGCCAGCTCGGCCTCGCCGGCCGCCTGGCGCGGGAAGCCGCCGGTGAGGATGCCGACGTCGGCGGTGGTGCCGCCGACGTCGATGACGGCGCAGTCGGTGAGGCCGGACAGGTAGGCCGCGCCGCGCATCGAGTTGGTGGGGCCGGAGGCGAACGTGGCGACGGGGTAGCGGCGGGCGTGCTCGACGTCCATGAGCGTGCCGTCGTTCTGGGAGAGGAACAGGGGCGCGGTGATCCCGGCGGCGGTGAGGGCGCCGCCGAACGCCTCGACGATGGTGGCGGCGAGGTCGCGCAGCGCGGCGTTGACGATGGTGGCGTTCTCGCGGGGCAGCAGGCCGACCCGCCCGATCTCGTGGGACAGCGACAGGTGCACGCCGTCGCCGAGCTCGGCGGCGAGGATCTGCGCGGCGCGGAGCTCGGCGTCGGCGCTGACCGGTGAGAACACCGACGAGATGGCGACCGAGCGCACGCCGCGGGCGGTGATCGCGGCGGCGGTCCTGCGCAGTTCGTCCTCGTCGAGGGGGGAGATCTCGCGGCCGTCGTACTCGTGGCCGCCGTGGCAGAGGAACGTGGGCGCGTCTCCGAGCCCGTCGCCGAGGGCGGCGCGGAGCCGGGCGGGCCAGTCGGCCATCGGCGGCAGCGCGGCGGTGGCGGGCAGGCCGAGGCGGACGGCCGCGGTGGGTGCCAGCCGGTCGGCCTCCACCAGCGCGTTCACGAAGTGGGTGGTGCCGATCATGACGGCGGTGATCGAGGCGGGTGCGGCGCCGGATCCGTCCAGGACGGCGTTGACGGCCGTGACCACGCCGCTGGTGACGTCCGGGGTGGTGGGCGATTTGACCGTGGCGAGCACGGTGTCGCCGTCCAGCAGGACCGCGTCGGTATTGGTGCCGCCGACGTCGATGCCGATGCGCATTCCGTTCCTTACGGGTGGGTGTACGGGTTTTATGGGCGGGTGGTGGCGGCGGTGCCGCCGGTCGCGGCCTCCAGGGCGGCGGCGGGGTGGTCGGGTTGCTCGACGGGCAGTTCGCGGATGCCGTGGACCAGGCCGAGGCGGGCGGCGAGCACGTAGCCGACACCGGCGAGCAGCAGCGAGTTGAGCGCGGGGATGCCCCACCACTGGTGGTGTTCGCTGAACCAGCCGACGGTCGCGGCGGCGGCCCAGAGGACGAGGGTGGCGGGGACCCAGCCGGGTTCGGTCTCGGGCAGCCTGCCGAGCTCGCGGGAGGCGTCCAGGGCGGGCCGCCAGCGGCGGGCGACGAAGTACTCGGCGACCATGATCCCGGCGATCGGCGGGGTGAGGACGCCGAGCAGGGTGAGGAAGTCGGTGAACCGGTCGAGGATGCCCGCGGCGGCGGCGAGACTGCCGAGCACGCCGATGCCGACCGTCACCGCGACCCGGTGGAGCCGCACGCCGGTCAGTGACTCGACGGCGTTGATCAGGCCGAGCGCGGCCGAGTAGAGGTTCCAGTTGTTGATCTTCACGGTGGCGGAGATGAGGATGATGACGCCGGCGACGCCGGAGGAGGCGGTGATGATGGCGATGACGTCGGAGGTCTTCACCGCGTACGCCAGCAGTACGCCCGCCAGGCCGAGGACGTACTCGCCGAGGGAGATGCCGACGAGGGTCTGCTTGACCACGTCGCCGGCGTTGCGGTTGAAGCGGGTCATGTCGGGGGTGGTGACCGCCCCGACGATGTAGGAGCCGGCGACGATGGTCGCGCCGGTCGCGATGGACATCGGCTCACCGAACGGCGGTGAGGAGACGAGGTCGCCGACGCTGTGCTTGGAGATCTCCACGTACATCGCCCAGCCGGCCAGGCCGAGAAACGCGGGGACGGTGACGAACGCGGTCCACCCCATGGCCCGGAAGCCCTTGAGGACCAGCGCCGTCACACCGAGCCCGGCGATGATCGACCAGATCCACAGCGGCGGGCCGCCGGCCAGCGAGTGCAGGCCCTGGGCGAACACGGCGGTCTGCACGCCGAACCACCCGAACAGCGAGACCGCGATGACCACGCCGATCAGCGTCGACCCGTACCGGCCGAACCCGGTCCAGCGGGCCAGCACCGAGGTGGACAGGCCCTCGCGCATCCCGGCGATGCCGATGAAGATGCAGACGACCTCCAGGATCACCGAGCCGAGGGTGAACGCCCAGAAGGCGCCCCAGAACGACAGGCCGGCGCCGAGCGTGGCGCCGAGCAGGAACTGGGTGAGGTCGGAGAGCTGGCCGAAGCGCTGCACCGCGACGTTGAACCACGAGTAGCGGGCCGATCGCGGCACCCGTTCGAGGGGGAAGTCCTCGTCGGTGTGGGACGCCGAGGGCTGCGCGGGTCGCGGCGGTGGCTGGCCGGTGGGCGAGGTGGTCTCTGACATGGGCTGGCCTTTCGGGCTGGGCCGGGTTACAGGGGGTGGGCGGGGCCGGAGGCTCGGGCGTGGAGCCGGAGGGTGACGCTGGGCAGGTAGGGCAGAGGGGTCCGGGTGACGTCCGACACCTGGACGCGGCGCGGGTCGGCTCCGGCGCGTACGGCGCTGACGCGGGCCTCCTCGCGTACCTCGTCGAGGACCGCGCCGAGGTCGGTGCGGGGGTCGACGCGGACGACGCGTTCGGCCTGGCCGCCGACCGGGCTGGCGGCGGCGCCGATGGCTCCCGCGACGGCGCCGTGCTCGGGGTGCAGGACCTCGGCGACGCCGGGCAGCGTCGCGGGCACCTCGCCGGCGCCGCCGCCGACGACGACCAGGGGCAGGCGTCCGGCGGCGGGCTGCATGCGGTCGACCGCCTCGGCGAGGGCGTGGCGGGCGTGCGGGCCGCCGCGGGCCACGCGGATGAGGTCGGGCATCCAGAAGCCGACGGGAACGCCGCCGATCTCGGCGTCGAGGGCCTGCTGCGGGAAGCCCGCGGTGAGGGCGGCGACGCGGACGCGGTGCTCGCCGACGTCGGCGACGACCGCGTCGGGCAGGCCGGTGAGGGCGGCGGCGCCGCGCAGGGTGCCGGCGAGGCCGCCGCCGAGTCCGAGGCCGGGATGCCTGCGGAGGTGGTCCAGGCCCATCAGGGTGCCGTCGCCGCGGGTGACCAGGACGGTGGCGGACGCGCCGATGGCCGCGCGCAGGCCGTCGGACAGGTCGGCGGCGAGGCGGTGCAGCGCGGCGTCCAGGACGGTGGTGTTCTCGCGTTCCAGCAGGCCGAGGGGGCCGAGTTCGCCGGACAGGGAGATGTGCACGGCGTCGCCGAGCTCGCGGCGGACGATGTCGGCGGCCTGGCGTTCCTGGGTGCCGTCCACGGGTGAGAAGACGCCGGTGATGGCGATCGCGTCGGCGCGGCCGGCGAGTGCGGCGGCGAACTCGGCGACGGCGCCGGTGTCCAGCGGGGTCCATTCGGCGGCGTCGAAGCCGCCGCCGCCCTCGACGACGGCGGTACCGGCGCGGACGGCGTCGCGCAGGTCGGCGGGCCAGCCGAACAGGGGCCGTACGGCCTGGGCCGCGGGGCCGCCGATGCGGAGCACGGCGACCTTGGCGAGCCCCTTGCGTTCGACGACGGCCTGCGCGGGGCCGCGGAGGCCGACCGCGACCTGGGCGGGCTCGGCCTTCCCTGGCCCGGGATGCCCGGGCCGCTGGCGTTTGTGGAGTGCGGCGAGGGCGTGGCGGACGGACGTGACGGGATCATCCGGAACGGACGGCACCTTGGCCGTCGCCCAGGGCGTCCCGTCGCCGGTGAGGATCGCGGCGTCGGTGTGGGTCGGCCCGACGTCGATTCCAGTGATCATGAGCTGGCCTCCGGGGTGCCGTCCGCCAGGCCGAAGGCGGCCGGTCCGGCGAGCCGGCGGCCGGCGGGGGTGTTCCAGACCGGGGCGCAGGGGAGTGCCAGCACGCTGACGCGCAGGCCGTAGCGCAGCCGTTCCACGTCGATGGCGGCGGCGGTCCGGGTGTCGAGGACGGCGATGATGTCGGGGACCAGGGTGAGCGGGCGGCCGTCCTCGTAGACGGCGAGGTACTCGCTCTGCGCCTCCAGCCTCAGCAGCCGCCCGGCGTCGCCGCCGAGCCCCTCCACGAGGGCGGCCGTGGCGGTGCCGGCGCCTGCGCCGGTCCGGTCGACCGTCGAGATCTTGCCGGTGATCAGGCGGTCGAGGCCGCCGTCCGGCGCGTCGGGCACACCGCCGGCCAGCGCCGTCCCGATGGCCAGGGCGCGCGACACCGACCCGGGTATGGCGGCGGTGCGGACCTGCCCGGCGCGCAGCGCGTACTCGGAGGTGGCCGCCTGCCCGCCGAAGGACTCCAGTACTCCTCTGGCCAGGCGTTCCAGCCAGCGGCCGTCGACGCGGTCCAGGATGACGGTGCGGCCGCGTTCGTCGGTGAGGACGCAGGGCGTGGGGGCGATGCCGGCCAGCTCCATGGCGTTCTGGTCCATCCGGGGGAACGCCCGGCCCATGGCGTCGGCGTCGACGAGCGGCAGGCCGAGGCGGGCCGCCCACGCGGCGGCTAGACAGCCGTTGGAGCCGCCGATCTCGCTGGACATGAGCGCCGCCACCGGCGTGCCGTGCAGCCGTTCGACGGTCTCGCGCAGGACCTCGGCCTCGGTGCCGCCGCCGATGCGCTCGTTCGCGACGGCGGGGGAGCCGATGATCCCGCACGGCATCACCAGCGCGTCGCCGTCGAGGTCCTCGGCGCGTACGACGCGGACGGGCCCGTGGTCGGCGACGGCCTGGAGGGCGGTCGCGAGGGCGACGCCGACGGGTCCGCCGCCCCCGGAGCCGAGCACCGCGCAGCCACGCGCGTACGCGGGCAGCGTGGTGGCGTCCAGGAGTGTCATGGCGTCAGCGTAGGACGGCCCGCGCCAAGAACTGGTGTGCTCAACGACCCTGTTTAGCCAGGTCAGTGTGCTGTCCGCACACACGGGTGGAGGTAGCCTGCCGGTGTGGAGACCGTCATCGCCGACCTGCTCGCCGCGCCGGGACGGCCCGGATCACTCGATCTGCTGGCCGGTCCGGTCACCGCCGGGCCGGTCCGCGGTGTGCGGCTGGTCGAGGACCTGCGTTCGCTGACCGCGGTGCCGCCGGGTTCGCTCGTGGTGCTGACCGGTCCCGCCTCGTCCGCCGCCACCGCGTACCGCCTCGATGTGGCCCTGCGCGACGTCGTGGCCGCCGGCGGCGCGGGGCTGGTGCTGACGGGCGGCGGAGCGCCGCCGTCCGTGGCCCGCACGGCGCAGGGGATCGCCGAGCGGGGCCGGGTCGCGCTGCTGTACGGCGACGGCGCGGACCTCGGCGGGCTCGTGATCACGCTCGCCCGGGTGGTCGAGGGCGGTGCGGCGGAGGCGTTCGCGCGGCTGACGGCGGCGTTGGACGGTGTCGTGCGTGCCGGCGGCGACGCCGGGCGCACGGCGGCGGCGTTGACGGGGTCGCTGGGGGTGCCGGTCGAGGCGCGTCCGGCAGGGCCGGGGGAGCATGGCGAGGTGGCCGCGGGGCCGGAGGGGGAGGTGACGCTCGCGGCGCCCGCCGCCGGCGGGCGGCTCGGGGACGCCGTGGCCGCCGCGATGCGGGTCGGCGCGGAGGTGATCGCCCGTGCCGCCGGGGGAGCGGGCGACGACACCCCGGTCCGGTCACGGATGCTGCTGCTGTCGGAGCTGCTGGTGTCACCCGAGGGCCAGGCGCTGCGGCTGCTGGGACGGGCCCGCGGGGTCGGGCTCCCGGTGGACGGCTGGCACATCGCGTTGCGGGTGGAGCCGGCGGCGTCGCAGGGGTCCGAACGCTACGACCTGCTGGACGCGGCGGGACGGGCGGCGTTGCAGAGCCTGCGGTCGGCGGGCGGCGCGCAGTGGAACCCGGCCCGCGCGGACGACGCCCTGCTGCTGATCCGGACGCAGACCGGCGACCCCGGCCGGGACGGGCTGCGCTCGGCCGTCGGCGACGCCGAGCGGCTGCTGGGGGAGCTGCGCGGCCGGTTCCCCGCGGCGGGCCTGCGCTGCGGCGTCGGCGGCGCCCACCGCGGGCCGCTCGGGTTGCGCGCGTCGGCGCGCGAGGCCCGGACCGCGCTGGCCCGGGGCGGCGGACGGGACCGCCCGGTGACGGCGCACGACCTGGCGGGCCTGGACCGGATGCTGGGGGAGTGGTACGCCTCGGACACCGCCCGGGCCGCGGCGCGGGAACTGCTGGCGCCGATCGAGGCGCTGGGCCCCGAGCGGGCCGAGCCGCTGCTGCGGACGCTGCAGGCCTATCTCGACCACCAGGGGTCGCCCGCGCGTGCGGCGGAGGAGTTGCACCTGCACCGCAACGCCGTCACCCAGCGGGTGCGCAGGGCGGGCGGCCTGCTGGGGGTGGACCTGGCGGACCCGGAGCAGCGGCTGGCGCTCCAGCTGGCCTGCCGCGCCCTGCGCACCTGAAGAAGTTCAACACTCAACTTACAACGTAAAGGCCGACCGTTGTAATGAAATTGAACCTTTACAAGCTCATTCCAGCAAGCGAGCCCGGAGAGCTTCGGTGTCCTCGTCGGCCCAGCCATGGGCGGCCAGCCATTCGAGCGAGCCGCCGAACCTCTCGTCCACGCGGGACAGGAATTTGTCCATGATGAAGGCGTGCGGTATGTGGCTGTCGGCCGGCCGCGAGTCGAGGTCCTCGGCGTAGGTGCTGCTGGCGCGGAGGCGGGCCAGGATCGCCTCGATGCGTTCGCCGGTCTGGGCATAGTCGGCCACGATCGCCTCCCGCGTCACCCCAGCCACTTCCAGGGCGAACGCGCACACCACGCCGGTGCGGTCCTTGCCCGCCGCACAGTGCACCAGCGCCGCTCCGGCCGGCCTGGTCATCACGCGCAGCGCCGCCACGACCGAGTCGGGGCGGTCCTCCAGGTAGCCGAGATAGTGGCCGATCGAGCGGTCCTGCGCGGGCGAATTGTCCGGGCGGGTCTGCCAGGGGAGTACCTTGGCGATGTCCACGGAGTTCGTCTGTGCGCCGGACGCGGGTTCGGTGCCGGTGTCGGCGGCGACGTCGGTGTGGCGGCCGCCTTCGGCGAACAGTGAGAGGTTGTGGATGGTGACCGAGGGTGTACGGGTCAGCGGTCCTGGGCCTTCGAGGCGCACCTCGGCGTCGCTGCGCAGGTCGATGACGTCCCTGAGCTCGTAGTGGCCGACGAGGGTCCTGATGTCGGCGGCCGTCAGGTCCTGCAGGTTGTCGGCCCGCAGGATCCGCCCTCGCCGGGTCGTTCCGCCGTCCGTTGTGGGGAGTCCGCCGAGGTCCCTGACATTGACCGCACCGTCCAGATCGATCCAGCGAGAGCGCGCATTCATGACCTATGACCCTATATGGCCGGTCTGTCATGTCTTGTGGGGGGAGCTGCCACCACCCCGGATCTGGGAGTCAGCACCTCTGCGACCGGGGTGCTGGAGCCCATGTGATCGCTTCGCCCGGCGGCCAGACTGAACTGTGATCAAGCTCGTCACATGCGGTTTCAGGCCGATACCAAGACCTGCGAGCCAGGCCGGAGATGGCTCCGCAGCGTGGCGACCGTTTGATCGTCGGCTCCATAGCGTTGGAGTCGACTGACCCCGTAAGCCCGCACGAATGGGAGTGTCCATGACCGTCACCCTCCAAGCGCCGGCACCGCCGGCACCGTCCCGCCGAAGCCCCGGCAGCGATTTCGCGCCACTGTCACGGCAGGTCCGCGACAGCGGGCTGCTGGAGCGGCGGCTCGGCTACTACGCGTGGGCGATCGGCCTGAACGTGGCGGCCACGGCGGCGATCTGGGCGGCGGTGGCGTGGGCGGGCGCGACGTGGTGGGCGGTGCTTCTGGCGGTACCGCTGGCGCTGGTGACGGCCCGGACGGCGTTCCTGGGCCACGACGCGGGGCACCGGCAGATCGCCGGCTCGCACCGGGTGAACCGTGCCCTCGGCCTGATCCTGGGCGATCTGATGCTCGGGATGGGCTACGGGTGGTGGAACGACAAGCACAACCGTCACCACGCCAACCCCAACCATGTCGACAAGGACCCCGACGTCGGTGAGGGGCCGCTGGCGTGGACGCGGGAGCAGGCGCGCGGGCGGCGCGGGGTGCTGGGGTTCCTGGCCCGCCACCAGGCGCGGCTGTTCTTCCCGCTGCTGACGCTGGAGGGGTTCAACCTCAAGGTCAACAGCGTTCTGTACCTGAAGGGGGCGCCGCGGCGGGAGAAGCTGGTCGAGGGGGCGCTGCTGGTGGCGCATCTGGCCGGTTATCTGGGGCTGGCGTTCGTGCTGCTGTCGCCGCTGCAGGCTGTGGTGTTCATCCTGGTGCACCAGGCGTTGTTCGGTGTGCATCTGGGCGCGTCGTTCGCGCCGAACCACAAGGGGATGGAGATGCCGGCGGAGGGGACGCGGTGGGATCACCTGCGGCGGCAGGTGCTGACGTCGCGGAACGTGCGTGGTGGCCTGGTGACCGACTACATGCTGGGCGGGCTGAACTACCAGATCGAGCATCACCTGTTCCCGAGCATTCCGCGGCCGAACCTGCGGAAGGTGCAGCCGCTGGTGCGTGAGCACTGTGCGTGGGTGGGGCTGCCGTACGTGGAGACGGGGTTGTTCGAGTCGTACCGGGAGGCGCTGGGGCACATGCGCGAGGTGGGCGAGCCGTTGCGTTCGTGAGCCTTATCCTTGGGTCTGCGATGCCTGAAGGACACACGATTCACCGGCTGGCCGCCGAGCATCTGCGGATGTTCGGCGGCCGTGCGTTGCGTGCCGAGAGCCCGCAGGGCCGGTTCGCCGAGGGGGCGCGGCGGCTGGACGGGCGGGTGCTGACGGAGGCGGAGGCGCACGGCAAGCACCTGTTGCTGCGGTTCGAGGACGAGTGGCTGGTGCACATCCATCTGGGGCTGTACGGGACGTACACGTTCGGCCCGGTGCCGGCGCCGGAGCCGCGGGGTCTGGTGCGGTTGCGGCTGACGGGGGTGTCGGAGTTCGCCGATCTGCGTGGTCCGGCGGCGTGCGAGCTGCTGGAGCCGGGTGAGGTGAAGGTGCTGCTCGATCGGCTCGGCGCGGATCCGCTGCGTGCGGACGCCGATCCGGAGCGGGCGTGGCGGCGGATCGGGCGGAGCCGGACGAGCATCGCGGCGTTGCTGATGGATCAGTCGGTGGTGGCGGGGCCGGGCAATGTGTACCGGGCCGAGGTGCTGTTTCGGCAGGGTGTCGATCCGGGGCTGCCGGGGCGTGCTCTGACGCGTGAGCAGTGGTCGGCGATCTGGGCCGATCTGGTGGGGTTGATGCGGGTGGGTGTGGCGACGGGCCGGATCGACACGGTGCGGCCCGAGCACACGCCGGAGGCGATGGGCCGTCCGCCGCGGGTGGACGATCATGGTGGTGAGGTGTACGTGTACCGGCGTGCGGGGTTGCCGTGCCTGGTGTGCGGGACCGAGGTGCGTACCGAGCGGCTGGTGGGCCGCAATCTGTTCTGGTGTCCGGCCTGTCAGCCCGCGGCGCGGTGACGTCCGCGCTGCGGGGTGTGGGCCGTGGGCGGGTCAGCCGACGAATTCGCGGTCGCCGTGGTGCAGGGTGGCGCGGTTCCAGTCGCCGCCGATGCGGGTGACGAACCGGCGGGCCAGGTCGAGGTCGGCGAGTTCGGCGACGAGGATGAGGTGGCCGCGCAGGGTGACCGATCCGCCGTAGAGCCGGTCGCGGGCGGCGGGGTCGGCGGCGAGGCCGTCGTGGAGGCGGCGGACGTCGAGTCCGGGGACCTGGATGCGGACGGCGTCGGCGCGTGGGGAGCCGCTGGGCAGGTGTTCGAAGGTGAGGACCGATTCCTGGCGGAATTGTTTGCGGATGAGGTCGGCGATGTGGTGCAGCTCCAGGGGGTCGGTGCGGTCGAGGTCGAAGCGGCGTGATCGTTCGTAGGTGGCCTGCTGGAGGTCGCTGGACCAGAAGACGCCGTCGAGGAGGGTGGAGCGGCGGGTGCGGGCGCCGTTGTCGGCGATGATGCGGCGGACCTGCCGGTCGAAGCGGGTGAGGCGCGTTCTCAGGCGGGGGTCGGCGGGGTCGGTGATGATCGCGGTGTTGCTGGTGGCGAAGATCTCGGCCTGGGGTGTGCGCGGGCCGGTGGTGGCTTGTGCGGGTGGTGCCGCGGCGAGAGCGGCGATGGCGAGGAGCCAGGCGAGCAGGGCGGCGGTGGGACGGCGGCGGTGCATCTGGTGGCTCCCCGGGGGGGGGTGTGTGCGGGTGTGGTCAGCCTTCCAGTGCGTATTGCATCACGCGGAACTTGGTCTGGGCTTCGGCGAGTTCGGCGGCGGGGTCGGAGTCGGCGACGATGCCGCAGCCGGCGAACAGGCGGGCGCGGGTGCCGTCGAGTTCGGCGCAGCGCAGCGCGATGCCCCATTCGCCGTCGCCGCGGGCGTCGACCCAGCCGACGGGGCCGGCGTAGCGGCCGCGGTCCATCACTTCGAGTTCGCGGATGAGGTCGAGGGCGATGTCGGTGGGGGTGCCGCAGACGGCGGGGGTGGGGTGCAGGGCGGCGACGACGTCGAGGACGGAGCGTTCGCTGCCGAGGCGGCCGTGCACGGGCGAGGCCAGGTGCATGACGTTGGCGAGGGTGAGGAGTTCGGGCCGGTCGGGGACGGTGAGCTCGGCGCACAGGGGCGCGAGGGCGTCGCGGACCATTTCGGCGGCGTAGGCGTGTTCTTCGAGGTCCTTGGCGGAGGTGCGCAGCCGTGCGGCGCGTTCGGCGTCCTCGGCGGGGGTGGTGCCGCGGGCGGTGGTGCCGGCCAGGACGAGGGAGTCGAGGTGGTCGCCGGTGCGGCGGATGAGCAGTTCGGGGGTGGCGCCGACCAGGCCGGCGCAGGAGAAGGTGTAGCAGGCGGGGAAGCGGTCGGCCAGGCGGCGCAGCAGGACGCGGGCGTCGATGGGCTCGGCGGCTTCGGCGTGCAGGTCGCGGGCGAGGACGACCTTGCCGAGGCGGCCGTGGCGGATGCGGTCGACGGCGGCGGCGACGGCCTGTTCCCAGGCGGGGGCGTTGAGGGTGCCGTCGCTCCAGTCGAGGCGGGCGGGGGGCTGGGGCGGGCGGACCAGGGCGAGCGGGTCGGCCTGCTCGCCTATGGTGGTGAGCCAGGCGGCGCCGTCGCGGCGGCCGACGATCCAGCGCGGCACGATGAGCACCGAGTCGGGTGATTTGGGGTCGAAGCCGAAGCTGCCGAAGGCGACGGGCCCGGAGCCGGGGACCTGGACGGGGTCGTCGATGTCGGCGGAGCCGAACAAATCGCGCAGCCAGCGGTCGGCGACGGCGAAGCGGTCCTCGCCGCCGGGCAGCGTGAGGCGGGCGGCCTCGCCCCAGCCGACGATGCCCTCGCCGTGCCGGACCCAGGCCAGCGCGGTGGGATGCGGAAGTCGCGAGATGAGGTCGCCTGGGTCGGCGACCCGCTCGGTGCGGACGATCAGGCGGTCCGGTGCGGTCACGGCGAGCTTCACGCGTGCCACTCTACGACAAAGTTGAACCCGTTCAAACTGTCGGGGTGGCCGGTCGTGGTGAGGTCTGCGCCACATCCGCTGCGCGAGCGCCCCTACTCGTTCCCCGGCGGGGCCGTGCCGAACCTGTGCCACGGGGATCGCGGCACAGGCTCGGGCGGGCGTTCAGGCGGAGCGGCGCGTTCCGGCCAGTTTCCACGCCGCCGGCAGCAACCCGGCGGCCAGCAGGACCTTTAGCGCGTCGCCGGCAAGAAAGGGCGTGAGGCCCAGGTCGATCGCCTTGCCGAGGTCGACCCCGAGTGAGGCCATCAGGTAGGGGACGCCGGTCGCGTACATGATCGTGGTGCCGAGCAGCATCGTCCCGACGGTGCGGGCGGGGGTGCGGTCGCCGCCGCGTTCGGCCAGGCGTCCCACGACGGCGGCGGCCAGCACGAACCCGATGACGTATCCGAGGGTGTGCAGGCCGGCGCCGGACTCGCCGTCGGTGAACCACGGCACGCCGGCGATCCCGGCGAGCAGGTAGACGGCCATGCCGAGCGCGGCGCGGCCCCAGCCGAGCGCGGCGCCGGCCAGGAGCACCGCGAAGGTCTGGCCGGTGACGGGGACGGGGGTGCCGGGGAGCGGGACGGCGATCTGGGCGGCCAGGCCGACGAAGGCCGCCGAGCCGGCGACGAGCGCGGCGTCGCGGGCCAGGGAGCCGGGGAGCAGGTCGCCCAGGACGATGGGGCGCCGGGCCGCTTGCGCAGTAGTCACAAAACCCTCCACAAAGACTGTGTCAGGGCGAAACCTAGCGAACTGGGACGGACCGGTGGACCACCCGGGGGGTCATCGACGCGGGCGGCGGGCGAGATAGACGACGTCGGGCTCGCCGCGCGGGACGGGCACCGGCCGTGCCTCCACCTCGGCGAACCGTGCCCGCAGCCGTTCCTCGTAGGCGGGTGCGGCCGCCGCGCTCCACACCGCCAGGACCCCGCGCCCGGTCAGCCGCGCGGCCAGCAGGGCCAGACCGTCCTCGCCGTACAGATCGGCGTTGGCGGGGGTCACCGTCCAGTCGGGGCCGTTGTCGGTGTCCAGGCAGATCGCGTCGTAGTGGTGACCGCTACGGCGCAGATGATCGAGCAGGTCGGCGCCGACGACGCGGACGCGCGGGTCGTCGAGCGCGGCGGCCGAGAACGGCCGCAGATGGGTGGCGTGCCAGCCGATCACGGCGGGTTCGATCTCCACGACGGTGACGGCGGCCACGCCGGGCAACGCGACGGCCTCGGCGAGGGAGAACCCGACGCCCAGCCCGCCGATCAGCAGCGACACCGGCGGTCGCAGCCCGGCCACGGCGGCGCGGACGAGCAGCCGCTCGGACTCGCCGTTGCGGGTGTCCATGAGGAACACGCCATTGCTGATGATCTCGTAGTGGGCGCCGGCGCGCCGCAGCACCAGTTCCCCGCTCGGCCCGTGGGCGCGTTCGACGGTCGCGCTGGCAGTCACCCCGGCAGCCTAGCCCCAGCCGTGATCGGCGCGCCGGTAAGCTCATGACGTGCGGTGACGGCGGAGGGGCCCGCCGAAATCCGCGGCCCCCGGGTCGCCAACGGTCCCTGAACGCGAAGGGAGACCGCCCGTGCCCACCAACCCCGACCCACCCGCGCACAACCCCCAACCACCCACAACGGCACCGGCCACACCCAAGCCCAACACACCCACCCCGGACCCAACCGCCCCGGACCCACCCACAACCGAACCCCCTACGGCCGCTCCGCCCACAACCGGGCCGAACACAGCTGCCTCGGACGCAACCGAACCGCCTGCGGCCGAACGGGACACGGCCGGGCAAGACACCGCCGGGCAGGACGCAACCGCACCGCCCGTGACCGAGCAGCACAGGGCCACACTGCCCACAACCGGTCCGAACACAGTTGGACTGCCTACAACCGCCCCGCCGCCCACACCTGAACCGCCAGCGTCCGGGCAGGACATGGCCACGCCGCCCGCAGCAGGGCGCCTTGCAACCGGGCAGCCTGCAACCGGACGGGACGCAACCGTCCCGCCGCCGCCCGCAACCGAACCGCCTGCGGCCGGGCGGCACGCGGGCGAGCCGGATGCGGCCGTGGTGGAGGTGGGGCGGGCGGACAGTGATGCCGCGGTGCCGCTCGGGCGTGAGAGGGCGTCCCGGCGGCGCGGGCTTGTCCTGCTGGCGATCGCGGTGGGCGGCGGCCTGGGGAGCTGTGCGCGGTATCTGGTCGGGGTGGCGGTGTCTGCGGAGGCGGGGCGGATTCCGTGGGCGACGTTGCTGATCAATGTGACGGGGTGCCTGGCGCTGGGCGTGCTGATGGTCGGTGTCATCGAGAGGTGGCCGCCGAGCCGCTACGTCCGCCCGTTCTGGGGGATCGGCTTCCTTGGCGGGTTCACGACGTTCTCCACCCATGCGGTGGAGGTGCGTGATCTGGTGGCCGGTGGTGCGTTGGCGCAGGCGGCGGTGTACGGGCTCGGCAGTGTGGCCGCCGGGGTCGCCGCGGTCTGGGCGGGTGCCGTCGTTGCGCGGCGTGTTCTGCGTCCTGGGGCGGGGGAGGGCGTGCGGTGACGCTGCTGCTGGTGTTCGCGGGCGGGGCGGTGGGAGCTCCCGCGCGTTATGTGCTGGATCGGATGGTCACGCGGTGGGTCGGTGGCGTGTTCCCGTGGGGGACGCTGGTGGTGAACGTGCTGGGGTCGGTGATTTTGGGGGTGCTGGCCGGCGCGGGGGTGGCGGGGCCGGTGTCGTCGCTGGCCGGGACGGGGTTCTGCGGGGCGTTCACCACGTTCAGTACGTTCGGGTATGAGACGGTGCGGCTGGTGAAGCTGGGCGAGGTGCCCGCGGCCGGCCGGTACGCGGTGGGGAGCCTGGTGGTGGGTGTCGGCGCGGCGGCGCTGGCCTACGCTGTGGCCGCCGCGCTCACTCGCTGATCTTGGGTCTGGGCGCGTGGTGATGGCGCCGCTAGCGTCTGCGCATGGCAGAAACGCTTCTTCCCGGTCGGCGGATCCTGGTGGTCGGCGCCGGCACCCGTCCCAGCGATGAGCCCGGCGCGCCGCCCGGCAACGGCCGTGCCATCGCCGTGACCGCGGCGCGCGAGGGCGCGGCGGTGGTCTGCGCCGACCTCGATGAGGCGGCCGCGGCCGTCACCGCTGAGCTGATCTCCGCGTCCGGCGGCCGTGCGCACGTGCTGGCCGGTGACGCCGCCGACCCGGACGCGTGCGAACGGATGGTCGCGGGCGCCGCCGAGGCCCTCGGCGGGCTGGACGGGGTGGTGTTCAACGCCGGGATCGGCGTCGGGTACGGGCTGGCCGGGACCGCGACGGCCGACTGGGACCGGGTGTTCGCGGTGAACCTGCGCGGCCCGTTCCTGATCGCCAAGGCGGCGGTGCCGCTGCTGGGGAAGGGTGATGCGCTGGTGTTCGTCGGGTCGCTGGCCGGGGCCAAGCCGGGCAGCGGTTCTCCTTCCTACGACGCGTCCAAGGCGGGGCTGGCGGGTCTGGTGCGGCATGTCGCGGCGGAGGGCGCGCCGCGCGGTGTCCGGGCGAACGTGGTCGCACCGGGCCTCATCGACACCGTGATGGGCCGGATGGCGTCGGCGGGCAACACCGACCGTGACCGTGTCGCCAAGCTGATTCCGATGGGGCGGCAGGGCACCGCGTGGGAGGTGGCCGAGGTGGCGGTGTTCCTGTTGTCGCGGCGGGCGAGCTATGTCACCGGCCAGGTCATCGGCGTCGACGGCGGCCTGTCCACCCTGCGCTGAAAGAGGGGATTACAGATTCACCTTCCGCGGCTAGCGTGTAACGGTGTAATCATCGGGAGGTGAGATGAGCCCCGAACCGATCTCCGAGCCCGTCCCCGAACCACGCGATCCCGCCGCTCAGCCCCTTGACGCCTACTCCCGCGTGGTGTCGGCCGTGGCCGGCGAGCTCACCCCGCGCGTGGCGAGCCTGCGCGTGCGCCAGAGCGGCCGTGAGGGTTCGGGGTCGGCGGTGACGTTCACCGCCGACGGGTTCCTGCTCACCAACGCGCACGTCGTCGGCGGCGCCCGCGGCGGGCAGGCCTCGTTCGCCGACGGCACCACCACCTCGTTCACCGTCGTCGGCACCGACCCGCTGTCGGACCTGGCGGTGGTGCGCGCCGACGGCGGCACCCCGGGGCCGGTCACCCTGGGCGACAGTGACGGGCTCGTGGTGGGGCAGCTGGTCGTCGCCGTCGGCAACCCGCTGGGCCTCGCCGGGTCGGTCACCGCGGGCGTGGTCAGCGCGCTCGGACGGTCGCTGCCGACCCGCAGCGGCAACGCGGTGCGGGTGGTGGAGGACGTCATCCAGACCGACGCCGCCCTGAACCCTGGCAACTCCGGCGGCGCGCTCGCCGACTCGCGCGGTCACGTGGTCGGGATCAACACCGCGGTCGCCGGGATCGGCCTCGGCCTGGCGGTGCCGATCAACTCCACGACCCGCCGCATCATCGGCGCGCTGATGCGTGACGGGCGGGTGCGACGGGCGTTCCTCGGCCTGGTCGCGGTCCCCGTGCCGGTCCCGGCGGCGCTGCGCGACCGCCTCGGCCAGCGCGAGGCGCTGCGGGTCGCCGACGTGGTCGCCGGCAGTCCCGCCGCGCGTGCCGGGCTGCGCCGCGGCGACCTGGTCCTCACCGCCGGCGGCGTGCCGGTCAGCCAGGCCCAGAGCCTGCAGCGGCTGATGTTCGCCGAGGCGATCGGGCGGCCACTGCCGATCACCGTGCTGCGCAACGGCGCGATGGTCGATGTGATCACTGAGCCGGTCGAGCTGAGCGCCGAACGCTAGACAGCGGCGAAGCGGGTGCTCTGCTCGCCGCCCAGGCGTCCCGGAGGCAGGCGGCGGCCGCACAGCACCAGCGCCAGATCCTGGGCCGCGCCGGTGACCGTGGAACCCGAGCCGAACGACCAGTCCAGGTCATCGGCACGCAGCTCGACGCCCTCCAGATCGGCGCCGAAGTACCTGATGGCGCGGGCGGAGGCGAGCCCGTCCAGCACCACCCGCAGCCGCTGCTCGGGCACCCGCCGGTCCACCCCCAGCGCGACCGTCATGTCCAGGCCGTGCACGACGTCGTGGGTGAGCGCGCCCTCGTAGCCGCCGCCCGGCGGCTTCCACGGGTGCGTGGCGTTGTCGCGCAACGAGGCGTGCAACCCGGCCGCCGGGACAGAGGCCGCGTCGCGGCGGGCACACCGGTCGAGCATGCGGTTCATCCCGCCACCCGACCGGATCAGCTCGAAGATCACCCGTGGTCCCGAGTAGCGGTAGGCCATCGTGATGTGAGCGACGACCTCACGGATCCGCCACCCCTCGCACAGCGACGGCGCGTCCCAGCCGGCGGCCGGGAGATCACCCAGCACCGCCGCCAGCTCCCGGCGTTCCGCCGCGATCTCAGCCCGAAGATCGGTCTCGTTCATGCCTGCCTCCCACGTGCGCGCCGTACGCCGCGCCAGCGATTCGTCACACCGGACACCCCACCGACGAACGAACACCCGCCAGACAGACACCACAGCGGAATGGCACGACACATCACGCCGACGCCACCGACCACCCCGCGCTCGCGGAACTCCGTCATACGGACGCCGTCTGGCATAACGCCGTCACGCCGACCCGTTCGACATCGCCATGCGGGCAGCGTGTGGCTCGGGATCGTCAATCGTCAGGCGGACACTTCGGCCAGGCGGCGTTGCAGGTAGCGGCGTTCGGGCTCGTCCGTCGTCAGTGCGAGCGCGTCGCGGTAGGCCGCCGCGGCGTCGGCGGTGCGGCCCAGGCGGCGCAGCAGGTCGGCGCGGACCGCCGGGAGCAGGTGATAGCCCGCCAGCCGGCCCGCCTCGTCCAGTGCCTCCACCAGGGGCAGCGCCGCCGCCGGGCCCTGGGCCATGCCGATCGCGACGGCCCGGTTGAGCTCGACGACGGGAGAGGGCGCCAGCCGGGCGAGCTCCCCGTACAGGGCGGCGATCTGCGGCCAGTCGGTGTCGGCGGCGCGGGCGGCGCCGGTGTGGCAGGCGGCGATCGCGGCCTGCACCTGGTACGGGCCGGGACGGCCGCGTCGCAGCACCGCTTCCAGCAGCGCCGTGCCCTCGCCGATCTGCCCGGCGTCCCACCGGGTACGGTCCTGCTCTTCCAGTGGCACCAGGTCACCGGCGGTGTCGAAGCGTGCGGGGCGGCGCGCGTCGTGCAGCAGCATCAGCGCCAGCAGCCCCACCGCCTCGGGCTCGTCGGGCATCAGCCGCGCGAGCACCCGCGCCAGCCGGATCGCCTCACCGGACAGCTCCGCCGGATCGGCGCCCGCCGACGCCGAGTATCCCTCGTTGAACAGCAGGTACAGCACCGCCAGCACGGCCGGTGTCCGCTCGGGCAGCAGATGCGCGGGCGGCACCCGGTAGGGGATGGCGGCGTGCCGGATCTTCTGCTTGGCGCGCGTCAGCCGCTTGGACATGGTCTGCTCGCCCACCAGGAAAGCACGCGCGATCTCGGCGGTGGTCAGGCCCGCCAGCGTGCGCAGGGTCAGCGCCACCTGCGCCTCCAGGGCCAGCGCCGGGTGGCAGCAGGTGAACATCAGCCGCAGCCGGTCGTCGGGCACCGCGCCGTCGGACACCTGGTCGCGTCCCGTTCCGCCGCTGTGGGCACGTTCCATCACGGCCATCTCCCGTAGCTTGGCCGCGCCGGTCGCGGCGCGGCGCAGCCGGTCGGTCGCGCGGTTGCGCGCCGCCGTCGTCAGCCACGCGCCGGGCCGTTCGGGCACCCCGTCGCGCGGCCAGGTGCGCAGAGCCTGCGCGAAGGCGTCCTGCGCGCACTCCTCGGCCAGGTCCCAGTCGCCGGTGACGCGGATGAGGGTGGCCACCACCTGGCCCCACTCGTCACGGAACGCCCGGTCGACGGCCGTGGCGGCGGGGGAGGTCTCCGGGCCGGTCACTGCGGCCAGAGCGGCCGGATCTCGATCGTGCCGTAGCCCGCGGCCGGGTGCTTGGCGGCGATCTCGATGGCCTCGTCCAGGTCGGCGCACTCGATCAGGCAGAATCCGCCGATCTGTTCCTTGCTCTCGGCGAACGGGCCGTCGGTCAGCAGCACCCGGTCGTCGCGGACGCGCACCGTGGTGGCCTCCGCGGGCGGCCGCAGCCCGCCGCCGCCGCGGATCACACCGCGCGCGATCATCTCCTCGCTCCAGCCGCCGCAGCCGTCCTCGGCGTGCTCGGCGGCGGACTCGTCCCCGGCGATCAGCAGCATGTACTTCACGGTTCCTCCGTATCAGGTCTTCCACCGTTCCGACGAACGACTTCGCCCCGGACGGACCACTCGACGGCTGGGTAGGGAAAGTCCTACCTGTTTGCAAGCGCCCGCCAGGGTCATGGGCGGCGCCTGCGGCCGGGCGAAGTGAAGGGCCCCGGTCCACCGCTGGCGGACCGGGGCCCTGGACCCCCGCGGAACGTCAGGCGGCCAGGCCGGCCGCCGCGGGCAACGCCACCGCGTCGGGGACGGCGGCGGTGTCGCGGACGGGACGCAGCCGGCCGGCGACCATCATCTTCAGCACCCGGTAGCCGTCGCGCCAGGTGTTGAGGTGCGACTCGCCGAACCGCCGGTTGCTCTCGAAGCTGGCGACCTCGGCGATGCGCAGCCCGGTGGTGACGGCGTTGACGCACATCTCGGTCTCGATCTCGAAACCGGTCGACCTGAGCCGGAGCCGGTCGACCGCGCCGCGGCGCATCGCGACGTAGCCGTAGCACAGGTCGGTCCAGCCGGTGCGGTAGAGCGTGTTGGCCAGCCGCGTCAGCCACTTGTTGCCGGCCCGGCGCAGAAAGGTCAGGTCTTCGGAGCCGCCGCCGCACGCGTACCGCGAACCCTTGACGAAGTCGAAGTCGAAGCCGCGGCCGACCAGCGCCACGAACGCCGGGATCTCCGCGGGATCCATGCTCCCGTCGGCGTCCAGCATCACGATCACCTCGCCGGTGGCGGCGGCGAACCCCGCCTGCAGCGCCAGGCCCTTGCCGCGCGGCGGCCGGCTGATGATGACCGCGTCGGGCCGCAGCGCGGCGGCGACCTCGGCGGACCCGTCGGTGGACTCGCCGTCCACGATCACGATCTCGTCGACGCCGGTCAGCCGGGGCAGGAGCCATCGCAGGTTGTCGGCCTCGTTCAGGGTCGGGATGACGGCCGTGACCATCGGCGCGGGGCCGGCGATGCGGCTCGGGTCTGCGGTGGCGTTCATCGTTGGCTCCGTGGCTCCTCGTTGGCGACGTCCTGTTAGATGTGACGCCCGCCACGAGATGTTTGAAAAAATCTTGACGGTCGCCTTATCTCGCCGCGTCGATCGCTAACATGTCGCCCCGCGCGGTCGCCGTTCACATCAGGGTGAGCTGCTGCGGGCCCGCCGGTGGCGCAGGCCGCTGCTCCCCGCCGCCCGCCCCGCCGCCCGCCCTGCCGCCCGCGAAGCGTCGGCCCCGCCCGCCGATGCCGTACTGGTCCGCCAGCTCCTTGACCCGCGCCGAGATGCGTTCCTGGTAGGCCTTGGGCGCGTACGCCCGGTCGCCGTACAGCCGCGCGTAGGGCACGACGAGCTCGGGATGGTGGTCGCGCAGCCACGACAGGTACCACTCGCGTGCCCCGGGCCGCAGGTGCAGGGTGATCGCGCCGATCGAGGTCGCGCCCGCCTCCGCCGCCGCGCGCACCACCGCCTCCAGCTCGCGCGGCGAGTCGCTCAGATACGGCAGCACGGGGCCCATCAGCACCCCGCAGCCGATGCCCGCCTCGTTCAGCGCGGCGCACACCTCCATCCGCCTGCCGGGCGCGGGCGTGCCCGGCTCCACCAGCCGCCACAGCTCCCGGTCCAGCGACCCCACCGACACCATCGTGCTCACCTCGGCGCGCTCACCCGCCTCCAGCAGCAGCGGCAGGTCGCGCAGGATCAGCGACCCCTTGGTCAGGATCGAGAACGGGTTGGCCGCGTCGCGCAGCGCCGCCAGGATGCCCGGCATCAGCCGGTAACGGCCCTCGGCGCGCTGGTAGCAGTCGACGTTGGTGCCCATCGCGATGTGCTCGCCGCGCCACCGGGGCGCCGCCAGCTCCCGCCGCACCAGCTCGGCGGCGTTGACCTTCACCACGACCTTCGAGTCGAAGTCGGCGCCCGCGTCCAAGTCCAGATACTCATGTGTCTTGCGGGCAAAGCAATTGTGGCTCACGAGCCCGTTGGAGACGAAGTCGCCGGTTCCGGTGGTCAGGTCGAACATGGGCAGATCGATCCCCAGCGGCTCGATCGAGGTCACGGCGAGCGCGGCGTCGCTCGTGACCGCCGCGCCCTCGATCGACCGCTGGCGCGTGCCGGCCGGGTCGACCAGCTGCAGCAGCCGCAGGCGTTCTTTGAGCCCGCCCCTCAGCCGGACGACGGTCACCGCGGCCTCGCCCGGGACGTGCTCCGATACCGGGCCGAAGCCGAAATGCCGCAGGCAGTCGACGAGCATGCGCAGCAGGCGGGCGTCGGAGCCGCTGAAGCCGAGCACGCCGCGGCCGAGGCCGGGGCAGGGGTTGGCGTCGACGTCGGGGGCGGCGTCGGGGGCGGCGTCGACAAGGCCTGCGAGGAAGCCCTTACGCCAGGCGTCCGAGACCTGTGGCGGCCATCGGATGAGCTCGTCGGTCACGGCCGCCGGGGTCCGCGCGTGCATCCCGAGGTCGCGCAGATAGCGTCCGCCGCGGTCCAGCGCCTCACGTTCCACCGGCGCCAGGCCGAGCCGATGGACGCCACCGCCCCTGCCGTCGTCGCGGAGGATGCCGCACAGGTATCCGCGCTTGTAGTCGTCGTCCTCCTTGGGAGGGGCGGTGAACGAGCCCGTGCCGGCCAGCCGGTCGCCCGGCCTCAGCCGCGGGCCCTGGCCGGCACCCGGCCCGCCGCCGCTGACGTACCTCCATCCGCGCTCGCCGAGGAACCGGTGGTCGCCGCTCGCGACGATCCGCGTGCCGTCGGCGAGCGTGACGCGGTAGGCGGGCTTGACCGTCGGCCAGTGGTCCAGCACCTCGGTGATCACATAGCGGCGCCGCCCGCCCTCCACGCGCGTGCCGTAGATGCGGTCGCCCGGCCTCAGATCGCGCAGCGCCCGCGTGCGGCCGTCGGACATCAGAATCGGCGTGTCGCCCTCAAGGCAGTAATTTGCAGGCGTGGGAGCAGCCCCGGTAGGGGTTGATCGTCCACCGGAACATCATGCGCGAGGCCGGCGGGACCTGGTTGATGATCGAGCGGGCCTGGACCTCGTAGAAGGTCATGCCGCGGAACTCGGGCGTGTCGAAGGTGCGGGCGACCGCCCGCCGTTCGATCAGGGGCAGGGCGGGCTCGGCGGCGGCCCCGTCGACGAGCCGCAGGTGGTCCCAGCGCATCGCGCCTCCGATCGAACGTGTGAACGAATCTCCAGCACGGCCAGTTTGGAACGCATGTTCGAAGATCGCAAGTCGCGCGGGGACGATCCGGACAACGGGGGAGCACACGGGCGTGGCCGTTTTGGCCGTAGCACCGCGACTCCTGCGTAACAATGGGCCGCTATGGCATGGCATTCGGGGACGGCAGCGAAGGCGGCCGCGGCCGCCGCGGCGGCGGCGCTGATGACGGCGTGCATTCCCGCCAGCGGTGATTCCGGCGGCGGGGCCGAACGGGCGCAGGCGCCCGACGCGGTCAAGGGCGAGTGCGCGGTCGCGGCGCCGCCGGGCGACTCGCGGGCGCGGCAGGTGCGCGGCATGTGGATCGCCACCGTGGCGGGCATCGACTGGCCCAAGGACCCCAAGAAACCCGTGGCCACGCAGCAGGCGCAGTTCCGCGCGCTGCTCGACACCGCCAAGGCGATGAACCTCAACGCGGTGTTCGTGCAGATCCGGCCCAACTCCGACGCGTTCTACCCCTCGCCCTACGAGCCGTGGTCGCAGTGGCTCACCGGCACGCCCGGCAAGAACCCCGGCTACGACGTGCTGGCGTTCATGCTCAAGGAGGCGCACGCGCGCAACCTGGAGTTCCACGCGTGGTTCAACCCCTACCGGGTGAGCCGCACCAGCGACATCAACAAGCTGGCGCCGGGCAGCCCCGCCCGCAAGAACCCCGGCTGGGTGCGCAAGTACGGGACGGGCCTGTGGTACGACCCGGGGCTGCCGCAGGTGCGCGACCTGGCGACCAAGGCCGTGCTGGACGTCGTGCGCAAGTACGACATCGACGCCGTGCACTTCGACGACTACTTCTACCCCTATCCCGAGGGCGGGCGCGACTACCCCGACGGCGCCACGTTCAAGACCTACGGCAAGGGCATGAAGAAGGCCGACTGGCGGCGCCACAACGTCGACACGATGGTGCGCGGCCTCTCGCAGAAGATCCACGAGGCCAAGCCGTGGGTGCGGTTCGGGATCAGCCCGTTCGGGGTGTGGCGCAACTCCACCTCCGACCCGGCGGGCTCGGCGACCCGGGCGCTGCAGAGCTACTCCGACCAGTACGCCGACACCCGCAAGTGGATCCGCAACGGCTGGATCGACTACGTCACGCCGCAGCTGTACTGGCCCATCGGCGACTCGCGCGCCGACTACGCGCGGCTGGTCGACTGGTGGGCGCGGCAGGTCGCCGGCACCAAGGTGCAGCTGACGATCGGGCAGGCCGGCTACCGCGTCGGCCAGGACGCCACCTGGAAGAAGCCCACCGAGCTGTCCAGGCACCTGACCCTCAACCAGCGCTACCCCGGCGTACGCGGCGACGTGTACTTCAGCGCCGCCGACCTGGCCGCCAACCGGCGCGGCTTCGCCGAACGCCTGCGCAAGGACCACTACGCGCGTCCCGCGATCCCGCCCGCGGTGCCCGGACGCGGCGGCAAGGCGCCCGCGCCCACCCGCACGGTGACGGCGGAGAGTGACGGCCAGGGCGTGCGCGTGCGGTGGCGGGAGTCCAAGGACGCCACGGCGTACGCGGTCTACCGCGCCGAGGGCCGCCGCTCCGCCTGCGCCCCGGTGGATCCGGCGACGCTGCTGGCCAGCGTGCGCGGCGGCGGCATCGCCGATCCCACCGCCAAGCCCGGCAGGACCTACACCTACTACGTGACCGCACTGGACCGGTTGCATCACGAGAGCGCCCCCGGTCGTGGCGCAACGGTTACCGTCCGGGGTGGATAATGATCTTGCTCGCGGGGGAGGAACACAGCACCTGACGCCCCCCGGAGGTATGGCATGGCGCTGTCGATGGAAGAGCAGCGGATCCTCGCCGAGATCGAGATCCAGCTCCGCGAGGACGACCCGCGGCTGGCCCATCGCCTGTCGAGGCTCGGCCACGAGCGGCGGCGCCGCCGGATCCGCCTGATCGCGGCCATCGTCGTCGCCGCGATCGGAGTGGTGACGGCGGTCGTGTCCGCAGTCATCACCGCGATCTCCTGAAGACCGCGATCTCCTGACGACACCGGAGGCCCCGGCGAGAGAAACCTCTCGCCGGGGCCTCCGACGTCAGGCCGGTGTGGTGGTCGCCTCACGGCGAAAGGCACAACGTGGCTCCGGCCCAGGCCTTGCGGCCCGGCGGTATTCCACGAAGGCGTTGTGTAGAGCCCGGGGGACACATGCCACACCGACACCCCCACCATAACGGCATCCGCGGGGTGCCTGTTCCATCCCGCCGCCGATCACCTGACCGGGAAGTGAGGATTATGTATGAACGTGCACCCGCCCGCGCGGCGGAGCGTCCCTTCTTGTGACGAAACGCAGGGGATGACCGGCACGCACGCACCGTGACCACCACGGGTACGGGGAAGTCCCGGCCGGGCCAGATCTGAAGACGGGGCCCTATCGCCCCGGCGCGGGCCGGGAACATGCCAGGTGGGTGCCGACCTGCGGCAACCCGCAATGTGAGGAGTCGGGGCATTGAGTACGAAACGGCTCGGGACCGGGGAACCGACGACGTCCGGCCACCACGCGGCCTGGGAACTGGCCGCCGAGGCCCGCACCGCGTCGCTGGCGCGCGCGCTCACCGGCGAGACCCTGCACGCCTGGCGGATCACCGACCCCGCCGCCGTCGACGACATCGTGCTGATGGTCGACGAGCTCATCACCAACGCGATCGTGCACGGCGCCGGCCCCGTCAGGCTCCGGCTGCGCCTCGACGGCGCCCGCGTGGTGGCCGAAGTCACCGACGACAACCCCGCCGCCCCGGGCAGCCCCTCCTCCCCGCCCCTGCTCGACTGGTCCGAACAAGGCCGCGGGCTGCTCCTGGTCGCCGCCTTGGCATCGGAGTTCGGCTGCCGCCCCGAAGATCCCGGCAAGACCGTCTGGTTCACACGCCTGCTCCACACCGCCAACGGCCACACCCCCAACGGCCGCACCCGCCTGACCTGACGCCCGAACGACAGGCCTCCCGCGCACCCAGCACCAGGAGCGCAGCACACTGCCCACCCCCCGCCTGCCGCACCACCGCACCCGCCGCTCGTCCTCCAGTCGTGGCCGTAGGGCGCCGACACCTGTCGTCACTCCTTGTGGTCACGTGCTGACAGGCTCTCAGGTTGGTCTTATCGCCGGTTCCTACCGTCGCGCCCATGACGGAGATCAACGGGATGGGAAGACGGCGCTGGGGCCTGCCGATGGGCGCCGCGGGCCTGGTCATGGTGATCACGGCGGGGTCCTTCACGCTGGCCGCGCGGACCGCGGGACCGGCCGCGCCGCCCGGAGGCGGCGCCGGCCTGCCGTGGCCGCCGGACGCGCGGGGGGCGCTGGGCGTCGAAGGGGTGCCGGGCACGCGGCTGCACGGCTCCCGGAAGCCGACGCCGATCGCCAGCGTCGCCAAGGTCATGACCGCCTACGTCTTCCTCAAGGACCGGCCGCTGCCGCCGGGCCGCGGCGGTCCGGTCTTCACCGTCTCCGCCGAGGAGGCCGCACGGTACGGCGAACGGCTCGCCCGGCAGGAGTCGCTGGTGCCCGTCCGGGCAGGGGAGCGCTACACCCAGCGGCAGGCGCTGGAAGCGCTGCTCACCGTCTCGGCCAACAACCTCGCCCACGAGATCGCCCGCTGGGACGCCGGCAGCGAGCGCGCGTTCGTCGCCAAGATGAACGCCGCGGCCCGTGAGCTGGGCATGAACGACACCCGCTACACCGACCCCAGCGGATTCGACGCCGCGACGGTCAGCACGGCGGCCGACCAGCTCGTCCTGCTGCGCGCGGCGTCGCGGCTGCCGGGGTTCCTGGAGACCGCGTCCCGGCCGTGGTTCGAGGCGCCGGGCACGGCCGGCCGCCGCCCCACCACCAACCTGGCGCTCGGGCGCGAGGGCATCATCGCGGGCAAGACCGGCTACACCGGCGCGGCGGGCGGCAACTTCGTGTTCCTGGCGCTGGCCCGCAAGGCGGGCGTCCCGGTGCTGGTGTACGGGGTGGTCCTCGGTCACCGCGACACCGCCGGCTCGGCTCTGACCTGCCGGCTGGCCCCGCCGCTGGTCAAGGCGGCCGTCGGCGGCCTCGGCCGGCCGCGCCGCACCGGCCAGGCCGACCGGGTCCAGGCCTGGGCGGACGCGAGCCGCTAGCCCTGGCCGGGGAAGCGCAGCCGGATCAGGGTGCCGCCGCCGGGGGCGTTCTCGGCGTCCAGGACGGCCGCGTGGGAGACCGCGATCTGGCGGGCCATCGCCAGCCCGAGTCCCGAGCCGGGCAGGGCGCGGGCGCTGCGCGCCCGGTAGAAGTGGTCGAAGACGTGCGGCAGGTCCTCGGCGGCGATCCCCGGGCCGTGGTCGCGGACCGTCAGCTCCGCGCCGTCGCCCGCGGTGACCTTGACCTCCACGGTGCCGCCGTCCGGGCTGAACTTGGTGGCGTTGTCCAGGACGGTGGAGACCAGCCGCGCCAGGCGCGCGGGAACGCCGGACACGACCGCCTCGCCCGTCTCGGCCTCGAAGACCACGTGCGGCCAGTTGGCGCGGGCGGCGCGCACGACGCCGAGCACCAGTTCGTCCAGGCGCACGTCCTCCAGCAGCGCGGGCGGCTCCTTGCCGCGGGCCAGCTCCACCAGGTCGTTGACCAGATCGGTGATCGAGCGCAGCTGCCCGTCGAGCGCGGTGACCGCCCGCTCACGCTGACCCGGGGTGATCCGGTCACCGAAACCGAGGATGTCGATGTTGGTCCGCAGCGCGGTCAGCGGGGTGCGCAGCTCGTGCGAGGCGTCGGCGACGAGCTGGCGGCGCGCGGCCAGCGACCGTTCCAGCACGTCCAGCATGGTGTCGAACGACGCGGCGAGCCGGGCGACCTCGTCGCGGCCCGGCGCACCGTCGGCGACCGGCAGCTCCGACCTGCGCCGCGGATCACCGGTCGCGGCGATGAGCTCGGCGGTGTCGGTCAGCCGGCTCACCCGGCCGAGCCCGGCACGGGCCACCAGCCAGCCGCCGCCCGCGGCCAGCACGACCCCCGCCGCGCCCAGCACCCCGAGCAGGACCTTCAGCCGCGCCACCGAGTTGGCGTAGGTCTGCGCCTGGATCGCCACCTGCAGCGCGCCGCCCTCGACCGGGATCGTCAGCGCCCGCCCGCGAGCCCCGTTCACCTCGACGTCGGAGTAGGCCGAACTCGACCGGCCCGCCGCGACCCGGGCCGCGTCGGCGGTGACCGGCATGCCCGAGTCTCCCATCGTCCCCGGCGGCGTCCCGGCCGGGATCGTCTGGGCGCACACGTTCGTGCCGCGCAGCGAGCACGAGGCCGAGGACGTCCACGGCGTGGTCACCGTCCGCAGCCACGGGTCCGGTCTTTCCCTCAGGTCGTCCAGGTGCCTGCGCAGGCTGAGGTTCAGCTGCCAGTCGAGCTCGTGGCGCACCGCGATGTACACGCCGGTGGTCAGGCCCGCCACGATCAGCGCCATCACCCCCGCCGTCGTCACCGCCAGCCGGGACCGCAGCCGCGACCGGCGCCACCGCGCGGCCAGGCCGCCGCTCACCTCTCGCCCAGCCGGTAGCCCAGGCCCCGCACCGTGTGCACCAGCCTCGGCTCGCCTCCGGCTTCGAGCTTGCGGCGCAGGTAGCCGATGTAGACCTCCAGCGAGTTGGACGAGGGCCCGAAGTCCAGGCCCCACACCCGCTCCCCGATCTGACCGCGGCTCAGGGTCCGGCCCGGGTGCTCCAGCAGCACCTCCAGCACGCTCCACTCGGTGAGCGTGAACTCGATCCTGCGCTCGCCACGCCAGCCCGTCCGGGTCTCGGCGTCCACGGTGAGATCGGCGAACCCCCGCGCCGGGCCGGGCCGGGACCTGCGCAGCAGGGCACGCACCCGCGCCACCAGCTCCCCGAGGTCGAACGGCTTGCTCAGATAGTCGTCGGCGCCCGCGTCCAGCCCCTCGATCCGGTCGCTGACGGCGCCGAGGGCGGTGAGCACCAGCACCGGGGTCCGGTCGCCACGGGCCCGCAGCGCACGGCAGACCGCCAGCCCGTCGGTGCCCGGCATCATCACATCGACGATCATCACATCGGGGTGCCAGGCCGCGGCGGCACGCAGCGCGGCCTCCCCGTCGGCCTCGGCACGGACCTCGTATCCGGCGATCCGCAACCCCTCGGCCAGCGCCTCCCGTACCTCGGCCTGGTCATCCACGACCAGGACACCGCCCTCGTCCAGCTCCATCGCACCCACGTCACGACAACGGGCCGGCGCCCCACGACCATTCCCACGTACCGGAACGGACGTTTGCCCAGCTGGAACGGCCCGGCCCTGATCAACACCACCCGCTGACGGCCTACGCCGAGCCGCCGTCCTCAATCTGCGCCACGCCGTGGCACGTCGCCTCCGTACGAGGCGCGAGCGGGATCGCCGCGGGCGCGTGGCGCTGCGCGCGGCGGTCAGGTCTGCAGGGGGCAGCGGTCCACGACCCAGACGCCCTCGTCGTCGGCGTCCAGCTCGGCCGCGGGCGGGCCGTCGGTGAGGCGGTCCAGGTGCCACTCGATGTGGGCGAGCGGGCCGCGCCAGCCGGCCAGCAGGTCGGCGAGCGGGCGCCGCCGGGACGGGTCGGCGGGGTCGCGCAGCGGGACGTCCCACAACGCGTCGTCGCAGTCGGCCGCCCACCGGGCCACGTCGTCCAGCACACCCTCCAGGCCACGCGCCAGCTCGCCGAGGGAACGCAGCGCCATCGCGTCCTGGATCAGCTGCTCGCGCGTCTCGTAGGGCAGGTCACGTTCGAACGCCGGGAACGTGGGGGAGGGGGAGCCGTCGGTGGCGGCGCGGACGGCGGCGGCCTGCCAGCGTGTCCACTCGGTGAGGTGGCCCAGCACCGCGCGCAGCGCCGCGGCGCCCTCACGGTGGGAACGGACCTCGGCGAGGGTGTCGGCGAGACGGCCCCGGACATGCCGCAGCCGGTCCAGGGTCCACGCGCGGGCCCGCTCGGCGCCGGCGGGCCCGCGCGGCGCCTCCTCCGGCGGCGTGCGGGGGAACGGGACGCGCAGCGCGGCCAGCAGGTCGTCCAGGTCGCGCAGGCCCGCCTCACGGCCGCTGAGGTAGGCGGCGCCGATCCGGTCGACGCGGAACATGCGGGGCCCGTCGCGCATGCGGCACCAGCCGACGAGGTATTCGGCCTGCGGCGCGGTGACCAGGCCGTGCGCCTCGACGTCGCGGCAGGTGCGCACACCGGACTGGTCGGTGTAGACCAGGCGCACCACCCGGCGGCCCCGCACGGCGTCGGACAGGGTGCGGCGGACCGGCCCCACGAGGGACTCGGCCTCGCTCAGCGGACGCGGCGGCTCGTCGGGCGGCAGCACATAGCCGCGGCCGCGCTCGAGCCGGACCGGCAGGCCGCCGTGCGTCAGCAGCTCCAGGTCGCGGCGAACGGTGCGCACGCTCACCCGCAGGCGGGCGGCGAGGGCGTCGGCGGGCAGCGGCTCGGGCGCCGCGGCCCGCAGCTCGGCGGTCAGGGCCAGCAACCGGTCCGCACGGTTCACCCCACCATCGTGACGCGCGGCACTGACATTTTTCAGCGTCAGCGTGGAGACAGTTCCGCCGCGACGCCGTCGAAGTCGGCCTTGGTGAGCGTCAGCGCCGGCCCGCTGCCGATCGCCTGCGTCGCCGGGGCCCGCCCCAGGCCGCGGGTCGCGGCGCGGTCCAGGTAGGCCTCGATGAGACGCGCGCCGGTGAGCCGGCCGCGGCCGTGCAGCGCGGCCATGTCGCGGTGCACGATCTCCCAGGCGTCCTGACCCAGCCGCAGCCGCCGCTCCTCGGCCAGCAGCCCCAGCAGCCGCGTGCGCGGACGCGGCGCGCCCAGGTCGGGCAGCCGCACCGCGCGCAGGTCGGCGACCAGTTCGGGCGCGGCGGCCGACAACTCCCCGACCCGGTCGGGCTCGCACGTGCCGAGCAGCGCGGTGTCGCTGACGCCCTCCAGCCGGGCACGGTAGATCGCGGCGGCGTAGGCGGGGCCCTGCGCGTCGTCGAGGATCAGGCCGTCCAGGCCCTCCAGCAGCAGGACGTGCCCGGCGTGCTCGTCGAGCGCGCCGCGCAGCCCGTCGGGCCCGGCCTCGCGCAGCTCCTCGGCGTGCATGCCGTGGACCTCGCCGCTGGACACCTCCACCTCGGCGAGGGCACGCGCGACCATGCGCGCCAGGCGGCGCTGCCCGCACGACACCGCGCCGATCAGCAGCAGCGCGGGAACCGAGGCGCTGGACACCTCCTGGCCGCGCAGCCCCTTGGCCCACTTGCCGCGGCGCCGCACCTCGGTGACGACCCGTTCGATGTCGTCGGCGCCGCACAGGAAGCGGATGCCGTACGCCTCGGCGACCTGCGTGCCCGGCTCGGGCGCGGCGGCGGGCGGCACCGGCGGCGGCGGCTCGGAGACCGGCGCCGGGGGCGGCGGCAGCACCGGCGGCGCGGGCTGGGCGGCGGGTGCGTCACCGGCCGGCCAGGCGGGGGCCGCGGCGCGGTCGAGCTGGGTCGCTCCGGCGCCGGGGTCGAGCTGGGTGGCCTCGGCCTCGCCCGGCCAGGCCGGGACCGCTTCGGCGGCGTCGGCCTGCGGCCACGCGGGCGCGGCGGGCTCGTCGGCAGCCGCGTCGGACGCCCGCGGCGCGGGCGGCGGCGGCGTGGGCGGCGGTGGCGTGGGCGGCTCGGGTGCCGCTTCGGCTGCGGGCGGCGCCGGCGGGGGAACGGGCGCGGCCGGCGGTGGCGGGGGAGGCGGCGCGGGAGCGGGCGCCTCAGGCTGCGGCGGCAGCGGCGCGACGGCGGCGTCGGCGGCCTGCTCGCGTTCGGAGGCCAGATGGGCGCGGGCGGCCTTGATGATGTCCCAGGCGCTGAGCTCGTCGGTGGAGGGCGGCGAGTGCAGGCCGGTGCCGGTGAGCTCGGCCGCGGTCGCCTGCGGCACCGCGAACCCCATCGCCGGCGGCGACACCTGCGCCAGGCGGCACCAGGTCAGGCCGAGGGTGTAGGTGGTGGCCAGCAGCGCCGCCAGCGCGTCGGCGTCGGTGGAACGCAGCGGCTCTGGCAGGCGGCCGTCGCGCGGCCACAGCTCGCGCAGCGGGCTGCCGGGGTCGGCCAGCACGGCCTGCAGCGTGCGGGCGCTGTCGGGGTCGAGCCAGCGCTGCAGCGCCGGCAGCACGTGCGGCGCGGCCTGCAGGTCGGCGGCGAGCACGGCGATGCCCGCGCGGCGCACCTCGTCGTGGCCGCGGCCCGCGGGCGCCTGCCGCGGCCCGGTCAGGCCCGCCACGATCTGCTGCAGGTCGTACAGCGCCAGCCGCAGGTACTCGCCCGGCGCGGCGTCACGCACCATGGGGGTGGCGTACTCGGCCGGGCAGCGGCGCCGCCACTCCTGCAGCACCGCGGCCGGTCCGTAGCGGGCGGTGGCCAGGTCCTGCGGTACGAGCCGCAGCGACGCGGCGGTCACGGCGGCCAGCGCGTCGGCGCCGGGCCGGAACCGCGGGTCGCCCTGCAGACCCGCCGCGACCTCGTACATCACCCGGGCGATGTGCGCGGCGCCGCCGGCGTCGCCCGCGCCGAGCCTGCTGATGTAGTAGCCGGCCAGCGTGCTGAAGTCGGGCGGCATCATCCAGTGCAGCCGCTCGGCGGGCGTGGTGAGGAACGGGACGAACGACTCGATCAGCGGGTTCTCGGTGAGCGCCACGGGCGATCCGGCGCACCACAGCAGCGCCGCCCACGCGGCCGCGATCGTGCTGGGCGTGCCCGGCGCGAACGTGGGGTCCTGCTGGGCGAACTGCGCGGGGTTGACCGCGAGCGCGGTCGTGATCGCCTGCTGGACCGGCGCCACCACCGAGGTGTCGGGCGGCGGGCCGAGGAACCCCAGCGACGACACCCGCCCGGCCGACAGGTCCGGGCCGGTCGGGAACAGCTGCGGAGGCACCGGCGGGGTCGCCGCGCCGCGCGGCGCGGGCACCGCCACCCGGCGGTCGGCCGGGTCGGCCGGCGGCGGGCTGGGATGCCAGCTGCCGTCCAGGCCGCAGCGGTACCAGCGGCCCCACGCGCCGTAGAGCCACCACTCGCCGGCCCCCCACAGCATGCGCGCGACGGTCTGCTCGGCGCGCTGCTGGGCGGGGGCGGTCTGCCACCACGCCGAGGTCACCAGCTCCCGGACGTTCGCCTCCACCGCCGTGAAGAGGTCGCCGGCCGCGCCGCCCCCCGTCGCCGCGCCGCTCCCGGTTCCGCCGGGTCCCGCCCCGGCCCCCTGCCAGCTCACGCGGCGATACTAGTGCGCCCCGCCGGATCGGCGGTCATGATCGCCGATCACGACCTCGACCTGTAATGAGTGTTATGGGACTATGCTCATGAATTTCGGGCATGGCGGCGCGCGAGGAGGTGGCATGGCGGCGGACGTGCGGGTTGACGCGGGAACGGGCGGTGCGGCGCGCGCCAAGACCTGGGGGCTGGTCCTGGCGGTGATCTCGTCGGTGTGCTTCGGCGCCTCCGGGCCGTTCGGCAAGGCGCTGATCAGTGCCGGGCTGACGCCTCTGCAGGCGGTGTGGCTGCGCCTGGCCGGCGCCGCGCTCGTCCTCGTGCCGCTGGTGCTGGCGCTGCGCGGCACCGCGTGGCTGCGCGCGCTGCGGCCGCACCTGCGCCCGGTGATCGCCTACGGGATCACCGGTGTGGCGGGCTGCCAGGCGTTCTACTTCGTGGCCGCCTCGCGGCTGCCGGTGGGCATCGCGATCCTGCTGGAGTTCACCGGGCCGCTGCTGGTGCTGGCCTGGATCCGGCTGGTGCGCCGCGCGCCCGTGCACCGCACCGCGCTGCTGGGGATCACCGTGGCCATGGCCGGCCTGGCCATGGTCGTGCAGGTCTGGACCGGGCTGCGGCTGGACACGCTCGGGCTGCTGGCCGGGCTGGGCGCCGCCGCCTGCCAGGCCACCTACTTCCTGCTGATCGAACGGCTGACCGGCGGCGTCGACCCGCTCGTCACCACCGCCGCCGGGACCGTCGTCGCCGCCGTGGCGCTCGCCGCGATCGCCGCCCCGTGGGCCCTGCCGTGGGACGTCCTGGGCGCGCGGGTGCCCGTCGGGGACCACGCCGCGCCCGGCTGGCTGCTGGCCGCCTGGATCATCGTGGTCAGCACCGTGCTGGCGTATCTGGCGGGCGTGGCCGCGGTGCAGCGGCTGTCGGCCGAGGTCGCCGGCGCGATCTGCTACACCGAGGCCGTCGCCGCCACCCTCATCGCCTGGGCCGCGCTCGGCGAGCGCCTGACGCCGGTGCAGCTGGCCGGTGGCGCGGTCGTGCTGGCCGGCGCGTTCATCGCGCAACGCGCCGTCAGCGCCCGCGACCTCGCCGCGGCGAGCGTCACCGCCGGACCGGCCGCCGGAACGGGCGCCGGAACGAGCACCGGGCCGAGCGTGCCCGACACGCCGGGGCCACCTCACGCCGCCGTCCACGCCGTCGACCGCTGACCGGCCCTCAGGCGTTCTCGCGGCGGAAGCGGCGGGTGCCGAGCGCCAGCGACGCCACCAGCAGCACCACCGTCACCGCGGTGCCCTCGGCCACCGCCAGGCTGGCGTAGTCGCCGCGGAACACCGCGCGCACCGCCTCCACCACGTACCGGAACGGCGTGAAGTGCGAGACCACGTCCAGCCAGCGCGGGGCCATGCTCATCGGCAGCAGCATCCCCGACAGCAGCATCAGCGGCAGCGTCACCGCCGACAGCAGCGGCGCGAACGCGTCCTCCGACCGCGTCATCAGCGCCAGCACGTACGACAGCGACGCGCAGGCGACCGCGAGCAGCACCACCAGCACCAGCCCCGCCGCCAGCCCCGCGGCCGGGGCGCGCAGTCCCATCGCCAGCCCGGCCGCCACCAGCATCACCGCCTGCACGGTCAGCACCAGCGTGTCGCGCAGCACCCGGCCCAGCAGCAGCGCCACGCGGCTGGCCGGGGTGACGCGCAGCCGCTCGACCACCCCCGAACGCAGGTCGGCGATCAGGCCGAACCCCACGAACCCCGCGCCGAACAGCGCGAGCTGCACCAGCACGCCGGGCACGAACACCTGCCAGGCGTCGGCGCCGCCGAACCCGCCGGCGCCGGTCATCCTCGTCAGCAGCGGGCCGAACAACACCAGATACAGCAGCGGCTGCACGATGCCGAAGACGATCGCCACCTTGCTGCGCAGCGTCTGCCGCAGATGACGGCGGAAGATCAGGCCGGTGTCGCGCACCGTACGGGCCAGGGACACAGCGGGCTCCTCTCGGGGGGTCCGGACGGGCGGGGTCCGGACGGCGGATCCAGACGGGGGTTCAGGCGGCGTCGCGGAGCGAGCGGCCGGTGACGGTGAAGAAGACGTCGTCGAGCGTCGGGCGCGACAGGCGCAGCGAGACCAGGTCGGCCCCGGCCGCGTCCAGGGCGCGGACCAGCCCCATCAGCGCCTGGTCGCCGTCCTCCACGGTCAGCCGGACGGTGCCGCCGGTGACGGTGGCCTGCCGCACGGCGGGATGGCCCGACAGCGCGGACCGGGCGCGGGCGGCGCCGTCCGGCCCGCCGGCGAGGTCGAGGGTGACCACGTCGCCGGCCACGCGGCGCTTCAGCTCGGCCGGCGTGCCCTCGGCGACGATCCGGCCGTGGTCGATGATGAAGATCCGGTCGCACAGCGCGTCGGCCTCGTCCAGGTAGTGCGTGGTGAGGAAGACCGTGGTGCCGTCCTCGCCGCGCAGGCGCCGGATGTGCTCCCACAGGTTGCCGCGGCTCTGCGGGTCCAGCCCGGTCGTCGGCTCGTCCAGGAACACCAGCGGCGGCCGGTGGACGAGCCCCAGCGCGATGTCCAGGCGCCTGCGCTGCCCGCCCGACAGCGCGCCCGCGGGCCGGTCCAGCATGCCCTCCAGCTCCAGCCGCGCGCACAGCTTGGTGATCCGCTCGCGGGGGTCGGGCACCCCGTACAGCCGTGCCTGCAGGTCCAGTTCCTCGCCGGCCGGGACCGCCGGGTCGGTGCCGCCGCCCTGCGCGACGTAGCCGATGCGGCGGCGTACGCCCGCCGGGTCACCGCGCAGATCATGCCCGGCGACGGTGGCGCTGCCCGCCGTCGGCGCCAGCAGCGTGGTGAGCATCCGCAGCGTGGTCGTCTTGCCCGCGCCGTTGGGCCCCAGGAAGCCGACGATCTCGCCGGGCCCGATCCGCAGGTCGACGCCGCGCACCGCCTCGACCGTGCCGTGCCTGCCGGTGAACGTGCGGGCCAGCCCGCTCGCCTCGATCACAATCGCCTCCCGCGAACGTCGATGACGAACACCACAGTAACCACAAACTTTAAGTGACACCAAATTTTAAGTCATTCCAGTTTGGATAGACTCCGGGCATGGGCGAAGTCGACGAGACGGACGCGCCGGAGCTCGGGCTCCGCGAGCGCAAGAAACGCCAGACCCGGCGGCGCATCTCCGACATCGCCACCGGGCTGTTCATGATGCGCGGGTTCGACAACGTCACCGTCGCCGACGTCGCCCGCCACGCCGACGTGTCGGTCAACACGGTCTTCAACTACTTCAAGACCAAGGAGGACCTGTTCTTCGACCGGCAGGGCGAGGTGACCGAGCAGGCCGCACGCGCCCTGCGCGGCCGCGCGCCGGGAGAGCCGGTCGTCGCGGTGTTCCGCCGCGAGTTCCTCGACGGCCTGGACCGCAACAGCTACCAGACCGCCTTCCACGAGGGCGCCGACGTCTGGGCCAAGACCGTCCGCGACAGCCCCGCCCTCACCGCCCGCGCACGCGAGATCGGCCTGGAGGCCCAGGCCCGGGTCGCCGGGCTGCTGGCCGAGGAGACCGGCGCCGACCCCGACGACATCACCCCCCGCATCGCCGCCGCCATGATCTTCGCCGCGCACTGGGAGCTCATCGACGACATCCAGCGGCGCAAGCTGGCCGGCCAGAGCCTGGCGGAAATGCGCGAGGCGGTCTACGCCAACGCCCGCCGCGTCTTCGACCTGCTCGAACAGGGACTGGGGGACTACGCCGCGCGCCCCGCGAGTGACGAGGCCGACGAAAAATAGGTGTCGGGGCACTCCCGGCGATTCTTAAACTCCATGATTGCGGAGGCACTCATGGACACCCCCACACTCCTGGCCCACCTCGAAACCCACACCGGCGCGCTGAGCCTTCCCCGGGGCGGCACGCTGTGCTGGGACGACGCGGACTTCCACCGCGCCGCCTACACCGACGACCCCGAGGGCTACGCGCTGCTCGGGCTCGCGCCCGGCGTCCTGCCCTGGCAGCGCGCGCGGGTGCTGCTGCAGCTGCTGGCCGCCTCCCAGGCGGGCCTGGACGACGCCACCCGCGGCACGCTCGCCCGCGTCGCCCGCGTCCTCACCCTCGCGCTGCCGCCCGCCGCCGTCATCACCGTCCTGCTCGGGCTGCGGCGGCTGCGCGCCAACCACAAGCACACCACCCGCACCGCGCTGCGGTTCGTCCTGGAACACCCCGAGGCCGACGTCATCATCGCCGCGCGCCGCCCCGCCCTGGTCGACTGCTTCGAGCACGCCCTCGGCAAGGCCACAGCGCGCGGCTGCGCCCGCCGCATCGGCGACGGCGACACCGGCTCGGACTACCTGCGGCGGCGCCTGCTGAGGTTCCTGACCGCGCCGCACACGGCGATGCCGCGCGTGCGGGCGCTGTACGGCGCGGGCGAGCACGCGCGGCACGGGGTGGTCCTGCCGTACGAGCCGGTGCTCGCCCTCGACCCCGGCCGCGAACGCAGCCCCGTCGTCACCGCCACCAACCGCGGTGACATCGCCGCCACCCTCGTCCACCTGTACCGCGGCGGCCACGCCCACAGCTCACACGCCCACGGCTCGCAGGCCGACGATCCGCACGCCGACGACCTGCGCGTCGCGCTCGGCCGGTACGTGGCCGCCGCCACCGCCGCGCTGCCGCGCTTCGACGGCACCGTCGCGCTCGTGCTGGACGCCTCGGCCTCCATGCGCGGCTACGGCGAACGCGAATGGGCCGTGCTGTCGCAGGCCGCCGCGCTGCGGATGGTGCTGGCGCGGGTCTGCGCCCGGCTGGAGGTCGTCGAGGTCGGCGGACACGAACACGCCCCGGCCGGCGCCACCGACCTGGCCACCGGCGTGCTGGACGCCCTCACCGCCGCCCCCGACCTGGTGGCCGTCATCTCCGACGGCTACGAGAACCTGTTCCCCGGCGACCTGGCCCGCGTCGCGGCGACGCTGCCGCGCGCCGGCGTCACCACACCGGTGGTGTTCTGCCACGCGCAGTTCACCGGCGCCGACGACCTCACGTTGCGCCGCCCCGCGCCCGCGCTGCCCCAGCGCGGCTTCTGGCACCAGGACGACTTCACCGAGCTGCTGCCCTGGATGTTCGGCCACTGCGCGGCGGGCGGGCCCTGGCTGCGCGCCGCCATGCGCGCCCGCCTCGACACCCTGGACCGGCAGGCCGCACAGCTGGGAGGCATCGCCGCATGACCACCACCGACAGGCTCGAACCGCTCGCGCCGCTCCTGCCAGGGCCGCTCGACCTGGCCGGCTACCGGCTCGGCGCCCCGCAGCGGGCGGGCGCGCTCACGATGATCCCGATCACCGGGCCCGCCTACCCCGGCATCGTGCCGCCCCGCTCGGGCCTGAAGCTGACGCAGGTCGCCGGGTACGGGCGGGTGGAGCTGCGCAACGGCTCGGCCCACGGCGTCGCGATCGTCCCCCTCCACATCGGCTACATCCAGGACGCCGCGCAGAACCACGCCCTGTGCCGCTCGGCGTTCCTGGCGCCCGGCGCCGCGGTGATGTTCGAGGACGCCTGCTGCGTGCAGGAGAGCCAGGGCGGCTACCTCACCGAACGCGACCAGTGGTTCTTCGTGCTGCCCGTCGAACTGCGCGCCCGCGCGCTGGAGCTGCGCGGCGTCGAGGGCTACAGCAAGCTGTGGCACGACATCGCCGAGCTCAACCGGCGCTACGGCCTGCCACGGCGCGGCCACCTGGAGCAGGTGCTGTCGCGTAAGCGCGCCGTCCTCACCCAGTTCCAGAGCCGGCTGGAACCGCAGCCCGGCCAGCTCGGCGCGCTGTTCTTCATCGGCGGCCGGTTCGCCGGCCTGGAACTGGCACCCGACCCGGTCTACTTCGCCGAGGTATGGATGGCGCTGGTGTGCTTCGCCTACGGCGCCGCCGCCTGGCACGCCGAACCGCCGCCCGCCGCCGGAGACGCCGCCCCCTACGACGCGGCCGACCTGACGTCGCTGCGCGCCGAGCTGGTCCGTGACCGCGCCGCCCGCACCGCCGAGGCCGCCGGCTGGGTGGCCGCCGTCCCCGCCGGAGACGCGCGCCTTCAGGAGGAGGAACGCTACCTCGGCCTGCGGCTGTCCACCGTGACCGGCGCCGCACTGGCCGGACAGGTCGTCACCGACGGCGGACGGCCCGTCTACGCCTCCCTGTTCGCCCGGGCGATCGCGTAAACCGGTTGCCCCGGGTGGCCCGGGACCACTTGAATCGTCATGCGGGAACTGAGCCGGGCACGTCGGGCGAAACCCTGATTCCACATTTGGGATTCGTCTTTGGAACGATCATGCGCCCGACGAGGCGCCGGCCGCCCGTCCCGCACCCGCCTCCGCGCCGGAGGCCTGCTCCGCCGCGCCGGGCTCCACCAGATAGGACTCCAGGGCCAGCCGCACGTCCGGGGGGATCTCCTTCTTGCGCTTGGTCGGCGGGTCGATGAACACGTGCCGCACCTCCCCGTCGGCGATCAGCCGTTCGCCCACCCGGAACTCCGGCCGCACGATCATGCTGGTGGTGCCGAGCCGCACCACCGGCATCCGCACGTCCATCAGCTCGTCGAACCGCGCGCCGTCCCGGTACCGGATCCGCGACTCCGCCACCACCAGGTCGTAGCCGGCCTCGACCGGATCGGGATAGGGGCCGATCGCCTCCCGCCACAGCTCGGTGAGCGCCACGTCGTACAGGAACAGATACTGCCCGTTGAACACAACGCCCTGCTGGTCGCACTCGCTGTAGCGCACCCGCAGCCGGTGCGTGAAGATCTCTCCCATGGCAGGCATCCTGGCCTGCGGCACCGCCCTCGCGCATCCTCCGTACGGGCGAGACGAAGGCTCGGCAAAGAACCCTCCACAGCGGTGGCGCGGCCCCGGGAAAGGTGAGGGCGGCCGCGGTTAGCGTGCCGGAATGGCGCATCCGAAGGACCCGCCGGCCCCCGGCCCGGCGCGGGCGATGCCGCTGTGGCTGCCCAAGGCGTTCGTGCTCGCGGCCACGACCGTGCTGATGTTCGCGGGCGGGCTGTGGCTGCTCGGCAAGCTCCGCGGGATGTTGCTGCTGCTGCTGACCTCGCTGTTCCTGGCACTCGCGATCGAGCCCGCCGTCAACTGGCTCGCCGACCGGGGCTGGCGGCGCGGCTGGGCGACCGGCGCGATGTTCCTGGTGCTCACCGCGGTGTCGGCCGCCTTCATCGGCGTGCTGGGCTCGCTGATCGTCGCGCAGGCCACCAACCTGGCCAACGGCTTCCCCGGCTACGTGGACCAGCTCATCTCCTGGATCAACGACACGTTCGGCACCCGGCTGTCGCAGGACACGCTGCTGTCCAAGCTGCCCACGATGACCGAGGAGATGTCCAAGCACGCCTCGGACCTGGCGGGCAACGTGTGGGGGATCGGCGCCACCGCCCTCGGCGTGGTCTTCCAGGGGCTGGGGATGCTGCTGTTCACCTTCTACCTGTCGGCGCAGGGACCCCAGTTCCGCCGCAGCGTGTGCTCGCTGCTGCCCCCGCACCGCCAGCGCCAGGTGCTGTGGGCCTGGAGGATCGCCGTCGACAAGACCGGCGGCTACATCTACTCCCGCGCCCTGCTCGCGCTGTTCTCCGGCATCGCGCACTACATCGCGCTGGCGATCCTGGAGGTGCCGTACGCGGTCACCCTGGCGCTGTGGGTGGGCGTGGTGTCGCAGTTCATCCCCGCGGTCGGCACCTACCTCGCTGGCGCCGCACCGGCCCTGGTGGCGCTCGCCAAGAGCCCCTCGACCGCCCTGTGGGTCCTGCTGTTCGTCATCGCCTACCAGCAGTTCGAGAACTACGTGCTCCAGCCGCGCATCACCGCCCGCACCCTCGACATGCACCCCGCCGTCGCGTTCGGCATGGTGCTCGCCGGCACCGCCCTCGTCGGGCCCATCGGCGCGCTGCTCGCGCTGCCCGTCGGCGCCAGCCTCCAGGCGTTCCTCAGCGCCTACATCCGCCGGTACGACGTCGAGGACGACCCGCTCACCGTCGTCGGGCCGCCGCCGGTCCCGGCCCGGCTGCGCACCCGGCGCCAACACGGACGCTCCAAGAACCAACACTCCGGGGACTCCGGGGACAAAGGCGAGCGGGACGGTTGACGTGCGCCGCGCGGGTGCCTACGTTGCGAGCAGGAACGCGATCTTGGTCGTGTCCCTTGCCGTACGGGGGCGGCGCCGGAGCGAGCGCAGGGAGCCCTCATGCCCATCGCAGCCTCAACACCCCGCCGTACCGCCCTGGCCGCCGCGCTGGCGGCGCTCACCCTGTCGGGCATGACGGCCGTCCCCGCCCACGCGGACGCCGCCGACCGCGGCAAGGACCGGCGGCTGCTGCGGCTCATCAGGTCGATGACGCTGGAGGAGAAGGCCGCGCAGCTGTTCGTGCTGCAGGTGTACGGCAAGAGCGCCGACACCACCGACCCCGCCGACGTCGCCCGCAACCGCAGGCTGTACGGCCTGGACAACGCCGCGCAGCTCATCGCGCGCTACAAGCCGGGCGGCATCATCTACTACTCCGCCGACCCGCCCAACGTCACCGACCCGGGGCAGCTCGCCGCGTTCTCCAACGGCATCCAGCGCGCCGCGATGGCCACCCGCGTCCCGATCCCGGCGACGATCGCCATCGACCAGGAGGGCGGCATCGTCGCGCGCGTCCAGCCGCCCGCCACCCAGTCACCGGGCAGCATGGCGCTGGCGGCCGGGCGCAGCGCCCGCGACGCCGCGGCCCTCGCCCGCATCACCGGCCGCGAACTGCGCGCCATCGGCGTCAACCAGGACTACGCGCCCGACGCCGACGTCAACGTCAACCCGGCCAACCCCGTCATCGGCGTCCGCTCCTTCGGCTCCGACCCCGCGCTCGTGGCGAAGATGGTGACCGCGCAGGTCGACGGGTACCGCGCCGGCGGCGTCACCGGCACCGTCAAGCACTTCCCCGGCCACGGCGACACCCACCTGGACAGCCACATCAGCGTGCCGCGCGTCGACCACACCCGCGAGGAGTGGGAACGCGTCGACCTGCCGCCGTTCAAGGCCGCGATCGCGCGCGGCGCCGACTCCATCATGACCGCGCACATCATCTACCCCGCCCTCGACCCCTCCGAGGACCCCTCCACGCTCTCCAGGCCCATCATCACCGGCCTGCTGCGCGGCAAGCTCGGCTACAAGGGCGTCATCGTCACCGACGCGCTGGACATGCAGGGCGTGCGGACCAAGTACGGCGACGACCGCGTCCCGGTACTGGCGCTCAAGGCGGGCGTGGACGTGCTGCTCAAGCCGCCCTCGTTCGACGCCGCCGGCAACGGCCTGTTCCGGGTGCAGCTGAACGCGGTCGTCAACGCCGTCCGCGACGGTGAGCTCACCGAACGCCGTATCGAGGAGTCGGTCTACCGGATCCTGGCGCTGAAGAACAAGCGCGGCCTGTTCCGCGACCCGTTCGCCGACGAATCCAAGGTCGACCAGCTCGTCGGCCGGCCCGCGCACCTGGCCGTGGCGCAGCGCGCCACCGACCGCACCACCACGCTGGTCAGGAACGACGCGCGGCTGCTGCCGCTGCGCCCCGGCGCCCGCAAGGTCCTGGTCGCCGGCTGGGGCGCCACCACCACCCGGCTCCTCGGCGAGGAGCTCACCAAGCGCGGCGCCGCCGCCACCGTGTCCGAGAGCGGCGTCAGCCCGACCCCCGAACGCATCCAGCAGACCGTCGCCGCCGCCCAAGGCCAGGACCTCATCGTCGCCGTCACCAACCGCGCCTGGGACATCGAGCAGCCGGCCCCCGGCGCCCCGCACAACGGCCCCGGCCAGATGAACCTGGTCAAGGCCCTCATCGCCACCGGCAAACCGGTCGTCGTGGTCGCCGCCCGCGACCCCTACGACATCGCCTACTTCCCCGAGGCGCAGACCTACCTGGCGACCTACTCCTACACCGCCGAGGCGATGCGGTCCCTCGGCAAGGTGCTGTTCGGCGAGCTGTCCCCGGCCGGGAAGCTGCCCGTCACCATCCCCGCGCGTGACAACCCCGGCCAGACCCTCTACCCGTTCGGCCACGGCCTGAGCTACCGCCGCTGACCCGACGGCGTTCTAGACGGCGCGTTCTAGACGGCCGGTGAGGGCTCGGCGATGGCGGCGGTGCGCGGCCGTGCCAGCGACCGGTAGTCGGCGGTGGCCAGCGCCATCGACCGGTCCAGCCGCGCCGCGTTGAAGTAGATCTCGGCGTGCTCCAGAAGCGCGGGGTCGACCACCAGCTCCAGGTCGGGATGGAAGGAGAACGGCAGGATCGTGCCGCTGACGCTGCCCGCCAGTTCCTCGGCGACCGACGCCGTGGCGAACCCGGCGTAGGTGCCGCCCAGCAGCGCCTTCACCGCGCCCAGGTCGACGCGGCGGTCGCCCGGCACGACGGCCAGCACGAACCGCTTGGTCTTCTTGTCCAGCTTCACCATCACCACGATGCATTTGGCGGCGGCGGCGACGTCGTTGCCGCGCATCGCGCTGACCAGCTCGGTGCGCCCCTCGGGCTCGTGGTCGATGAGCCGGTACGAGGCGCCCGCCTCGTCCAGCAGCGCGATGAGGCGGTCATAGGCCGTGGCGGCCGGGGGCACGGCAGGGGTGGGGGAGGAGGTTGTGGTCACGGCAGACATTGTCCCCCCGGGCCGAGACCGCGGGCGCGCCGGGGGGAGTGACCGCCCGGCCGGTGAGGCAAGATCGACGTATGCGGGTGCCTCGATCGGGGGGCGGGCGCCTTCCCAACCGGCTGCGGCCGTACGCGCCGCCGCTGGCCGCCGCCGTCGTCGCGGTGGCGGCGACCGTCGACGTGCTCGCCGGCGGGCCGCTGCGGCGGTTCGACCACTGGGTGTTCGCCGACGGGCTGCCACCGCGTACCGGCGCCTGGCACTTCTTCTGGCGGACGGTCGTCAACGGCGGCCAGTACTGGATCGTGGCCACCGCCGCGGCGCTGGCGACCCTGTGGGTGGCCTGGCGGCACCGCGACCGCGGGCCGGGCAGCGTCATCGGCTTCCTGGCCAGGGCGGCGCTCTGGCTGGTAGGCGCCGAGCTGACGATCCGGGCCGCGCAGGTCGCGTTCGCGCGCACCCCGCCGCTCGCCGGGGCCGACCTGCTGTTCCAGGACGGGTACCTGTCCTATCCGTCCGGGCACGCCGCCAACGCCGCCGCCTGCTGGATCTTCATCCTCGCCGTGCTCGGTGCGACCCGGCGCGTCCGCGTCGCGGCGCACGTGCTGATCGCGGGCGTCGCGGTGGCCGTCGTCACCCTCGGCTACCACTGGCCCACCGACGCCATCGCGGGCTGGGCGCTCGGCGTGGTGCTCGGCCGGATCGGCGCCGCGCTCGTGGCGGGGTGGCCTGGGTCACAGGAGGCCCCACCCCATTGACCGTAACCAAGCACTTACCCAAGTATGGGCTGGAGAAGGTCAGTTGGGCTGCGGGAAGGCGGTGTGGCGGTGGCGATCCAGGCGCCCGGCGGACAGGTCGGCGACATCAACCTCAGTGACCTGCGGTTCTGGCAGCGTCCGCTGGACGAGCGGGCCGCCGCGTTCGCCGTGCTGCGCGAGCAGGACGGGCCGCGCCTGTTCCCCGACCCGGCGATCCCCTTCACCCGCCGCGGGCAGGGGTACTGGGCGCTGGTGCGGCACGCCGACGTCACCGAGGCCAGCCGCAACCCGCAGATCTTCAGCAGCGAGCCGAACGCCACCACGGTCGTCGACTCGCCGAAGTGGCTCGACCGCTACGTCAACTCCATGATCAACATGGACGATCCGCGGCACGCCAAGATCCGCCGGATCGTGTCGCGCGCGTTCAGCCCCAAGATGCTCGCCAAGACCGAGGACGACATCCAGAGCCGTGCCGCGCGGATCGTCGACGAGCTCATCGCCGCCGGGCCCGGGGACTTCGTCGCCGGGGTCGCGGTGCGGCTGCCGGTCGAGGTCATCTGCGACATGCTCGGCATCCCCGCGAGCCTCTACCCCCGCGTGGTGCGGCTGACCAACATCGTGCTGGGCAACTCCGACGCCGAGTACACCGGCATCACCCCCGACCTGGGCAGGATCCGCACCGGCCTGGGCCTGGCCAAGGTCGCCCGCGCCAGCCGGGAACTGCACGTGATCGCCGCCAGGCTCGGCAAGGAGCGCATCGCCAAGCCCACCGGCGACCTCACCTCGGCGCTGGTCAACGCCAACATCGACGGTGAGAAGCTCACCGCGCAGGAGTTCGGCACGTTCTTCCTGCTGCTGGTGGTCGCCGGGAACGAGACCACCCGCACCGCGATCGCGCACGGCCTCACGCTCTTCAGCGACAACCCCGGCCAGCGCGAGCTGCTGCTGGCCGACTTCGACGGCCGCATCGCCGGCGCGGTCGAGGAGATCGTGCGGTACTCCACGCCGGTCATCCAGTTCCGCCGCAACCTCACCCGCGACCACGAGCTGAACGGGCACACCTTCCGCGCGGGCGACAAGGTGATCCTGTTCTACAACTCGGCCAACCGCGACGAGGCGGTCTTCGCCGACCCCGACGTCTTCGACATCACCCGCGACCCCAACCCCCACGTCGGCTTCGGCGGCCCCGGCCCCCACTTCTGCCTCGGCGCCAACCTCGCCCGCCGCGAGATCACCGTCATGTTCCGGGAGCTGTTCACCCGGCTGCCCGACATCCGCACCGCCGGCGAGCCCGACCGGCTGGTGTCGAGCTTCATCAACGGCGTCAAGCGGCTGCCCTGCACGTTCACCGCCCCCTGACCCGGCCGGGCCAGAGGGCGGTGCGGCGCCGCGACACCGCGGCGTGAGGGACGGGTCAGCGCGCGATCTCGTCGAGCAGCCCGGCCAGCTCCTTGGGCTTGGAGAACATCGGCCAGTGCCCGGTCGGCAGCTCGTGGTAGGTCCACTCGGGCCCGGCCATCAGGCTGAACCCCGGGTTGCCGCCCGCCGCCATCTGCTCCACCACCGCCAGCGGGATGGTGGTGAAGATCCCCGTCTTGGGGAGGTCCGGCAGCGTCTCCGGCCGGATCAGCGGCTGCGTCGCCGCGCCGAACGGCTCGGGCGTGCCGCGCTCGGCGAACGCGGCCAGGTGCTCGGCCGTCAGCCCCGCCAGCGTGACCGGGTCGGCCTCGGGGTCGAACGCGGGCACCGGCAGCAGCCAGCCCTCGCCCTCGGACTCCACCTGCCGGCGCGTGGCCGCCTGCTCCTCGGGGTCGGCGAAGTCGATCTGCGCCATGCCCGACGGCATCGGCCCGGTGTCGACGTAGACGATCCGCTTCAGCCGCTCGGGAACGCGGTCGGCCGCGCCCGTCGCCGGCATGTTGGCGCCGCTGTGCGCCACCAGGACCACGTCCCGCAGGTCGTTGTCCTCGATGACGCCGATGATGTCGGCGACGTGGGTGTCGACGTTCACCTCGGGAGTCGCCTCCGCCGCCCGCTCGGCCAGGCCGGTGAGCGTCACCGCGTGCACCTCGTGCCCCGCCGCGCGCAGCCCGGCGGCCACCTCGTCCCACGCCCACGCGCCGAGCCAGAAGCCGGGGACCAGTACGAACGTCGCCATATCGATGCCTTCTCTCTCTGTCGATCCGTTGGCACTAACGTAAGGTCGATACCGGACAGTTCCCGCCCGGATTAAGTGAGTGAGCTGTGTCACACCCGACGACCCGCGTCCTGGCCATGCTGGAGTTGTTGCAGGCCAACCACCGTATGCGCGGCACCGAGCTGGCCCGGCGGCTGGGTGTCGACGAACGCACCGTGCGGCGGTACGCGGCGCGGCTGGAGGAGCTCGGCATCCCCGTCGTCGCCGAGCGCGGGCGCTACGGCGGCTACCGGCTGATGCCCGGCTACAAGCTGCCGCCGCTGATGCTCACCGACGACGAGGCGACCGCCGTGGTGCTCGGGCTGCTGGCCGGGCGGCGCCTGGGCCTGCCCGGCGAGGCCACCGAGAGCACACTGGCCAAGGTGCAGCGCGTCCTGCCCGCAGCGCTGCGCGACCGCGTCCAGGCGCTGCAGGAGACCCTCGGCTTCACGCTCGCCGCCCGCGACGCCACCGCCCCGGCCACCGCCGCCCTGCTCACCCTGGCGGCCGCCGCGCGCGAGCGGCGCCGTGTCCGGCTGCGCTACCGCTCCTGGCAGGGCGGCGACAGCGAACGCGACCTCGACCCCTACGGGCTGGTCTTCCACTCGGGACGCTGGTACGTGACCGGGCACGACCACCGCAGCGGCGAGGTCCGCACCTTCCGCGTGGACCGCGTGGTCTCGGCCGAACCCGGCGACGCCACCTTCCAGATCCCCGTGGACGTCGACCCCGTCCAGCACGTCACCCGTTCACTGGCCAAGGTCCCCTACCGGTACGACGTCGAGGTCTGGCTGGAGACGTCCCTGGACGAGGCGCGGCGCCGCGTGCCCGCCTCCACCGCCACGCTGACCGAGGCCGACGGGGGAGTCCTCATGGTCACCCGCGCCGAACGCCTCGACGGCATGGCGGTGATGCTCGCCGGGCTCGGCTGGCCCTTCCAGATCCGCCGCCCCTCAGAGTTGCGCGCCGCCGTCCGCGAACTGGCCGATGACCTGCGGCGTCACGCCGACAGGTAAGGTGGCCCGGCGAAAGGGGGGCACCGTGACCGTCGGTGACGCCGGGACCGTGCGGGTACGCGGTCCCTACGATCTCGGCCAGACGCTGGAGTTCCTGGAGGACTGGCCGCCCACCGCGCGGGCGGCCCCGCGAGCGGCCGGCGGCCTGCGGTTCGCCTACTGCGTCCCGGGCGAGTGGACGCCCACCGGCGTCCACGTGACCCAGACCGGCCAGCGCCTGCGCGTGACGGCCTCCCGGCCGGTCACCCGCGACCTGGCGGGCGACGTCGCCCGCATCCTGTCCGCCGACGTCGACGGGACCCCGCTGGCCGGCATCGCCGAACGCGACGACATCGCCGCCGATCTCATCTCCCGCGCACCCGGACGGCGGCCGGTGTGCTTCTGGAGCACCTGGGAGGCGGCCTGCTGGGCGGTCCTGGTGCAGCGGACCTCCATGCGCTCGGCCTCGGCCGTCAAGGAACGCATCACCCGCGAACTGGGCTCGCAGGTGCACTGGGACGGCCACCGGGCCGCCGCCTTCCCCGCTCCCGACGTCGTGGCGGCCGCGCCGTCCCTGCCCGGCGTGCCGGGCGTGAAGGTGTCCCGCATCCGCGCCCTGGCCCACGCCGCGCTCGACGGCACCCTGGACGCCGAGGCGCTGCGGGCCGCGCCGCCCGGTGAGGCCCTGGCACTGCTGCGGCGGCTCCCGGGCGTCGGCCCGTTCTCGGCCGGGCTCATCCTCGTCCGCGGCGCCGGGACCCCCGACGTCTTCCCCGACGCCGAACCGCGGCTTCTGGCCGCCGTCCGCGGCCTCTACGGGCTGCCGGAGTCCGCCGAGGCCGCCGACTACGCGCGCATCGCCGACCACTGGCGGCCGCTGCGCTCCTGGGTCTCCTTCCTGGTGCGCTCGGTCCCGGGACAGCCGCACCGGGCCTGGGACGCGGGCGCCGCCGGACGCCGCTGATCAGCCGCGGCCGACGAACGAGGGCATCGCCGTCGCCAGCACCGTCAGGCTCTGCACGTTGGCGTCCAGCGGCAGGCCCGCCATGTACAGCACGCCGTCCACCACGTGCCGCACGTCCATCACCGGCTCGGACCTGGTCGACCCGTCGGCCTGCAGGGTGCCCGACCCGAAACCGCTCGTCATGTCGGTGGCCGCGTTGCCGATGTCGATCTGCCCGCAGGCGATGTTGTAGCGGCGGCCCTCCAGCGACAACGTCTTGGTCAGCCCCGTCACCGCGTGCTTGCTGGCGGTGTAGGCCACCGAGTGGGGACGCGGCGTGTACGCCGACAGAGACCCGTTGTTGATGATCCGGCCGCCCTGCGGACGCTGCTCCCTCATCACGCGGAACGCCTGCCGCGCGCACAGGAACGAGCCGGTCAGATTGGTGTCGAGGACCGTCCGCCACTGCTCGATGCCGAAGTCCTCCACCGGCGAGGGAGCACCGAACGTCCCGGCGTTGTTGACCAGGAGGTCCAGGCGCCCCCACCGCTCCGCCACGGCCGCGAACAGCGCCTCGACCGACTCCGGCGACGTCACGTCGGCGGCCACGGCCAGGACCCGGTCCGCCGGCGCGCCGGCGGCGTCCGCCGTGGCCCGCAGCGCCCCGGCCCGGCGGCCCGCCAGCGCCACCCGCCACCCGGCGCCCAGCAGTGCCGTGGCGACCGCGCCGCCGATGCCGGACCCGGCACCCGTCACCAGCGCCACCTGACCGGAAGCTTCCACGACCGTTCCTCCTTCGCCGCAAAGGTCACTGACACAGGGAGTGTGCCACCCGGCACGCCGATGTCATGGCTCCGGGGCGGCGTGTCAGGGCCGGCAGACCAGGTCGGCGGCGGGCAGGGCGCCGGTGGCCAGATAGGCGTTGACCTTGGCGTCCACGCAGGCGTTGCCGTACTCGCCGTAGATCCCGTGGGCGGTGGTGCCGCGCAGGGTGAGCAGGCGCGAGCCGGTCAGCGCCCGGCGCATGGCCCTGCTGCCCTCGTAGGTGGTGGCGGTGTCGCCGGTGGCGGACACGATCAGCGCGGGGGCCGAATTGCCGATGCGCGTGGGGAGCTCGCGCGGTTCGTTCGGCCAGAAGGCACAGGGCCAGATGTTGTTCTTGAGAGGGCCGAAGAGGGGATGGCGCGCGCGGCTGCGCTGGACGTCGTTCCAGTAGGTGCCGGGGTCGCGTGGCGCGGCGCGGTCGCCACAGGTGATCGCGGCGGTCGGGCTCGCGAGCGGCGAGCCGGCGCCGGTCAGGATGAACGTGAGGAAGCGGTCGAGCTCGGGGCCGGGCTCGGCCGGGCGGCGGTGCGCGGCCTCGTTCAGCGTGCGGACGGTGGAGGCGAAGTCCGCGCGGGCCGCCGGGCGGTCGTCACCCGAGCCGACGGAGAGCAGGTACGGGACCGCCTGGTCGTCCACCTCGTACGGTCCGACGCGCAGCGGACGCCTCTCCGCGGCGGCGACGATCGCGTTCACGGTGGCCAGCACCCGGGCGGGGGTGGCGCCGAGGCCGTAGGTGCCGTGACGCCTGGCGGCCCAGGCCGCCCAGCCGTGCAGCGCGCGCTCCGCCTCGTCCTCGGTGCCCTGCGTCGCCCTGGGGCCCCACTTGTGCGGGTCGCCGGCGCTGTCGAGGACCACGCGGTCGGTGCGGCCGGGGAACATCTGCAGGTAGACCGCGCCCAGGTAGCTGCCGTAGGAGTAGCCGAGGAAGGAGACCCGGCGCTCCCCGAGGGCGCGGCGCACGAGGTCGATGTCGCGGGCGGTGTCGCGCGTGTTGACGTACGGGAGCACGTCGGCGTGGCGCCGGGCGCAGCGTTCGGCCAGGTCGCGCTGCACCGCCACCTGGTGGTCGAACCGGGCACGGGTCGGGCCGGCCGACCGGAGCCACAGGCCGATAGGCCAGCCGCAGTCGAGCGGCGTGCTGCGCCCCACGAAGCGCGGGTCCAGGCCGACGAGGTCGTAACGGGCGCCGACGTCCTTCATGGCCGCGCGGGTCTGCAGTGGCTTGTCCAGGGTGCCCTCGCCGGGGCCGCCGCTGTTGAGGACCAGGGTGCCGATGCGGCGGTCGCGGTCTGTGGCGGGGAGGAGCGACAGCGCGAGCGTGATGGTGCGGCCGCCGGGTCTGGAGTGGTCGAGCGGGACGGTGAGCTCCGCGCACCGCGCGCCCGCCCGGTCGAGCTCCCGGCCGGCCGCGTCGTCGCTGACCTGGACGCAGGACTTCCAGCGCAGCGGTGGCGGCGGCCCGCCGTCGGCGGGCGGGCCACCGGCGGCTTCGGCCAGGGGCACGACGGTGGCGGACACAGCGATCAGGGCGAGGGCCGGGACCAGGCGCCTGCCGGTCCGCGTGAATGTCGGTTTCATGGTCGAGGACGCTATTCACGGCGGGCGTCCGGCACGATACAGCCGGCCGCAGGCGCGTTGGTACAGCCCGCTGTAGTGCCCGGCGGGCAGCGGCGGCGGATAATGATCTCCACACGGGCGTCGCGGGGAGGTACGCATGCGTGACCGTGCATTCTCCGGGTCGGTCTACCTGCTGGCCACGCTCGCCACCGCCGTGGCCACGGCGGTGGCCTTTCCGGTGCTGCTCGTACCGGCGGCGGCGCGGGGCTGGGCGCGCCGGCACCGTCAGCGGGCCGGCAGGCTCCTCGGCGTGCCCACCGGCGGCCGGACGGCCGGGCGGCGAATCCTCGCCTGGGCGCTCGCGCACGTCGCCGTCGGATTCCCGCTGGGAATGGCCGCCCTGATATGCCTGGGCAACATCCTGGTCGCCGCGGTGGCGATCCCCTTGTGGTGGGCGTTCCCCGCCGACGAGCGCCCCAGCCTCCTCTCGTTCTTCGACGTCCGTGTCGACGATTGGGCGACCGCGCTGATCCTGGGGCCCGCGCAGATCGCCGTCCTCGGCGCGGCGGCCTGGTGGGTGCTCCCGGCGCTGGCGCGGCTCCACGCGCGGCTGTGCCTGGCGGTGCTCGCCCCGTCCGCCCGCGAACGGCTCACCGAGCGCGTCGACGTGCTCACCAGGAGCCGGGTCGGCGTGGTCGACGCCCACGGCGCCGAGCTCCAGCGGATCGAACGCGACCTGCACGACGGGACGCAGGCGCGCCTGGTGACCATCGCCATGCAGGTGGGCCTGGCCCGCGAGTCGCTCGCCGACGACCCCGACACGGTCGCGACGCTGCTCCGGCAGGCGCACGAGACGGCGGAGGAGGCGATGACCGAGCTCCGCACGGTGCTTCAGACGATCTACCCGCCGATCCTCGCCGACCGCGGGCTCGACGGAGCACTGGCGGCGCTGGCCGCCCGGTCGAGCGTGCCGGTCCACATCGAGCTCGCCGACCTGCCCGCCCTCCCGGCGGCCGTGGAGGCGGTGGCCTACTACGTGATCGCTGAGGCGCTGACGAACGTGACCAAGCACGCCGCCGCCACGCGGGCCGCCCTCCGGGTCGAACGCGCGGGCGACGTGCTGTCCATCGAGGTCACCGACGACGGAAAGGGCGGCGCCGACGAGGCGCGCGGCACCGGAATCGCCGGGATGCGCCGGCGGGTCGCCGCCCTGGACGGCGCCGTCCGCCTCGACAGCCCGCCGGGCGGCCCCACCACGCTCGCCGTCCAGGTACCGTGCGCGACGTGAGCGTTCAGGAGATCCCGTGCGGATCGTGATGGCCGAGGACAACGTCCTGCTGGCCGGCGGCCTGGAGTTGCTGCTGGCGGCCAAGGGCTGCGAGGTCGCGGCGGTCGTCCCCGACGGCGAGGCGTTCCTGGAGGCCGTCGCCGAGCACCGCCCCGACATCGCCATCGTGGACGTGCGGCTGCCGCCGTCGTTCCGCGACGAGGGAATCCACGCCGCGCTGCGGGCCCGCCGCGAGCACGGCGCGCTGCCGATCCTGGTGCTGTCGCAGTACGTCGAGCGCGAGTACGCCGGCGAGCTCCTCTCCGACGGCCGCGGCGGCATCGGCTACCTCCTCAAGGACCGCATCGGCCGCGTGGCCGAGTTCATCGACGCCCTGCGCCGCGTCGCGGCCGGCGGCACGGCCATGGACCCCGAAGTGGTCGCCCAGCTCCTCGCGCGCCGCGCCGGCGACCCCCTGGACAGCCTCACGCCCCGCGAGCGCGAGTCACTCGCCCTCATGGCACAGGGCCACGACAACGCCACCATCGCCGAGCGGATGCGCATCTCCGACAACGCCGTCCACAAGCACATCGGCAACATCTTCGCCAAGCTCGGCCTGGCCCCGGACGACTCCGGCCACCGCCGCGTACGGGCCGTGCTCGCCTACCTCGACAGCGCCCCCGGCACGCTCGATCCGCCCGGGCTGCTCTGAATTCGCAGGGTCGATTTCGGTCGAGGTGTCGATCCGCCGCGATCTCGTTTGTCGTCAGGGTGAGCCGGGATGGTCCCGGCCGCGACGGCAAGGGAGCGGTGGAATGAGCCGGCCCATCCGGGTGGCGACGTCGCCTGAGCGGGCGCAGCCGCACCGCTGGTACGCGCTGGCGCTGCTGTGCACGACCCTGTTCCTCATCATCCTCGACTCCTCGATCGTGATCGTGGCGATCCCGTCGATCGACGGCGACCTGGCGTTGTCGGCGGACGGAGCGCAGTGGGTGGTCAGCGCCTACGCCGTGACGTTCGGGGGCCTGCTGCTGCTCGGGGGCCGGGCCGCGGACCGGCTCGGACGCCGGCGCGTGTTCATGTGGGGCGTCGCGGTGTTCGCGCTGTCGTCGCTGGGCTGCGGGCTCGCCCCGTCGGGTGAACTGCTGGTCGTCGCGCGGATGTTCCAGGGCGCCGGGGCGGCCATGATGGCACCCAGCGCGCTGTCGATCGTCATGGCGACGTTCGTCGAGGCCGCGGAGCGCAACAGGGCCCTGGGGTTCTGGGGCGCCACCGGCGGCATCGGCGGCACCACCGGCGCGCTCGTGGGCGGGCCGATCACGCAGGGGCCCGGCTGGCCGTGGATCTTCTTCCTCAACGTGCCGGTCTGCGTCGCGCTGCTCGCGCTGAGCCCGGTGCTGCTGCGCGAGCACCACGAGCGTGGCCGCGGCGGCTCCTTCGGCGCGCCGGCCGCGGCGACGGTGACGATGGCGGCGATGCTGCTGGTGTACGCGGTCGTCCAGGTGCCGGTGCACGGATGGACCGGCCCGCGGACGTGGCCCGCCCTGGTGGCCGTGGCCGTGCTGGGCGTCGTCTTCTGGCGGGCCGAATCGCGTTCGGCCGATCCCTTGATCCCGCCGCGGCTGGCCCGTTCACCGGCCTTGATCGGTGGCAGCCTGGTCACGGTCGCCATCGGGATGATGGTCTTCGGCGGCGTCGCCTTCACGCTCACGCTGTACGCACAGAACGTCCTCGGCTACAGCGCGTCGGCGTTCGGGCTGATGAGCTCGATCAACGCGGTCATGGCCATCGTCGGCTCCACCGTGGGACAGCGCGCGGTGACCAGGTGCGGGCCTGGGCGGGTCGCGGTGGTCAGCCTGCTGATCACCGCGCTGGCCTGCGCGCACCTCACCCGGATCGACGCGGACGGCACCTTCCTGACCGACCTGCTCCCCGCCTTGCTGATCTTCGGTGCCGGACTCGGCGCGGGGACCGTCGCCGGCACGATCGCGGCGCTGTCGGAGGTCGAGGAACGCCATTCCGGCGTGGCCTCGGGGATCAGCACGGCGGCGTTCCAGCTCGGCGGCGCCCTCGGCGTCGCGCTGATCTCCAGTGCCGCCGTCTGGCGGACCGGCCGTGCCCCGGCGGGCACCATGCTGGAGGACGCACTGACCGATGGCTACCGCTTCGGATTCATGGTCGCGGTGGCCATCGCGCTGGTCACCCTGCCGCTGGCCCACATCCTCTTGCGCCCCGCAAGAACCACCAGCCCATCTAGGAGGAACCCGTGAAGTACCTGCTGCTGATCTGCGCTGTCGAGTCGGAGACCGTGGGACCGCACCAGCACCTGGACCACCCCCCGCCCGACCCGGAGACCGAGGACTGGGTCAGGGAGATGGACGCCCGGGGCATCCGCACGTTCGGCACCGCGCTCCGCGCCACCAGCACCGCGACCACCATCCGGGTGCGTGACGGCGAGACGCTGGTCTCCGACGGCCCGTTCACCGAGACCAAGGAACAGATCCTCGGCTTCGACCTCATCGAATGCGAGGATCTGGAGGAGGCGATCGCCGTCGTCTCCAGGCATCCCGTGGCCCGGTACGGAACGATCGAGGTGAGGCCGCTCTGGCCGAGTTGAGCGAGGCCGAGGCCGCGGTGGCCAAGGTCTTCCGGGAGGAATGGGGCCGCATCGTCGCGACGCTGATCGGCCTGACCGGCGACTGGGACCTGGCCGAGGAGTGCGCGCAGGACGCCATCGCGCGCGCGTTGGAACGCTGGCCCGGCGACGGCCTGCCCCGCAACCCCGGCGCCTGGCTGACCACCACGGCGCGCAACCACGCCCGCAACCGGCTGCGCCGCGCCGCGACCGAGGCCGGCAAACTCCAGGAGGCGGCCACCTTGAACCACCTGGACGATCCCCTCGACGAGAGCGGCGTCCCGGACGACCGGCTGCGGCTGATCTTCACCTGCTGCCACCCCGCGCTGCCGTTCGACGGGCGCGTCGCTCTCACGCTGCGCACCCTGCTCGGCCTGACCACCGCTGAGATCGCGCGCGCCTTCCTGGTCCCGGAACCGACGATGGCGCAACGGCTCGTCCGGGCCAAACGCAAGATCCGCCAGGCGGGCATCCCCTACCGCGTCCCGCCCGCCCACCTTCTCCCGCAACGGACCAACGCGATCCTGGGCGTCATCTACCTGCTGTTCAACGAGGGCTATTCCGCGAGCGCCGGCGCCGACCACACCCGCCCGGATCTGTGCGCCGAAGCGATCCGGCTCGGCCGGGTCCTGGCCCAGCTCCTTCCCGGCGATCCCGAGGTCTCCGGCCTGCTGGCACTCCTGCTGCTCCAAGACTCCCGCCGCGCGGCGCGTCAGGACGACACCGGCGACCTGGTGGCGTTGGAGGACCAAGATCGCAGCCGCTGGGACGGCGCGGCCATCGCCGAGGGCACCGGCCTGCTCGACGCGGCACTCCAGCTCGGCTCACCCGGCCCGTACCAGGTGCAAGCCGCCATCGCCGCCTGCCACGCCACCGCGCCCACCGCCGCGGCCACCGATTGGCCCCAGATCGCCGCCCTCTACTCCGAGCTCGCCCGGTTGATGCCCACCCCTGTCGTCCATCTCAACCGGGCAGTGGCCGTAGCCATGGCCTATGGCCCGCAAGCCGGGCTGGACCTGGTGGAGGACCTGGAGCGATCCGGCGCTCTCTCCTCCTATCACCTGCTTCCGGCAACCCGAGCCGATCTCCTCCGCCGCCTGGGACGACACCGAGCTGCCGCTCACAGCTACCGCCAGGCACTCGAACTCGCCGGAACCGACGCTGAGCGCCGGTACCTGTCCCGACGCCTCGCGGAGGCGCTCCGCCACAGTTGATCCGGCTCCGGTGTCGATTCTCGGTGGCCTCGTTTGTCGTCCTGGTAGAGCCGCACCCAATCCAGCGACGCGGCCTTTGGGAAAGGAACGGCCATGGAAAAAGTGGTCTCATCAGACGGCACGGCCATCGCCTACGACCGGCTGGGCGAAGGCCCACCGGTCATCCTCATCGGTGCGGCGCTCTGCGACCGCGCGGCGACCCGTCCCCTCGCCGAAGCAGTGGCCCGGCACTGCACAGTGTTCAACTACGACCGCCGAGGACGCGGCGACAGCGGCGACGCCCCGCCCTACGCGGTCCAGCGCGAAATCGAAGACCTCGCCGCGCTCATCGACCACGCCGGTGGCAGCGCCTCGGTCTACGGCCACTCCTCCGGAGCGGCCCTGGCTCTGCACGCGGCCGCCGACGGCCTGCCCATCACCAAGCTCATTTTGCACGAGCCGCCCTTCACCCCCCACCGCGACGGCGAGGACCCCCAACAGCGCCAGGCCGCCGAGGACAAGGCCGCCCGCCGGCAGGCCGAGGCCATCAAGGCACTGCTCGCGCAAGGCCGCCGCGCCGAGGCGATCGAACGCTTTCTGGCGCCAACAGGAATGCCGCGGCAGGTCATCGACCAACTGAGTCAGAATCCGGCCACGCAGGCCGCCGCACACACCCTGCCCAACGACCCGTTCGAGGTGCTCACCGCCGCCAGCAGAGGCGGCGCCCAACCAGCAGAACAGGCCGCGACCGTACCGGTCCCCACGCTCTTGCTGTGCGGCGGCGCCAGCTTCGACTGGATGATCGAAACCGGCAGGCAACTCGCCGCCGCCATGCCCCACGGCCGCCACCACGTCATGCCGGACGAGGAACACTTCGCGTCCCCCGATGCCGTCGCCCTGGCCCTGCGGGATTTCCTCGCCGACCAGTAGCCACGCCACCTGTGGTCAGGCCGTCGACAGCCAGTGGACCTGGTGCGCCTCGGTCGGGTCCGGGGTCTCCCAGCGGCCGACCAGCCGGTCGACGACCGCTTCGGGGACGGGCGCCCGGCGGGAACGGTTGCGTTCGCGCAGCACTCCCGGCGGCGCCTCCAGCGCGACCAGCTCGATGCGGCCCCGGTAGTCGGCGGCGAGTCCGGTGCATTGTTCGCGCAGCGTCCGTGACACGTTCGTGGCGTTCCAGACGAACGAGCGGCCCGCCCGCAGATGCCCGCGCGCCAGCTCGTGTGCGGCGGCCGCCACCGGACGCTGGTCGCCGGACGGGTTCACGCCCATCTCGCCGCGCAGCCGGTCCAGGCTCACGACCGGCAGGTCCGGGCGGTTCGCCGCGATCCAGTGGTCCTTGCCGGCTCCCGGGAGCCCCGACAGGACCGTCACCGTCAGGCGAGTGTCGTCATAGGCGTCGTAGTCGGGGTCCCGGCCGGGCTTGCGGAAGTACCAGAAGCGGGCGTGGTCGGACGGGAACCGCCGTGGCCCGTCCAGGCAGTTCTGCTCGGCGCAGTACTCCTCGTACAGCGCGATGTTGTCCAGCACCTCGGCGGAGTCGCCGCAGATCCGGCCGAGGATGTCGGCGGTGGCCAGCAGCACCAGGTCGTCGTTGCGGGCCAGCAGGCTCACCCGGAACACGATCTGCCGCAGGTCGGGGCGTTCCAGCGCCCAGAACGGCACCTGATGGTGGCGCACCAGCGCCGCCACGTGCTCGCGCCAGGCGACCGGCGCGCCGAGCTCCCACAGGATCCGGCGCACCATCAGATCACCGCGCCGCGAATGGCCGTGCGCGGTGATCCGGCCGTCGCCGTCGGCCTGCGTGCAGTACGGCTTGGCGATGTCGTGCATCAGGACCGCGGTGAAGAGCAGCGCACGTTCACCGGCCGGGCGGGCCCGCCAGGCGGGGAGCGACGCCAGCGCCTCGCACGCCATCCGCGTGTGCACCTCCACGTCGCCCTCGGCGTGGTGGACCGCGTCCTGCGGCACGCCGGCCATATCGCGCACCCAGGCGAACGTCTCCCTGATCTCCTGCCAGGGCACCCGCCAGTGCGGCGGGGAAGGACACAGATCCTCAAACACCCGCATAGAGCACCTCCGGATCGGCCAGGCCGTTGGCGACGATCGGCCGGTCCTGCCAGTGGGTGCCCGACTCCGAGATCGCGGTGAGGAAACTCGGCCGCACCCACTTGAAGCGGTCGACGGTCAGCCCGTCCTCCTCCACCTTGATGTAGAGGCCCTCCATGTCGTCCGACCGGTCGGTGCCTTCGCAGGCCGCGCCGCCCGCCGCCGCGGCCCGCAGCGCGTCCCGCCACCCCGCCGTCCGGCAGGTCGAAGGGCCGGTCAAGGCCGTCAGCGACGCCAGGTCGGGCAGTGGTCCTTCGTGCAGCACCGGCACCGACACCACCGGCGTCCCGGCGAGCAGCTCGCGCCGCCGCGCGGTCGACAGGAACGTGCCGTCATGCCGGTCGAGGACGTCGAACTCGCAGAAGTAGTGGGGGAGGGCGTCGTAGAACATCGTGTGCTTGGCGTACAGCCACTCCCCGTACAGCACGTACCGGTCGCCGAGCCGGGGCCACAGCCGGTGCCGCACCGACGCCGCCCACGCCTTCAGCGGGCCGAACTGGCGCTCGCGCGGCCCGCCGGTCAGGTAGTGGCCGCGGCTCTGGAGCCGCAGCTCGCCTTCCGCCGAGAAGCTGATCCCGGCGTTCGCCCCGTCGAGCTTCTCCTCCACCACCAGGTACCGCCCCGCGATCTCCCGGAAGGGCACGGCGGCGAGATCGTGGTCCCCGGGCTGCAACCGGGAGCCCTCGATGTGCCGGGTCCGGGGATACTTGTGAAGCATGTGATCCGTTGTAACGGACCGCCGCATTTCCGGCCAACCGGATTTCCGCCGCGCGCGGGCACACGAAACCGCCGGATCGCACGATCTCTAACGCAACCCGGGTCGCGTTAGAGTGAGGGCATGTCCGCCGAGGCGTCGGAGCCGGGGACGGTACGCCCAGGCGGGCGCACCGCTCGGACCCGCGCCGCCGTACGTGAGGCCACGCTCGCCGAACTCGCCCGGCACGGCTATCAGGGGCTGACCGTCGAGAACGTCGCGGCCCGTTCGGGCGTGCACAAGACGACCGTCTATCGCCGCTGGGGGAACGCCGAAGGTCTCATCGCCGACGCACTGGATCTGGCCGCCGAAGAACCGTGGCCCGTCCCCGACACCGGTTCGGCCGAGAGCGACCTGCGCGAGCTGGCCCGGCTGGTCCACGGCGGCTTCACCGATCCCGAACTCGGACCGGCCTCGTCCGCGTTCGTCGCCGCCGCCGTCCACGACCGCGCCGCCGCAGCCGCGCTGCACGCGTTCTTCGCCCGGCGCCAGCGCGACGCCGCCGTCATCGTCACGCGCGCGGTCGAACGCGGTGAGCTGCCATCCGGAACCGACGCCGCGGAAGTGGTGCGCACGGCCGTGGCACCGCTCTACTACCGGCTGTTCATCTCCGGTGAACCCGTCGACCGGGACGTCGCGGACCGGGCGGGGTCGGCCGCGTTCGCCGCCGCCCGCGCAGGCGTCTTCAGCCGCCGGGATGACGCATGACCAGGCGCGGCCCGAGCTCGTGCAGGCCCGCCGCGATCTCCTCCTGCCAGTGCGCGCGCAGCTCGGGACCCCACTCCGCCTCGGGCATCTCGGTGAAGCCGGACCGCGCGTACCACGGACCGTTCCATGGCACGTCGCGGAAGGTGATGAGCGTGACCTCGCCGCCCGCGTGACCGCGCGCGTCGCGCAGGACGCGCTCCAGCAGCGGGCGGCCGAGCCCGCGCCCGGTGTGGTCGGCGCGCAGCGCGATCTGCTCCAGATGCCGGTGGCCGTCGACCTCGATGACCGCCGCGAACCCCACCGGCGGGTCGCCCGCCACCAGCAGTTGCAGCGCGCCGGCGCCGACCTCCTCGATGACGGTGGGGCCGGCCGGGAACACGATGCCGAGCGGGGCGAACAGCCTGTCCGCGCTGCGCTCGATCTCGGCCAGCAGAGGAAGGTCGCGGTCCTTGGCGGGACGGACGGCAAAGGCCATGGCGGCGATCGTAGGCGATCACCCTGGGATGCGACACTGGGTTCCGCGGTGCCGCGGCGAGGTCGAGCGAGGTTGCAGGTGGGGCAGACAGAGGCCGCGTCCCTGGCCGCGGCGAGGGTCCGCGAGGTCACGGGCGCGACGGACGACCGGATACGGCTGGCCACCGAGTTCTACGTCGCGGCCGGCCGGGGACACCGCTCCTGCCGCTCCTACGGCCGCGCCGAGCTGGCGTTCCTGCGCTGGGCGATCGCACGGGGCGTGCTCAACCCGCCCACCGCCGCCACGCCCGGCAGCCCGTGGTGGCGCGCGGTCAACGACCGCCTGCTGTGCGACAAGATCGAGGCGGCGCTGCTGCGGGAGACGGGAGCCGGCCGGCCCTCGGCGCACAGCGTCGGGCTGTGGGGCGAGTTCCTGCGCGTCCCGACGCCCGCCGCCTGGTACCGCGCGCACAACTCCAGCATCGTGGCCGGTTACCTGGAGAACGTGGCGCTCGCCGAGGCGGAGCTGGCCGCCGAGCGGTTCATGATGAACGTCGCCCTCCTGCGTGTCCTCTACACCCACGCGCTGGTGGCCCGGCCGCGGCTGGCTCTGGGCTCGTTCGGCACGGTCGGGCGGCTGGCCGGTGACCCCCGGCGCGGCTCGGTCGGCTTCTTCCTCGACCTGCGCCGCGCCTTCCCCGAGCGTTACCCGCTCACCGGCCTCACGGTCGAGGACCTGGTCGCCGCCGAGGGGTCGCTGCCGCGGCTGCTGGACTTCGGCGTCATCGCGCCCCGGCTGACCGGGCTGTACTCGTTCGCGGCGACCTGGCTCGGGGAGCCCCGCGTCCTGGAACTGATCGACGACGGGGTGCCGTGCTACGCCTTCCCCACGGTATGGCGCGACCTGTGGCGCGAGGCGGCGGACGGCGGGCCGCTGACCCGGGCCACGGCGTACGCCACCGGCGCGGGCCGCCCCCGCCCGCGCCCGCACCGCCGGGCCGCGTCCCCGGTCAGGGATCACGACGGATGAACGCGGCGCCCCCGGCCAGCAGGGCACCGGCCGCGTAGGCGGCGAGCACGCCCAGCCCCGCCCACGGGCCGATCGGCAGCCGGTCCAGGTCCCGGGTCGCCTGCACGGCCAGGCCGGCGGTCGGCGCCGCCTTCTCCAGCCGTTCCCGCCACTGCGCGTCGCCGACGACCTGGACGGCCACGGGCGCGACGTAGAACAACGTCAGCACCGCCGTGATCGTCGCGGCCGTGTCGCGCAGCAGCGCCCCGGCGCCCAGGCTCAGCAGGCCGACCAGGACGAGGTACAGGACCGTGCCGGCCGCCGCCCGCAACGTCGGCTCGGCCGCCGGCGACAGCGGCGGATAGCCGTTGGCCGCCGTGAACCCGTTCCCTTCAAGCAGGAACCGGCCGGTGAGCAGCGACCCGGACACGCCCAGGACCGCGGCCGCCAGGACCACGCCCGCGACCACGACGGCCTTGGCCGCCAGCACCACCGCCCGGCGCGGCGTGGCCGCCAGCGTCGTCTGGATCATCCTGGTGCCGTGCTCGTTGGTGATCACGAGCGCGGCGAGGACGACGACGGCGGCCTGCCCGAGCCAGGTCCCCGAGAGCGTCAGCTTGGTGGTGTCCTCATGGCAGCCCTGGGCCGTCACGCAGTCGGCGGCGTCCACCGACGCGGTGAACGCGACGCTCAGCGCCACCGTCACCGCGACCACGCCAAGGAACGACCAGGCGCTGCCCGGCAACGTGCGCAGCTTGGTCCATTCGGCGTGCAGCGTGCGGATCACGCGTCCCTCCGGCGCAGCAGCCAGTACGCGACGCCGAGGGCGGCCGCGGTGTAGGCGGCCAGCACGCCGATGCCCGCCCACGGCTCGGAGTAGTAGCAGCCGTCCTCGGGGAGGCACACGTTCTCCACCTGGGGGTAGGTCGTGCCGGTCTGCTGGATCGACATGCCCGCGGCCGGGGTGAGGCGCATCATCCACGTCGCGGCCGACACCGGAAGCGCGGACGCGATGACGACCGGCAGCACCAGCAGCGAGACGACACCGGCGATCGCGCCCGCGCTGCGCCGCAGGATCGCGCCGACGCCGAGGCCCAGCACCGCGACCATGGCCAGGAAGAGCGCGGTGCCCGCCACGGCGCGCATGACCGGCGGGTCGGCGAGCGACGGCTCGGGATAGGTGGGCGGCGCGAAGCCGCCCGAGCGCAACACCGGCTGGGAGACGTAGAACAGCACGACGGCGGCGGCCAGCCCGGCGGCGAACGTCACCGCGGCGATCACGATCGCCTTCGCGGCCAGGACCCGGCCGCGGCGCGGGCCGGCCGCGAAACTGGTCCGGATCATGCCGCGCTTGTACTCGGCGGTGATGAACAGCACGCCCAGCGCGACCGCCGCGATCATGCCGATGATGACGCCGGTGAACGCGAGCCGGACCGGGTCGTCATCGGCCGACCGGGGAGCGATGTCGCCGAGCCCGCGCAGCGTGAAGGTGCCCGCGTTCTCGCTGCCCTGGAACTCGTCGCCGCCCTTGGCGGACGGGCCGACCGCGGTGTGGGTCCACGGCACCGCCTGCTGCCCGGGCTGCCCGGGCTGCGGGGGTTGCGCGGGCTGGGCAGGCTGCGGGGGTTGCTGCTGGTTTTGCACGCTCACGCTGTCGAACGTCGCGGAGACGACGGAGGTCGTCTGCCCAGCGGCCGTCTTGCCGAATTCCCGCTGGACCTTGATGATCCCCGGCGACGTCGTGAACAGCCCGACCTCGGCGCGTTGCGGCAGCTTGGGCAGTTTGACCGTGCCGACCTCGCGCCACGTTCTGCCGTCGGCCGACTCGTAACCGGTGACGGACGTGCCGGAACGGACCAGGCGCAGCCAGCCCGGGATGGCCCGGGACTCACCGGCCACGTCCTTGGTGAAGTCGGACTGCAGCCGGACGCCGTGGCCCGGCGTGACCATCACCGCCGCATACGTCGAGCCGGGCCTGGTGCCCGCCTTGATGATCACACCGGCCTTCGCCCACCCGGCGGTCGTTCCGCCGTCGACGCTCTTCAGCGACGTCACGCGGGCGGTGACGGTGCCGTCGCCCCGCAGCGGCCGATGCGTGAACTGGAACACGTCCTGGACGCGGGTCCCGTCGGGCCCGATCGTGAGCTCCTCCGGGTGGGAGTTGGCGTCGGTCCCGCTGCCCGAGGCGATGAACAGGCCCATCCCGACCGTGAGCGCCGCCATCGCCAGCATCCCCAGCGTCCATCTGCGCACCGACCGGAACTTCGTCCACTCGGCGTGCACCAGCCGGGTGAAGCCGTCCCGTGCCCCGGAGACGGAACTCTGGAACCGCGTCGTCGTCGTGGTCGTCATTTCGCCCCGCCTCGGAAGTCGACGGTGTCGCGGGTCAGCTCCATGTAGGCCTCCTCCAAGGAGGCACGGTGCTCGGCGATGCCGGAGAAGCTCACGCCGCCCTCGGTCAGCAGCGCCACGATGCGCTCGGCGGGCAGCCCCGACACCGTCAGCACGTCGGGGCCGTTCGCCGCCACGGTCGCGCCGGCGGCGGCGAGCACGGTCATCGCCTCCTGCCGCCGGCCGGTGCGGAGCATCACCCGCCCGCTGGAGGCGGCCGTGAGCAGCTCACGCACGCTGGTGTCGGCGATGACCCGGCCGCGGCCGATCACCACGAGATGGTCGGCGCTGTCCTCCAGCTCGCTCATCAGATGGCTGGAGACCAGCACCGCGCGGCCCTCGGCCGCCAGGGAACGCAGCAGCCCGCGGATCCACGTGATGCCCTCGGGATCCAGGCCGTTGACGGGTTCGTCGAACATCAGCACCGGGGGGTCGCCGATCAGCGCCGCCGCGATGCCCAGCCGCTGCCGCATGCCGAGCGAGAAGCCGCCCGCCGCGCGTCCGGCCGCCGGCCCCAGCCCGACCAGGTCGATCACCTCGTTCACCCGCCGCACGGGCAGGCCGTTGGAGTGCGCCATCCACAGCAGGTGGTCGCGTGCCCGCCGGCCGGGATGCACCGCCGACGCGTCGAGCAGCGCGCCGACCTGGCACAGGGGGGAGCGCAGCGTCCGGTAGGGACGGCCGCCGACGAGCGCGCTGCCCTCGTCCGGCCGGTCCAGCCCGAGGATCATCCGCATCGTGGACGACTTGCCCGCGCCGTTGGGCCCGACGAACCCGGTGACCTGCCCCGGCTCGACGGTGAAGGACAGGCCGTCGACGGCCACGGTTGGCCCGTAGCGCTTGCGCAGCCCGCGGACTTCGATGGTTGCGTTCATGACCAGGAGGCTAGGAAGCGCGGGCCCGCGCCGTCGTCACGCGCGGGGGTCATCTTCGTTCGCGCGGGCCGGGGGACGGGCCGCCGCCGCGTCCCCCGCACGGGGGACGGGCGGACCGCGGACCAGGGGGACGCCACGACCCGTCCCGGTCAGTGAGAATGACGCTGTGAACCTGCCCGAGGCGGCGCGCGGCCGCGCCCCCGTCATCGCCGGCGCCGCGCTCGGCCTGACCGCGCTCGCCGAAACCGTGGCCCGCACCGGCGTGAACGCGAACCTGCCGGTCGGCGTGCTGCTCGCGCTGTGCGCGACCGTGCCGGTCACGTTCGCCCGCCGGCAGATCCTCGCGGTGGCCGCCGCGGTCACCGCCGCGACGCTGCTGTCCGTGCCGTTCTACCGGTCGCCGCTGGCCACCGGCGTCGCCGCGCTCGCCGCCGCCTGGTACCTGGTGGTCCGCCGCAGGGTGGCGCGGGTACGCGCCGCGGCGGTCGAACGGGACGCCTCCAGACGCGCCATCGAGAGCACGCTGCTGGAGTTCACCGCGCGCGGCGAACGGGCCCGGATCGCCCGCGAACTCCACGACGTCGTGGCCCACCACATCTCGATGATCTCCGTGCAGGCCGAGACCGCGCGGCTCGCCGTGCCCGGCATGCCCCCCGAGGGCGCCAAGCACCTGCTCGCCATCGGCGACACCGCCCGGACGGCGCTCACCGAGATGCGCCGGCTGCTCGGCGTGCTGCGCGAGGACGCCGGCGCCGAGACCACCCGCCGGCCGCAGCCGACCTTGCAGCAGCTGCTGGAGCTGATCGACGAGACACGCGAGTCCGGCGGCGTCGCGGCCCGCCTCATCCTGCGCGGCCGTGCCACGCCGCTGGACCCGGGAGTCGAGCTGACCGCGTACCGCATCGTGCAGGAGGCGCTCACCAATGCCCGCAGGCATGCCCCCGGCGCGGCCGTCGACGTCGAGGTCCACTACGACGACGACGTGCTGCGGCTGCGCGTCCGCGACAACGGCCCAGGCCTCGCACCGGTCCCGGGACAGGATCTGAGGCCGGGCGGCGGCCGGAACGGCGTGGGGCCCGCGGACGGGCACGGGCTGCTGGGGATGCGTGAACGCGCCGCGACGGTCGGCGGCGAGCTGCGCACCGGACCGGCGCCCGGCCACGGATTCCTCGTCGAGGCCACGCTCCCGGTCACGGCGGGAGACGGCAGGTGAGCGCGCGCGTGCGGATCGTGGTGGCCGACGACCAGGAGGTGGTCCGGGCCGGATTCGGCGCCCTGCTGGAGACCCAGCCCGACCTGACCGTGGTCGGCACCGCCGCCGACGGCGCCGCGGCGATCCTGGCCTGCCGCGAGCAGCACCCGGACGTCGTGCTGATGGACGTGCGGATGCCCGCCATGGACGGCATCGAGGCCACCCGGCGGATCACCGCCGCGGCCGGCGATGGCGGCTCGCCCCGGATCGTCATGCTGACCACCTTCGACCTCGACGAACACGTCTACGACGCGCTCGTCGCGGGCGCCAGCGGTTTCCTGCTCAAGGACGTGACGGCCGAACGGCTCTTCGACGCCGTCCGCGTCGCGGCGGCCGGGGAGGCGCTGCTGGCACCGAGCGTCACCCGCCGGCTCATCGGCGAGTTCGCCCGGCTGCGCCCGCGCCCGATCGCGCCGTCGCTCGGCGCGCTCACGCCCCGCGAGACCGACGTCCTGCGCCTGGTCGCCGAGGGACTGTCCAACGCCGAGATCGCCGCGCGGCTGACGGTCGGCGAGGAGACCGTCAAGACGCACGTCAGCCGCGTACTGCGCAAACTGGGCCTGCGCGACCGCGTCCAGGCGGTCGTGACCGCCTACGAGTCGGGCCTGGTCGTGCCCCGGACAGGAAGCTGACGCGGGCCGGTCCTGGAGAGCGGGGCTACGGTGACGGCGGCGCGGCGGAGAGCCGGGCCTCGCGGCCTCGCAGATAACGCTGCTCGGGGAGGCTGGTGGTCAGGCGTGCGGCCGCCCGGTAGCACGAACGTGCGGTCTCCCGGTCACCGGCCATCTCCAGCAGGTGCGCCCGTACGGCGTGGAGGCGGTGATGGCCCGACAGCCGGTCGTCGGAGCGCAGCGGTTCGAGGAGCGCGAGACCGGCGTGCGGTCCGTCCACCATCGCGACCGCCACGGCATGGTTGAGGGTGACGACCGGGTTGGGGTCCATCCGTTCGAGCAGCCGGTAGAGCGCGACGATCTGGGGCCAGTCGGTGTCGGAGGCGTGCGCGGCCTCCGCGTGCACGGCGGCGATCGCGGCCTGGAGCTGGTAGGGCCCGAGCCGGGCGCGGGAGAGCGTACGGCTGATCAGTTCGATGCCCTCGTCCACCGACTCCCGGTGCCACCTGCCGCGGTCCTGCTCGGCGAGCGGGACCAGGGCGCCGTCTCCGGTGGTACGGGCGGGGCGGCGCGCGTCGACGAGGAGCATGAGGGCGAGCAGCCCGGCGACCTCGCCGTCGCCCGGCAGCAGCCCGCGCAGGACACGGGCGAGCCGGATCGCCTCCCCGGTGAGGTCGCTGCGGTGCAGGTCGGGCCCCGAGCTCGCGGTGTACCCCTCGTTGAAGACCAGGTAGAGCACGCGCAGGACCGAGCGCAGCCGGTCCGGCCGCTCGTGCTCGGGCGGCGGCCGGAAGCGGGCGCCGGACGCCTTGATGCGCTGTTTGGCCCGGCTGATGCGCTGCGCCATCGTCGCCTCGGGAACCAGGAACGCGCGGGCGATCTCCGCCGTGGTCAGGCCGCCGACCGCGCGGAGCGTGAGCGCGATCTGCGAGGGCGGGGTGAGGCCGGGATGGCAGCAGAGCAGCAGCAGGGTCAGGGTGTCGTCGGCGCCGCGCGACAGCTCGATGTCGGGCGCGGGCGCGAGAAGCTCGTCGGGCGACGTCCGCGCGACGACCTTCTCCTCCCGCTGCCTGCCGGCCCGTTCGCTGCGGAGCTGGTCGGTCAGCCGGCGCGACGCCACCGTGATCAGCCAGGCGTCCGGGCGGTCCGGCACGCCGCGTTCGGGCCACTGCGTCGCGGCGGCGAGCAGCGCCTCCTGGACCGCGTCCTCGGCGGTCTCGAAATGCCCGTGGTGGCGCACGAGCGCGGCGAGGACCCGCGGCGCCAGGCGGCGCAGCAGGTCCTCGACCGTGGTGGCGCCGTTCACATCTCCTGGCCGGACTGATCCATGATCGGGCGTATCTCCACCGGCCCGAAGCGCGCGTCGGGGAACTTCGCCGCGATCTCGGCCGCCCGCTCGGGGCCGTCGCAGTCGATGACGAAGTAGCCGGCCAGCTGCTCCTTGGCCTCGCCGAACGGCCCGTCCGTGGTCACCGGGACGCCCTCGCGCACCCGCACCGTCATGGTGGTGACGGGATCGGCCAGCGCGGTGCCGCTCACCAGCTCCCCGGACTCGGTGATCTCCTTGTGGAGGTCGTCGGCCTGCCGGATCAGCCGATCGCGTTCCTCCTGCGGCAGGGCCTGGAACCCGGGATCGCCCAGGAAGATCGGATGCTCCCAGTTCTCCGAGTTGCTGTAGATCAGCAGCAGGTACTTCATTCGCCCTCCTTCACCGGCGGCCCCGCGACGCCGATCACGTGTCCCTCGGGGTCGGTGAAGTGCCCGACCGCGAAGTCCCGTCCCACCGGGCCCATCAGCCGCCTCCCGCCGAGCCTCTCCGCCTCCTGGAGCGCCGCCTCGACGTCCGGGACACCCACATAGAACAGCACACGGCTCTCATAGCCCGGCCCGCCGCCGATGCCTCCGTTGATGCCGCTCTCCACGAACCCGTAGGCACCCGGCTCGGAGACCTCCTCGTTCACCGCGTCGCCGACCTTGAACTCCCACCCGAACAGCGCGCCGTAGTACTCACGGAGCCGGCCCGGGTCGCTTCCGATGATCTCGAAGTGCACCACTGGATCTGACATGCCCGTCCTCCTGGTCGCGCCCCGGACGAGGCGCCTCACCCAGAGGTCGGACCTGACGGCCCCACTCTCTACATCCCGTCACAAAAATCGTCACCCCAGAATCAGTCCGGCGGCGTCACCACGCCTTTGACCTGCAGCTCCGCCGCCACCGCACGTTCCCGCTGTGCGGACGCCTCCTCCCGCGCCGAGTCACGCTCGCGGGCGAGCTCCCCGTTGCGGACCTGCTCGGCACGCAGCTCGAGCCGGGCCTCAGCGACCTCACCCCGAAGCCGCTCGACCAGAGCACGCATCTCAGCGCTCTCCTCCCGCACCGTCTCCACCCGTTCAAGAGCCTGCCGCCACGCCCGCTCAGCCGCCACCCTGCCCGCGTCCCGCTCAGCGGCCTTCTCCTCAACCTCCCGCACCCGCGACTCGGCCCGCTCACGAGCCCGCTCGGCGTCTCGCATCTGCATCTCAGCCTTTTGACGGGCCTGCTCGGCCGCCACCCTGGCCGCGTCCCGTTCAGCGGCCTTCTCCTCAACCTCCCGCATCCGCGCCTCCGCCCGTTCACGAGCCTGCTCGGCCTCCCGCATCTGCCTCTCGGCCTGTTGACGGGCCTGCTCCGCCGCCACCCTGGCCGCGTCGCGTTCAGCGGCCTTCTCCTCAACCTCCCGCACCCGCGTCTCGGCCTGTTGGTGGGCTTGCTCAGCCTTTCGCAGGCGGGACTCGGCTCGCCCACGTGATTCCTCGACGGCCTGCGTCCGAGCCTCGGCGGCAGCCCGTTCGCGCTCGGCGGTGGCGGCTGCCTCGCGCGCCTGCTCGGCCTCCTTGACCGCGATCGCCTCGGTCCGCCGTGCCTCCCGGGCCTCCGCACGCGCGCTCTCCACCTGCGCCGCGGCCTCCTCGGCGGTCCTGGCGGCCTCCACCCGGGCCTCGCGAACGAGGCGGTCGGCCTCCGTCCGCACCGCCGCGATCGCGCGTTCCGCCTCATCTCTGGTGGTCGCCATCGCTGCCTCGGCCTCGGCACGTGCCTGCTCGGCGTCGTCGCGGTGCTTTTCGGCCTCTTGAGCCCGTTGCCGTACCGCCCGTGCCTGCTCCCGGGCCTTCTCGGCGTCCTTCTCAGCTCGAACGGCCCGTTCGGTGGCCTCTTCCCGTTCCGCCAGGGCCGCCGCGACCTGTGCCTGTGCCTCGGCCCGCACCGCGGTGATCTGGGCCTCGACACCACGCGGAGACAGTTCGGCGTCCAGTGCCTGGGCCAGGGGAGCGAGGGCGGCGGTCAAGCCCTGCTCCATTCGTTCATACAGATCCTCGGCCCGTGCCAGCGCACCCTCCAGTCCCGGTGTGGCCCGCCTCAGTTCGCGTTCCCGCTTGGCTCGCGCCTGGCAGTCGCCCTGCAGGCAGTATTCCCGAGGCCGTCCTCGTCCTGCGCGCTGCGCGACAGCACGCCCGCAGAACCGGCAAGGCCGCTCGCCGACCGTCTCAACATCGCTCACCCGACACACGCTAGCTTTTCTGAATTTCTATTTCCAGAAAATAACAACTTCCAGAAAACGTGGCGCTCTAACTTACGACAATGTTCGTTTGCAGAAGCTGGTCTGAGTGAGTGCGATCAGCTCCGGCACGAACATCGGCCGTGACCTCACGGTCGAGCAGGGGATCGCATCAGCGCGCCTGGTCGCGATCAATCTGCTGGCCATGGCACGTGCCGAGTTGGGCAGTCTCGACCACGTGGCCCGCGTCGTACGACTTGCGGGCTACGTCAACAGCGTGCCTGGATTCGCCGAGGCGCCCGCCGTCTTGAACGGCGCCTCCACCCTCCTGATCGATGTCTTCGGAGAGGAACTCGGTACGCACGCGCGGATCGCGCTCTACCAGCCTGACCTGCCGCGCGAGCCCCGCTTGCCGCGGAACTGATGCGGAACCCAGGCTCCGCTTCAGGACAGGAGCCGCTCGCGTGCCCGCAGCAGCGTGGCGTACGGGTCGCTCCCACCTCGGATTTCGAGGACATGGCGGCCTTGGTAGCCGGCCGCATGGAAGGCGTCGAAGGTGGCGGGCCAGTCGACGAGCCCGTCACCGGGGACCAGGTGGGGATCGCGGCCGACGCCGTCGGAGTCGTGGATGTGGGTGTTGATGAGCAGCTCACCCGCACCGGCTATCTCGGCGATGAGCCCGTCCCCGGTGTAGCCGTTGAACACCGCGTGCCCAATGTCGAGGCAGATGCCCGCCGGGCAGGTCAGCCGCCCGAGCGCGGTGCGAAGCTCGCGGACCGATTGCAGTGTGGGCCCGCGCAGGGTGTGCATGTTCTCCAGGGCCAGCTGGATGCCCCTCGCCTGGGCGTGTTCGCCGATCGCCTGCACGGAGTCGACGAGGCGGTCGAGCACCCGGTCACCCTGGTCGGCTCCGTCGGTGAAGAGGACCGGATGCGCGACGGCCAGGCTCGCGCCGAGGGTTTGGGCGAGGTCGAGCGTCTCGGTGCACAGACGTTGCCATTCCTGCGCACGGTCGTCGGCGGATCCGCCGGGGAGGATGGCGTCGAAGGGCAGATGTACGGACCGGACCGCCAGTGAGCGGGCGTCGAGCCAGGTGACCAGGCTGTCGACGGCAGGCTTCACGCGCGGGTCCAGATGGAATCCCTCTGCCCACACCTCGACCTCGGCGAAGCCGGCCCGTTCCAGGGTTCCCAGGGCTGTCAGGAGGTCCAGCTCCCGGCAGGTCCAGGTCGATCCCACCAGCAGTCGGTGATCCATGGAAGCTCCTTGATAGGCTAATGTAATTGAATCATGGCTTCCTTCAGGAAGGCTAATCGATGCTGAGCCATCCGAACTGGCCGGTGGTCGTCACCCACTGGGTTCATGCCGAGGTGCTCCGAGCGCTGGAGCGCTCCTGCCGGCCCCTAGCACCCGCCGAGCGGGATGTCGTACCGCGTGGGGAGGTGCTCGCGAAGCTCAAGGACGCCGTCGGCGTGCTGGTCTGCATGGCCGACCATGTCGATGAGGAGTTCATCGAGGCAGGCCCGGAGCTGCGCGTCGTCAGCGCCACCCTGAAGGGTTACGACAACATCGACGTGGCCGCGTGCACGCGCCGCGGGATCTGGGTCACCAACCTCCCCGACCAGCTCACCCGGCCCGCAGCCGAGCTGGCGATGGCGCTGATCTTGGGCCTGCTGCGCAGAGTCGGCGAAGGAGACCGGCACGTCCGCACGGGCACGTACCAGGGCTGGCGTCCGCAGCTCTACGGGTCCTCGCTGGAGGGCGCCACGGTCGGCATCATCGGCATGGGTGAAGTGGGCCGAACGCTGGTGGCGATGCTGGGTCCCTTCGCCGCGCAGGTCGTCTATACGGACGCCAGGCCCGTGCAACCGCCGCCAGGAGCCCGGCAAGTGGATCTGGCGGAGCTGCTGGCGAGCAGCGATCTCGTCGTCCCTCTGGTGCCGCTGTCCCCGCAGACGCACCATCTGCTGGACTCCGCGGCGCTCGCGTCGATGCGCCCAGGCAGCCACCTGGTGAACGTCTGCCGTGGGTCGGTCGTGGACGAATGCGCGGTCGTCGACTCCTTGGAGGCCGGGCACCTCGCGGGCTACGCAGCCGATGTGTTCGCGATGGAGGACTGGGCACAGCCGGGCCGCCGGACGCGGATCCCGGAGCGGCTGCTGAGGCACCCTCGGACCCTGTTCACCCCCCATCTCGGCACGGCCGTGGATTCCGTACGGCGCGGCATGTCGCTGGCTGCCGCCCGCCAGGTAGAGGCCGTACTGTCCGGCCGAAGCCCCGACTACGCGCTCAATGAGGTGCCCAGGTGAACCTCGATCACATAGCGTCCTACCTCGCGGTCATCGGCACCGGCAGCTTCCACGCGGCCGCGCGGGAGCGGGGCCTGTCGCAGGCGAGCGTGTCCCAGCACATCCGGATGTTGGAGGAAGCACAGCAGACGGCGCTGGTCGTACGAGACCGGGCCGGCTGCCGCCCGGTGCCGGGCACCGAGCAGTTCGCCTACTACGCGGAACTGCTCGTGGATCTGGCCGAGCGCACCGGGCGGGTGCTGTCGCGGCCCCGACTGGTGATCGGAGCCGCGTCCAACATCGGCACGTACCTGATCCAGCCGGTGTTCAAGCGCTTCGTCGAGGAGTACGCCGGCCACCTGGACGCAGACCTGGTCATCGGCGCGAACGGGACGATCGCCGAGCGCCTGGAGGCCGGCGGGATCGACGTCGCGCTCATGGAATGGTGGGAGGACCGGCCCGGCTTCGAGGCGACGGCCTGGACCGACGAGGAACTCGTGGTGATCGTCGGGCCCGGGCACGCCTGGCGGGACCGGCGGACGGTCGCCCCGGCCGACCTGGCCGGGCAGCCGATCCTCGGCGGCGAGCCGCAGACCGGCACCGGCACGCTGCTCAGGCAGCGGCTCGGCGCGGCCGCCGACAAGCTGCGCGTCACCATGAATCTCGGCAGCACCGAAGCGGTCAAGCAGGCGGTGCGCAACGACCTGGGGATCTCCCTGGTGCTCGCCGGGGCCGTCCAGGACGAACTGCGCACCGGTAGCCTGCATGCCCTGCGGATCGAGCAGGCCCGGCTGCGCAAGCCGCTGTGGGCGATCATCCGCCGGGATCTCCCTTCCTCCAGCCCCGCGCGGCAGTTCATCGACATGCTCGCCGCATCGCCCACCCCGGGCGTCCCGGCCAAAGCGGAGCAGGCGTGACCGTCACGTTCGCGATCGTCGCAGTGCTCTTCATCCTCATCAGCGGCGCGAGCGAAGGCGGTGCGCTCCTGGCGACGACCCTCAAGTTCTCCCGCCCCCGCCCCTCGTCCGGGCTGCTCCTGTTGAGCGGTGCGGTCGTGGCCGTGCCGTTGCTCCTCGGCGCCCACGTCGCCACCACGTTCGCCAGCCGTCTGGTGACCTTCGACGGCCCGCACGGCCGTACCGCCATGGCGGTCGCCGTCCTCGCCGCGTTCGTCGTCGCCGGCTGCATCACCTGGACCGGCCGTCCGACGAGTCTCACGCTGGCGATCGTGGGCGGCCTCACCGGTGCCGGGCTCGGTTTCGGCCTGCCGGTCTCTCCCGGCGTACTCGCGTCCGTGCTCGCGATCAGTATGGTCGCACCCCTGGTCGGAGCGGCCGTGGCGGTGACCGTCGCGCACGGCCTGGCCCGGGCCACCGGCCCCAACGCCCTGCTGCACGTGCACAGGTTCGGCTTCGGGCTGCAGTGCGTGGCCTACGCGGCGAACGACGGCCAGAAGATGCTCGCTGTGTTCGCCGTCATGTCCAGTCCGGTGGCCGCCGGCGCCGCGGTGCCCGCACCGCTCCCGACGCTCGTCCTGATCGCCGGGTTGTGGCTGCTGGGCACCGTGTCCGCCATGGCACGGGTCGGCCGTACGCTGGGCGGCCGGCTGGTCGCCGTACGGCCGGTCCACGCTGTGTCTGCGGAGATCGCCGCCGCGGGGACGGTGCTCGGATGCGCGATGGCCGGGACGCCGGTAAGCCTCACCCAGGCCCTCGCCGGGGGCCTGGCCGGCGCCGCCGCCCGGCACGGCCGTGCCCGCGTGCGCTGGAACATCGCCGGGCAGATCGTCCTCGCCTGGCTGGTGACGCTCCCGGCGAGCCTGCTCTCGGCAGCGGCGGCGGCGCTTCTGGCCCAGCGTGCACTGGCATGAGGTATCTGCGCCGGCTCAGCGGCATCGTCCGCGGACGCATGGACACCGCACTGGCCGACGCGCTCGGCGGCCAGCTGCGCGCCACTCTCGACGGCGCCCGGCTCGCGCTGGCGATGATCCACGGCACCACCGACCCCGCGGCGGCCCACGACCGGATCCGCGAGATCGAACATCGCGGTGACGCCTGCCGGGCCCGGCTCATCGGCGAGCTGGGCGACGCGGTGATCACACCACTCGACCGCGAGGACCTGTTCCGGCTCTCCCGGTCCATCGACGACGTGCTCGACACGCTCCGCGACTTCATCCGCGAGTCACATCTGTACCGAGTCAGCGACCAGTCACGCTTCGGGCCGATTCTCACCCAAGTCCTCACCAGCGTGGAAAGCCTGCAGGAGACCGCCGGCCACCTGGCCGACCGGCCCACCCGGGCCACCAGGAGCGCCATGCCGGTCCGCAAGGCCGCCGGCACGATCCGCCGTCTCTGCCAGTACGAGAACGCACAGGTCCTCACCGGTGCCCTCACCATCGAATCGATGAAGCGGCAGGCGCTGATCCGACGCCTGGAGATGGTCGGCCGCCACATCGGCGAGGCCGCCGACGCCATCGCCGACGGAGCCATGAAGCGATGGCACTGACATCGATCACCCCAAGGCGGGGAAGGCGGCCACCTCCGTGGTCCCACGGGGCGAACACCCCTGCCGATCGAAGGGCGTAGCTCCCCCAGCGCCCTGGGCCGTTCACGTTGTCACGCAGAGCTACCTTTCATCTGGTCGCACGGACCCGAGCGGAGGGCCTTCGAGATCCTCGCTTTCTTGCCCGCCCCTATGCGGTCCCCGTTGGAGCAGGTGGTGGAAGGTGTTCCGGTCTCCGCCATCGGCAAGGTTCTGCCGCCGCGACCCGGCCGCACGCCGCACACGCTACAACTTGATCCTTGAGGGGAGATTGGGCGTGCCAACCTCCGGACCATGCGAGGGATCCGTTGCGCGCCCTGTAGCCGTCCCGCGATCTCGGATCGCACGCTCGACCTGGTGACCCCGCCGCGAGCGTGACGCCGTCTGAACAGCTCGCGCATTCGGCGTCGGCGGCGATCGGCTGATGCCTGACGCGTTCTGTCCTCTTCGTGACGTGTTCGACCCTCCTTCGGGCCCCTCGTGCTCCTTAGCGTTCAGGCGTGAGAAACGCCGACCGGGGCGTGGCTTGAGAGGACGAAAGCTATGGATCTGCAACTCGCCGGGAAGACCGCCGTCGTGACCGCCGCGAGCGGTGGCATCGCGGGCGCGGTGGTCCGCACGCTGATCGCCGAGGGTGTACGCGTTCTGGGCGTGGACCGGACCGTGACGCCCGCGTTGAAAGAGACCGGCGCCGTTACCGTGGAGGCCGACCTGACCGGCGCCGAGGGCGTGGAGAAGGTCAGGCAGGCCGCCGAATCCGAGCTCGGCGGCGTGGACCTGCTCGTCAACGGGGTGGGTGGCCTGGCCGGGCTGCCGGTCGGCGGGCTTGCCGACACCACGGACGAGACCTGGCAGAAGGCCTTCGAGCTCAACTTCTTCGCCACGATGCGCGTCACCCGTGCGCTCGAGACCCTGCTGCGGGAAGCGGTCGTCAACATCTCGACGGGCGTCGCCCGGTGGCCGACCGCCGGCCCGAACTGGTACGGCAGCTCCAAGGCTGCGCTGAGCCACTTCAGCAAGGGGCTCGCAGATGAGCTGGGCCCGCGCGGGATCCGGGTGAACACTGTCTCGCCCGGGCTGATCCAGACGCCCCTGTGGGACGAGTATGGCCCCAGGCTGAGCGCGGCCCGCGGGTCGGACGACACCCAGAAGTTCCTCACCGACCTGCCCGGGGCGGCCAATGTCACGCTCGGCCGCTGGGGGACCCCGCAGGAGATCGCCAATGTGATCGTCTTTCTCGGCTCACCGGCGGCCGGTTACGTCACCGGTGTCGACTACATCGTCGACGGCGGCGCCGAAAAGGTCATCCGATAGCCCTTCCCCGGCACCCGGTCATGGATCCACCCATGACCGGGTGCGCGCTGTCTCATCCAGGAGAGACGATGTCGACCACCACCACGCGTTCCCGGGGGCTGGCCCTGGGAGTGCTGTCCGCCGCAGGCCTGATGACGATCCTGGACGGCAGCATCGTCACCGTGGCCATGCCCGCCATCCAGAACGACCTCGGGTTCTCACCCGCCGGCCTGAGCTGGACCGTCAACGCCTACCTCATCGCGTTCGGCGGGCTGCTTCTCCTGGCCGGCCGGCTCGGCGACCTCATCGGCCGCAAGCCGATGTTCCTGGCCGGGAACGCGGTCTTCACCGCCGCCTCGCTGCTGGCGGGCTTCGCCACGACCCCGGCCATGCTGATCGTCGCCCGGTTCCTGCAGGGCGTGGGCAGCGCCATGGCCTCGGCGGTGGTGCTCGGCATCCTGGTCACGCTTTTCGTCGAGCCGCGTGAACGGGCCAAGGCGATCGGCGTCTTCAGCTTCACCGGGGCCGCCGGATCCTCGATCGGCCAGGTCATGGGCGGCGTGCTCACCGACCTGCTCAACTGGCACTGGATCTTCCTCGTCAACCTTCCGATCGGCGCGATCACGATCGCGCTGGCCGTCTGGGCGCTGCCGCCAGACCGCGGCATCGGGCTCGCAGCCGGGGCCGACATCTACGGCGCAGTGCTGGTCACCGCCGGCCTGATGCTCGGCATCTATACCGTGGTCAAGGTCGAGGAACACGGCTGGCTCGCCGGTCACACCCTGGGCCTGGGTGCCGTCTCGCTCACGCTGCTCGCCGCGTTCGTGCTCCGCCAGGCCCGGGCGAAGACCCCGCTGATGCCGCTGCGCATCTTCCGTTCACGGAACGTCTCGGGCGCCAACCTCGTACAAGTACTCGCGCTCTCGGCCTTGTTCGCCTTCCAGATCATCGTCGCGCTCCACATGCAGAAAGTTCTCGGTTACACCGCGCTGGAGACCGGACTGGCCATGCTCCCCGCGGCCCTCACGGTCGGCGCGGTCTCGCTGTTCGCCTCGGCGCGACTCAGCGCCCGCTTCGGCATCAGGACCGTCCTGGCCTGCGGCCTGGTGCTGCTGTTCGCCGCGATGGTCTGGCTGACCCGCGTCCCGGTGAACGCAGACTACGTCGCCGACCTGCTGCCGGTCATGCTGTTGATCTCGGGCGGCGGCCTCGTCCTCCCGGCCCTGGCCAACCTGGGCATGTCCGGCGCCAAGGGCGGCGACGCGGGCCTGGCCTCCGGTCTCTTCAACACCTCCCAGCAGATCGGCAGCGCGCTCGGCGTCGCCGTCCTGTCCACGCTCGCCGCATCCAAGACCGAACGCCTGCTCGGCCAGGGCCACAACCAGGCCGAGGCACTCACCGGCGGCTACCACCTGGCGTTCACCACGGCGGCAGGACTGCTGGTGGCCGCGTTCGTCGTCGCCATGGTCGTCTTGCGGACCCCCAAGGCCGAGAGCGTGCCCCAGGAGGGCACTCGGCCCGTCGTGGTCGCTTGAACGGCCGATCACGAAGGGGTGGAGCCGGAGCGCCGGGGGGGCCGGCCCTGTACCAGCTGCAGCGCCACATCGTCCGGCCTGGCCGTCGGTGTCGTCGGCAAATGGTCGGGCCAAGGGGGATACCGCTCCTGGTGTTGATCCATTCTGGGGGCGATCTGTAGTGTCTGGTTTCTATGGTTTTGCCAGGTGAAGCGGGGGGCGTTGAGCCGACGGGCCCTCCCGAGGGCCGGGCGCCTGACGTGGACACCGGGCGCCGCGCCGGTGAACCGCTGGTGCGGCACACCGTTTCCCCGCACCTGACCCGGCTCCTGATCGACGCGGGGACCGCCGCCGGGCTGGACCGGGGACAGGTCATGCGCCTTCCGGGGTTCGACACGTTGAGTGTGGATCCGGTCCGGATACCCACCGCCACCATCATGCGGACCTGGGAGGCGGTCGGCGGCGCGCTGATGGAGGTGGGCGGGGTCGCCCGGGTGATGGAGCTGTGGCGGCCGGGGACCCTGGGCGTGTGGGATTACTTGTTCACCGCCGCCGGCACGCTCACCGACGCGTTACGCGCCAGTGGCCTTCACTTCGCGGTCATCGCCGACCCCGTCGACGCGATCGCCGTCACCCGTGACGGTGCGGGGGTGACCGTCAGCTGGGACGGTCCGTACCGGGATCACCCGTCCTACCCGCTGATCGCGGAGTTCGTGCCGTCCATGTTCCAAACGGTGGCGAGTTCGGGGGCCGGACGTCCGCTCACGCCGGTCCAGGTGCGGCTGCCGCACCGGGCACCGCTCAGCCATGCCGCGCTGTGCGAGCTGTACGGCACGCGCAACGTCGAGTTCGAGGCCGGAGCGCCGTCGATCACGTTCACCGAGGCGGACGCCGCCACACCGCTTCCGCAGTCCGACCCCGCGCTTGCGGCGATCTTGAACGACCATGCGCGGATCACAGTGGAGACCGCGAGACCGGTCGTCAGCTGGCTGGACAGGTTCCACCTCGCGCTGGAAACCGCGGTCGGCGACGGCCCGCCCGAGCTGGCGCGGGTGGCGCACCGGCTGGCCATGGGGCCGCGAACGCTGCAACGCCGGTTGAACGAAGCCGGGACGAGCTGGCGCGAGGAGCTGGAACGCCTCCGCCAGCGGCGCGTGGACCAGTATCTGCGGGAGACGTCGCTGAGCGTGGAGTCGATCGCCGCGCGCGTCGGCTATTCCGACCCGCGCGCCCTGCGCCGGGCGATCCATCGCTGGTACGGGCACAGCCCCCGAACCGTCCGCCAGAACCCGGACTGACGCGTCCGGTCCCCCTCGTGTCGCGTCCAGTCCTCCCGGGGCAGGGCCCGCCTTCTTAACGTACCGACCATGAATCAAACACGCGCCGGGCACCCCACGGTGGGCAGGACGAGGAACGCCGCCGCATGAGGCACGGAACGTTGCTGACCGGCCGGGCGATACTGCTGACCTCCCGGCCGGTCGGCGAGGTCGGGCCCGAGCACTTCGCGTTGGTCCGCGTGCGGGTGGCCGCTCCGCGGCCGGGCCAATTGCTGGTCCGCAACACCTGGATGTCGCTGGAGCCCTACCTACGGCACGATCCGGGGCTCGCATCCCCACACCCTGGCGAGGTCATCCCCGGCGAGGCCGTCGGCGAGGTCATCGATTCCCTCGCGGCGGCCGTTCCGGTGCACGCGCCCGTCGCCCACTTCGCGGGCTGGCGCGAGTACGCCGTGGTCAACGCCGCCGACACCAGCGTCATCGACACCACATTGAGCCCGGCCGAGACTTACCTCGGGTCACAGGACCAGATCATCCAGGGACTCGACCGGGCGCCTACCGCCCTCATCGCCGCCCTGCGCGGCCGGCTCGCCGGGACCGTGCTCGTCCGCCTCAGCTGACCCGCGCCATGAACACAACTGGGAGGTACACCGTGGAGAACCAGCTCTTCGACTACTGCCCGATCGTCGACCGCGAACCGATGACACCCGTCCCCCTCAACTACGGCTGGCGAGACTACGGACCACGCGTCGCCATCTGGCGGCTGATGCAGATCCTCGACCGGCACCGCGTGCGCGCCAGCGTCCTGCTCAACTCCGACGTCACCGAACGGTATCCGCAGATCATCCAGGCCGGGCGCGCGCGGGGCTGGGCCTGGCTGGCACACGGCAAGACCAACTCCATCCTCCCCGCCGGAACGCCGCTAGAGGAGGAGCGGGCCTTCCTCGCCGACGTCGTCGAGATTCATCGAGCGGGGCACCGGGCAACGACCCCGCGGCTGGCTGGGACCGGCACTCAACGAGACCTTCCACACGCCCGAACTGCTGGCCGAACTCGGCTTGAGCAATGTCCTGGACTGGACCAACGCAGCCGTACCGGCTGAACATGCCCCGCCTGCTGAGCGTGCCGTACTCACTCGAGCTGAACGACCTCTGCCTGTAATCGGCGGTCGCGCGCGGCGTCACGGTCACCGCCCTGGCGCGTCCCGACCACCACTCCACGCTGTACGAGTTGGGCGCGCACACCTGCGTGGACTACACCGAGCCGATGCTTGTCACGGCGATCGGGAAGGTCGAGGCGGCGCTCGATCTGGTGGGAGGCGATTTCGGCGCCTCGCTGTTCGACCGCGTGAGGCCCGGCGGCGCGATCGCCTTGGCGAATCGTTGCACTGCTCGACCGGCGAGCGCCGACGATCAGGTCGCCATCACCGAGGCCGCCGCTCGCGGCCGCGACGACCGCGGTCTTACCGGCCCTTTGCAGATCCATCGATCATCCTCCCCTCGAACGTGGACAAGATCGAAGCTAAGGACCGCCGCTCCGCCCCCAAAGGGCCGAACACGTCAGCACCCGGACATTTCGCGCCGCCGTGGCAGGCGAGTGTGAAGCCGGACTTGTGCCAAAGCCCGCATGCCCCAGGGAAGGTCGCGGTGGACCGCCAGGACCAGCCGCCACTGCCGCTCATCGGGAGGGCAGCTTGACCAGGCCCGTCCGGGGTTGGACTCACGAAGGCCCTCGTCGATGAGGTGGTCGGAGAACAGCCGGACAGCAACCAGTCGCTGCTGGATTGTGGCGTTCGACAGCCCCGCACCGGAATCGATCGACACGACGTTAGCTCCGCGTCGGCTTGGCCTGCTGGTGAGCTCACGGACGAACACTGCAATGTGGGCCCGGCAGTACTTCCTGTAGGTGGCCAGGAGATCGCCCCACTGGCGGGCACAAAGACCGGTTCTGCCCCAGGCCGTTTGTGGCGCGATCACGCTAGGTTTTCTAGTGGTTCTGCCACGCGAGCCGGGTCCGGTCGAAGCGCCGCGCCTCAAGGTCCTCGCACATGGTCATCCAGTAGAGCCGCCCGCCGTCGCCCCGCCCACCTGATGACCGGCCTCGTCCTCGTCGAAGAGCACGTACTCGAAGTGCTCGACGCCATCGAGATCATCCTCGGTCAGCCCTAGCGGCTCCCACACCTCCGGATCCGTGATGCGGACTGGGTCCATCCCCGGCTCTTTGCGCAACGGCACGTGCCGGTACGGGGATAGCGGTTCTGGCGTGCGGCGCGGTTCACCCTCTGTACCGTCCGGAACGTACAGGACCTGCGCGCCTGCATAGGTCTCTGGATCGTCGGTGTTCGCGTATGAACTGAAGTTGTGGGTCCGCGCCTCGAAATAGAAGAGCCAGGCGCCGAGCTCTGGCGCGACGACCGCGTCTGGCCCCGGCTTAGCACCAACGCAAGGGCCGCCGCCACCACCCCGGTGGACGGCTTCCCGGTCATCCCGATGGCATCACCAACGCGCTGCACCGCGCCGGCGTCCCGCTGCTTGCCGGAACCGACGCCAACGACGGTCCGCACGGCGGCTTCCTGGCCTGCACGGCGCCGCGTAGCCTCCGCGCCGACCTCGTACTGGTCGATGGCGATCCCACCCAGGACATCACCGCCACCCGATCGATCCGCCAAGTCTGGCGGCGAGGCACCCGCCACACCCGCTGGGCCGGTCGCGAGATCTACCGCGTCTGGTCACCCAACCGAGCAGCCAACACCGACTTGCGCAGACATAGGAGCGTCAGGCGCTGACGCGTAAGGTCCGGCCATTGACACGTTCGGCCCTCCTGCAGGTGGGTCCGCACTTCCTAGGGTCTCTGCCATGGACGTTCGGACCGAGAACCATCAAGGGATCGCCGTCACTACTCCGACCGGGCATGTGGGGTCGCGGGTGGTTCGGTTGTTGCTGCAGGCGGGGGTGCGGCCGCGGGTGCTGGTGCGGGATCCGGCGCGGCTGGATGCGGCGACGCGTGAACGGGTGCAGGTGCGGCAGGGCGATCTGACCGATGCCGCGTTCGTGCGGGAGGCGGTCGCGGGGGTGCGGTCGGTGTTGTGGGTGGACCCGACACCGCACCTGGTGCCCGACCCGATCGCCGCCTCCGAGCGCACCGCCACAGGCCTGGTGGAAGCCGCCCAGGCCGGTGAGGTGGCGCGGGTGGTGTTGTTGAGCAGCATCGGTGCTGAGCGGCGACACGGAGTGGGACACATCGACGGGCTGGCCCGGATCGAGGAGCGGCTGGATGGCGCCGGCACCGATGTGCTGCATCTGCGGGCGGCGTACTTCTTCACCAATCTGCTGTTGGACGCCGAGGGCCTGCGGCAGGGGGTGCTGACCACGTCGGTGCCGCCGGACAAGCCGATGCCGTGGGTCGACCCCCGCGACATCGGAGAGGTGATCGCCGCACGGCTGCTCAACGACGCCTGGCACGGCCGGGTGGTGCAGGCCGTGCACGGCCCCGAAGACCTCACCTTCACCCAGGTCGCCGACATCCTCACCCGGGCACTGGACCGTCCGATCGGCCTTCAGGTCGTCACCGACGACCAGGTCCGCGACGCGCTGCGTTCAGCCGGCCTGGACCCGACCGCGATCGAGGGCATCGTCGGCATGACAGCTGGATCACGTGACCTGGTCCCCGAGCAGCCACGCGACCTGCTCACCACCACACCCACCACCCTGGCCGGCTGGGCCTACACCCACCTACGCCCAGCCCTCGACCACAGGACGTCCCAAGCCTCACCCTTCCGGTGAGGTCAGGAAGTGGCCAGGTCGGCGGGGAGGAGTCGTACTCGGGCGGCGCGATCGGGGGCGGCGAGCCAGGAGTTCAGCAGACGCCAGACGCGGGACAAGCCGCGTGACGCCGCCTGCTCTGTAGAGCTGACACCTTCTTCCGCTCACCATCAAGCCGACCCTCCCGTCGGCTCTGCCGGGCTGCCCGTGCGCGCCTGGCCCCTTCAGCGTTTGAGGCCGCGCGCAATCGGCCTCGTGTCAGGTCTAGAGAGATCATGTCTTCACCACCTCATACCGTGCTGGAACCTCCGCGGGACCAGGCTGTCGCTCCGGTGCGTGGACTGCCGGTCGGAGTCTGCCACCACCGGCGAGGGCAGATTCCGCTTTCGCCCCGCGGCCGGCTCATCGGCGTCGCATGTCCGCGGTCGGTGATCGTCCGGTGGCGTTTGGCCTATCCGGCGCGGTCGTGGAGAGTGATCTGGTAGCCGTCGGGGTCGGCGAAGGCGAAGGTCCGACCGAAGGGGCCGTCGATCGGTGCCGAGACGATGGTGTGACCGTCGGCGACGAGAGCGTCGTGAATGGCCTGGACGTCTGTGGCGTGGAGCCAGATCGCGGCACCGATGCCGGGCTGAGCAACCGATGCGAGATCGGTGCCGGGAATGACCTCGCGCAGTGCGAACGCGATCGGCTTCGTCTCGAAGACGACGGCGTGCGGAGGTCCGGCCTGCGAGCGGACGAGGCCGAGGTACTGCTCGTAGAACGCCTGCGATGCGTCGAGGTCGCGCGCTTGGAGCGAGATGAAGTCAGGGCCGGTGGCGGGCATGATAATGCTCCTTCTTCTATGTCAGTTTTCTGACATAGGGCAGTGTATGTCAGAATACTGACATGGGTCAAAACGATGTCGGCGTCGACCTGGAGACGTCGCTGGGCTACCTGCTGAAAGAGGCGTCGAGCGCCCTGCGCGCGGCCATGGAGGAGGTGCTGCGGCCGCTCGGCATGAGCGTGACGCACTACTCCTGCCTCGAACTGCTGGCTCAACGACCGGGCTTGTCGAACTCCGAGCTCGCGCGGGGCGCGTTCGTGACACGGCAGACGATGAACGTGCTGCTGCAGGCCCTGGAACGAGAGGGCGACGTGACCAGGCCTGCGAAGGCACCCGCCGGGAAGGCTCTTCCCACGCGACTCACGCCTCGCGGCCGACGGAAGCTCGAGAAGGCGACCGTAGCGGTCCGGTCCGTCGAGGACAGAATGCTGGCCGGCATGACCGAGACCGAGCGGTCACAGGCGTTCCGGATCCTGCGGAGCATGATCCATTCCCTGCGCGATGGCAACGACGGTGCATAGCTCGTTCCCCGGCACACGTCTCGCCGCATGGGACTCGAGGCCGAGGTGCGTGGTCGGGGACGGCGGCCGACGGCGAGGTCGACGGGACGGCCCTCGGCGGCATCGGCCGTATTCCGGTTGCGGCCCGCTGTGTTCGTCATCGGAGTCAGTGGTGCGGCGGGGGTGCCTGTGCCGTGGTCAGTTGTGTGGCAATGGTGGTGAGGCGTTCGGCCAGTGCGCCGGGGTTGGATCTCGTCATGGCGGTGAGGTCGATGGTCGCCGTCGCGTGGCGGAGTGGTCTGAAGCGGACGGCGGGGCGTGACGCGGACGCCGCGGCGGGCACGACGGTGACGCCGAGTCCGCATTCGACCATGGCGATCTGCGAGGTCACCGACCGTGCCCAGTGGACGGGGACGGGACTGAATCCGGCGGCACGGCACATGGTCGCCATGGCGTCGTGGTAGTCGGGGGAGATGTGGCGGTGCAGCCACACCCACGGGCCGCCCGCGAGGTCCGCCAGGTCCAGCGGGCCGGTGGCGTCGGCGGCGGGGTGGTGCGGGGGCAGAGCCGCGACGAACCGGTCGGCGAACAGCGAGGTCGCCGTGGTGCCGCGCACCGGGGCGGTCTGGCGCACGATCGCCCAGTCGAGCGAGCGGTCCAGGAGCCCCGCCGCGGCCTCGTGGGTGTCGATCTCCTGGGTGCGGATCTCGACGTCCGGCAGGGCCTGGTGGAACCGCTCCAGTACGAGCGGCAGAGGCCAGGAGAACGCCGAGGCGACGGCTCCCAGGCTCAGCCGCCCGCCGCGCCCGGTGGCGGCCTGCCGGGCGGCGGCTTCGGCTTCCTCGGCGTGCCGGATCAGGGCGCGGCAGTGGTCCAGGAAGACGGCTCCGGCGGGGCTGAGGGCGACTGACCGCTGGGTGCGGTGCAGCAGTTCGCAGCCGAGCTGCTGTTCGAGCTGCTTGATCGCCTGGGACAGCGGGGGCTGGGACATCTGCAGCCGCCTGGCCGCGCGGCCGAAGTGGAGTTCTTCGGCGACCGCGACGAAGTACCGGGCCTGCCGGATCTCCATCATGATTCGCTCAGCCTCTTACTGATAGATGAAATCAGACCTTCCGAATATAGGCGGAGGCTGTTGAGGTGGAAGCCATGAGCAACTCATCTCTCCTGAGTCGCTTCGCGGCGGTCGGCTCGGCCGCGGTCAGCGACGCGCTCGACCGGCTCGGGCTTCCCTCCGGAGTCGGTGGCATCCGTCCGGTGTGGGGGCCCTCGGCGGTCGTGGGGTTCGCCGTCACCGTGGGGCTCGAACCGCGCACTGACGGCCCTTCCGGAGCCCACATCGCCACTACGGCCGTCGAGATCTCCGACGACCAGAGTGTGATCGTCGTCGACAATCAGGGCCGCACCGACGTGTCGTGCTGGGGCGGCATCCTGAGTCTGGGCGCGGTCCAGCGCGGGGTCCGCGGTGTCGTCGCCGACGGCGTGTGCCGCGATGTGGCGGAGGCTCGCGAGCTGGGTTTCCCGGTGTTCTCGCGGGGTTCGATCCCGGCCACGGCGCGGGGCAGGCTGCGGCAGCGCTCCGCCGGCGAGCCGGTCGGCGTCGCCGGGCTCACGGTCGAGCAGGGCGACGTCATCGTCGCCGACGAGACCGGTCTTGTCGTCGTCCCGCGCGTCCGGGCCGAGGAAGTCGCGGAGATCGCCACCGCGATCGTTGCCAGGGAGCGCGCCATCGCCGACGAGGTGCGCGCGGGCGCGCCCCTTTCCCAGGCCATGGACGACGCCCGCCTCGCCGGAGAGAACGAGCCGGTCCGATGAGCGCCCCCACCGAGGACCTCGCCACCGGCCTGTCCACCGCGCCGGTCTCCGACGCCCTCGACTCGCTCGGGCTCCCCGGGTCCCTCCACGGCATCGGCGCGTTGCGCCAGGGCCAGCGGGTCGTCGGGCCGGTCTTCACCGTGACGTACGAGCCGGTCGACGAGGCGGGCGGCACGGTAGGCGACTTCCTGGACGACGTGCCCGCCGGCGCGGTGATCCTGATCGACAACGCCGGCCGCACCGGCTGCACGGTGTGGGGCGGCATCATGAGCCGGACCGCCCACCAGCGCGGCATCGCGGGCACCGTCATCAACGGCGCCTGCCGTGACGTCGCCGTCGCGGCCGCCGCCGGTTACCCGATCTGGTCGGTTTCCCGGTTCATGCGCACCGGCAAGGACCGTGTCCGGGTGGCCGCGGTCCAGACGGCCATCACCATTGGCGGTGTCGTCATCCGCCCCGGCGACATCCTCGTGGCCGACGACGACGGCGCTCTCGTCGTCCCCACCGCCCGCTGGGACGAGGTCGTGGACATCGCCCGGCGCATCGACCGCGCCGAAGAGGCCATCATCGAGGCCGTCCGCGGCGGCGCCACACTGGCCGAGGCGCGCGCCGAGCACGGCTACCACTCGCTTCAGACCCGGAAGGGCCCCTCGTGAGCAGCAACGATCTCGCCCGTGGTCATTCCAGCGCGACCCTGTCCGAGGCGTCCGGACTCTTCGTGGCGCTGTCCCCGCAGATCCGGTCGCTGTGGGCCGGTGCCCGGCTGTGCGGCCCGGCGTTCACCGTGCAGGGCGCCGGCGGCGACAACCTCGCCCTGCACCACGCCGTACCGCAGGCCCCGCCCGGGTCGGTCCTGGTCGCCGACGTCGGCGGCGCCCGCTTCGGCCACTGGGGCGAGATCCTCACCGTGGCCGCCCAGCAACGCGGGATCGCGGGCCTGCTCATCGACGGCGGCGTCCGGGACGCCGCGGAGACCGCGGCGCTCGGCTTCCCGGTCTTCTCGCGTAACAACGCGATCCTCGGCACCCGCAAGGACTTCCGTGGCGTTCTCGGGCGTCCCGTCAAGGTCGGCGGCGTCACGGTCAACCCCGGCGACCTCGTCGTCGGGGACGTCGACGGAGTCGTGGCCCTTCCCGCGTCCGACACCGAACGGATCCTCGACCGCGCCGTCGCGCGCGTGACCCACGAGAACGAGCTGATGAAGCGGCTGCGGGAAGGCCGCAGCACCCTCGACCTGTACAACGACTTCGAAACGGCCGGGCGGTGTCACCGATGACGGACGATCCGATCTTCGCCGTGGCCGCCAAGTCCGAACCGCTCCGTGCCCAGGGCACCCCCGCCGCCGAGTACGAGCCGGCGGTACAGAAGCTGGAGGAGGCCCGATGAGCCCCGTCAGGAAACTCCAGCGCTTCACCCTTCCCCTCACCGTCGACGCGACCCGCATCGAGGTGTCGGGTCTCCACCGAGGCGGCACCGGCATGCCCCTGGTGTTCCTGCACGGCTTCGGATCGACCAAGGAGGACTACGCCGACGTCGTCCTCCAGGAACGGCTCGCCGACCGCCCCGTTCTGGCCTACGACGCGCCCGGCTGCGGCGCCAGCACCTGCGCGGACCTCGCCGCCGTCTCCATCCCCTACCTGGTCTCGGTCGCCGAGCGGGTTCTCATGGCCCGGCAGATCGACCGGTTCCACCTCGTCGGGCACTCGATGGGGGGCCTGACCGCGCTCCTGCTCGCCGACAGCGACCCCGGCAGGATCGCCAGCTTCACCAACATCGAGGGCAACCTCGCGCCTGAGGACTGCTTCCTCAGCCGACAGATCCTCACCCACTCCCATGACGATCCCGACGAGTTCCTGGCCCGCCTCGCCGAACGCGTCGGCGACTCGCGCTTCTACGGGGGCGCCCTGTACGCCTCCAGCCTTCCCCACAAGATCCGGGCCGCAGCGGTCACGCCGATCTTCGAATCCATGGTCGGCCTCTCCGACCACGGCAAACTCCTCGACCGGTTCCTCGCGCTCCCCGCACCGAAGATGTTCATGTACGGAGAGCAGAACAACACCCTGTCCTACCTCCCAACCCTGGCCGAAGACGACGTCGAACTCGCCGAGATCGAACACTGCGCCCACTTCCCCATGTACTCCAACCCACCGCAGATGTGGGCCCGCATCGCCGACCTCGTCTCACGCGCCGACACCGGCTCCTGATGGGTCGTCACGCCAACCTCCCTGATCACCGGGGTGTAGGCCGCGGTCTGGGCGCCAACCTCGCCTATCAGACCTGGTGGCCTGCCACCAGGTGGTGGGCGCGCTCAGGTCGAGACGAATCTGTTCGGCCCGATGAACTCACCTGCGCGGTGCTGCCCGTCATGCGTACCCAAGTTGACGGCGAAGCCGCCGCCGCGACCTTCCGCCGCACCGTGAACCTCATCATCGGCACGGCCGGTCACGATAAGACGCGCCCTGCGGGCTCCTTGACGTGACTGGCCGTTCGGTTGCCGCTCAAGCCCCCGGCACGCTGTGATCGCGGGTCGGCCGCCTGCACCGCGAGCATCGCCTTACGGCGCAGGCCAGGCACCGTCTGGCGGTCCTGTCACCGTCACATCGACCGGACCGAAATTTTGACCTGCACGGCGGCCCTCGCGCTTGCGGTCGAGTCCATGTAACCAATATAACCAGTTACATGGCACTGAGCTGGAAACTGGTCATCGACAGCAACAACGCGCCCGCGCTCGCCGACTTCTGGGCCGGGGCCCTCGACTACGAGGTGGAGGATCCCAGCACCCTCATCGAACGGTTGCTCGCCGCGGGCCACGTCGGTGAGGAGGCGATCATCGAGCATCACGGCCGCAAGATTTTCCGTGGCTACGCCGCAATCCGCCATCCCGAGGACCCTTTCGACGAGACCAGCGGCATCGGCCGAGGGCGGCGGCTGCTCTTCCAGGATGTACCCGAGGAGAAGTCCGGCAAGAACCGCCTGCACATTGACGTGCACAGCGAGCCCGGCGGTCTCGACGCACTGGTGTCACGGCTGGAGGGCCTGGGCGCGACCCGCGTCCGCGAAGTGGACCAAGGCCCTGCCGGGCACTGGTGGGTCATGCTGGACCCGGAGGGCAACGAGTTCTGCGCCGCGTAGACGGCTGGAGCGCCGCGCTGGCGAGTAGGCGCGGAGACGTTCCTGAGACGGCTTGGAGACGCACGGATGGTCGGCTTGAGCGGTCTGCGCTCATAGCCGCCCAAGGTGGGCCAGGAAGAGGTTCTGGCAGCGCACGTCCGTCGTCCCGAGAGGAAGTCCATGAGAAGGAAAGCCGTCCTGGCAGGGCTGGTCCCAGTGGCGCTCGCGACCGTCCTGAGCGCTCCCGCCCAAGCGGCGGACACGGCCGAGGCTCAGCGGATCAGCTGCAAGATAACGACTCCGAAGAACAGCCAGATCTACTTCTCCGGTAAGCAGGTCTACGCGCAGGTGGGCATCGCGTGCTCGCGCAAGACGACTATCAGGACCTCCATCGTGCTTGAGAGGAACGGCTTTTTCGCCGCTCTCAGAACCAGGACGTGCAAGAAGACCAAGTACTGCTACACCTACCTCAGCTACAAGAACTCCAAGGGCAAGCAGACCTGGAAGGCCACGGCCGGCGACACGGGCGTGAAGAAGCGGACAGTCACCAAGCGGGGATGACCCACAGCCTGGTCATCGGTGCCCCGGCCTCCTGGATGAGGCCGGGGCACCGTTGTACGGCCTTGAGGAACATCAGTACAGCGGTTATCGGTGAGAACGATCATGGTCCGGCTGTGGCTGCCGGGAGGGCGTTGACGCGGTTCTCGTACTCGCGGCGGGCCTTGCGCTGTGCCGGGATGGCGGGGGTGGCCCTGGGTGCTGCCGTCGAGGGCTGGCAGTGTGCGAGGAGCTGGCGGTGGATCGCGGACGTGGCGCTGATGCGCAGGGTGTAGCCCTGGCCGCGCCGGACGGTCACGCCGTGGTCGAGCGCGGCCCGTTCGGCAGGCTCCAGCTCGGCGGTGCGGAGGAAGTCGGCGACCTTGCCCGGCATGTCCAGCGTGACCGGCAGCTCCGGGGCTGGGGCGTTCTGTTGGTCGGCCGTCGCGGTGTGGTTGGGCATGAGGTCGGCGACGGCCGTGCGGATGGCGCCGCGGCTGACGCCGTGCTCGCGGGCCAGAGTGGCGATGGATCGGCCGTTCAGGTAGGCGGTGCGGACGGCGGTGGTCTTGTCGGTGGTGATGGCTGGGCGGCGGCCGCCCTTGTTGCCCTTGGCTTCGGCGGCCCGTAGTCCGTCGTAGGTCAGTTCGCGTTGGAGGTCGCGCTGGAGTTCTCCGGCGGCCGCGAGGGTCTGGACCATGAACTTGACCGTGGACAGCAGTTCTCCGGTGCGTGGGTGGCGGGCGGTGAGGTCCATCGCGGAGAACGCGCCGTCGTGGATGCGCAGGGCGAGGCGGTTGCGGTGCAGCACGTCGAGGATGTGCTGGGTGCCGCGTACGAGACGGAACATCTCGGAGATGTGCACGGTGTCGCCGGGCCGCGCGTAGGTCAGCAGCTCGCCGAACTTGGGCCGCTGGAGCGGGTGGAGGCGGCTGGAAGTGCCGGCCTGTTCCTCGAAGGTGACCGGGTCGGCGATCCGGGCCTCGGCGAGGACGAGGTTCTGCCGGGCGGTCGACTGCTGGTCGGTCGAAACCCGCTTGTAGATCAGGTTCGCCATCGGGGCCCTTCCCTGCGGAGGATCGGACCCCATCTATCGTCAAACCCTGTCATCAATCACCATCGGATTTGATTGGATCGCTGCCGTCCCGGTGCCCTGATCACGCCCGGGTCATCGACCGCGCGCGACGCCTGTCGTCAAACGCTCGTTTGCCGACAGGTGGGCGCATGCGTAGGCTGCCAGTTCCGGGAGCCGGTGTCGGACCGCCGGTCGTTCTGGTTCGCTCCGTCACAGGCGTTTGGCATACTTCCGCCGCATGATGATCAGTTGCTCTCAGGTCAGCGCCTTGGCGCATGAACGGCTTCCCGCCGATCTCGCGGACCGATATTGCTCGCTGTTGAAACCGTCAGGTCAGATCCTTTCGGCTGCCCAGCCCGGAGACGCACCGGTCGGGTTCCTGGGCGGCGAACCGCGGCTTCCGAAGACCCTCGATTGGCCGGTATGGGAGGGTCACGGTCCGCTGTCCTTCGTCGCCGCACTCGACTGCGGCCCGCTGTCGGCCACCAGGACGGGGCTGCCCCTACCGACGAGCGGCACACTGCTGTTCTTCTACTTCGACGGGCAGGCCGACAACTATCAAAGCTGGGTTAGTCCGTCAGAACCCGAGTCCCGGCCCGGCTCCCGGATCCTGTACGTCCCTGCGGGAACACCTGTGCAGCCATGCCGGACACCGAGGCCGCTGGAGCCCTACAAGCAGGTGCTGCTTCATGCCGAGCCGGCCGTTTGCTTTCCGATGATCGAGACCTACGAGATGTATGGACCACTTGGCATCGCCCTTGAGACGCTGGACAGCGACCCGATGTACGCCGAGTTCAACGACGCCGTGCGGGTCCTGTGCTCTACCAGCAAGCACCAGATGGGTGGCCTGCCCAACAATGTCCAGGGCCAGGTCGAGTACGAGGTCGCCGACTTTCCACCGGACTGGGATCTCGGCGACTGGACCCCCGACAATCCCCATCGGGACGACATCCTCGCCGAGGCGTCACGGTGGGAGCTTCTCGCCCAGTTCGCCAGCGACGACGACGCGGACATGATGTGGGGAGATGCGGGCTGCCTCTATTGGCTGACCACCGCCGAAGACCTTGCCGCCCGTCGTTTCGACCAAGCCCGTTTCACCTGGCAGTGCCACTGAGCTCCGTTCAATGCGGGTTTCCGGCGTATGTGGGCTGGACCCGGTCCAGGGTCACTCGGCACCGGACTCGTCCTCGTCCAGGTCGGGCGCGTCCGGGTCGCGCAGGGGCCGCAGGTCGCCTCCGGCCGGGTTGGAGGCGGTGAAGCTGTAGCGTCCGAGGACGTTGAGGTTGCGGTGTTTGAGCGGTGAGAGCCGGGCGATGTCCTCGTCCCGGATCTCGTGGCCCTCGGATTGGAGGTGCTGGACGGCCGCGTCGATGTACCGCGTCGTCCACAGCACCACGGCGTTGAGCACGAGGCCGAGCGCGCCGAGCTGGTCCTCCATCCCGTCGCGGTACGCCTGGTGGATGGTGCCGCGTTTGCCGTGGCACACGTCCCGGGCGAGCTTGTGGCGGGACTCCTGCACGGTGAGCTGCCGGTTCATCTGGCGGCGGTAGGTGTCGTCGACCGGGTCGACCACCCGCAGCAGGTCGTAGGCGCGGACCTGGTTGGTGACTAGGCAACCGGCCACCCGCAGCATGTCCGGCCAGTGCGTGATCACCTTGTTCAGGTTCACGCGGTTGCGGGCTAGGTCCTCCAGCACCCCGTAGATCCTCGCCTCCACCCCGGGCATGGACGCGCGCCAGAACCGCTGGTCGGCAAGGTGGGGAAGCGCGGGGAGAAGTTGTAGCCCAGAATCTTGAACGGGCCGAACACCATGTCGGAGTAGGAGGCGTTGTCGGTGGCCACCATCTCCGGCTTCACCCCGCCGTCCAGGTTCAGCAACGCGTCCAGGATGTGCAGGGAGTCACGCGGGGTACCGGGCACGACCATCTGCCCGATGCCCGCGACCTGGTCGTTGACGGCGTTGAGCCAGGTAATGCCGCGCTTGGACCCGAAGTACTTCGGTGAGGGCGCCGCGCTGATGGTCCGCACGGTGACGACGAACCGAAGTCCATCCACGGAGGCGAGCAGCCCTTCACCCAGAACCGGACGATGGGCACCTCGGCCTGGGCGGAGATCAGCTTCGCGTTCGCCGCGGCGATGGTGTGGGCCCGCAGGTAATACTGGTCGACGTGCACGAGCCGGGATCGGGTGAGCGCCTCGTAGTTCGGGTTCACCACGGAGGTCAGGCCAATGTTGCACGCCTCCGACACCAGCAACGCGACCGCCGAAGTGACCAGGTCCTTCATACGGGTGGTGCCGTCGCCGAGGTGGACGAAGGCATCCAAGAACCCGGTCCAGGCGTGCACCTCGAACAGCAAGTCGGGCAGGTCGATCTTCGGGAGCATCTTCTCGACCCGGCCGCACAGCCAGGCCAGGGACTGCGGCTCACCGAGCGCGCCGAGCTTGTCGACGTTCAGCCTCACCCGGCCGCTGTCGGTCGTCTCGATGCTGACCCTCGCGGACGGCCCCGCCTCCGCGAGGCGTTCGGCCAGTGGTTTCCAGCCCGCGTCCAGGCCCCGCACCAGCTCCGCCAGGTGCTCCTCGACCGGCATGTCCAGGCTCAGCCCTGCCAGGACGTCCTCGCGCACGGCCTCCCACTCGGCTCCGTCCAGCAGCCGCGCGCGTGGATCGGACCAGCGGTGCGAGGGCGAGGCGAACACGTCACGCCGGTTCAGGGCCCGGTGCAGCTGCTCCAGCACGCACACCACGTACGCGTCGCGGTCGACCGCCCCCTGCGGCAGGTCGGGGTTGGCGTAGACGGCCTCGCGCCACGCTGGCGGCACCAGCTTGTCGTCCACCTCACGCGGCAGCAGCGGCTTGACGCTCACCTTCCGCCGGGCCAGCGCCGGGAGCCCGCGGACCCCGGCCAGCACCCGGGCACCGCCCGTCGCCGCCGACAGCGCCTTGGACTCGCCCAGCAGCGCCAGGAACGGCTTCACCGTGTTGTACCTGGTGGCCAGGGCCGACCGCGTGGCGGTCTCAGCGGAATCCTCGTCCTGCGGCACCAAGGCCACCACGGTGGCCGTCGCGCTCATCACCGCAACCCGGGCGCCACCTCCTCCACCGCCGCCCACAGTGCGGCCACGTCCACGTCCGCGTCGAGTTCCTCGACCAGCTCCAGCTCCTCTAACAGCGCCTTCGCCGCGCGGGCGAGCGTCCGCGACGCCTTCTCCGACTGCGGCAGCGTGGACAGCCGCTCCTTGTCAGTGGCGCGCCTGGCCGTGCTGATCAGCCTGGTGGCCATGAGCACCTGGAACAGGTCCAGGGCCTCGTCGATCGCCTTCGCCTCCAGATGCCGCATCAGCGCCGTGCGCTTGGGCTCCGCCGTCCGCTCCAGCAACGGCGCCTTCGGGGCCGGTCCGGCGGCCGTTTCGCCGAACCCCAGCGACGGAGTGGATCAGTGCACTAACCGACCATGATCATTCTCACCGATAGCCGCTGTTCCGATGTTCCCCAAGGCCGTTGTACGCGGGGCGGAGCCGCCGAGCAGGATCGGAGAAGCACGCCGGAATGGCCGTTGCCTACTGTTGGTGACATGACCATCGCACTTCAGTACTGCCACATCACCGTCAACGACGTGGACGAGTCGCTGGCCTTCTACCGGGACGCGCTGGGCCTTGAGGTCCGCAAAGACGTCTCTTCGGACGGCTTCCGCTGGGTCACGCTCGGCAGCCCGACGCAGCCGGACGTGGACATCGTCCTGTCGCAGCCGCACGCCGGTCGTTCCCAGGCCGACGGCGACGCCCTGCAGGAGCTGCTCACGAAGGGCGTCCTGCCGATGATGATCTTCAGCACCGACGACGTCGACGCGACGTTCGAGCGTGTGCGGGCCTCCGGCGCCGAGGTCCTGCAGGAACCCATCGACCAGCCCTGGGGGCCGCGCGACAGCGCCTTCCGTGATCCCTCGGGCAATCTGATCCGGATCCAGCAGCAGGCCAAGGCTTGATCGCGGCCGGGCAGGCAGCACGATGACACGTGAAGAGCAGACAGACAGCCGCGGAGGCCGCAAGCCCGGAGCGGTGTCACGGTGGATGCAGCGGACGATGAACGCCCGTATCAACCGCAAGATCCGACGTGGCCGCGGGAGGTTCATGGGCATGGACGTGCTGATCCTGCACACCGAGGGGCGCCGCAGCGGCCTGCCGCGGCAGACGCCCCTGGCCTGGTTCGCCGACGGCGAGGACACCCGGCTGGTCGTCGCATCGGGCGGCGGAAGCATGGACCCGGCCTGGTACGTCAATCTGATGGCGCACCCGGACAAGGCGGCGATCGAGATGCCCGGCCAGGAGGCCGTGCCGGTGACGCCGCACCGGCTCGACGACGCCGACCGTGAACAGGCGTGGCAGCGCATCACCGCCACCCAGCCCCGCTACGCCAAGTACCAAGCCAAATCCGACCGGCAATACCCGGTCATCCGGCTCACCCCACGGTGACCGCGGGAGCTGTACGGCCATGAGCGCGCCGTGGCGTGCGTCAGGACGAGGGCCAGTTTCGTAGGGCCGTGTCCAGGGCGTCCAGCGCCTTGGACCACGATGCGTCGATGTCACGGGGATGATTGCTGAACGCACCGGCGATCTCCAGGCTCACATAGCCATGGAACACGCTGCCTAGCAGCCGTACCGCATCGGTCTCGTCAGGCTCCGGCAGCGTGTAGGCGTGCAACAGCGCCCGCGTCAGTTCGGCATTCCGGCGTGCGGCACCGGCGGCCGCCGTTTCCGGGTCCAGCCGGAACTGCGCAGCCGCGTACAGGCCCGGATGCTCCTTCGCGAAGTCGCGGTACACGCTCGCGAACGCGGCCAGCGCGTCCCTGCCCGCGCGGCCGGCCAGCGCGGCGGCGGCCCGGTCGGCGAGTTCGGCGAGGGCGTGCGCCGCCACCCTGGCCTTCAGGTCCTGCAGGTTCTTGACATGCGAATACAGGCTGGCGTTCGTGACCCCGAACCTGCGCGCCACGGCCGAGATCGTCACGTTCTCGAACCCGACCTCGTCAGCCAGGTCGGCCGCGGCCTGGGTCAGCCGTTCTGCGTTCAGTCCGGCACGTGCCATATGTCACCCTTCCTAATACTCCTAAGTGTTTGCCTAATGCTCCTAGGAAACATACCTTACAAGTATGAGACCAGTCACCGAGCGCGACATCCGCGCATCGTTCGTCAACTGCACCAAGGGCGAGGCGAAGCGTCTGGCCGTGCCCAGGGACCTGGCCACACTTCCGTGGGGTGACCTGGACTTCCTCGGGTGGCGAGACCCGGCTTCGCCGCAGCGCGCCTATCTGGTCACCGAGCCGGACGACGGCGGGCTTGTGGGCGTGGCGCTGCGCTTGACGGCGTCCTACGCCGGGCACGCACGGCGCAGCATGTGCTCGTTGTGCCTGACGACGCACCCAGGAGACGGCGTTTCGCTGATGACCGCGCGCAGAGCGGGCCGGAACGGGCAGGAGGGCAATTCCGTGGGCGCCTACTTCTGCACCGATCTGGCGTGTTCCCTCTATCTGAGGGGCAAGAAGCAGGCCGGTCCCGGAGCCCGTATCCAGGAGTCGCTCACCCTCCAGGAACAGATCGACCGGACCACGGCCAACCTGGCCGACTTCCTGAGCAAGGTAGGCCGCCGATAGAGGTCACGGTCACCTGACCTCGGCCCTCAGGCGGGCGAGCCAGTTGATGACCTCGGCGGCCTGCCGCCGGGTGATGGCGTTGAGCGTGCGCACCCGGTCCGGCCAGTCCTCGAACCTCGGCACGACGAACGCCCGGCCCAGCGTGAACGTCGTCAGCTGAGCGCCGGCGCCCGTGGTGACCGCCAACACACGCCGCAGCGTTCGCTCGGCTGAACGCGGCGCAGGGCGTCGGCGACATGGTCCGGCCAGCCCAGCCTGGTGTAACCGGAAGGCCGGTGTCGGCCGACAGGCCGTCTCCGATCGGGACGAATCGGCGCCAGGGCGACGGCAAGGAGGTCCGCGCCGGTGGCGGGCGACACGCAGAACGGGCCGGATTCTTCGGTCTGAACGTTCGCGGTGAGGGCTACGAAAGTAAACGTACGATCGTTCGTACGTAGAAGGCGAGCCGTGACAGGATGGAGGCATGGGCGATGTGAACCACCCGCGGACGGAAGATCAACGGCAGAGCGACGATCAGCGGCTGCGTGAGGATCCGCCGCAGGGTGAGGATCAGCGCCTGCTGCGTGGCGCGCGCGCCCGGCAGGCCATCGCCCGGCATGCCGTGGACGTGGCGTCGCTGGAGGGCCTCACCGGGCTGACCATGGGGCGCCTGGCCACCGATCTCGGGCTCAGCAAGAGCGGGATCGCCACCCTGTTCGGGACCAAGGAGAGACTGCAGCTGGCCACGGTCGCGGCGGCGCGCGAGGCGTTCCTCGACGCGGTGGTCGGGCCCGCCATGGCCGTCCGCTCGGGTGCCGCGCGCCTTCACGCGCTGACCGAACACTGGATCACCTACGTCGAGACGCCGCTGTTCGCGGGCGGCTGCTTCTGGGTGGCCAGCCTCCCCGACTTCGACAGCCGGCCGGGACCAGTCCGTGACGCGCTGATCCGCCACCACCAGGACTGGCTGGCCCTCATCGCCGGGGAACTGCGCCAGGCCGTCCGCGCGCAAGAGATCGCCGAGCTGGACGTCGATCTGGCGGCCTTCCAGATCGACGCCGTTCTCACCGCGGCCAACACCGCGGCGCGGCTGGGCGACGACGCGGCGATGACCAAGGTCCGGCGTGTGGTCGGCGGCTTCCTGTCGTGAGAAAGACGGACATTCCGCTCGACGTTGACGCCGCGGTCTTCGATGGCCGGCTGGAGCGCCTTCACCACTCCCACGTGATCACGACGACGTTGCCCCATGGCGGCGTCGGGTTGCTCGCCCGCCTCGCCAAGCGAGCGGGGCTCCGGTTCGACTTTGGCGGTTCCGACAAGCCCGACGATCTCGCGGCGCTGACCCGCGCGCTGACCGGGCGGGGGCTAGGGTCTACGCGTGGATCATGTGAGTGAGGTCGTGCCGACGGCCGCGCCCCGGACACACCTGAACGAGCCGCCGCACCTGATCACGGCTGAGGTGCCCGCGCCCCGCAACCCCTACCTGGTGTACGTGGCGTCGCTGCAAAGCCCTCGCTCCAGGCGGACCATGGCCGCCTGCCTTGACCGCATCGCCGCGTTCCTCGTCGAGGCCTCGGGCGCGTCAGCGGAGAGGACCACGGGGCGAGACTTTCCCTGGGCGGCCTTGCGCACCGAGCACACGGCGGCGATCCGTGCGCTTCTCGGACGGCAGACGTCGCCGGGCCCTGACGGAGCCGAACGTCCCTGGTCGCCCGCCTACCGCAACCAGCACCTGGCCGCGCTGCGCGGGGTGCTGCGGGCGGCGTGGAGCCTGGGGGAGCTGTCGACCGACGACTACCAGCGCGCCAGGTCGGTCAAGAACTTCACGGGCAGCAGGCTGCCGAGCGGCCGGAGCATCCACGGTGCCGAGTTCGCCGCTCTGCTGCGGGCCTGCGCGCTCGATCCCGGCCCGGCCGGGCGCCGGGACGCCGCGCTGCTCGCCACCCTCTACACCACCGGTGCGCGGCGTTCGGAGATCGCCGGGTTGCGCCGCGAACACTACGACCCCGGTGAACGCGCGCTCCGGATCGTCGGCAAGGGCGACAAGGAACGGATGGAGTACCTCCACGAGTCGGCCGCCGCGCTGCTCGGAACCTGGCTCTCCCTGGACGACCGGCCGGCCGGGCCGCTGTTCAAACCCGTGCACAAGTCGGGGGCACTGCAGCATCGCCCGCTCACCGACGCGGCGGTGCGCAACGTCGTCGTCAAACGGCGGCGTGAGGCGGGGCTGCCGTCGATGACGCCGCACGACTTCCGGCGCACGTTCATCGGCGACCTCCTCGACGAGGGCGTGGACCTTGTCACCGTGCAGCAGCTCGTCGGGCATTCCTCACCGGCCACCACCGCGCGCTACGACCGCCGTCCCGAACGCCGCCGGCGCGGCGCCGTGGACAAACTGCGCTTCCCTGCGCCGGACCAGGAGCCCACGTCCTGACGGCCCGGCCGGATCTCACCTCGCGTCGTAGGACGCGCGGGCCCGTTCGACCTCGGGCAGGTTGGCCGCCGACCACTCGCCGAGTGTGGCGAACAGCGGCGCCAGGCTCAGGCCCAGCTCGCTGATCTCGTACTCCACGCGCGGCGGGACCTCGGGGTGGTACGTGCGCACGATGAGGCCGTCGCGCTCCAGCTGCCGGAGCCGCTGGGTCAGCACCTTGGGCGTGATCGTGCCGATGCGGCGTTCCAGCTCCACGAACCGCTGCCTGCCGTGCGCGTGCAGCGTCCAGAGGATCGGGGTGGTCCACCGGCTGAAGACGATGTCGACCACCGGGGCGATCGGGCAGGCGTTCTCCGGGTCGGCCGACGCCGCCGCCGTCCAGGACGTGGTCTCCGCCATGGTGTCTCCTCCGAGGTGGCCACTATCTTGCGGATACCAACTATAGGCGACCAGGCCCGAGGGATCGGATGACCAGGCGGGACCCCGGCAAGGCGCGGATCGCCAAGATCGACCGTTACCTGCACAAGGTCACCGACCTGGAACCCGATCTGCTGGAGTATCGACGCCTGGCGCGAGGCGGGTCCGGTACGGGTGCGCCGCGAGCTCGCCGCCCGCCTGCGTGAGCCGACGGACGACGGGCTGCCGCGGATCGACGACGCCGGGCGCTGACCCCCGGCCCGGCGGCCGTCCGTCGGCCCGGCGGCGCTAGCCGACCGGGAGTTCGTTGAGCCAGCCCTGCCACGTCTTCTCTGCCTGTCCGGAGTCGAGGCCCGGTGCGAAGAGGTGGTGGCCCAGCAGCGCCACGCTGCCGCGGTGCGCCCCGGAGTAGATGAAGCGGTAGAGCGCGTCATTGGTGCGCACGCCCAGGAACGAGGGGAGGTCGGCGTAGTCGACGACTCCCTCGATGGGATCGAGTCCCTCGACCGACAGGCTGACCCGGTCGCCCTCGGCCACCGTGGATCCCAGGCCGAGCCGGGTCTTGAGCGCTGCCCAGAAGCCGTCCTCGGAGACGCCGGGCCGGAAGGCGCTGACCGTGCCCGCGCTGCGGCCGCGGAAGTGCAGGAGGTATTGGCCGAGCGTGTGCAGGTACATGTCCCAGCCGGTCTTCATGGCCTCGAACTCGTTCTCCCAGTCGCCGCCGAGGACGCCGCTGTGCACGAGCCGCAGGACCGTACCGCCGCCGTCGCGGCCTTCGATGAGGTACTCGATGGCCATGAAGGCCCCGTCCTCGCCGGGCTCGGTGCGGTGCGCGAAGCGCTTGGCCGGTTCCCAGCCGGTGATGGTGGAGGTCTCGGTCTGGCCGGCCATGGTGAACCTGGTGGCGCCTCCCTCGCGGGGCTCGATCTCGCTGCGGCCCATGAACCAGGCGTCCACGCCCGGCCCGGTGGCGATCGCGTCCCACACGTCCTCGGGGTTCGCGGCGAGGGTGATCTCCTTCTGCAACTCGAACTCGTGGCCCATGTCAGGACTCCTTCGTGTCGTCGGTGGTCTCGCCGGCCTGGGACGGGGCGGGAACGTTCGGGTGGAGGGCGACGACGACGCGGTGCTCGCGTCCGCCCGGGGCGCTGTCGTCGTGGTAGCGGGACACCAGGGCCGTGACGGCTCCGGCGAGTTCTTCGGCGAACGCGGCCCGGTCGGCCGGCGAGGCGAACCGGACCTGCCCGTCGATGGCGAACGTGGCGACCCGCTTGTCGGCCTTGGAGGCGCCGGTGATCAGGGTGCCGACGTCGCGGACCAGCCGGGCGGCGACCGCGAGCAGCCAGCGCGCCGACAGCTGGTCGGGGGCGCGGCCCGGATCGGGCTGGACCGCCGACAAGGCGGTGGGGGAGATGACGAAGGAGGCGGCCGTCGCCCGCATCATGCGTTCGGTGACGTTCCCCTTGCGCCGTTCCTCGATCAGCTCGACGAGCCCGTGCTTCTCCAGTGCCTTGAGGTGGTAGTTGACCTTCTGGCGGGCCAGCCCGACCCGGGCGGCCAGCATCGTCGCCGACGCCGGCTCGGTGAGCTCCGCCAGGAGCCGGGCGCGCATCGGATCGAGCGACACCTCGGCCGCCGCCGCGTCCTCGATCACCGCAACTTCGTCCATGCCCTCACCCTGACATCCGACAAGCATAGGAGTCAAGACAAAACTAATTGTCGGCTAGGCGCGACTCCCTACGGTGACCGTGCCGAGGATGAGCCGCGGCCTGGCCTGGAGGATCTCCCGACCCGTTCCACCTGCCTGTCGAGATCGCTGAGCCGCGCGGCGTCCAGGGGGCCGAGCGGCTCGACGGTGATGTCGACCCGCGAGCCGGAGCGCCGCTGGTGCCCCAGGCCCGCGACGATGCCGTCCACGAGCAGGATCTGGAAGTTGCCGGGCAGCACGCGCTCGGCGGCCCGGCCCGGGTAGAGCAGGGCGGGCGGCTGGTTGCCGACCCGGTAGGCGTATCCGTCGAAGTAGGGCAGGAGCCGCACGCCGTGGGGCTCGGCGTCCGGCACGTCGAGGTCACCGGCCACCACCCAGGCCGGGTCGCCCTCGACCTCGACCTGCTGGAGCGCGTCTCCCAGGGAGGAGAACAGGCCCTTCGCCCAGGTGACCGAGGTGCCCGTCCAGTGCGCGAACCGCTGCGCGCGAGCCCGCGCAGACGGCGGCCGCCCGTCAGCTCGGAACGGCGGCTTCGATCGCGACGGCGATGCAGTCGAGCACGCGGTCCAGCCCGTACCGGAAGCGTTCGTCGAAGTCCATGTGGGGCTGACGGGCCTCCACCACGATCCGGGTGAACATCGGGTAGTCGCCGCTGTCCATGAGGCGGCGCACGTACGGTCCGTTGCGGGCCATCCAGTCGGACTCGCCGACGCCGGTCCGCCGGGATTCCTCGGTCCACGTCAGCTCGCTGCGGACGGCGCGCTCGATGTAGCCGTTGAGGATGTCGATGAGGCCGAGGATCTCGTCGATGGGCAGGCCGACGTCCAGCGTCCCCATCGCGAACTCGGTGATCTGGAGCTGGTTGGGGCCGATGACCGGCCGGGCCCGGCGCAGGCCGGCGAACCACGGGTGGCGCAGCCACATCGCGCGGGTCTCGTGCGCGACCAGCGTCAGGTCGGCGCGCCAGTCGCCGGTGGGCCGGCCCGGGAGGTCCTGCTCGCCCTCGATCCGGTCCACCATGAGCTCGATCAGGTCGTCGCGGCTGGGGACGTACCGGTACAGCGACATGGCACCGGCGCCGATCTCGGCCGCGATGCGCCGCATCGTCGCGGCCTCCAGGCCCTCGGCGTCGGCGACGCGCACGGCGGCCTCGGTGATCTGCGCGCGGCTGTAGGCGGGGCGCGGTCCCCGGGCGGGGCGCTCGGGACGCATCCAGATGTTCGGGTACTCCTCGTCGGCCACCGGCCCACCTCCTTCCGGCCAGTCTAGCTAGTTGCGTACATCGTACCCAGTAACCTACGCTGAGGCCTTCATTGCGTACGACGTACCCGGTGGAGGGGTCATGGACGAACCGGTGGTGGTCGCCGAGGGGCTGCACAAGCGCTTCGGCCGCACCCACGCCCTGCGAGGACTGGACCTGCGGGTGCCGGCGGGCACCGTCTGCGGCGTCCTCGGCCCGAACGGCGCGGGCAAGACGACCGCGGTCCGCATCCTGGCGACGTTGTGCGAACCCGACGCCGGGCACGCGCGGATCGCCGGGCACGACGTCGTCCGGGAGGCCGACCGGGTCCGGGCGCTCATCGGGCTGGCCGGCCAGTACGCGGCCGTGGACGAGAAGCTCACCGGCCGCGGCAACCTGCGCATGTTCGGCCGCCTCTACCACCTGCCGCGGCGGGAGGCCCGCCGCCGTGCCGACGAGCTGCTCGAACGGTTCGGCCTGGCGGAGGCGGCCGACCGGCAGGTGAGCGGCTACTCCGGCGGCATGCGGCGCCGCCTGGACCTGATCACCAGCCTGATCCTGCGGCCCCGGGTGCTGTTCCTGGACGAGCCCACGACCGGGCTGGACCCGCGCAGCCGCGGCGAGATCTGGGACAGCGTCCGGGAGCTGGTCGCGGACGGCACCACCGTCCTGCTGACCACCCAGTACCTGGACGAGGCCGACCGGCTCGCCGACGACATCGCCGTCGTCGACCACGGCCGGGTCGTCGCGTCCGGGACGCCCGACCGGCTCAAGGCGACCATCGGCGACCGGCTCGACGTCGTGCTGGCGGACTCGTCGATGCTGCGCGAGGCCGCCACGGTCATGCACCGGCTCGCCGGTACCGACCCGACGATGAGCGACGTCGACGCGCTCAGCGTGCCGCTGGCGAGCGGCGGTGTCCGCCTCGCCGACGTCGTACGGGAACTGGACGGGGCCGGAGTCGCCGTGGCCGACGTCAGCCTGCGCCGCCCCACCCTCGACGAGGTGTTCCTGCGCCTCACCGACCGCGCTGCCGATCGCGGGTCCGATCTGGAGAAGAAGGAAGCGGTCCGATGAGCACGGTCTATCCCGCTCCTGACCCGGCAGCCTCGCTGGCCGGGCGCCTGCGCTGGTCGGTCAGCGACGGTCTGACGCTGGTCGGGCGCGAGCTGAGCCGGCTCCGGCAGGAGCCCGGCGAGCTCGTCGTCGCGCTGATCTTCCCGGCGGTCATGGTGGTGTTGTTCGGGTACGTGTTCGGGAGCGCGATCAAGGTGCCGGGCGGGGGCGACTACCGCGAGTACCTGATGCCGGGCCTGTTCGCGATGGTGACCTTCAGCTCGATGATGGCCGTGACGCTGAAGGTCGCCACCGACGTGTCCCGGGGCGTGATGGACCGGTTCCGCTCGATGCCGATGGCCCGTTCGGCCGTCCCGTTCGGGCAGACCGGCGCCGACACGCTGCTGGGCGGCGTGCTCGGCCTGGGGATCATGGCGGTGGCGGGCCTGGTGGTCGGCTGGCAGCCGCACCGCGGCGTGGTACCGACCGCGCAGGCGTTCCTGCTGCTGATGCTGCTGCGGTACGCGGTGAGCTGGGTGGGCTGCTACCTCGGCATGGTGGTCAGGAACGAGCAGACCGCCGACCAGCTCGTGCCGCTGTTCCTGCCGTTCACCATGGTGTCCAACTCGTTCGTGCCGACGAGCGGGATGCCCGCCTGGCTGCGGACGCTGGCCGACTGGAACCCGGTCAGCGCGCTCACCGCCGCCTGCCGGGAGCTGTTCGGCAATCCGGGCGTGCCCGCCGCCGACGCGGCGTGGCCGATCGCCCACCCGGTCACGGCCACGCTGCTGTGGTCGGCGGTGCTGCTGGTGGTGTTCGTGCCGCTGACGGTCCGCACCTACCAGCGCAAGGGCCGATGAACGAGGGGTGGCCGGGCGGGAGGCCTGTTTCGCCTCCGCCCGGCCACCCTCCCGGCTCAGACTCCGAACGGCGCCGCGTAACGGATCGTCCCGGTGGGCACCGGGCCGGAGCCGCCGAGGACGAGCGCCATCAGCGCCTCATCGGGCACCTCGAACGAGGTCCGGGTGCCCATCCGCGACGCCCGCCCGAAGCCGAACTTCGGGTAGTACTCGGGATGGCCGAGCACGACGACGAGCCGTTCACCCTGGTCCCGCGCCGCCTCCAGCGCGGCCCGCACCGCCGCGCCACCGGCGCCCTGCCGCTGGTACTCCGGCAGGACGGCGGCCGGCGCGAGCGCCAGCGCGTCCTGGTCACCGACCTGGCAGCGGGTCAGCAGGGCGTAGGCGGCCACCTGGCCGCCGGGTGCCTCCGCCACCCACGACAGGCCGGGCAGCCACGCCGGGTCCCGGCGGAGGGCGTCCACCAGATCGGCCTCCTGCGAGGTGGGAAAGGCCGCCTCGACGACGCGGCGCACCGCGGGCACGTCCTGATCGGTCTCGGGCCTGGTCTTCCAGCCGGTCATGGCGTCCCCCTTCACCGGTCGCGTCCGTTGGCCTTGTAGTGCTGGCGTTGCCACTTGGTGATGGCCTTGCGGTTGTTCTCGCGTTCGGCGCGCAGCCGCGCGTCGTTGCGCGAGGCGGCCCAGGCGTTCTCGCGCAGCAGCTTGCGGTAGCTGTCGAGGCGGCGGCGCGGCAGCGTGCCGTCCTCGATCGCGGCCCGCACCGCACAGCCCGGCTCGCGCTCGTGGGCGCAGTCGGCGAAGCGGCACTCCGCCGCGAGCTCCTCGATCTCGGCGAAGGTGTGCTGCAGTCCCTCGCCGGCGTCGAACAGACCGACCCCGCGAAGCCCGGGGGTGTCGATGAGCACGCCGCCGTGCGGCAGCGGGAGCAGTTCGCGGCGGACCGTGGTGTGCCGGCCCTTCCCGTCCTGGTCGCGCACCGCGCCGGTGGCGAGGAGCTCGGCGCCCAGCAGGGCGTTGCCGAGGGTGGACTTGCCCGCGCCGGACGGGCCGATCAGCACCACGGTGCCGGTGAGCACGGCGGCGGCGATGTCGACGCCGTCGCCGGTCGTGGCGCTGACGGTGACGATGTCGACGCCCGGTGCGGCGGCGGCGACCTCGGCCTCGGCGGCGGCGGGGTCGTCGCTGCGGTCGGCCTTGGTCAGGACGATCACCGGCCGCGCCCCGCTCTCCCACGCCAGGGCCAGCAGCCGCTCGACGCGGCCGAGGGCCAGGCGCGCGGCGAGGGAGACCGCGATCGCGATGGTGTCGACGTTGGCGGCCAGGACCTGGCCGTGTGAGTGCTGCGAGGCCGACGAACGGACGATGGCCGTCCGCCGGGGGAGCAGGGCGGTCACGGCGGGGTGTTCCCCGGTCCGCAGCGCCGCCCAGTCCCCGGTGCAGGGACCCTGGACCGGGTCGCCGGGCGAGGCGACCGGCGTGGTGTCGGCCCGCACGGGGCCGTGCTCGGTGATGGCGTCGCACCGGCCGCGGTCCACGGCGGCGATGCGGGCAGGGACCAGCCCTGCCGCGCGGTAGGGGGAGAAGTCCTTCTCCAGGCTCTCATCCCAGCCGAAAGCGGTGAGAGCCTGCGGAAACGCAGATGAAGACAACGGATTGAAACCCTTGTGTGAAGGGGCCCGGCGCCGCCGTCCTGAAGCCGGCCGGAGGCCGGCGGAGAGTCAAGGAGACGGAGTCAGCCGAGGGCCCGGGACATGAGGTGGGCCGGAGTGCTGCACGCAGCAGCCATCACCGCGACGGCCATGCACCTCACCTCCCTTTGAGTTCCGACGGCAAATATACACCCTCCGCCGGCACGTTCGTGATCAACCCGGTGGAGAACACCCTCGCCCGCCCGTGCGGCGTCCCGCGACCGGTGAGTGCCGCGACATATCTCGTTTTGGTCCGTTGTGGCGGTTATGGTGAATGAGGCGGAACCTGACCGGGGACAGGGGCGATGGTGGTGGACGACAGGGTCGAAGGCGGCGACAAGGGCACAGGCCGCGACACAGGCGGTACCGGCCGGATCGAGGGCGGTGCCGACCGCGCGCAGCTGGCCAAGCTCGATCAGGCCGCCGCCGACCGCATCGAGGACGTCTGGAACGCCCTCGCCCCGGCCGCGGCCGGCGCCGCGCGGGCGGCGGCGACGATCAGCGAGCCGGTCCGTCAGGCGGCACGCGAGGCGGCCGCCCGGGCCGCCGTCCAGATCGTCGACCAGGTGTCGGGCACTCCCGCCATGAAGATCGTGGAGCAGGCCGCCCGGGACGCCGCCGTCAAGGTCGCCACCGCGGCGGCCGAGAAGGCGGTGGCCGAGGCCCGTGCCGCGGCCGAGTCCAACGCCGTCACCGGCGCCGCCCTGGAGGTGACCACCAGCGCGCTCACGCTCGCCGGCCAGGCCGCCCAGCATCCGATGGCGATCGCCGCGGCCCGGCTGGCGGCGCGCAGCCCGTTCGCCCGCGCCGCCACCGCCACCGCCCTGGACGTGGCCGGCCGCACGGTGTCCGCACCGATCGTGCAGGCCGCCACCAAGGCCGTGGTCGACACCGCCCTGGACGCGGTGGCCGACGTCGCCGTCGAGGTCGCGCTGGAGGTGGGCGGCGACATCGTCGTGGCCGTGGTCAAGCAGACCGCGCGCGAGGCCGCCCGCGATCTCGGCCGCGGCGTGCGCGGCCGCGCCCAGGAGGCCGTGGCCCTGGCCGAGCTCACCCCGGTGACGGCCGTCGCCGCCGACATCGCGACCGACGTCGCCCGCCAGGCGGCGCGCAGCGAGACCGCGCGCGAGGCCGCCCGCTCGGCCTCCACGCTGGTGTCGGCCGCCGCGGGCAGCGCGGTGGCCCGCACCGCCCGGGGGCTGGTCACGCAGTTGGCCGCCCGCGCCACCGTCTACGCCATCGAGACCGTGATGGCCGAGCTGATGCGCGAGGCCCTGAAGCTGGCGATGAAGGACGTGCTGCGCGACCTGATGCGCGACGTCGCCAAGGACGTGGTCGTCGACGTCATGAAGACCACCTGGGTGACGGCGACACGGCCGCCCGCCCCGGCCCCGCGCGAGCCCGGCGGCGTCTCGGCCACCGGCATCGCCGTGCGGGTCACGGCCCAGACCGCGCCCCGCGCCGTACCGAAGATCGCTGTCAGCGCGCTCAAGAACGCCTCGCGTTACCGGGTGTGGTCGCGCCGCAACCGCCTGCCGGCCGTCCCTCCGCTACCGGCGGCGATCATGACCACCGTCACCGGGGCGGCCGGGGGCGCCACCACGGCGGTCGTCCGCACCACGGCGGTCGTCCGCACGACCACCGGCGCGGCGGCCCGCCGGCCCGGCCCGCCCGCACGGCGCGCTGACGGCTCCGAGGGCTCCGACGGCTCCGAGCGCGGCGACCAGGTCGATCGCGCCTCGTAAGCGGCCGCTCAGAACTTCATGAGAGATCGATGAGAACCGGTCCGCGGGGTGCCGTGCCCGCATACCCGCTGGTTACGGTGGGTGCATGGAGCCTGGAACGCAGGGGGCTGCGCCGGCCCGCATCCTGATCGTGGACGACGAACCCGCCGTCCGCGAGTCGCTGGCCCGGAGCCTTGAGTTCGAGGGTTACGCGGTGGCCGAGGCCGCCGACGGGACGGCGGCGCTCGACCGGGTGGGCCGCGACGAGCCCGATCTGGTCGTCCTGGACGTGCTGATGCCCCGGATGGACGGCCTGACCGCGTGCCGCCGCATGCGCGCCCGGGGCGCGAGGATGCCGGTGCTCATGCTGACCGCCCGTGACCTGGTCGGTGACCGCGTGACCGGCCTGGACGCCGGCGCCGACGACTACCTGGTCAAGCCGTTCGAGCTGGACGAGCTGCTGGCCCGCGTCCGCGCCCTGCTGCGCCGCGGCGCGATGGCGGCCGCCCGCACCCGCGCCGATGAGATCCTCGCCTTCGGTGACCTGCGGATGAACACCGTCACCCGGGAGGTCACGCGGGCCGGCGGGCCGCTGGAGCTCACCCGCACCGAGTACGCGCTGCTGGAGATGTTCCTGCTGCACCCGCGCCAGGTGCTGACGCGCGAGCAGATCCTGGAGTCGGTGTGGGGCTTCGACTTCGAGCCCGCCTCCAACTCCCTCGACGTGTACGTGATGTATCTGCGCCGCAAGACCGAGGCCGGCGGGCTGCCGCGCCTGGTGCACACCGTCCGCGGGGTCGGTTACGTGCTCCGCTCGGCGGCGTGATGGCACGGCGTCCGTCGCTGCGGGCGCGGCTGGCGCTGCCGACCGCGGTCGCGGTCGCGCTGGCCGTCGCCGCCTGCGCCGTCGCCGGCTGGTTCATCACGCGGAACCAGCTGTACGCCCAGTTCGACCGGACGTTGAAGAACTCCAGCACCGGCCCGCCCCACCTGCTGCGGGGCGCCCTGATGGCCTGCGGCCCCGACGAGTCCGACGGACGGCCCTATCCCTTCGGCACGCTGCAGCTCGTTCGGGCGGACGGTCAGCGCTGTGCCATCCCCGGGTCGGCGACGCTGGTGGTCGCCGACGCCGACGTCCGGGTGGCGAAGGGCGAGCTGCGGCAGTCGCTCCACAACGGCACCATGTCCGACGGCACACCCGTACGGATCCTGACGCGGCCCTGGGACGACCGCCGCGACGGACCGCGCCGGGTCTACTCGCCGAGCGATCCGCCGCTCGCCGCGGTCTCGGTCGCGTTGCCGCTCTCCCAGGTCGAGAACCCGCTCGGCAAGCTCGCCCTGCTGCTGGCGGCGGTCTCCGCGCTGGGAGTCGTCGGCGCGGCGATCGCCGGGCTGGTGATCGCGCGGGCCTCGCTGCGGCCCGTGGACCGGCTGACCGGGGTGGTCGAGCACATCGCGCGGACCGAGGACCTGGACACGCGGATACCGGCGGCGGGCGTCGACGAGATCGCGCGGCTGAGCCGTTCGTTCAACACGATGACGGCGGCGCTGGCCGCCTCGCGCGACCGGCAGCAGCAGCTGATCGCCGACGCGGGGCACGAGCTGCGCACGCCGCTGACCAGCCTGCGCACCAACATCGACCTGCTGCTGCGGTCCGACGACACCGGCAGGGCGCTGCCGCCCGGGACCCGGCACCGGATGCTGGTGAGCGTCAAGGCGCAGCTGCGGGAGCTGTCCAGCCTGGTCGGTGATCTGCTCGAACTGGCGAGGCCCGAGCAGGACGAGCCGGTCCGGGAGGAGGTCGCCCTGCACGACGTCGTCGCACGCGCGGTCGAACGCGCGCGGCTGCGCGGCCCGGGCCTGCGCGTCGAGGCCGCGGCCGAGCCGTGGTACGTGCACGGCGACCCGGGTTCGCTGGAGAGGGCCGTGGTCAACCTGCTGGACAACGCGGTGAAGTTCAGTCCGCCCGGCGGCGCCGTGGAGGTCCGACTGACCGGAGGCGAGCTGACGGTGCGCGATCACGGCCCCGGCATCGCCCCGGAGGATCTGCCGCACGTCTTCGACCGGTTCTGGCGTTCGGTGTCGGCGCGCAGCCTGCCCGGCTCGGGGCTGGGGTTGTCGATCGTGTCGCGGGTCGTGCACGAGAGCGGGGGGCAGGTGCGGCTGGACCCCGCGGTCGGCGGCGGCACCGTCGCCCGCGTCCGGCTGCCCGGCACCGCGGCCCCGGATGACCTGACGACCTTGGAGTGATGTACTCGGGGTCCAGCACCAGCGAAAGGACACAGCCATGGCCGGCACTCTCGACGACGACGCCATCACCGCCCGTCTCAAGGAGCTGCCCGACTGGTCGCGTTCGGGGGAGGAGATCCGGCGGGAGCTGACGGCTCCCTCGTTCCTGGCCGGCATCGATCTGGTGGTCGAGGTCGCGCGGGCGGCGGAGGAGGCCGATCACCACCCCGACATCGACGTCCGCTGGCGTACCGTCACGTTCGCGCTGAGTACGCACAGCGCGGGCGGGCTGACCACCAAGGACTTCGACCTGGCGCGGCGGATCGACCGGATCGCCGCCGAGCACGCGGCCCAGTAGCACGCGCGGCGGGCCGCCCGCGACGAACGTGATCGTGGATGCGTCCTAATGGCTGGAGAGCCCGCCGTCGACGAAGAGGGCCTGCCCGGTGACGTAGGCGGAGGCCCGGCTCGCCAGGAAGACGGCGGCTCCGGCGAAGTCCCCGGCCAGTCCGTTGCGGCCGATCATCGTGCGGGCGGCCAGCGCGGCGACCTTCTCGGGGTCGCCGGACAGCCGCGCGTTCAGCGGTGTCATCACGAATCCGGGGACGAGCGTGTTGCAGGTGACGCCGTGGGGTGACCAGGCCTCGGCCTGGGAGCGGGCCAGGCCTTCCAGTCCGGCTTTGGAGACCCCGTAGGCGCCGCTTTGCACGAACGCGCGGAAGGCCTGCTGGGAGGAGACGTGGATGATCCGCCCGAAGCCGCGCTCTGCCATGCCGGGCCCGAACCGTTCACCGAGCAGGAACGGGGCGCGCAGGTTGACCGCCATCGTGGCGTCCCAGACCTCGTCGCCGATCTCGCCCATCGGCGGCCGCAGGTTGATGCCGGCCGAGTTGACGAGGATGTCGGGCTCGCCGAACGCCGTGACGGCCTGCTCGGCGGCGGCCCGGACGCCGTCCCCGGACCCGAGGTCGGCGCTGACCCAGGCGGCGCGGCAGCCGTGGGCCTCCAGCGCGGCGGTCGTGGCGGCGAGCTCGGCCTCGCGCCGCGCCACCACGACGACGCTCGCACCTGCGCGCGCCAGCGCCTCGGCGATGGCGCGGCCGATGCCCGAGCTGCCGCCGGTGACCAGGGCCACCCGGCCCTGCAGGGAGAACAGCTCCGCCAGGTAGTGCGAGGTCATGCCCGCACCCTAGGTGATGTCGCCGGGCTCCTCGTCGTCGCCTCGGCGGCGGTCGCGCCAGACCACGACGGCGATCACCGCGACGACGACGAACGTGGGCACGAAGAACGGCACGGCGCTGATCAGCGGATGGGCCGCGAGCACGCCGTCGGCCGCGCCCAGGCCGCCCACGGTCATCTCCCGCACCGTCATGCGGTGACCTTGGGCCGCTCGGCGGCGGGGGCGGCGGGTTCGGGGAGCACGCGCGAGAGCCGGGAGACGCCCCAGCCGAGCGCGAGCACCAGGGCCAGCGTGCACGCCAGCACCACCGCGGAGCAGGCCAGCCAGAGCCAGCCGGGCACGTCGGACTTCAGCTCGCGTTGCAGGATCTTCTTCTCGCTCTGCACGTCGCGGGTGAAGCTCTGCGGCGCGGGCAGTTCCTTGGCGCCGATGGCGGGGTCGGCGGGCATGTAGAGGGGCACGCCCGCCAGGGTGCGGCCGTCGTGGATGCGGATCAGCGTCTTCCAGTCGCCGTGCAGCGGCATGGGCTCGCTGGTGCGGTAGACGCCGCGGCCCTCCCGGATCAGCGGTTCGACGTGCAGGCCCTTGCCCTGCCAGCCGGTGATGGCGACCCAGGCCGGGTCGGTGACGGCGCCGGAGGGTTCCAGCGTGACGCGGGCGTGCGCGGTGCGGCGGTCGGCCGCGCCCTGGACGCCGGTGAGGGTGACGGTGGCCTTCTGGTCGGCCGGGACGGAGATCACCAGGCCGTTGGCGACGGCCGCGGCGACGCCGGCGAGCGCCGCGGCGAACAGCGCGCGCGACAGCGCGGGGCGCGGCAGCCTGCCGCTCAGTCCCTCGGCCAGCATCGCGCCGCACAGGCCGCCCGCGACACCACCGGCCACGGCCATGATCATGCCTTCGACCAGGATGTCGCCGGTCCAGGGGAGTTTCATGGCGACCTGGCTCCAGGCGAACTCGGCGCCGAACCCGGCGGTGCCGATGAGCAGGCCGCTCACCGCGCCGAGCGCGATCGGGCGCCGGGCCAGGACCAGCGCGGCCAGCTCGACGCACAGGGCCTCGGCGACGTAGAGGGGCACCGACGCCCACAGCTCACCGATCACCGGGCCGACGAACACCGAGACGCCGCCGCGGACCAGCATGTAGAACACGACGGCGAAGAGCGCGCCGCCGCGGCCGACCCACAGCCGTGCGGCGACCAGCGCGCAGCCGGCGGCCAGCGCGATCAGCAGCGGCTGGTGGACGAGGCGGAACTGGGGCACGCCGAAGTCGTACTCGGCCTGGAAGACCGACAGCCCGATCAGCAGCCCGCCCGACATCATGCCGCGGCGCAGCCAGCGCGCCCAGGCCGGTGGCTGCCCGTCGGCCGTGTCCGCCGCGTTCGCCGTGTCCGCCGCGTTCGCGGTGGCGGCCGCGGCGGCGCCGTCGGCGGGCTGCGGTCCGGCCCGGCGGCCCTCCCGTTCGAGGATCATCATGGCCACCAGCGACAGGCCCGCGCCGCCGATGAGCATGAGGTGGGTCGGCCCCCACAGCGTGACGTCCTGGCCGAAGATGCGGTGCCACACGTCGTCGAGGGGGAAGCCCAGCAGGGCGTAGAACCCGGCGCCGGCCAGCAGGACGCCGCCCGCCGGGGCGTGCCAGTCGCGCGTGATCCGGATGGCGGCGGGGCCGGGCCGGTCGCCCTTGGGCAGCGCCACCGCGAGGACTCCGGCGGTGAAGATGCCGAACAGCCCGATGAGGATCGGGTAGTGGGCGAGGTTGGCCAGGGGGCCCTCGTCCCGGCCGTGCGAGATGTGCAGGGAGATGTCCCAGTACATGCCGAGGAGGGCGGTGATCAGCGAGACCATCGCCACCGCGCTGGGCAGCGCGGCCCATCCCGGCAGTCCCCGGCCGGGGCCCCGCTGGGCGAGGCCGGCCAGCCGCGTCAGCAGCGTGATCCGGCCGGTCCGGTGCCCCCAGCCGAACACGAGCAGGAACGCCGTCAGGAGCGCGGCACCGCCGGAGGCGATGACGATCTGGTCGAGGGCCGCACCGCCCGCGGGCTTCTCCTCGGGGGCGGCGAGCCGCAGTGCGACGGTCAGTCCTGTGTTATGCGCTCGATCCAACACGGATGCTCCCATAGCCGACAAATCGGGGTACAAACCCACCCCGGCCGGAGTATGTCAGTTCACTATGTGTCATTGTCTAGTGTCACGGTCTGTGGTGTGAAACACCTGTTCGGAAGGAGCGGCATGAGGGGCGTACTGCTGAGGGCCGTGGTGACGGCTGTGACCGCAGGTGCGGTGGTGGCGCTCGCCGGATGCGGCGAGCCCGCGGAACCGGCGGGCGGCACGGGCGGCACGGGCGGCGCGGGGACGGCCTCGTCCACGTCCGCCAGGTCCATCAGTCCATCTGGTAAGCCCGATGTCACCACCGTCACCGCGACCGTCACCCACGGCAAGGTCAAGATCGCTCAGAGCCGGGTGAAGGTGCGCCGCGGCGCCACCGTCCGCATCACCGTGACCGCCGACGCGGCCGACGAGTTCCACCTGCACGGCTACGACCGGACGGTGACGCTGGCGCCGGGACGGCCCGGCACCCTGGAGCTGGTCGCCGACAAGCCGGGGGTGTTCGAGGCCGAGCTGCACCATTCCGGCGCCCGGGTCTTCGAGCTGCAGGTGAGCTGACCGGTGGAGGTCCTCGCACACGGGCTCGGCGGCCGCACCGATCTGCCGCTGGACGCCCTCGCCGCCATCGTGGGCGGCGGAGCGGCGGTGGCGGCCTCGTTCCTGGTGCTCACCGTGGCATGGCGCAGGCCCCGCCTGCGGCCGGACGGCGGCAGGCCGGTGAGCGCCCGCCTCGCCGGCGTCCTGGACTCGCCGGCGCTCACCTGGGCCGGACGTGCGGCGGCGCTGGCGGCGGCCGTCTTCGTCGTGGTGGTGGCGCTGGCCGGGCCGGACGGGGACACGACCAATCTGGCCCCGTGGGCGCTGTACGTGACGTTCTGGGTGGGGCTGGTGCCCGCCAGCGTGCTGCTGGGGCCGGTGTGGCGGCGGGTCAACCCGCTGCGCACCTTGCACCACGGGCTGTGCCTGATCACCCGGGCCGACCCGGCAGGGTTCCGGCCGCTGCCCAAGCGCCTGGGTTACTGGCCCGCCGCGGCATGGCTGACCGGCTTCGTGTGGCTGGAGCTGGTCGCGCCGCACCGCTCCGACCCGCGCGTGGTCGGTGTCCTGATCATGGGGTACGCGGCGGTGAACGTGGCGGCGGCGTGGGTGTACGGGCGGGACTGGTTCACCCGCGGGGACGGGTTCGAGGCCTATTCAAGCCTGCTGGCCAGGATGTGCCCGATCGGCCGCCGCGGGGACGGGACGCTGGTGCTGCGGACGCCGCTGACCGGGCTGATGAGGGTCACCGGCGAGCCCGGCCTGGTGGCGGTGGCCTGCGTGCTGATCGGCTCGACCGGCTTCGACGGCATCACCCGCACGACCTACTGGCGTGACAACGTCGATCCCGGGAGCCTGACGGCGGGCACGCTCGGCCTGGCGGCCGCCATCGGCGCCGTGACCGTGCTGTACGTGACGGCGCTGCGGGTGAGCGCGGTGCTGACCGGCGACGACCCGGCCGAGCCGCCGGGCCGGTTCGCGGCGACGCTGGTGCCGATCGCGCTGGGTTACACGCTGGCGCACTACTTCTCGTTCTTCCTGCTGGAAGGGCAGATGACGGTCATCCTGGCCAGCGACCCGTTCGGCACCGGGCTGAACCTGCTGGGCTCGACCGGCCACCGCGTCGACTACGACCTAGCCGGTCCGACGCTCACCGCTCAGGTGCAGGTCAACGCCATCGTGCTCGGGCACATCGCGGCGACCATCGCCGCCCACGATCGCGCCCTGCGCACCCAGCCCCCCGGCGCGACCGTGCGCGGGCAGGTCCCCATCGCCGTGGTCATGGTCGCGCTCACCTGCGCCGGTCTCTTCGCCCTTCTCAGCGGCTGAGTCCTTTCTGCGCTTGCGCACCTCGCGGACGGCGACGCCGGACGCGACCAGGATCGGGATCCAGAACTTGGCGGTGGCCAGGATCACCGTGACCCACCAGGGAGCGGACACGTCCGGCAGGTCCGGCAGCGGGACGTCGAGATCGGGCAGGGGGATGTCCGGCCACGGGATCGACGGCAGGTCGATCGAGGGCAGGTCGAGGTCGGGACGGGGCAGGTAGGACAGCAGCAGCTTGATCAGGACGCCGACGCCCAGCAGCGGGAACAGCACCTGGGCGGTGGCCACGACCGGGTGCCGCGCGGCGTACAGGACCGGATGCTCGCGCGCCCACTTCTCCCGCCTGGCGGCGCGGCTGCCCTCGGGCGGCGTGAACGCGAACACCGGGGCCTTCGCATCGGCCTCGGCGTCCCCGGTGTCCTTGATCAGCGAGACCTTGGGCTCCGCCGGGTCCTCGCCGTCTCCTTCCTTCTCGTTCTCCTCGTCCTTCTTCTCGTGCTTCTTCCCGGCCGTGGTCAGTTCGATCTTGCTCGCCTGGCCGTCCAGAAGGCCTCTCGGGTCGAAGTGCACGACCACGGTGAGGTCGTCGCCGTAGGGCAGCTCGCCCTTGGTGAGGATCTCGTCCACCTCGCCGGCGGGCTCGCCGTCGACCCGCAGCCGCGCGACGCGCTGCCAGCCGGTGCGCTCGGTCTCGGCCTCCAGGCGGTGCCCGTCGTGGTCGAGCTCCCATCTGCGCTGGGCGGTGCCGGTCATCGATCTCCCCTTGATCATGGACTGGAGCGTGCTTCCCCGTTCGATGTCTCCAGGTTGCCTGGCCGATGGCGGGCCCCGCTGCGTCCGATGCGCCAAAGGCGTATAGACCAAAGTCGATGCCGGCCGGACGACCGTTCACGCGCGGCGGACGGACGGGTGTCGGGCCGTGCGGTCAGGCCGCCGGGCGTGACACGTCGGCGCGCAGGAACTCGGCGGTGACCGAGGCGCGGTCGGCGAGCAGCTCGGCGGGGGTGCCGGTGAAGACGATCTCACCGCCGTCCTTGCCGCCGCCGGGCCCCAGGTCGATGATCCAGTCGGATCGTCTGACGACGTCGAGGTTGTGCTCGATGACGATGACGGTGTTGCCCGCGTCGACCAGCCGGTCCATGAGGGCCACGAGGGTCTCGACGTCGGCCATGTGCAGCCCGGTGGTCGGCTCGTCGAGCACGTACACCGCGCCGGTGCGGTGCAGCCGGGTGGCGAGCTTGATGCGCTGGCGTTCACCGCCCGACAGCGTGCTGAGCGGCTGCCCGAGGGTGAGGTAGGTCAGCCCGACCTCGTTGAGGGTGCGCAGCCGGGCCGCGATGTTGTCCTCGGTGAAGAACTCCGCCGCCTCCTCGGCGGTCAGCCGCAGCACGTCCACGATCGTCCTGCCGCGCAGCCGGTACTCCAGCGTCTCGGGCCGGTACCGGCTGCCGCCGCACGCCTCGCAGGTGGTCGTCACGGGGTCCATGAACGCCAGATCGGTGAAGATCACGCCGTTGCCGTCGCAGGCCGGGCAGGCGCCCTTGGAGTTGAAGCTGAACCAGCCGGCGTCGACCCCGTTGGCCTGGGCGAACAGGCGCCGGATCGGGTCCATGACGCCGAGGTAGGTGGCGGGGCTGGAGCGCCGTGACGCGCCGATCGCCGACTGGTCCACCACGATCGCCTCGGGGTGCGCGGCGACCAGGCCCCGCGACACCAGGGTGCTCTTGCCCGAGCCCGCGACGCCGGTGACGCTCGTGAGCACTCCGGTGGGGAAGTCCACCGTCACGTTCTTGAGGTTGTGGGCGTCGGCGCCCGCCACGGTGAGCCGTCCCGACGGGGCGCGGACGTCGTCCTTGACCGCCCGGGTGCGGCGCAGGGCGGCGCCGGTGAGGGTGCCGGCGCGGCGCAGCCGGGCGGGCGTCCCCTCGAAGACGACCTCGCCGCCGTGGCGGCCCGCGCCGGGCCCCATGTCGACGATGTGGTCGGCGATCTCGATGACGTCGGGGTCGTGCTCGACGACCAGCACGGTGTTGCCCTTGTCGCGCAGCTGCTTGAGCAGGTCGTTGAGGCGTCCCACGTCGCGCGGATGCATGCCGACGCTGGGCTCGTCGAAGATGTAGGTCATGCCGGTCAGGCTGGAGCCCAGGTGGCGCACCACCTTGAGCCGCTGTCCCTCGCCACCGGAGACGGTGCCGGTCTCGCGGTCCAGGCTGAGGTAGCCCAGGCCGATCTCCTCCAGCCGGCGGAGCCGGGTGACGGCGGCGCCGGCGATGGGCCTGGCGAGCGGGTCGTCGAGGCCGCTGAGCACCTCGATGAGGTCGCTGACCTCCATGCGGCAGTAGTCGGCGATGCTCCGCCCGTCGATCCGGGAGGCGAGCGGGGCCTGGCCGAGGCGGGCGCCGTCGCACAGCGGGCAGGTCCGTTCGGTGACCACCTGCCGTGCCAGCTCGCGGTTGCGCGCCGACACGCTGCCGGCGTCCCGCTTGATCCACAGCCGGTCGAACCGGTCGGCCAGGCCCTCGTAGGCGTTGTGGCCCATCTCGCCGGTCCGGTTGAGCCGCTTGACGCGGAACCCCTTGCCGTACAGCAGCAGGTCCATTTCCTCGCCGGTGAACTCGCGCAGCGGCTTGTCGGGGTCGAACAGGCCCGACTCGGCCACCCACTGCCACGGCACGGTGCCGCGGGCGAACGGCGGGAAGCGGAGGGCGCCGTCGTTGAGGCTCTTGTCGCGGTCGAGGAACTTGTCCAGGTCGAGGCGGACGACGCGGCCCAGCCCGTCGCACTCGGGGCACATCCCCTTGGGGTCGTTGAAGGAGTAGGCCGTGGCCTCGCCCGCGCTCGGGGTGCCGCACCGCGAGAACAGCACCCGCAGCACCGAGTGGATGTCGGTCATGGTGCCGACGGTGGAGCGCGAGTTGCCGCCGATGGGCTTCTGGTCGACCACGACGGCGGTGGCCAGGTTCTCGATGGCCTCGGCGTCGGGCCGTTCGTACTTGGTGAGCCTGTTGCGGATGAACCAGGGGAACGTCTCGTTCAGCTGGCGCTGGGACTCCACGGCGACGGTGTCGAAGACCACCGAGGACTTGCCCGAGCCCGACACCCCGGTGAACACCACGATCTGTTCCTTGGGGATGCGCAGGGAGATGTCCTTGAGGTTGTTCTGCCTGGCCCCGGTGATCAGGATGTGGTCGCTGTGCACTGTGCCTCCCCGTTGGCGGTATGTCGCCCCTCACGCTAGGTGGCAATGCGGCCAGGTACTGTCCTTGTTCGTGGGGATACTGGGAGAGTGACCGATACCTCGGCCCGGCTGCTCCAGCTGCTGTCGCTGCTGCAGACCCGGCGTGAATGGAGTGGCCCGGAGCTGTCCGGGCGGCTCGGCGTGAGCGCCCGGACGGTGCGCCGGGACGTGGAGCGCCTGCGAGGCCTGGGTTATCCCGTGCACGCCACGCTGGGCTCGATCGGCGGGTACCGGCTGGAGGCGGGCACGGCGATGCCGCCGCTGCTGCTGGACGACGAGGAGGCGGTGGCGATCGCCGTGGGGCTGCGCGGCGCGGCCGGCGGCGCCGTGGAGGGCATCGAGGAGACCTCCGTCCGTGCCCTGGCCAAGCTGGAGCAGGTGCTGCCGGACCGGCTGCGCCGGCGGGTGAACGCGCTGAACGCCGCGACCGTGCCGATCGACGGCGCGCCCGCGGGCCCTGTCGTGGCGCCCGAGACGCTCACCGTGCTGGCGGCGGCGGCCCGCGACCGTGAGCGGGTGCGGTTCTCCTACCGGGACAAGGACGACGCCGTCTCGCGCCGCCAGGCCGACCCGCACAGCCTGGTGCCGGCCGGCCGCCGCTGGTATCTGGTGGCGTTCGACGTCGGCCGCGCGGACTGGCGGACGTTCCGGATCGACCGCGTCGAGGCGCCGCGGCCGACCGGGGTGCGGTTCGCGCCGCGCGAGCTGCCCGCCGAGGACGCCGCCGCGTTCGTGCGCGCGGGCCGCGCCGGGGCGTCGGCGGTGCGCGCGGTGTTGCTGGTGCACGCCTCGGCCGAACGGCTCGCCGACATGTTCCGCGTGAGCGGCCCCGAGCTGGAGCCGGTCGACGAGCACACCTGCATCGTGCGCACGCCGCCGGAGTCGCTGGAGTGGACGGCGCTGCGCATCGCGTTCCTGCGGCTGGACTTCGAGGTCAAGGAGCCGCCCGAATTGGCCGACCGGCTCCGCGATCTGGGCCGCCGCCTGGTGCGCGCCGCCGGTTAGAACGGCCGCGCGGCCGGCACGAGGCGGAGCGCCCGTTCAGGTGCGGTGGGGGGCGAGCAGGTCGTCCAGGGCGGCGCGCAGGGCGGCCGGCAGCGGGCCGTCGCCGTCGAGCGCCCAGACGATCAGGGTGCCGTTGTAGGCGGCCTGCACCGACCGGGCGAGGCGGGCGGGGACGGTGGCCGCGGCCAGTTCACCGGCGGTGACGGCGTCGGAGAGCAGCGCGGAGATCTCTTCGCGCATGACGCGGGCGTGGGTCTGGGCGTGGGCGCGGAACTCGGGGTCGGTGAGGTCCAGCTGCAGGAAGCCGAGGCTGTCGGCCAGCCGCTCGGGGGTGGCGACGCCCGCGGCCAGGGCCGCCAGCGCCGCGTGCAGGGCGTCCAGCGGGGAGGCGTGGTCGCCGCGGGCCTGCTCGAACGGGCGGCGCGCGCCCTGGGCGGCGCGCTGGGCGAAGGCGAGCAGCAGCCCGCGCTTGGAGCCGAACCGCTGGACGAGGGTGGCCGGGGACAGCCCGGCCTCGGCGGCGACCGCGTTGAGCGTCAGCCGCCCGGGCCCCAGCCGGCCCAGGGCGCGTGCGGTCGCGCCGAGGATCGCCTCGTCGCTGGTGGTGCGCGGTCGCGCCACGGTCCCCCCGGTTTGTGAACGAGCGTTCGTAAACCCTAGCAGGGCCGTGCCCGTTTGGCCGCCGATCCTCCGGGCAGGGCCAGCCACGACCAGGCAGAGCCCGATCTGAATGGAGGAACAGGTCATGAGCACCATCGAGCAGTCGATCGACGTCGACGTGCCGGTGCGCACCGCCTACAACCAGTGGACCCAGTTCACCGAGTTCCCGCGCTTCATGGAGGGCGTCGACACGGTCGAGCAGATCACCGACACCCGGACGCACTGGCGGACCAGCATCGCCGGGGTCAAGCGCGAGTTCGACGCCGAGATCACCGAGCAGCGTCCCGACGAGCGCATCGCCTGGACGTCGGTGGACGAGCCCCGGCAGGCCGGCGTGGTCACCTTCCACCGGCTGGGCCCCGACAAGACGCGCGCGATGCTGCAGATGGAGTTCGCGCCCGAGGGCGCGGCGGAGAAGGCCGCCGACGCGCTGAACGTGGTCGAGCGCCGCATCAAGGGCGACCTCAAGCGGTTCAAGGAGTTCATCGAGTCGCAGGGCAGCGAGACCGGCGGCTGGCGCGGCGAGGTCGGCCAGGACCCGACGTCCTAGACGGCGTCCTAGACGGCGTCCCCGGGCCGGGCGCCCGGTGTCAGTCGAGCACGAACCCGCGGATGAGCTCGGTGAGCTCGGCCGGGCGCTCGTACAGCACCAGATGGCCGCTGTCGATCTCGGTGTAGCGGCTGTCGGAGATGCCCTCGTGCAGGGTCGTGGGCCCCCAGGCCGGCACGAGCTGGTCGCGGGTCAGCTCGACCACCAGCGTCGGGACCGTGACCCGGGGCAGCAGATCGCGGATGTCGATCCGCAGGTCCAGGTCGATCTGGCGGTCGAGGCCGGGTTCGCGGGTGGCCGCGGCGATGGTCTCGGCGATGCCGTCCGGTCCGAGGCCCTCCAGGAAGCGGGGGCTGAAGCCGTTGAGGATCACCTCGCGGTAGAACAGCCCGAAGCCGGCGCGGTCCAGGTCGCGCCACAGCTGGAACATCAGGCGCTGCCGGGCGTCCCCGGTGTGCGCCCAGCCCGCCACCAGCACCAGCCGGCGCACCAGCCCCGGCTCGAGCGCCGCGGTGGCGGCGGCGACGATCGCGCCGAGCGAGAAGCCGACCATGTCGACCGGCCCGTCGACCGCGGCGCGGGCGGCGGCGGCCACCTGGCCCGCCAGGATCTCCACGGTCAGCTCGCCGCCCGCGTCGGTGGTCTTGCCGCTGCCGGCGAAGTCGGGCCGCACGACGGTGCGGTCGGCCGAGAACCCGTCGACCAGGTGACCCCAGTTGGTCTCGCCGTTGCCCTGGGTGCCGTGCACCAGGACCAGCCCGGGGCCGGTGCCCTCGACCTCGTAGTGGACGTTGGCGTCGGCGACGGTGATGGACGGCATGGACTCCCCTTGGTGGCGCGGCGGGCACAGCGATACAGCCGTTTATGTCCTTACCGGCGTTCGGCCGTCAAGAGCACCGGGCACCTTGATCGCATTTACCGCGTGTCCGCTATGCGGGCGGCGGCGGTGCCGAGCTCGTCCAGCAGGGCGGCGACGGCGGGCGGCCTCGTCCCCGCGGGGACGAGGGCGCTGACGCGGCGGCGGCCCAGGACGGGCAGCGGCGGCAGGGCCACCCCGGGCTCGTGGTGCAGCGCCAGGGCCAGGCCCGGCAGCGCGGTGACGGCCAGCCCGCGGGCGACCAGCCGCTGGACGGCGACGTGGTCGTCGGTGGCGAACGCGATGCGCGGGGTGAACCCGGCCTGTTCGCAGGCGCGCAGCAGGTGGCCGCGGCAGCGTTCGCAGCCCGACGCCCAGGTCTCGTCGGCCAGGTCGGCCAGCCCGGCCCCGCGCGCCGCGGCCGGGGAGGCCAGCGGGTGCGCGGCGGGCAGCGCCAGCCGGACGGGGTCCTCGCACAGCGCGATCTCGCGCAGCCGGGTGTCGCCGTCGGGTGGAGATTCCGGGTAGGAGAACACCACGGCCAGGTCGACGTCGCCGGCGCGCAGCGCCTCCAGCGCCTGCGGCGGCTCGGCCTCGACGAGGGTGACGGCGACCTCGGGCGCGCGGTCGCGCAGCGCGGCCAGCGCGTCGGGCAGCAGCGCGGCCGCGGCGGTCGGGAACACCGCGGCGCGCACCCGGCCGGCGCGCAGCCCGGCGATGGCGGCGATGCGCTCCTCGACGTCGGCCATGCGGCACAGCACGTCCTCGACGTGCTCGACCAGGATCCGCCCGGCCTCGGTGAGCCGCGCGCCGCGCCCGTACCGGATGACCAGCGGGGTGCCGACCTCGGCCTCCAGCCGCGCGATGTGGTGGGAGACCGCGGGCTGGGTGTAGGACAGCGAACGCGCGGCGGCGGTCATCGAGCCCAGCCGCGCCACCTCGCGCAGGATCCGGCCGCGGTGCAGGTCCAGCATCCCGCCAACCTATCAACGACGTTTATGGACGCCCAAGAAGATGGGACTTTGTCCTATGGCTCGGGGGTCGGCGATGATCGGATCATGAGCATTCCGATCAGCGAGGCGCAGCGGGAGTTCGCCGCGGACGTCACGTTCCTCAACACCGCCAGCTACGGCCTGCCGCCCCGGGTCGCGCACGAGGCGATGCTGGCCGCCGAGCGCGACCGGGCGGCCGGGCTCCTCACGACCGATCTGGGCGACGCGGTGGTGACCCGGTCGCGCGAGTCGTTCGCCCGCCTGATCGGCGTGCCCGCTGGCCGGGTGTCGATCGGCCCGCAGGTGTCCTACTTCGTCGGGCTGGTGGCGGCCTCGCTGCCCGCCGGCGCCACCGTGCTGGTGGCCGACGGCGACTTCACCTCGCTGCTGTTCCCGTTCCTGGCGCGGCCGGAGCTGACGGTCCGCTCGGTGCCGCTGCAGCGGATCGCCGACGCCGTCGACGGCGGCGTGGACCTGGTGGCGGTGTCGGCGGTGCAGTCGGCCGACGGCGCGATCGCGCCGATGGAGGACCTGATCGGCGCGGCCCGCGCGCACGGCGCCAAGATCCTGCTGGACGCCACGCAGGCGGCGGGCTGGCTGCCGTTGCCGGCCGACCGCGTGGACCTGCTGGTGGCGGGCGGCTACAAGTGGCTGCTGGGCCCGCGCGGCACCTGCTTTCTGGCGGGCACGGCCGAGGCGCTGGCCGCGCTGCCGCCCGTGGCGGCCGGCTGGTACGCCGGCACCGACATCTGGGACTCCATCTACGGCGCGCCGCTGCGGCTGGCCTCCGACGCGCGGCGCCTGGACCTGTCCCCGGCCTGGCAGTCGTGGGCGGGGCACGCCCCGGCGCTGGAGTTCCTGGAGCAGGTCGGGATCGAGGCGATCCACCGGCACGATCTGGAGCTGGCCGCGCGGTTCCGCGCCGGGCTCGGCCTGCCGCCGGGCGATTCGGCGATCGTGTCGGTCGAGGTGACCGACGGCACCGCCGAGCTGCTGCGCGCCGGCAAGGTGGTCGCCGCGGTGCGGGCGGGGCTGCTGCGCTGCTCGTTCCACCTGTCGACCACGCCCGGCGACGTCGACCGCGCCCTGGACCTGCTGGCCGGACGCGTACGGCTGCCCGCCGCGACCTGACCGCCGGGCGCCGACTTCCACATCGGCCTGCCCGCCGCCGGTCAGGCATGGCCGGGCGGCCAGACCATCAGGGTGTGGCCCCAGGTCAGCCCGGCGCCGAAGCCCGCCAGCAGCACCACCTCGCCCGCGCCGATGCCGCGGGTGCGCACGGCGTGGTCCAGCGCGTACGGCAGGCTCGCGGCGCCGATGTTGCCGACGTCCTGCCCGGCGATCACCATCTGGTCGGGCGCGAGCCCGGCCTGGTCGGCCAGCGAGGCCACCAGCCGCGGGTTGGGCTGGTGGGGGACCACCAGCGACAGCTCCGAGGGTTTCACCCCCGCGTCGTCGGTCGCCTCGGTGATCAGCCGGGGGAGGATGTCGACGATGAACGAGCGGACGGCGCGCGCGTCCATGTGGATGGTGTGGCCGAGCGAGGCCAGGGTGCCGGGGCTGGCGGGGGCGCGGCTGCCGCCGGCGGGGATGAGGACGTCACCGGCGCGTGAGCCGTCGGCGCCCAGGCCCATCGAGGCGATCCCGTACGGCGGCGGCGCCGGGCCGATGACGGCGGCGGCGGCGCCGTCGCCGAACAGCGCGGCGGTCGCGCGGTCGTCGGCGTTGAGGAACCGGGAGTACACCTCGACGCCGATGACCAGGACGTGGGGCGGCTTGCCGCGCTGGGTGGCCAGCCAGCCCACGGCGGTCTGCAGCCCGTACACGAACCCGGTGCAGGCGGCGGCGACGTCGAAGGCGGCGGCCCGGCCGGCGCCCAGCGCGGCCTGCACGCGGCAGGCGGTGGAGGGGCCGAGCTCGTCGGGGGTGGAGGTGCCCAGCACGATGAGGCCGAGATCGCCGGGGGCCAGGCCGGCGGCGTCCAGGGCGCGGCGCGCGGCGGCGGTGGCCAGGTCGGACGCGGCCTGGCCGGGGCCCGCGACGTGCCGGTGCCGGATGCCGGTGCGGTCCTCGATCCAGCCGGCGTCCAGGCCCATCGACAGCGACACCTCCGCGCTCGGCACCCGCCGGCCCGGAAGGTAGGAGCCGGTGCCGCTGATCGCCCACCGTTGCCGTACGGCCGGCCGCCCGTTCATGCGCCCTCCCTCACCTCCGGCCCCGCCGGGCCGGTGCTCTGGTGCCCCTGATCGGTTCCCGACCATGCATACTGGCCACACGGACGGTTGTCAGACCGATCCCTTGAGTGAATAATCGCATTTCATGACTTTCAATCCATAACAACTGCACAGCGGTCTTCGTCCAATAAGGAAAGTCGGCCCTTCCTTAGAGGTAAGGAGAGATCCGCGTGTCCTCACCGCTTCCCCCCGGCTGGACGCACGAATTCAAACCGGACGATCAATGCGCGTTCCTGTTCCCGGGAACCGGCTCCGCCGGCGCGCCCGAGCTGCAGCAGCTGTCGCGGACCGGTCCGCGCGCCGCCCGCATCGTCGGCGATGTGCTGGACGCCGTCCACGAGGGCCTGCCAGGCCCGGGCTGGCCGTCACTGCGGACGATCCTGCTGGATGACCCGGGCGGATACCGCGCCGCGGCACGCCGCCAGGGCGTCCCCCAGCTCGCCGCCTACACCGCCTCGGTCGCCGTCGACCGGGTGCTGCGCGCCGAGGGCGTGCCGCTCGGCTACGCGGTCGGGCAGAGCTTCGGCGAGATCGCCGCGCTGGTGTGCGCGGGCGTGTTCAGCATCAGCGACGGCGCGCGCATGGCCGTCAGCCTCGTCGGCGTCCTGGCGCGGCGCGGCGCCGGCGGCGGCATGGGGCTGATGGAGGCGACCGAGGACGGCACGCGCGCGTGCATCCGGGCCGCCGGGGCCGGCGGCGAGGTCGTCGTCGCCTGTCTCAACGCCCCCGGCGTGACGGTCATCAGCGGCCCCGAGGCGCCGCTGGAGGCGGTGCTGGCGTCCGCGCAGGCCGCGGGCGTCCGCGCGATCCGCCTGGCGGTGCCCTACCTGTCGCACCACCCGGCGATGGCCGGCGCCGACGACGAGTGGTACGAGATGATCCGCCCGTTCCCGCAGCGGCCACTGGAGGTCACGGTGTACTCCCCGGTGCGCGGCCGCGCCTACCGCGACGACGACGATCTGCACCGCGCGCTGACCGACTGCATCGTCAAGCCGGTGCGGCTGCCGCAGGCGCTGCGGGCCGTGCACGAGGCCGGCGCGACCGCGTTCGCCGAGGCGGGCGCGGGCAACGCGCTGTGCCAGTGCGCCCGCCTCACCCTGCCCGAGGTGCCGACGCTGGCGCCGCTGCGCGAGCGGCGCCGCCCGGCGGGGCAGCGCGACGATCCGGTGAGCAAGTCCGCGCCCGGCGTGCACCCGGTGCCGCCCGCCCCCTGATTCCCGCCCCCTGGTCCACGCCGCCTGATTCCCGCCGCCTGACGACCGCCGCCCGTACCGACACAGGAGCGTCGCGATGGCAACCGCCCCCGACCCCGACCTGCTGCGGCTGGTCCGCGGCACCGGGCTCACCGACAAGACCCGCGGCCTGCTGGAGGAGGCGGTTCCGGGGGAGTTCTTCGGCTATCCCGACGGGCTGACGGCCCAGGACCGGCACGCGCTCACCTACGACCGGCTGCGGCGGGCCGGGCTGGCGGCGCCGCCAGCCGCCGAGCTGCTGGACGACCCGCCGGCGCTGTGCGCGCTGCTGGAACGCGCCGCGATCGCCGACCCCGGGCTCTTCCACGTGATGCTGCTGCACTACACCCTGGCGCTCGGCCCGATCCTGCTGTTCGGCTCGGGGCAGGAGGGGCCGGGGGCGGCGCGGGCGTCGCTGGAGTCGATGGAGTCGTTCGGCGCGCTGCTGATGACCGAGGTGGGGCGCAGCAACAGTCACCTGGCGCCGCGGACGCTGGCCCGCTACGACCCGGCCACCGGTGAGTTCGTGCTGACCACCCCCGACGACCAGGCGGTGAAGTTCCCCACCAACACCGCGCACCCGGCCATCCCCAAGATCGCCGCGGTGTACGCGACGCTGGAGCACGGCGGGCGCGAACGCGGCGTGTTCGTGTTCGCGGTGCCGCTGCGCGGGCCCGGCGGCGCGGTGCCGGACGGGGTGGCGATCGTGCCCGCCCCCGACACCACGGGCCTGATGGTCGACTACGCGGCGGTACGGCTGACGGGGTTGCGGGTGCCCTACGAGGCGTGGCTGCGCGACGGCGCCACGATCGGCGACGCGGGGCGCTTCCACGACCCGGTGGGCGGCCCGGCGGCGCGGCTGACCCGTTCGATGGGCATCGGCCCGCCGGTGTGGCGGGCGATCGTGTCGATGTCGGCGGCGATCACGCGGGCGGCGGCGGGCGTGCTGCACGCCCACGCCGCCGACCGGGTCACGCTGGGGCGGCTGGCGCCGCTGCGGCCGCTGACCGACTACCGCAACGTGCACGAGACGGTGCTGGAGTCGCTGGCCTCGGCGTACGCGCTGACGGTGGTCGCCGCGCACGTCAAGCGGCGCCGCGGCGGGGCGGCGCGGGCGGCCGGCCCGGCGACGGCGTGGGCGCCGTGGTCGGCGGTGGACCGTGACCTGGCGCTGCTGAAGGCCGCGACGACGATGCAGGCGCAGGAGACGGTGTCGCGGTGCCGGGTGTCGTCGGGCGCGCCGGGGTTCGCCGCGACCGACCGCCTCAACGGCTACCGCGGCCTGGCCCACGCCTACATGAACGCGGGCGGCGACAACGAGCTGATCCTGTTCGACACCGCCCGCGCGATGGCCGACCTGGACCGCTACGAGCCGCCGGTGCTCGCCGGCGCGGCGCCCGGCGGCGACCTGGCGTCCCCGGCGGTGTGGCTGCACCTGGCGCGCGACTGCGAGCTGCGCCTGCAGCGGCGGCTGGCGGGGCGGATCGAGGCCGCGCGGGCGGCGGGCCGCGATGGCTTCGAGGCGTGGAACGACAATCTGTCGCTGGCGGTGCGGACGGCGACGGCGTGCGCCGATCGCACGGTGCTGGAGATCCTGGCCGCGGCCTGCGACCCGGAGCCGGGCACCGAGCCGGTGCCGGCGGCGGGCACGCGGGTGCTGCGGCGGCTGCTGGGCCTGCACGCGCTGGGCTGGCTGGAGCGCCGGGCCGGGGTGCTGCTGGACGAGGGCGTCGCGGCGCCGGGGCTGCTGGAGCGGGTGTGGGAGCGGCGCCGTTCGGTGTGCGACGCGCTGGCGCCTGACGAGGCCTCGCTGGCGGCCTCGCTGGAGCTTCCGCCCGAGGTCGCGGCGCCGACGGCGTTCGTGCCGGGCGGGTGAGCCGAGAGTGAATCTTCGCCACGCCGTGTGCGAAACCGGCCAGGGAACCGCCGCCGGGTGGCTACCGTTCTACCATCAGGCCGTGCGGGTACTGAAGGCCCGCACGGAACGTCTATGTGGAGGTGCACGCAGTGGGAGTCAGTCTGAGCAAGGGCGGCAACGTCTCGCTGACCAAGGAGGCTCCTGGACTGACCGCGGTCGTGGTGGGTCTGGGCTGGGACGTGCGGACCACCACCGGGGGCGACTTCGACCTCGACGCCAGCGCGCTGCTGTGCTCGCCGGAGAGCAAGGTGCTGTCGGACAAGCACTTCGTGTTCTTCAACAACCTCAAGAGCCCCGACGGTGCCGTCGAGCACACCGGCGACAACCTCACCGGCGAGGGCGAGGGCGACGACGAGCAGATCAAGGTCAATCTCGCCACGGTCCCGGCCGAGGTCGCCAAGATCGTGTTCCCGGTGTCGATCTACGACGCCGAGAACCGGCAGCAGAACTTCGGCCAGGTCCGCAACGCCTTCATCCGGGTGGTCAACCAGGCCGACAACAGCGAGATCGCGCGCTACGACCTGTCCGAGGACGCCTCGACCGAGACCGCCATGGTGTTCGGCGAGCTCTACCGCAACGGCGAGGAGTGGAAGTTCCGCGCCGTCGGCCAGGGCTACGCCTCGGGCCTGGCGGGCATCGCGTCGGACTTCGGCGTCAACGTCTGACGCGCGTCCGGTTGCGGTTGCGGGTGAGGGGCGTTCCGGCCGGTGGCCGGGACGCCCTCACGCGTTCTCAGGCGGGGACGACGGCCAGGGCGTCGATCTCCACCAGCAGGTCGTCGCGGAACAGCCGGGACACCTCCACCAGGGTGCTGGCGGGCGCGAAGCCGGGCGGCACGATCTCGTCGCGGACGGCCCGGACGACCGCCACCTGCCCGGCGTCGCGCAGGTAGTAGCCGAGCTTGATGACGTGCCGCCAGTCGGCGTCGGCCGCGGCGAGCGCGGCGTGCAGGTTGGCCAGCACCTGGCGGGTCTGGACGGCCAGGTCGCCGGGGCCGACGAGGTTCCCGGCGGCGTCCAGGGCGACCTGGCCGCTGACGGCGACCAGGCGGCCGGGGACGTCGGCCGAGACGGCGTGGCTGTAGCCCGAGCCCGGTGCCAGGCCGGGCGGGCTGATCTTGCGGAGGCCGGTGGTGTCGTGGTCGTTCACGGTCGGCCACGTTACCGGGCCGGTCGGGGGACCGGGGCCGGTCAGGTGCCGGGGCCGGTCGCCGGGGACGGGCCGAGGAGTTCCTCGCGCAGGCGGGTCTTGAGGAGCTTGCCGCCGGGGTTGCGGGGCAGCTCGCCGTCGCGGAACCACACGTGCGCGGGGATCTTGAACGCGGCGATGCGGGGCCGCAGGAACTCCTGGAGCCCCTCGGCGGTGAGCGTGGTGCCGGGTCGCAGGCACACCACGGCGCCGACCTCCTCGCCCAGGACCTCGTGCGGCACGCCGATGACGCCGCAGTCGGCGACGGCGGGGTGTTCGTGGAGGGCGGCCTCGACCTCGGCGCAGTAGACGTTCTCGCCGCCGCGGATGAGCATGTCCTTGGCGCGGTCGACGATGTAGACGAAGCCGTCGGCGTCCAGGCGGGCCAGGTCGCCGCTGTGGAACCAGCCGTCGGCGTCGAAGGCCTGCGCGGTCGCCTCGGGCCGTCCCCAGTAGCCCTTGATGACGTTGGGTCCCTTGATGAGCAGCTCGCCGACCTCGCCGGTGGGCAGTTCGGTGCCGGCGGGGTCGACGACCTTGACGTCGCAGACGGCGACGGGCGGGCCGACGCTGCCCGGGCGTTCGAGGTAGTTGACGCCGGCGTTGTAGGTGGTGACCGAGGAGGTCTCGGTGAGGCCGTAGCCGTTGCCGGGGACGCGGCCGGGCAGGCGTTCGGCGATGGTGCCGACCAGGCTGGGCGGGGCGGGCGCGCCGCCGTAGCTGACGCCGGTGAGGCTGGAGGTGTCGTAGCCGTCGAAGTCGGGATGGGTGAGGACCTGCCGGGCCATAGTGGGCACGCCGCCGAATCCGGTGACCTTCTCGCGTTCGATGAGCCGCAGCGCCCGTCCGGCGTCCCACTTGTACATCAGCACCACGGTGCCGCCCTGCAGCGCGCTGGTGACCAGGACCGAGTGGCAGCCGGTGGCGTGGAAGAACGGCACCGACAGCAGGGTGACGCGCGGCTGCGGCGCGGTGAGCTCCTCCAGGCTCCGGCCGGCGCGCACGCCGCCCGACAGCAGGCCGTAGGCGAGGCTGACGGGGTTGGTGGCGATGTTGCGGTGGGTGCCGAGCGCGCCCTTGGCCCGGCCGGTGGTGCCGGAGGTGTAGAAGATCGTGGCGTCGTCGTCGGGGTCGAGGGCGACCGCGGGCAGCGCGGTGCCGTTCCCCGCGGCGGCGTCTGCGGAGGCGGCGTCTGCTGGGGTGGCGTCTGCCGGGGTGGGGGTGTCGTCGAACGGTTCGGTCCCGGTGGGCGGCGTCCCGTCCGCGCGGACGACGAGGGCGGCGGTCAGGCCGAGGGCAGGGAGCGCGGCGGCGAGGCGGTCGGCGCGTTCGGCGTCGGCGACCAGGAGGCGTGCGCCGCTGTCGCGCAGCCCGTACTCCAGTTCGGCGGCGCTCCACCAGGCGTTGAGCGGGACGACCACGGCGCCGGCGGCCGCGGCGCCCCAGAACGCCACCGACCATTCGGGGTAGTTGCGCATGGCGATGGCGACCCGGTCGCCCTTGCGGACGGCGTACCGGTCGACGAGCCGGCGCGCGAAGGCGGCGACGCGGTCGTAGTGCTCGGCGAACGACAGGCGCTCCTCCTCGTACACCAGGAACGGCTTGTCGCCGTGGGTCCGGGAGATCTCCAGGATGTCGCGCAGGGTGGCGGGGGCGTTCTTCCACACGCGGGTGCGGACGCCGCGCACGTCCACCTCGTCCATCTCGAACAGCTGCCCGGGCGCGGTCATCGCCGCCCGGACCTGCTGGACGGTGGGGATGTCGGGTCCGCTGTGCATGCCGTACCTCCGCGGGGGCCGGTGGCGCCGTCCCGCGCTCCGGTGGCCGAACGCGGTTCGGTGCGCTGTCGCGGTGAATCTATGATCCGGGGGCGTGCGGGGTCAATCACCGGCCCGCGGCCACCTGCGACAATGAGCGCATGAGGGAGCGCAGGCCGATCGAGTACTGGTTGTCGGACATGGACGGGGTGCTCGTGCACGAGGGCCGGCCGGTGCCGGGCGCGGAGGAGTTCATCCGCAGGCTGTCGGAGTCGGGGCGGCCGTTCCTGGTGCTGACCAACAACTCCATCTACACCGCGCGGGACCTGGCGGCGCGGCTGTCGGCGGTGGGCCTGCAGGTGCCGCCGGAGTCGATCTGGACCTCGGCGCTGGCGACGGCGCGGTTCCTGTCCGACCAGCGGCCGGAGGGGTCGGCGTACGTGATCGGCGAGGCGGGGCTGACCACGGCGCTGCACGAGGCGGGGTACGTGCTGACCGACCTCGATCCCGAGTACGTGGTGCTGGGGGAGACCCGTACCTACAGCTTCTCGCAGCTGACCAAGGCGATCCGGCTGATCGAGCGGGGCGCGCGGTTCATCGCGACCAATCCGGACCCGATCGGGCCGTCGCCGGAGGGTTCGCTGCCGGCGTGCGGCGCGGTCGCCGCGATGATCACCAGGGCGACGGGGGTGGACCCCTACTTCGTCGGCAAGCCCAATCCGCTGATGATGCGGACGGCGCTGAACCGGGTCGGCGGCCACAGCGAGAGCACCGCGATGATCGGGGACCGGATGGACACCGACGTGGTGGCGGGCGTGGAGGCGGGGCTGCAGACGATCCTGGTGCTGACCGGGGTGACCCGCAAGGAGGAGATCGAGCGGTTCCCGTTCCGGCCGTCGCGGGTGGTGCCGTCGATCGCCGACGTCATCGACCTGGTCGAGTGACCTGAACGGAGCGGGCCCACAGGCACGGAGCGGCGGACGGCGGGTACGGCGCGTTCGGCGGTGGTTCACGTCGGTGTCCGGGGTGTGTCACGGCGGCGTCGGGCGGCGCGGGGACAGTGCGGAGGCGACGGCATTTTCCGCTCCGATCCCCCGGAGGCGTCATGACCACTGAGACCACCACCGACGTGCAGGCGGCGCGGCGCGCGCCCGCGGGCGACCTGGCCCCGATCGAGGACGTCCTGCGCAACACCGAGACCGCCGTCATCGACCTGGTGCACGGGTCGGTGCGGATCACCCGCACGCTGCTGCCCGACGCGGTGGCGCGGCCGACCGAGACCGTCGAGCGGTTCTTCGACGTGGCCGAGCGGCTGCTGGCGTCCTCGCGCCGGTCGGCGCTGGGGCTGGCCTCGTTCGTGGAGTCGGGGTTCGACGGCGCCGAGCGCTGGGCGAACTGACCACAGTTCCCCGGTTCTCCCGGTTGTCCCTGATCGGCCTGTGTTGTCCGTGGCTGCCCCGGGCCCGCCGTGTGCGGCTCGGGGCAGCGTCATGATCGCCTGCCCACTACGATGCCGCAGGGATCACCGGACGATCATCGGGGGGCAGATGGACGGCAGGCATGGTGCGACGCCCGGTGCAGGACGCTGACGAGGGCTGATGCACAATCTCAGGGAGCCCCTGGCCCCGGCGCCGCCGCGCCGCCGCCAGCGGGAGGACAGGCGCCGTGGCCGCGGCTGGGTGGCGGCGGCGGGCGCCGCGCTGGTGATCGCGTCGGGCGCGGGCGCGGCGGTGTGGGTGATGGTGCCCGGTGAGTCCGGGAAGGCGGGCCAGCCGCCGCCGGGCCCGGACGCGGGCGGCGGTGGCGCGCCCGTGGCGCCCACGGCCGAGCCGCGTTCGGTGTCGCCGCGGCAGGGCGTGGTGGTCAACGGGCGGCCGCAGCCGCCGCGGGTGGCGGTGCCGGTGTCGGCGGGCGGCAGGTACGCGGTGGTGCCGGGCACGGCGATGGCGCCCGCGGGCCGGCAGGGCGCCGTGGTGCGGTACATGGTCGAGGTCGAGCGGCGGCTGCCGTTCTCGGCCGCGGGGTTCGCCGGCGAGGTGCACCGGGTGCTGAACGACCGGCGCGGCTGGGGCCGGGGCCGCACGATGCGGTTCGTGCGGGTGGACCGGGGGCCGGTGCGGTTCCGGGTGGCGTTGTCGAGCCCGTCGCTGGTGGACCGGATGTGCGCGCCGCTGGTGACCGGCGGTGAGCTGTCGTGCGGGCGTGGCGGCCGGGCGGTGCTGAACGCGCGCCGGTGGGGGATCGGCGCCGCCACCTATGGCCGCGACCTGGCGACCTACCGCGAGTATCTGGTCAACCATGAGGTGGGGCATCTGCTGGGGCACCAGCATCGGCAGTGCCCGGGGCCGGGCCGCCGGGCGCCGGTGATGGTGCAGCAGACCAAGTCGTTGTACGGGTGCCGCCCGAACGCCTGGCCGTTCCCCCGGGGCTGAGCCGCCGGGGCCGGCCGTAGACTCGGGATGCCATGCGCATGATCAGGAACGCGGGCTCCCACGAGCTGGAGATCCGCAAGTCGAGGTTCGTCTGCACGCTGGCGCGGGTGCGCTCGGAGGCCGCGGCGGCGGAGTTCCTGGCGCGGCACCGCCGTGCGCACCGCGACGCCACGCACAACTGCACCGCCTACGTGCTGGGTGAACGCGGCGAGATCACCAAGAGCAGCGACGACGGTGAGCCGGCGGGGACGGCAGGGATCCCGATGCTGGAGGTGCTGGTGCGGCGCGGGCTGACCGACACGGCCGCGGTGGTGACGCGCTACTTCGGCGGGGTGAAGCTGGGGGCGGGCGGGCTGGTGCGCGCCTACGGGCAGGCGGTCGCGGCGGCGGTGGACGCGGTCGGCGTGGTGGAGCTGCGGCCGGTGGTGACGGTGACGGTGGGGGTGGATCACGCGCTGGCGGGCCGGTTCCTGGGCGATCTGCACGCCGCCGGCCGTCAGCCCGCGGGCGTCCGCTACGGCGACGGCGTGGAGGCCGACGTGGCGGTGCCGGTGGAGGACCTGGAGGGGTTCGAGGCCTGGGCGGCGGAGGTGACGGCGGGCAGGGCGCGGGTGACCCGCGGCGCCGCCGGCCACATCGAGGTCCCGGTCACCGGCTGACCGCCGCCGCGCGGCCGGCCGAGTCCGCGCGTCAGGCGCCCTCCCGGATGCCGGTTGGTGGTGAAGGCGTTGCGGCTGGTCTTGGTGACCTGGGGCTCGCCGGGACGCGGCCGCAGCCCGTCCATGAGGCGGACGTGACCGAGGTCGGGGTCGAAGACGCCGCCGCTGCCCGGCTCGCTGTGCAGCACCCACACCACCAGGTCGCCGCGGTCGCGGGCGGTGGCCACCAGCCGCCGTGTCCGTTCGGCGATGTCGGGCGTCGAGACCGCCTGCCAGGTGGGCCGCCTGCGGAAGGACTCTTGGACGTCGATGACCAGAAGCGCTGCGCTCATGCCTTGATCCTGCCGGGGCACGGCGGGCCGCGGCAGTCACGATCGGCCGCCCTCCGGACCGATCCGGTCACATCCGTTCCCGCCCTCGTCGCCCGGGGCGGCGATCCGCCCGTTCTGGTGCGCGGACGGCGGGGGCTGCAACCGGCGCGGGTTCGGCGGGGTTGTCCGGGTGAACGACTGCGACGGGAAGGACCTCTGATGTCATTGCGGGAGACGGTGGACTGGGCGCGGGCGGAGCAGGACCTGGATCGTGTCGGGTTCGCGCTGACGCCGCCGCTGCTAAGCCCGGGCGAGTGCGCGGAGCTCATCGGGATGTACGGGGCGGACGGGGCGTTCCGCAGCACGGTGGTGATGGCGCGGCACACTTTCGGGGAGGGCGAGTACCGGTATTTCCGCGACCCGCTGCCCGCGCTGGTGCGCGGGCTGCGCACGCGGCTGTATCCGCCGCTGGCGCGGATCGCCAACCGGTGGGCGGGGCGGCTGGGCGAGGAGGCGTTCCCCGGTGAGCTGGAGGGGCTGCTGGAGGCGTGCGCGGCGGCGGGCCAGCACCGGCCGGCTCCGCTGCTGCTGCGGTACGGGCCGGGCGGCTACAACCGCCTGCACCAGGACGTGTACGGCGATCTGACGTTCCCGTTGCAGGTGGCGGTCATGCTGAGTGCGCCGGAGGTGGACTTCACCGGCGGGGAGAGCGTGTTCGTGGAGCAGCGGCCGCGGGCGCAGTCACGCCCGATGGTGGCGCGGCCGGGCCTGGGCCAGGGTGTGATCTTCCCGGTGCGGCACCGGCCGGTGCGCTCGGCCCGCGGGTTCACGCGGGTGGCGATGCGGCACGGGGTGAGCGAGGTGCTGTCGGGCGACCGGCACGTGCTGGGCGTGATCTTCCACAACGCCCGCTGAGGCGGTTCAGGAGGCGGGGAGCGGGGGCAGCGCCAGGGCGGTGGGGATCGGGTTGGCGCCGCCGGAGGCGACGATGCGGTGGGCCAGGGGCCGCAGGCACGCGGTGAGCCGTTCGGTGGCCGCGGGGCCGAGCGCGTCGAGGGCGGGGGCGGCGAGCCGTTCGGTGGCGTCCTCGATGGCGGCGCGGGCGGCGCGGCCCTGCTCGGTGAGGGCGCCGTCGGCCGCCAGCCAGCCGCGTGCGGTGAGCCGTTCGGCGGCGGCGTCCCATTCCTGCTGGGTCCAGCCGCGCTGCTCGCCCTGCTGGGGCGCGGCGGTGCCGGTCGCGACGGCGGCGCGGACGGCCTCGCAGCCGTCCAGGCCGCCGGTCAGCAGCGCCGCGATGTGCCCGTCGCCGCGAAATTCGCGCAGCACGCTGGTCGCCCACCACAGGGCCAGGTGCGGTTCGGCGGGGACGGGCAGGTCCTGGTGCGCGGCCGCCAGGGGGCGGCCCTGCGGCGGGCACGCGGTGGCGGCCTGGACCGCCAGGCCGGCGGCCTCGGTGAGCTCGGGGGCGGTGACGAGGTCGCCGAGCAGGCGCCGCAGCGTCTGGTCGGCGGCCGAAAGCCGCGCGTCCAGGACCGTGGCCGAGGAGCAGAACTTCCAGGCGTCGGGGATGGCGCGCTCGACGCGGCGGGGCGCGAAGTTGTAGAAGGTGGCCGTGACGGCCTGGGGGCCGGGCTGGCCCAGGGGCGCCGACCGGGAGGCGAAGTAGCCCATCCAGTAGCCCTTGAGCCCGGCGGCCTTGTAGGCGGCCGCGGCCTCGTCGGAGAAGTAGATGGGGGCGTGGTACGCCTCGATCAACCGCCAGACCTCGTCCATCGTGCCCACGCTAGCGGCCGCCGGCGCGCCCCGTCCAGATCACCGGCCACCATTGTTGATCTTCCGGGTGTGGGCGGCGGCCACACCCGGGTGGGCCCGGGGGCGGCCGGCTGGGCCGGGGGTGCGTCAGGCGGTGTCGGGCAGGCCGGGGCGGCAGCGCAGGCAGGGCCGGTATCCGGCGGCCTCGGCGGCGGTGAGGGTGCGGAACCCGTGCCGGTGCTCGGGGGTGATGCGGCGGGCGTCGGCGCAGGTGGGGTAGCACACGACACCGGTGGTGTCGCTGCCCAGGTAGAACACCCCGGCGCCGGCGAGCGCGGCGACCTCGTCGAGGTCGACGTTCTCGGCGCGCAGGAGCCGTTCCTTGGCGCCGGCGCCGAACACGTACTCCCCGACGGTGCCGTCGGAGCGGGTGACGCGATGGCAGGGGATCAGCAGCGGCACCGGGTTGCGGCCGAGCGCGGAGCCGACGGCGCGGACGGCTTTGGGCCGTCCGGCCTGCCGCGCCACCCAGGCGTAGGGGCGGGTCTGGCCGCGCGGGATCGCGGCGGCGGCGCGCAGCACGGCCGCCTCGAAGTCGCTGAGGCCGCGCAGGTCCAGGCGCAGCCGGCCCAGTGTGCCGGTGCGCAGCGCGGGCGCGAGCCCGGCGGGCGGTTTGGCGGCGGGCAGCAGCGGCCGCCCGAACCGGGCGCGGAACGCGGCGGTGAACTCCTCCTCGTCCAGTCCGGCGCGCAGGTAGGCGACGCCGTGGTCGGTGAAGGCGACCTGGACCTGGCCCAGCGGCGCGGGCACGTGGACGCGGCGGGCGACGATCCGGTCGAGCAGGGTGCCCGGCGCGTCGGCGGCCAGCCCGGCCAGTCCGGTGGTCAGCGGGTCGGGAACGTCAGAACGCGTACCGTCAACGTGCATGGGGTGCCCCCTGGGTGGTGTGCAGCGTGCGGAGCCGGGCCAGGCCGCGGGAGATGTGGGATTTGACGGTGCCCTCGGGGACCGCGAGCACGACGGCGATCTCGGCGATCGGCAGGTCGGCGATGTGGCGGAGCACGACGGCGGCGCGCTGCGCCTCGGGCAGCCGGGCCAGCAGGCCCGCCAGTTCCCGGCCGGTCTCGTGCCGCGCGGCGGCCGCCTCGACGCCCTCGGCGGGGTCGGTGGGCTCGGGCGCGGTGTCCAGCGGGCCCGGCGGCGGCCTGCGCGCGGCGCCGCGAAGGGTGTTGCGCCACAGGTTGAGCAGGATCGTCAGCAGCCAGGGCCGTGGCCGCAGCTGGGCGATCCGGTCGGCGCCGTATCCGGCCAGCGCGCGGTAGGCGCGCAGGAACGCCTCGGCGGCCAGGTCCTCGGCCTCGGCCCAGCGCCCGCACAGCCGCAGCGCGGTGGAGAACACCGCGCCGCGGTAGGCGTCGTACAGGACCGTGAAACCGTGGTCCAGGTCGCGGGCGAGCGCCGCCACGACCCGCGCGGCGACCTCGTCGTCGGCCGTGCCGGTGTCAGGGCCGGTGTCAGGGCCGGTGTCAGGGCCGGTGCCGGCCGGGCCGGCGGGGGCGGAGGAGGCCATGTCGTCCGTCGTAACCGTCACATCCGTTCAACACCGGCCCGCGCCGCGCGGTTGCACCGCGGGGCGGGTCAGCTGAGCCAGCCGGGCTTGATCATGCCGCTCTCGTAGGCCAGGACGACCAGCTGGGCGCGGTCGCGGGCGCCGAGCTTGGACAGGATGCGGCTGACGTGGGTCTTGGCGGTCGCCGGGCTCAGCACCAGCCGCGCGGCGATCTCCTCGTTGGACAGGCCGGCGGCGACCAGCTCCAGCACCTCGCGTTCACGGTCGGTGAGGGCGTTCAGCTCGACCGCCGGCGGCGGCGCGGTGATGCGGGAGGCGAACTCGGCGATGAGCCGCCTGGTCACGGTGGGGGCCAGCAGCGCGTCGCCGCGCGCCACCACCCGCACGCCGTGGATCAGCTCGGGCGGCTCGGTGTCCTTGACCAGGAACCCGCTGGCGCCCGCCTTGATCGCCCCGTACACGTAGTCGTCGAGGTCGAAGGTGGTGAGGATGACGACCTTGACGTCGGTGAGCCGCGGGTCGGTGACGATGCGGCGGGTGGCCTCCAGCCCGTCCAGCACCGGCATCCGGATGTCCATCAGCACCACGTCGGGCCGCAGCTGGTCGGCCAGCCGCACCGCCTGCTCGCCGTCACCGGCCTCGGCGACGATCTCGATGTCGTCCTCGCCCTCGAGGATCGACCGGAATCCCGCCCGTACCAGCGTCTGGTCGTCGGCCAGCAGCACCCGGATCACGCACTCTCCTCCATCTGCCCCGCCGGGCCGCGCAGCGGCAGCCGCGCCCGTACCCGGAACCCGCCCGCCGGGCCGGGCCCGGCGGTCGCCTCACCGCCGACGGCGGCGGCACGTTCCCTGATCCCGCGCAGCCCGTTGCCGCTTTCCAGCGCGGCCGGGTCCGCCGGGCCGGTCCCATCGTCGTCGATCTGCACCACCACCGCATCCGCGGTGGCGCCGATGTGCACGGTGACGGCGCTGGCGCCGGCGTGCCGCACCGCGTTGGTGAGCGCCTCCTGCACGATCCGGTAGCCGGCCAGGTCCACCGGCGCGGGCAGCGGCCCGCCGGGCACCTGCCCGACCAGCGTGACCGGCAGCCCGGCCGCCGACGTCCGCGCCAGCAGCTCACCGACGCGCTCCAGCGACGGCGTGGGCGCGACCGGGCTGCCGTCGTCGCCGTCCTCGCCGTCGACCTGCCGCAGCACGCCCAGCACACCGCGCAGCTCTCGCAGCGTCTGCTTGCTGGCGCCCTTGATCGCCTCAAGGGCGGCGTAGGCCTGGGCGGGGTCGTCACGGCGGTGCAGCGCCGCCCCGGCCTGCACGTTGATCAGCGAGATCTGGTGCGCCAGGACGTCGTGCAGCTCACGGGCCAGGCGCAGCCGTTCCTCGGTGGCGCGCCGCCGCGCCTCCTGCTCGCGCGAGCGTTCGGCCTCCAGCGCGCGCCGTTCGGCGGCGGCGGCGAAGTCGCGGCGGTTGCGCACGTACTGGCCGAGCGCGATCACCAGCAGCAGCCAGAACGTCAGTCCCGCCACCGACCGGGCGCCCATGACCATGTTGGCGTCCTCGTCGCCGTCGGCGTCCCGCAGCGCGTTGACCACGACGAACCCGGCGTTGAGCAGCGCCGCCGCGCTGAGCGGCACGTACAGCCGGCACTCCACCGCCGCGGTGTACAGCGCGACCACGAACACCAGCGCCAGCGGCCCGTCGGGGTAGCCCAGCGGGTAGTACACCACCGACACCACCATGGTGACCACCAGGACGATCACCGGGTGGCGGCGGCGGACCGCCAGCGCCGCCGACCCCAGCGCGATCAGCGCGAGCCCGCCGGGGAACAGCGCGGTGTCCCCGCGCTTGGCGGTGCCCGCCGCCATCACCACGTTGATGATCAGCGCGGCCGCGGCCAGCGCGATGTCGGCGCGCGCGGGCGTCCACCACTTCCGGGTCACGGCCACCAACCTATTGCACCCCTGACTTTCGTCAGTATCAGCGCTGGTCGGGCGCTTGTAGCGTGGACGGCGTGAACGACTCGGGGCCCCGCCACACGACGGTCAAGGACGTGCTGCTGTTCGCGGTGCTGGCGTTGCCGGTCGTCTACGGCGTGCTGCTGCCTCCCTCCGACGGCGGGCCGCGGTGGCCGGCCGAGGCGGCGGGGGTGGCGGTGCTGGGCGCCGCGGTGGCGGCGAGCCGCAGGTGGCCGCTGCTGTCGCTGCTGATCGTGCTGGCGCTGGTGCCGCTTCAGGGCAACTTCGTGTTCGGCGTCCCGGTGATGTCCTACCTCACCGGCCGCCGCACCCCGCACGCCCGCCCGGTGCTGTGGGCGTTCACCGCGGTGTTCGTCACCGGCTCGGTGCTCAACATCGTGCGCGGCATCGACGTCACCAGCTGGTTCCCCCAGACCCTCTACCTGGTGGTGCTCGGCGTCCTGCCGTGGCTGGTGGGCCGCTACTGGCGGCAGTACCAGGAGCTGGTGCACGCCGGGTGGGAACGCGCCGACCAGCTGGAACGCGAGCACCGCATCGTCGCCGAACGCGAACGGCTGCGCGAACGCGCCCGCATCGCCCAGGACATGCACGACTCGCTCGGCCACGAACTGGCCCTCATCGCGGTGCGGGCGGGCGCCCTGCAGGTCGCGCCGGACCTGCCCGAACGCCACCGTGCCCAGGCCGCCGAGCTGCGCGCCAGCGCCGCCGACGCCACCGAGCACCTCCGCGAGATCGTCGGGGTGCTGCGCGAGGAGACCGCCCGGGACCCGGCGGGACCGCGGGACGGGGCGGGGCCGCGGGAGGGGGCGCCCACCCGGCCCGCCCGCGAGAGCATCACCGACCTGGTGGAACGCGCCCGCACCTCGGGTATGCCGGTCGGCCTGACCGGCGACGCCGGGCCGCTCGCCGGTGCCGCGCCGATGACCGTGCTCGCCGCGCACCGGGTGGTGCAGGAGGCCCTCACCAACGCCGCCAAGCACGCCCCCGGCGCCGCCGTGACGGTCCGGCTGTCGCGCGCGGGCGGCGGCGCCGGACCGGGCACCGGGCAGGACGCGGCCGGCGCGGGCGGGGGCGAGGCGGGCGGCGCGGCCACCATCGTGACCGTCACCAACGGCCCGCCGCCCGCCGGGCCGCCGCTGCTGCCGTCGGGCGGCCGCGGCCTGACCGGCCTGGCCGAACGGGTGCGGCTGGCCGGCGGCACCCTGCGCACCGGCCCGGCCGCCGACGGCGGGTTCGCCGTCGAGGCGCGGCTGCCCGACGTGCCCGCCGCGGCACCGGCCGCCGGACCCGAACCCGGCCACGAGACCGCCCGGCGCCTGGACCACGGCCGCCGCCGCGTCCGCAAGGGCCTGATCACCGCCATCGCGGTGCCGGCGGGCCTGGTCGCCGCCCTGTCGGCGATCATCCTGGGGTACTACGCCTACGCCACGCTCAACTCGGTGCTGCCGCCCGCCGACTACGAGGCGCTGCGGGTGGGGCAGCCGCGCGCGCAGGTCGCCACGGTGCTGCCGGCGACCGAGCTGATCAGCAGCGACGTCAACCGCGTCGACTTCCCCCCGGCGCCGCCCGGCGCGCGCTGCGACCACTACCGTGCCGACGGCAACCTGCTGGGCCTTGGCACCGTGTACCGGCTGTGCTTCGCCGGCGGCCGCCTGGTCGCCAAGGACGCCGCGCGCCCGGTCCCCGACCCGGCGTCCAGCTGACGGCGGGCCCCAGCATGATCCAGAACGGGAGGACACAGGTGATCCGGGTACTGCTCGCCGACGACGAGGCGATGATCCGCGCCGGGGTACGGGCGATCCTGTCGGCCGACCCCGGCATCGAGGTCGTCGCCGAGGCCGCCGACGGGCACCAGGCCGTGGAGCTGACGCTCGCGCACCGGCCCGACGTGGTGCTGCTGGACATCCGCATGCCGCGCATGGACGGGCTGGCCGCGGCGGACGAGCTGCGCCGCGCCGCCCCCGCCACGTCGGTGCTGATGCTGACCACGTTCGGCGAGGACGAGTACATCGCCCGCGCCCTGTCGGGCGGCGCCGCGGGGTTCCTGCTGAAGGCCGGTGACCCGCGCGAGCTGCTGGCGGGCGTGCACGCCGTGGCCGAGGGCGCCGCCTACCTGTCACCCAAGGTCGCCCACCGGGTCATCGCCGAGCTGAGCGGCGGCCGGCTGGCGCACGGCGTCATCGCCCGCGAGCGCACCGCCGCCCTCACCCCGCGCGAACGCCAGGTGCTGGCGCTGGTGGGCGCGGGGCTGTCCAACGCGGAGATCGCCGCGCGGCTGCACGTCGTCGAGGGCACCGTGAAGGCCTACGTCAGTGCGATCCTCATGCGGCTGGAGGTCAGGAACCGCGTCCAGGCCGCGATCATCGCCTACGAGGCCGGGCTGGTCGACGGCCCCCCGCGCTGACCCGCGGGGTGCCGTGACCGCCGTCCAGGCGTCCGGTCAGGCGTCGCGGCGGCGCAGCACCACGATGCCCAGCGCCAGCGACCCCACCGTCCAGGCCGCCAGGATCAGCAACCCGGCGGCCGGCGGGTAGGGGGCCGCCTCACCGCCCATGAAGTGCCGCCCGGCGGTGCTGGGCAGTGCGTCCGACACATATCCCAGCGCCGTGACGGTGCTGTTCTCCAGGAGCATCGGCACCGCCATCAGCGCCAGGAACGCCGTGGTCAGCGCGCCGGCGGTGCTGCGCAGCACCGTGCCGACGCCCAGGATGAACACGCAGATCAACGCCAGGTACACGCCGACCGCCAGCACGTCCCCGGCGGCCTCACCGGCCGAGAACCGTCCCCACCGCCCCAGCAGAGGCCCGGCCACCGCGGTCCCCGCCGCGGCCAGGACCATCCCGGCGGGCAGCACCACGGCGGCCACCACCGCGGCCTTGGCCGCCAGCATCCGGCCGCGCCGCGGCACCCACTGCAGCGTGGTCCGGACGCTGCCGGTCGCGTACTCCCCGGTGATCACCAGGATCGCCAGCGCGATCACCACGAACTGCACCAGGTCGGTGGCGCCCAGCGCGATCCCGCTGACCGACACCACTCCCTGGTCGTCGGTGGTGAGGGCGTTGGTGTTGTTGGACACGGTCGAGGACGCCAGGATCACGCTCATCAGCGCCATCATCCCGAGCGCCCCGGCCAGCGCCCACCAGGTGGAACGCAGCGACCACAGCTTGGTCCACTCGGCCGCGACCGCCCCCGCCAGCCCGCCGCCGCCCCCGCCTCCGCGTCCGCCCGCGGTGTCGTCGCCGGTGCCGTGCTCACCGCGTGCTCGCGCTCCGGTCAGGCTCGCCACCGTCACACCCCCGCCTTCCGCGGCGCGCCCGCGCCGTACTCCACGCTCGTCCCCGTCAGTTCCATGTAGGCCTCCTCAAGCGAGGCCTCCTGCGGGCTCAGCTCGTGCAGCGGCACCCCCAGCTCGTGGCAGATCATCCCGATCCGCTCGATCGGCGCGCCCGTCACCAGCAGCTCGTCCTCGCCGGCCCGCGTGACCCGCGGCGGCGGCGCCGGTTCGGCCGCCAGCCGCGCGGCGAGCGCACCGGCCCGCGGCGTGCGGATCCGCACCGCGTTGCGGGAACTGGCCGCGATCACCTCGGCGACCGGCGCGTCGGCCAGCAGCCGGCCCTTCCCGATCACCACGAGCCGGTCGGCGGTCAGCTGCATCTCGCTCATCAGGTGACTGGAGACGAACACGGTGCGGCCCTCGGCGGCCAGCGACCGCATCAGCCGCCGCACCCACAGCACCCCGTCGGGGTCGAGCCCGTTGACCGGCTCGTCGAACATCAGCACCTGCGGGTCGCCCAGCAGCGCCCCGGCGATGCCCAGCCGCTGGCCCATGCCGAGCGAGAACGACCCGGCACGTGCGCGCGCCACCGCCGCCAGCCCGACGATCTCCAGCACCTCGTCGGCGCGCCGCACCGGGATGCCGTTGCTGCGCGCCATCGCCACCAGGTGCGCCCGCGCCGACCGGCCCGGGTGCACCGCCTTGGCGTCCAGCAGCGCACCGACCCGCGTCAGCGGCCGCGGCAACGCCGCGTACGGGCGGCCGCCGATGAGGGCCTCGCCCGCGGTGGGCCGGTCCAGGCCCAGGATCATCCGCATGGTGGTGGTCTTGCCAGCTCCGTTGGGGCCCAGGAACCCCGTCACCTTCCCCGGCGCGATCTCCAGGGACAGGTCGCTGACCGCGGCCTTGTCCCCGTACCGCTTGGTGAGTCCCCGCAATGTGATCATCGAGCCTCCAGTCGTGTCGGTCTCGACGCTAGGAACCGGGGGAGTGCCGCCGCACTGCGCGAACGCCACCCGCCACCCCCTACTTTCGTCAACCCGGCGCCCCGTCCGGCTCCCGGGACTCAGTAGGAACGAACCTGTCCTACTTGCCTCGTAGCGTCACCGGCATGACGAACCCGAACGACATCCGCCCGTTCCGCATCGACGTCCCGCAGGCGCAGCTCGACGACCTGCACGCGCGGCTGGCCAACACCCGCTGGCCCGACGAGGTGCCCGGCGCCGGCTGGGACCGCGGCGTCCCGGTGGCCTACCTGAAGGACCTGGCCGAGCACTGGCGCACCCGCTACGACTGGCGGGCGCACGAGGCCGCGCTGAACCGGCACCCGCAGTTCATGACCACCATCGACGGCCAGAACCTGCACTTCCTGCACGTGCGCTCACCCGAGCCGGACGCGGCCCCGCTCCTCCTGCTGCACGGCTGGCCCGGCGGCGTCACCGACTTCCTCGACGTGATCGGCCCGCTGTCGGACCCGCGCGGGCACGGCGGCGACCCCGCCGACGCCTTCCACCTGGTGATCCCGTCGCTGCCGGGCTTCGGGTTCTCCACGCCGCTGGCCGGGCCGGGCATGAACGCCGCCCGGATGGCCGGGGTGCTGGTGCGGCTGATGGCGGCGCTCGGCTACGGCCGGTACGGGGTGCAGGGCTACGACACCGGCTCGTGGGTCGGTCCCGAGCTGGGCAGGCAGGACGCCGCGCACGTCACCGGCGTCCACCTCAACGCCATGATCACTTTCCCGGTCGGCGCGGACGGCGAGATGGACGGCCTCACCGAGACCGAGCAGCGCCGCTGGCAGGCGATGCAGAACTTCAACGACGGCTACCTGCAGTGCAACTCCAAGCGCCCGCAGACCGTCACCTACGGCCTGCACGACTCGCCCGCCGGGCAGCTCGCCTGGATCGTGGAGAAGTTCAAGGAGCTCACCGACCCCGAGGACGGCCTGCCCGAGGACAGCGTGGACCGCGACCGCATCCTCACCGACGTCTCGGTCTACTGGCTGACGGGCACCGCCGGATCGGCCGCGCAGATCTACTACGAGGAGCTCTCCGCGGCCTCCTGGAGCGAGACCACCGACACGGGCCAGTGGGATCACCCGTCGGACGCGGGGGAGGGGAGCGGCGCGGACGCGGGCGCCTGGGCGCCCGAACCAGCGACCGTGCCGACCGGGGTCCTGGTGTCCGCCCACGACGTGACCATCCGCCGGTGGGCCGAACGCGACCACAACATCGTGCGCTGGACCGAACTGGACCGCGGCGGGCACTTCCTGTCGATGGAGGCGCCGGACCTGCTGATCGACGACGTCCGCGCGTTCTTCCGCACCCTGCGCTGAGCCGGCCCGCGCTGAGCCGAGCTGCGCCGCTCCCTGCCGCCCGCCCGCCGCGGCGTCACCGCCGCCGGGCGGGCGGGGATCAGTCGCGGCGCCCGGTGCCCGACATCACGTCCGGCATCGTCTCGGCCGCCACCGGCGGCCCGGCGGCGGCCTCGCCGCGCACAGGCACAGGCACGGGCACGGGCACGGGAGCCTGGCCGACGGCGGACGGGCCGAGCAGCAGCGCAGCGCCCGGCCACGCCCGCATCGGCTCCACCGCCGGGCCCAGGAGCCGTGCCAGCACCAGCACGACCACCGGCGCGACCGTCACCCCCAGCAGGAAGCCCGCCGCGACGTCATGCGGGTAGTGCACGCCCACGAACACCCGGGAGAACGCCATCAGCGCCGCCAGCGGCAGCACCACCGCCGCCATCGACCGCCACGCCACCACGATCACCGCCGCCGACGCCGCCGCGATCGTCGCGTGGTTGCTGGGGAACGACCAGTCGCCGGGCGCCGGGCACGCCGCGATGCTGGCCGCGTCCGGCACCGCCCGGCACGGCCGTTCCTCCTCCAGGAAGGTCTTGGAGACCTCGCTGACCAGGTAGGCGGCCACCACCGCGAACGGCGCGGCCAGCGCCAGCACCATCGCCCGGCCCGTCTGCCCGCGGGCCCGCCACCAGCCCGCCACGAACAGCGCGGCGAACACCAGCAGCCCCGCGTCGGTGCCGATCTCGGCCACCGTGTGCACCCAGGACGGGAGCCCCTCGGCGAACCCGGTGATCGTGCGGTACCAGTCGGCGCTGAATCCAGGCGCTTGCATGCTCTCCCTCACGTAGGAACCTCCGGTGCAGAGTGAGATCCTCCAGGAGCCCGGGAAAGTTCACCCTGCGTTCATCAAAATGTGCTGAATGTCAGGCTAAAGAGTGATCATCGGTGGCGGATCATCCGGAAGGCAGAACCACACCCCGACTTTCGACAGGGTCCTGCGAACGATGTACGGCCGGTTCGTCACGCCGGAGGACGACCACGCCACCCCGCGCGGCCATGCTGGAAACAGCGCCAACACCCAGCACGAACGGGGGGAGCACCCGATGGCCACGCCCGACTTCACCAAGCCCGCCGCCCTGCGCGCGAGCGACGCCGACCGCAACGCCGTGATCGAACGCCTCGGCGACGCCCTCGCCGACGGCGCCCTGGACACCGCCGAATACCACCGCCGCCTCGAAGCGGCCGCCACCGCCGTCACCGTGGACCGGCTCGAGCCGCTCACCGCCGACCTGCCGGTCTCCCGCGCCCGGGCCGAGGCCGCCCGCCAGCAGGCCGACAAACGCGAATGGCTCAACGAATGGGGCTACTGGGGCGCCGGCGCCCTCATCATGACGGTCATCTGGGCCGTCTCCTCACTCAAGGCCGGCGAGCTCACCTGGTACTGGCCCGTCGCGCCCCTCGGCATCTGGGCGGCGGTCCTGGTGTCGTACGCCCTCTGGCCCGACGCCAAGGACAAGCACCGCGACATCATCCGCCGCTGACCCCGCGAAACCCGTTGGCCCCACCGGCCGCGATGCACCACACTTACGTGATCGTGAGCAACCTGCACATCTTCGACATGGACGGCACGCTGCTCGCCGGGTCCACCGCCAACCTCGAGGTGGCCCGGCAGCTCGGCACCCTGCCCGAACTCCACGCCCTCGAAGCCCGGTTCGCCGCCGGCACCCTGGACACCCGCGGCTTCTCCGCCGCCATCCACGCCCTCTGGCGCACCCTCACCCCGGCCCACGTCGCCGCCGCCTACACCGCCGGGCCCTGGCTCAACGGCATCGCCGACGTCACCGCCGACATCCGCCGCCGCGGCGAACGCTCCGCCGTCATCACCATGTCACCCGACTTCTTCGCCCACCACCTGCTCGACCTGGGCTTCGACGAGGTCGCCGCCTCCCGCTTCCCGCCACCGCCGTTCACCGCCCCCCTCGACCCCGCCGGCGTCCTGACCCCCGCCGACAAGGTCCGCATCACCGACGACCTGCGCACCCGCTACGGCCTCACCCACGCCCAATGCGTCGCCTACGGCGACTCGATGTCGGACGCCCCGCTGTTCCGCCACCTCACCAACACCGTCGCCGTCAACGCCGACCACCACCTCGCCGACATCGCCGCCGCCGACTACCGCGGCGACGACCTCACCCACGCCTACCACCTCGGCCGCGCCCTCCTCGACAACCCACCCGCACCCCACCACACGGACCCACAACGGCCACGCCGCCCAACCCGCCGATAACCGCGGCCACCACCTCGCCGTTCCCGCGCAGGCGCGGGGGAGTCCGCCAACGAGGCCGTCCACCATGTCCCCGGCAGACCAAGCTGTCGGCCTCGGCGCGTGGGCTCTACGACCGGACCGGCCAGACGATCGAGTACCACCGCACCCAGACCCGCGATCACCTCGGGTTCCGGGTGCGCCGGGGTGGTCGGCACCGAGAAGCCGACGCAGTGACCGGCGACCGAGATGGCGCACGCGGAACACCACCCGGATCAGACACGTGAGGAGCCGATCGAGCCCGACATCGGACCGGGTCACGCGGACGGTGCGGTCGGCGCCGCACGTCGCGCAGGAGAACCGGTTCCCGGCGAGGGGAGCACAGGCGTACCACCTCGGACGTCGTTTCGCGGTTCATCGCATCCCCGCTCCCGGAGCAGCCGGGGCCAATTCCTCACAACCACCATCTCGGCACGCGCCTGTGTGCTTACGTTGGGTCATATGACCAGGCCCCCGTACCCGCCCCGGCCGCGCCCCAGGGTGGGGGCCCGGTCCACAGCGGCCTTCGTCCTCCTCACGGTCACCGCCGCCACCGCCGTCTGGACGACCGTGCAGGTCGCCTACCACAGCCCGCGCAGCGGCCACGGCGACCTGGCTCCGTCCAGCACGCAGACCACCCCGGCGACTTCCGCACCGGCCGTTCCCGTCCCGGCATCCGCACCGCCGGCCGCCCCGCCGTCGGCGCCGGTATCCGCACAGCCATCCCCGCCCAACACCGCTCCCGCCCCGAACGCCGAACAGCACCTCATCCCGCCGACCCCCACACGCACGACACGGGCGCGCACCCCGCGTCCGCACGCACCACGGCCACACCGCACACCTGCCCGCCCATCACCGCACCGCCCGCCGAACGCCAAGCCACGCACTCCCGCACAGCCACAGACACCCGCCTGGATCCACGCCGAATGCGCACGCCGCTTCCCCAGCGGCCCACGCCGCGCCTACTGCGTCACCTACCTCCAGCAGTCCCTCGGCCGCTGACACCCCGCTATCGTTTCGCCAGGAGGCGCGGACGATGGGCTGGTGGCAGGTCAACGCGGACACCCTCGCGCGCGGCCACTTCGTCATCTCACCCCTGGCCGAGACCACCGCCGCCCTCAAGACCCTCCACCACGCCACACCCGCCCACCCCCGCGAACGCGCCTGGCTCGACACCCACCTGCCCGCCTACCGGCGGCGCCTGGCGGCCGACCCGGTCACCGCCCTGCTCGTCCACGCCGCCCTGGGCCCCACATGGAACGCCACGTTCCTCACCCCGGCACCCGTCCCCGGCGCCACGTTCGACCAGGAACTCACCCGCGTCCGCGCCACCCCGCCCGGCACCGCCCGCACCGACCTCGGCCCCTCACTGCGCGGCCCGCTGCCCACCGCCCTCGACCGCGACGACCTGCCCGAACGCGCCGCCGACCTGCTGACCTGGATCTGGACCCGCACCGTCCACCCCACCTGGCCGCACCGCCGCCGCGCCCTCGAAGCCGACATCATCGCCCGCACCACCCATCTCGGCCACGGCGGCTGGGCCGCCGCCCTCGGCGACCTGCGCCCCGGCATGCGCTGGCTCGGCGGCGACCGCCTCCAGATCACCACCCACGACCACCCGCCACGCCACCTCACCGGCGACCAGCTCGTGTTCGTCCCCGTCACCCCGCACCGCACCTGGCTCGCCTGGGACGACCACCGCTCCGCCGTCGTCTACCCCTGCTCCGCCACCCGCCGCACGCCCGCCGCCCTCGCCGCGCTCCTCGGACCCCGCCGAGCCGCCGTCCTCACCCTCCTCGACACCCCCAAAAGCACGACCCAGCTCACCACCCTCACCGGCCACGGCCTCGGCACCATCGGACGCCACCTCAAAATCCTCCTCGACGCCCACCTCATCCAGCGCCGCCGCGCCGGGCACTCGGTCCTGTACCACCGGACCGCGACCGGCGACGCCCTCGTCCAAGCCCAGGAGAACCCATGAGGGTCCCCACCCGCACGACCTCCGGCCCCCCTGCGGCCGACGCCCGGCCCACCGCCCCATACCTGTTCTGGCTCGCCGTCACCGCCATCGCCTACGGCCTCACCCACCACATCGGGTTCGGCCTGGCGTGGCTCGGCAACGCGGGGGAGACCCGGTGGGCCGACTGGGCCGACCTCATCACTCCCTACGCCGTCCTGCTGCCCGCCGCCGCGGCCCTGCGCGCCGGGGGAGCATCACCACGCCTCTGGATCGTCTACCTCGCCGGCGCCCTCACCTACGTCGAAGGCCACGGCATCCACCTGGCCGCCAACTCCGTCAGCAACGCCGACCCCAGCGACCTGGTGCACCTGTGGGACGAGGTCGTCGGCCACTACCTGTGGTACGGCGGCCTCAGCGTCGTCTTCGCCGCCCTCGCCGCCGCCCTGGCCCACCGCCCGCCGGTCCGCGGGCCGGTGCCCGCCGTCCTCGCCCTGGTCACCGGCGTCACCTTCACCACCAACGCCCTGGAAGGCGGCACCGCGATCGCCGCGATCGCCGTCACCGCGGCCTTCACCGCCTGGGGCTGGCGCACCCGCCGCCACCTCGGCCGCCTCATGATCGGCGTGTTCGCGCCCGCGCTGCTCCTGCTCATCGCCTACGGCATCCTGCACGGCGGCTTCCCCGAACCCTCCGACATCGGCTGGGTCTGAGCCCGAGGTCAGGGGATCGGCTCGGGATCGTCGCGGCCCAGCAGCGGATGCACGCGCATCGCGGCCTCCAGCTCACCCGGCAGCTCGTCGCGATAACGCCCCAGCGTCGACAGATCCGCGTGCCCCAGCACCCGCCGCACCGCGTCCATGTCGGTCGCCGCCGCCAGCAGATGCGTCGCCGTCGTATGCCGCAGACCATGCGGGGTGACGCTGCGCCGCCGGCCCGGCTCCACCCGCGCCAGCACCCGGTCGATCACCGCCTGCACATCACCGCGCGCCAGCCGCCGGCCCCGCCACGACAGCAGCAGCGCCTTGGGCTCGACGCCGCGGTCCAGCAGCGGGCGGCCCTCGGCCAGGTAGGCGTCCAGGACCTGCGCCACCGGCCGGGGGAGCGGCACGTCCCGGGTGCGCCCGCCCTTGCCGAAGATGCGCCAGTAACGGGTGCCGGCGTTGACGAAGAAGTCCTCGGAGTTGGCGCCCGTCAGCTCCGACACCCGCGGCCCCACCGCCGCCAGCACCAGCACGATCAGCGCGTCCCGCAGCTCGGTCCGCTGATCGGACCGGCCACCGCGCGGCCGGTCGGTGCTCAGCTCCCGCGCCGCGCCCACCAGCCCCGCCGCCTGCTCGGTCGTCAGCGCGCGGCGCTCGGCGCGCAGCCCGCCGCGCTGCTTGGACCGCACCGTCACCGTGAGCATCGGGTTCAGCTGCACCCAGCCGGAGATCGCCGCGTGCTGGAAGAACGCCGACACCGAACGGCGGAACCGCGCCTGCGACGCGGCGCTCTGCAGGGCGGCGCCGCCACCGGGCCGCTCCGCCGCGCGGCGCCCGTCGGGCTTGCGCGCGAACCGCAGCAGCACCTCGTCGACGTCGGCGCCGTCCAGGTCGTCGAGCACCCGCTCAAGCCCGGCCAGGCCCGCGAAGGTGTGCACGTCGCGCGCGTACACCTCGGCGCTGCCGGGCGCCAGCGCGCCCGTCGCGGTCTTGGCACGGACCATCTCGACATAACGGTCGACGGCCTCGGCCACGGTGAGACGCTGAACATCGGCAGGACGCACCTGACGGACGTTACCGGCCGCCTCCGACAGAATGAGAATCGGAAAACAAGAACAAAACCGGACAGAACCCCTCTTCTGTCCGGTTTCAGAACGCGACCGGATCCGGCGGAATCGAGCCGCCCGCCGTACCGTTCACCCCCATAACGATCACCAGGAGGACAGCGGTGCTGGACGAGGGACTCTTCGAGCAGGTCGGCGAGATCGTCAGGGGATCGGCGCCACCTGCCCTGGGCGAGCTGCGGCTCATGGTGCGCCGCACCGGCGTCAAGGCGTGGTTCGGCGACCCGGCGCCGCACCGCGAGCACTACGAGGCCCAGGCCATCGGCGCCGACCTGGTCACCGGCGCCCGCGAGCTCGCCATCGAGATCGGCTTCCACGCCGAGCACCCCAAGGCCGCCGACAACGACGCCGCGCTCGAACGCCTCACCGGCCACCAGGACCGCTGGCGACCGGCCCTGGGAGACGACGCGGTCGCCGGCCCGTTCATCGGCCCGGCCAACTGGCGCCGCGTCTCCGAACTGTGGCTCGACCCCGACCTCACCGACGGCGACATCGCCTTCGAGATCGGGGTGCGCCTGGTCGACTACATGACGGCGCTGGAGCCGCTGCGCCGTACACCCTGAACACCGCCCGCCGGTGCCCAAGAGGCGCACGGGTGCGTATGGGTCAGAGATGCGGGGCCAGGTCGGCCAGCAGGCGGCGCTTGGACCGGGCGCCCACGATCTGCAGGGCGACCTCGCCGTCGCGGTACAGGGTGAGGGTGGGGAAGCCCATCACGCCGTACCGCTGGGCGATGTCGGGGTGGTCGTCGCCGTTGAGCTTGGCGACCGTGAGGCGGTCACCGTACTCGGCGTCGATCTCCTCAAGGATCGGCGCGATCATCCGGCAGGGCGGGCACCACTCGGCCCAGAATTCGACCAGTACCGGTGTGCCGCCGCGCAGGACCCGCTCGTCGAAGGTCTCGCTGGTCAGATCGATCATCGTTGGTGCCCTTCGGGGACAGGGCGCAGCCCGGGCAGGCGCGCGCCAGCTGGGAGGCCAGATCGGCCCGGCGCCGGATCAGGTCGCCGATCTCGCGGTCGAGCTCGGCGAGTTTGCGCTGGTAGACCGCTATCGACTGGGGACACGAGCCGCCCGAGTCGTGGCCGGCCCGCAGGCAGTCCACGAACGGGCGGGCGTCGTCCAGCGTGAACCCGGCGGCCAGCAGCGTGCGGATCTCGGTGACGAGCCGCACGTCCGCCTCGTCGTACTCGCGGTAGCCGTTGCCCGCGCGGCGCGCCGGGAGCAGTCCCTGCTGCTCGTAGTAACGCAGCGCGCGGGTGCTCACCCCGGCGCGTTCGGCCAGCTCACCGATCCGCATCCGCACTCCCTGATCTTCGGCCGTCAGCGACGGTAACCCTTGACACCGGCGTCAAGGTCAAGCCGCCGCGGCTGGTGTCTTCTTCCCGGCGCCCGTCGCGGCCTCCGTCGTGGCGTCCGTCCCGGCGCCGCGGTCAGGTGTCGGGTTCGCGGTGTTTCGCCGCCCCTCTTCCCCCGTTCCGTCGTTGGTCGATAATGTACATTATGTTAAGTAAGCCGGTAGAGGCCGAGGTCGGCGTTCGCTCCGGTGAGGACGGTGGCGACCACGTCCCCGGGGACGTCGCGGGCGGCGATGGCGGCCAGGCCGGCCGCCCCGGCGGGTTCCAGCAGCAGCCCGAGCGTCTCGGCGGCCAGGTGCATCGCGGCGAGCAGTTCGTCGTCCGCGATCAGCAGCAGGTCGTCGACGAGCGCGCGGGTGCGGACGACGGCCTGGGGCTCGGGGCGCCGGATGCAGATGCCCGCGGCGATGGTCGCGCCGGTTTCCACGGCGAGGTGCCGGCCGGTGCGCCAGGAGCGTTCCAGGGCGGGTGCGGCGGCCGAGGTGACGCCGACGACGCGCACGTGCGGCGCGTGGGCCTTGACCCAGCGGGCGACGCCGGCGATGAGCGCGCCGTCGCCGACCGGCACCACGAGGGTGTCGAACGGTTCGCCGCGCAGGAGTTCGACGCCGATGGTGGCGTTGCCCTCGTACACGGCGGTGTCGCTGCCGTCGACGGCGTAGTAGCGGCCGGGTGCTTCGGCGGCGTAGGCGGCGGCGTGGTCCTTGTGGGAGCCGTCGACGCGGTGGACGCGGGCGCCGAACGCGGCCATGCGCCGTGTCTTGATCTGTGAGGCGGCGGCGGGCACGAACACCTCGGCGCGCAGGCCGTGGCGGCGGGCGGCGTAGGCGATGGCCTGGCCGAAGTTGCCGCCGCCCGATCCGCACACCACGGTGCTCCCCTGCGGCAGGCCGCCGACCAGGTGGTCGGCGCCGCGGCCTTTGAAGCTGCGCAGCGGGTTGAGGGTCTCGACCTTGGTGATGACGCGGCGGCCCAGGCGTGCCTGGAGTTGTTCGTCGGCGTACTGGGGGCTGTCGCGGAACAGCGGGTCGATGGTGGTGGCGGCGCGGGCGATGCGGTCCAGGTCCAGGCCGAGGTCGGGCCCGAGATCAAGGTCGAGGTCGGGGTCGGTGGTGTGGTGGGTCATGGGTGGAACGGTAGGCGGGGCGGCGGTGGCGGCGTTTGAAGATTTTCCCGCCGCGGTGCAAGATTCTTGCGTGGACGCCGGATACCGCCTCGACGAGATCGATCACCTGCTGCTGGGGCTGGTGCAGGTGGACGCGGCTAGGCCGCTGCATGAGCTGGGTGACCAGGTGGGCCTGTCCCCCAGCGCGGTGCAGCGGCGGCTGACGCGGCTGCGCGCGGCGGGGGTGATCCGGGCGCAGGTGGCGGTGCTGGAGCCGCGGGCGGTGGGCGCGGCGTTGACGGCGGTGGTGCTGGTGGCGCTGGTGGACGATGACGCGGCGCATCACGAGGGGTTCCGGGCGCGGATGCGGGCCGAGCCGGCGGTGCAGCAGTGCTTCAACATCGTCGGGCAGTGGGATTACGTGGTGGTGCTGGTGACGGCGGATCTGGCGGCGAACCGGGAGGTGTCGCGGAGGTTGTTCGTCGGGGACGCGACGCATGTGCAGCGATTTGAGACGTTGCCCGCGTATGAGACGGTGAAGTCGGGTTTGACGGTGCCGCTGCCGGAGGTGGCGGGGTAGGCTGCCGCCATGACGTGGCGATATTGATCTTCAGTTGAGCCTGGGTCCGGGCTGGCGCGCCGGTTGTACGCCTGCGCGTTCCTTGAGGACTTCGTTCTGCTGTATCCGGTGTACGCGCTGTTGTTCGCCGACACCGGCCTGTCCCCCGCGGCGATCTCGTCGTTGTTCGTCATCTGGGCGGTCGCGGGTTTTGTGTTCGAGTTGCCGTCGGGTGTGCTCGCCGACGTGGTGTCGCGGCGCCTGCTGCTGGTGGCCGCTCCCCTGCTGACCGGTGCGGGTTTCGCGCTGTGGACGCTCGTGCCGTCGTATCCGGCGTTCGCCGCGGGGTTCGTGCTGTGGGGTGTGGGGACGGCGCTGCGTTCAGGGTCGTTGCAGGCGCTGGTGTACCAGGAGCTCGCGCGGGTGGGGGCGGCGGGTTCGTACGCGCGGGTGATGGGGCGGTCGCAGGCGCTGGGCACGACGGCGATCATGCTGGCGAACGGGGTGGCGGCGCCGGTGATGGCGGCGGGCGGTTACCGGGCGGTGGGCGTGGCGAGTGTCGTGGCGTGCGTGTTGTGCGCGGTGGCCGCGTGGTCGTTGCCGGAGTCGCGCGGCGAGCGCGCGCGGGCGAGCCCGGGTGAGGGCGCGGACGCGAGCCCGGACGCGGATGCTGATGAGGGCGCGGGTTCGGGTGAGGGCGCGGGTTCGGGTGAGGGCGCGGGTTCGGGTGAGGGCGGCGGCGAGGGGCCGTTTCTTGAGGTGCTGCGGGACGGGGTGGCGCAGGTGCGGCGGGTGCCGCCGGTGCGTGGGGCGTTGGTGCTGACGATGGCGGTGATGGGGTTCGGGGCGCTGGATGAGTATCTGCCGATGCTGGGGCGTTCGACGGTCGCCGCGGCGGCGGCGGCGGTGCCGGTGCTGATGCTGGTGGTGGGTGTGGGTGAGACGGCGGGCGGGTGGCTGGCGGGCCGGGGTGTGCGGTGGCTGGCGCCTGCGTTGCTGGTGGCGGCGGTGTGCCTGGCGGCGGGGGCGCTGAGCGGGCGGCCGGAGGGGATGGTGCTGGTCGCGGTGGCGTTCGGGGTGATCCAGTGGGCGATCGTGGCGGTGGAGGCGCGGCTGCAGGAGCGGATCTCTGACCGGTCGCGGGCGACGGTGATGTCGATGGCGGGGTTCGGGGCCGAGGTGGTGGCGGTGCTGGTGTTCGCCGGGTATGCGCTGGGGTCGGTGTGGGCGGGTCCGGGGGTGTTGTTCGCGGTGGCGTCGGTTCCGTTCGTGGTGATGGGGCTGGTGCTGTGGGCGCCGGTCCGGGCGCCGGCCGGTGTGGTGGGCCGGGTGGTGGGCCGGGTGCTGGGCCGGCGCCGTTGACGGCTGCGTACGGGGCGGGGTGTATCGGGTCGCGGCCGGTTGTACATCTGCGGATGTAGGCGGGTGGGTGGTGCTGCGCCAAAGGCGCACGGCGGGTGAACGCTCGGGCCGGATTCGGCGGCGGCGGCGGTCCGGTCAGGATCGGGGCGTACCGGAACGATCGTGATTTGGGGCGTGAGCTGATGGATGCGCTGATGCTGGCCCGGGTGCAGTTCGCGTTGACGGCGGGGTCGCATTTCCTGTTCGTGGCGTTGACGCTGGGCCTGGCGACGCTGGTGGCGGTGATGCAGACCCGGGCGACGGTGTCGGGCAGCGTGGTGCACGCGCGGATGACGCGGTTCTGGGGCCAGCTGTATGTGATCAATTACGCGGTGGGGATCGTCACGGGCCTGGTGATGGAGTTCCAGTTCGGGTTGAACTGGGGCGGCATGACGCGGATGGTCGGCGGGGTGTTCGGGGCGCCGCTGGCGATGGAGACGATCGTGGCGTTCTTCATCGAGTCGACGTTCCTGGGGTTGTGGATCTTCGGGTGGGATCGGCTGAACCGGTGGGCGCACCTGGCGCTGATCTGGGTGGTGACGCTGACGGCGTACTTGTCGGCGTACTTCGTGCTGGTGGCCAACGGGTGGCTGCAGCGGCCGGTCGGCTACGAGATGGTGGACGGGGCGGCGCGGCTGACGGATCTGGGTGCGGTGATGGGCAACCCGACGGCGGTGCTGGCGTTCTTTCACGTGCTGTTCGGGGGGTTGCTGACGGCGGGGTTCTTCATGGCGGGGGTGAGCGCGTTCCATCTGTTCCGGCGGACGGCGGAGGTGGAGTTCTTCCGCCGGTCGATGCGGATCGGGCTGCTGACGGTGATGGTGTCGGTGTTCCCGGTGGTGGTGTTCGGCGGGATGCAGTTCGCCCAGGTGCAGCCGACGAAGAATCCGCGGTCGGATGACGCGGCGGCCAAGGCGGCGGAGTTCGCGGCGCGGTTCGGGCCTGATGACTATCTGGCGCCGGGGCTGACCGACGCGGGGCTGGCGACGATGATGACGTCGTGGACGGTGATGGTGCTGCTGGCGCTGGTGGCGCTGGTGAAGTTCCCGTTCGCGGGCTGGCTGGTGCGGGGCCGGGTGTTCCACGTGGTGATGATGCTGGCGGTGCCGCTGCCCTATGTCGCGATGCTGGCGGGCTGGGTGTTCCGTGAGGTGGGGCGGCAGCCGTGGATGGTGTACGGGGTGCTGAAGACCAGCGACGCGCTGTCGGAGGTGAGCCCGGGGTGGATCACGGCGTCGTTCGTGGGGTTCACGTCGTTGTTCGCGGTGCTGATCGCGGTGAACGCGTGGCTGCTGGCGCGGTACGCGCGGCGGGGCCCGGAGGGGGCGCGGCTGGGTGCCCCTCCCCCGGCGGAGCCGGCGGCGCCCGCCCTGACGGCGACGTTCTGACCGCGACGTTCTGACGGCCGGTGTCCTGACGGCCGGCGTTCTGACCCTCCTGATGTTGTGAGTGGAGCCTGATGATGGAGATTTTGGCGGTCGTGATGCTGGCGGTGTTCGCCGGCGCGTATCTGGTGCTGGCGGGCGCCGACATCGGGGTGGGCATGCTGCTGCCGGTGCTGGGGCGTTCGCAGCGGGAGCGGCGGGTGGTGATCGCGGCGATCGCGCCGTTCTTCCTGGGCAACGAGGTGTGGCTGGTGTCGGCGGCGGGGATCGTGGCGGGCGCGTTCCCGGGGCTGGAGCACCATCTGCTGGAGGGGTTGTTCCCGCTGTTCGTGGCGTTGCTGCTCGGGTGGGTGGTGCGTGACATGGGGTTGTGGCTGCGGGGCCGGGTGGACGCGGCGGCGTGGCGGTGGGGGTGCGACGCGGCGATCGTGGCGGGCAGCTGGGCGCTGGCGCTGGCGTGGGCGTCGGTGCTGGGGTCGGTGCTGGCCGGTGGTGCGGGCCTGAACGCGGGGTCGGTGGCGGGGTTGCCGCTGGCGGTGTTGTTCGCCGCGCATGGTGCGGCGTTCGCGCGGTGGCGGCTGACGGGTGCGCCGGTGGCGCGGGCCGACCGGTTCCCGGCGCCGTATCCGCTGACGGGGGCGGCGCTGGCGACGATGGCGCTGGTGGCGGGGACGCGGCTGCCGTGGTCGGACGCGGCGGCGCAGGGGTCGGGGCTGGCGGTCACGGCGGTGACGACGGTGGTGCTGCTTCCGGTGCTGCTGGCGGCGCAGGCGCTGGTGTGGTGGACGTTCCGTGGCCGTGTCGATTCCCCGTCGTATCTGTGAGGGGCGCGGGGATGGCCGGGAGGTCGTGGTGAAGGCGGTCGAGCGGCGGCTGCTGCGCCGTCTGCCCCGCGGTGTGGTGGTGGTGCTGGCGGGGTTGGCGGCCGGGCAGGGGGTGCTGCTGGTCGCGCAGGCGGAGCTGCTGGCGCGGGCGATCGCCGGGCTGGAGGGCTGGCCGCTGCTGCCGCTGGCGGGCGTGGTGGCGGGCCGTGCGGCGCTGGCGCGGGTGACCAGCGGTGTGGCGGGGCGGGCCGCGGCCACGGCCAAGCGGGAGCTGCGCGAGGCGCTGCTGGCGCGGCCGTGCGCGGGTGCCGGGGCGAGCCCGGGTCCGGGTGAGCGGGTGACGCTGCTGACGCGTGGGCTGGACGCGCTGGACGCGTTCTTCACCGGGTATGTGCCGCAGCTGCTGGCGGCGTGCGTGGTGCCGGTGCTGGTGCTGGCGCGGCTGCTGGCCGCCGACTGGGCGTCGGCGCTGGTGGTGGCGGCGACGGTGCCGCTGGTGCCGCTCTTCGGTGCGCTGGTGGGGATGCGGACGGCGGCGCTGACGGGCCGGCAGTGGGGGCTGCTGCAGCGGCTGGGCGGGCATTTCCGCGATGTGCTGGCGGGGCTGTCGACGTTGCGGGCGTTCGGGCGGACCGGTCATCAGTCGAGGGTGGTGCGGGAGCTGGCGGATGAGCATCGGCGCGCGACGGTGGGGGCGCTGCGGGTGGCGTTCTTGTCGTCGCTGGTGCTGGAGCTGGTGTGCGCGCTGTCGGTGGCGCTGGTCGCGGTGCCGGTGGGGTTGCGGCTGATGGAGGGGCGTGTGGCGTTGTCGACGGGGCTGCTGGTGCTGTTGCTGACGCCGGAGGCGTATCTGCCGCTGCGGGCGCTGGGCGCCCGGTTCCATGCGAGCGCGGAGGGGGTGGCGGCGGCGGAGCAGGCGTTCGCGGCGCTGGACGCGCCGGTGGAAGACCGCGGCGGGCGTGTCCCCCGCGGCGGGGCGGCGGCGCCGGAGATCGTGCTGGAGGACGTCACGGTGCGCTACCCGGGGTCGCGGCGGGAGGCGCTGCGGGGTGTGTCGCTGCGGATCGCGCCGGGTGAGCGGGTGGCGGTGGCGGGGCCGTCGGGCGCGGGCAAGTCGACGCTGCTGCTGGTGCTGCTGGGGTTGGTGACGCCGGAGTCGGGCCGGGTGCTGGTGGACGGCGAGGACCTGGCGGAGCTGGACCTGGCGGCGTGGCGGCGCCGGATCGGCTGGGTGCCGCAGGCGCCGCATCTGTTCGCGGCGTCGGTGGCCGACAACATCCGGCTCGGTGTGCCGGAGGCGTCCGATGAGCGGGTGGTGCGGGCGGCGCGGGCCGCGGCGGCCGAGGAGTTCGTCGCCGCGCTGCCGGAGGGGTACGCGACGGCGCTGGGTGAGGGCGGCGCGGGCCTGTCGGCGGGGCAGCGGCAGCGGCTGGCGGTGGCGCGCGCGTATCTGACGGGTGCGCCGCTGATGCTGCTGGACGAGCCGTCGGCGCGGCTGGATCTGGCCAGTGAGCGGGCGCTGGTGGAGGGCGCGGCACGGCTGCTGGCCGGCCGTACGGCGTTGATCGTGGCGCATCGGCCGGCGCTGCTGGGCCTGGCGGACCGGGTCGTGCGCATGCGCGAGGGCCGGCTCGTCAACGACGCCCCGCACAACGCGGGCCGTGCCGACGGCGTGAGCAGCGCGGACGCCGCAGATGATGCCGGCGGGGCCATCGGTGTGAACGACGGCGGCGCGGGTGTGGTGCCGGGGCGCGGGGAGGCGGCGTGAGCGGGATGTGGGGTGCGGTCCGTCCGCACGCGGGGCGGCTGCTGGCGGCGGCGCTGGCCGGGGTGGCGGCGGAGCTGTGCGGGCTGGGGCTGGTCGCGGCGGCGGCGTGGTTGATCGCGCGGGCGGCGCAGCGGCCGGAGCTGGCGGCGTTGTCGCTGGCGATCGTGGCGGTGCGCGGGTTCGCGCTGGCCAAGGGGTCGCTGCGGTATCTGGAGCGGCTGGCGGGTCACGATGTGGCGTTGCGGGCGCTGGCGGAGCTGCGCGGGCGGGTGTTCGACGCGCTGGCGGCGCGGCGCCGGGACGTGGCCTCGCGTGACGGGGACGCGTTGACGCGGATGGTGTCGGATGTCGACGCGGTGCAGGATCTGCTGCTGCGGTGCCTGCTTCCGGGGGTCGCGGCGGTGGTGTGCGGCGTGGCCGGGGTGGTGGTGTGCGCGGTGGCGGTGCCCGCGGCGGCGGTCGTGGCCGCCGGTGGCCTGCTGGCCGCGGGGGTGGTGGTGCCGTGGGCGGCGTGGGCCGCCGGTGGCCGCGCGGCGGTGCGGGCCGCGGCCGAGCGTGAGCGGCTGGCGGTGCGGGCGCTGGACGTGCTGGAGGGGGGCGCGCAGCTGGCGGTGTTCGGCGCGTCCGGCCGGTTCACCGCGGCCGCGCGGCGGTCGGCGGGGCGGCTGGCCGATGCCGAGCGGGCCGCGGCGCGGGTCGCGGGCGCGGTGACGGCGGCGGGGTTCCTGGTGCAGGGTGTGACGGCGGCCGGGGCGGCGTGGGCGGCGATGCGCGCGGGCGGCGACGAGGTCGCGGTGGCGGTCGTGGCGCTGACGGCGCTGGTCGCGGTGGAGGCGGTGCTGCCGCTGGCGGCGGCGGCGCAGCGGCTGCGTGAGGTGCTGCCGGCGTCGCGGCGGGTGGCGGAGCTGCTGGCGTCCGCTCCCCCGCCGCCGCGTCCGGTGCCGCCGGTGCCGCTGCCGCGCGGGCCGCTGGCGGTGGATCTGCTGGGTGTCCGCGTCGCCTACGGCGAGCGTGGCGGGTACGCGCTGGACGGCGTGGATCTGACGGTGGAACGCGGGCGGCGCGTGGCGGTGGTGGGGGCCAGCGGCGCGGGCAAGAGCACGCTGCTGGCCGTGGTGTCGGGTGCGGTGGAGCCGGTGTCGGGGACGGTACGGCTCGGCGGTCACGATGTGGCCTCCCGTGACCCCGGTGAGGTGCGTTCGGCGGTGCGGGGGCTGGCTCAGGACGCGCACGTGTTCGCCACCACGGTCCGCGGCAACCTGATGCTGGCCCGTCCGGACGCCACGCAGGCGCAGCTGGAGGCGGCGGCGCGGCGGGCGCGGCTGCTGGAGGTGGTGGAGGGGCTGCCCGGCGGGTGGGACACCGTCGTGGGTGAGGGCGGGCGTGGCCTGTCGGGCGGGCAGCGGCAGCGGCTGCTGCTGGCGCGTGCGCTGCTGGCCGACCCGCCGGTGCTGGTGCTGGACGAGCCCGCCGAGGCGCTGGACGCGGCCACCGCCGACCAGATCACGCGGGAGCTGCTGACGCTGCCGGGCGGCGGCACGCTGCTGCTGGTCACCCACCGGCTGGCCGCGCTCGACGCCGCCGACGAGGTGGTGGTGCTGGACCGCGGCAAGGTCGTGCAGCGAGGCCGCCACGAGGACCTGCTCGCCCGTCCCGGCGCGTACCGCGACCTGTGGGAGTCGGAGCTGCTCACCACCTGACCCGGGCCAGGTGTGTCACGACATCGAGACGGTCTCATGACGTGGTCAACACGGCCGGGACGTGGACGGGCGGGCAGCGGCCCCCGGGCCACCCGTGGGACGGTGTTTGTGCAGGTCATGGGTGTTTGCGCATGGAGGGCGCCGCATCGGGTAGGGCGCGCACCGACCATTCGTGCGATCTCCCGGGAGGGGGCGAACGTTTGATGCCGCGACCAGGCGACGTACCGTCGGCCTTCCGGCGTTCTCCGCAGGTGGCCCAGGAACTGCTGGGCAAGGCCAGGCACCGCATCGGCCGGCTCGGTGAACGGTGGCGGCCCGCGCTGCGCCGTAAACTGCGGCCCATCGGGCCGGGCAACATGCAGCCGGGGCCCGCGCCGCTGGAGGAGCCGGACGAGGCACGGGGTCCTGAGCCGCCCCGGCCGCGCAAGGCGGGCACATCCACCAAGGCTTCCGCCAAGAAGAAGACGCCCGACGGCAAGCCCGCCAAGCGGGCGGCGGCCAAGAAGGCTCCGGCCGCCGCCGACGCTGACGGCGAGGGTCCTGCCAAGCGGGACCTGTACGAGCGGGCGCGCAAGCTGGACATCCCCGGCCGCTCCAAGATGAGCAAGCAGGAGCTGGCCGACGCGATCAGCAAGGCCGAGGAGAGCGGGTCACGGCGGTAGCGGCCCGTCGCGCCGGCGCCCGGCCGTGCTCACGGCCGGGCGCTGGCGTCCTGGCGGCAGGGAATTCGAGCGGCGGGGAGGGGCCCGGTGGCGCCCCTGTCCACGCGCCACCGGGCCCATGGTCGCTCACACCTCGGGCAGGAGCGGGCCGAGCGGGCCCAGGTCGAGGTTGAGGTCGTGGTCGTCCAGGCCGAAGTGGTCCTTGAGCTTCTGCATGGCCTGCTCCAGCCGCATCAGCGCGAGCCCGAGGTCCTCGACCTGGTCGTCGGTGAGGCCGCCGCCCTCGACGCGGCGCAGCGCCTGGCGTTCCATCAGCTGCCGGATCAGCTCGACGAGGGTGAGGACGAGCTTGACCAGGTCGCGTTCGACGGTCTCGGGGTCGGAACGCAGCCGCTGCATCACGCCGGACGAACGCGCCGTGCCGTGCGACGGGGCGCGTGGGGTGGCGCGTGCCGCCACGGGCGTGGCCGCGGGTACGGCGCGGCGGGCGGCGGGATAGGTCGCCGAGTGCTGGTGGGTGATGGGGCCGTGGTCGTCGTTCACTGGTCCTGCTCCCCCATGAGGTCGTCGCGGACGGCGGTGATGAGGGCGCGCAGCGAGACGTGCACCAGGTCGATCTCGGCGATGGAGATGACCAGGTCGCCGCTGATGACCACGCCGCCGGCCAGCAGCCGGTCGAGCAGGTCCACCAGCGCCACCCGCTCGGCGGGCACCGACGGGTGACCGGTGTCCAGGGCGACCGTCATCGGCGCTCCCCCGCCGCGGCGTCGCCGGTGTCGATGAACGAGTAGGGCGGCCAGGGCCCGGTGACCTCGGCGCCGATGCCCGGCAGGCGCCCGTCCAGGTCCTTGACCGCCGCCAGGAAGCCCTCCACGCGGTCGTCATCCAGCAGGTAGGCGACGTTGAGGATCTGGGTGCCGTCGTGGCCCGACAGCTTGGGGTCCTGCGGCGGGTGCTGGCGCGCGGCGACGGCGAGCTCGGCGAGCTCGGCGTGGATGGCCTGGGCCTGCGCGGTGACGCGGCGGCCGGCCTCCTCGCGGCGCCTGCGCTGCGCCTGCCGGTTGCGCAGGTACGCCGCGCCCGCCCCCGAACCACCGGCCGGCGAACCGGCGTCCCGGCCGGCCGGGCCGGCCGGGTCGGCGCCGGTGGGGGCGGCGGCCATGGCTTCGGGGTAGGCGTAGGCCTTGACGCCCCATTCGGAACGGCCGGTGATGCGGTCCAGCGCGCGGGCGAACGCGTCGTGCCGCTCGGTGAGCAGCCGTGCCACGCGGTCGTCGTCGCGGTAGAGGGTGGCGATCCGTACCGGTGCGGTGGGCGCGGCACGGGCGACCTGGTCGACCACGTCGTGGTGGGCGCGCGCGGTGGCCTCCAGGAACGCCAGGTCCTCCAGGTTGGCGCGCAGCGCCTCCTCCCCGTAGTCGGCCTCCCGCACCGTGCTCACCAGCGCGGTCAGGCCACCGGCGGTGACGGCGCGCACGGGTGCGCGGCCGACGCCGGGCGCGGCCGGGACCGCCGCCGGGTCCAGGTCCCGCGACACCGCGTACAGGTAGACGGCGGTCCCGGCCGCCGCCGCGGTGTCGTACGCCGCTCCGGTCACTGTCGGTCACCGCCTTTCCCGGTGGTCTTCTTCCCGCCGGTCGTTTCGGCGGGGTCGTCGCGGTGCGCCGCCTCCAGCGCCGCGATGCGCTCCCGGAGCCGCTCGTTCTCCTTCAGGACCTGCCGTTGCCGGTCCAGTTCCGCGTCGGGGGCGCCCTCGTCGGCCTGCCGGCGTGCGCGCGACGACAGCGACGGGTCGTGTTCCCACCAGTCGATGCCCATCTCCTTGGCGCGGTCGACCGAGGCGACCAGCAGCCGCAGCTTGATGGTGAGCAGCTCGATGTCCAGGAGGTTCACCCGGATGTCGCCGACGATGACGATCCCCTTGTCGAGGATGCGTTCCAGCAGGTCGGCGAGGTTGGCCGTGGGCCGCTGTTCCATGCCCATCGAGCGGGCCGGTGAGCGGGCACCGGTCCAGGACAGATCGTCGGTCACGTGTGCAGTACCTTCCTCGGTGTCGGTCCCGGAGGGTCAGTCCCGTCCGCCCCGGTCGACCTGGCCGCGCAGGTAGCGGCGGTGGCGGCGGTAGGACACCAGGTCGCCGCCGTCGTCCAGCGCGGTCTGGTAGATGGCGAGGATGTCGGCCGAGTCGGGGATGCGGTGGGTCTCCACGATCTCCACCGCGACCTGCCAGCCGTCGTCGGAGCGTTCGACGCCCACGACGCCCTCGGCGTCCCGGCCGGTGAGCCGGGTGACATGGTCCACGGCGTGCTTGGCGGCCTCGGACGCGGAGATCATCGTGATCAGCCCTCCTGGGGCCGGTTCTGGGTCAGCCGGGCGATGAGCTCCTCTTCCCGCTCGGCGGCCTCCTCCTCGCTCATCTCTCCGGCGGCGACCGCGTCGGCGATGTACTGCATCTCCGCGGCGATCTTGCCGGGGTCGTACAGCTGCGCCTCGGCCTGCTCCTTGAGCACCTCGGCGAGCCACACGACCCCGCGGACGGGAGCCAGCGGGAGGGTCACCAGCCCGGTGAACAGGCCCACCTCAGGCCTCCGGGACGAAGTCGTAGGGCGGCAGCGGCCCGACCAGCCGCAGCTTGATGCGGTCGCCGTGGGCCTGGCCGAGCTTGTCGACCGCCGCCTCGAACTCCTCCCGCCTGCCGCGGTCGATGAGGAACGCGGCGTCCAGCACGTCCTCCTCACGCGCCGGCGGCTTGTTCACCACCGACTCGGCGACGCCGGCCAGCGGATCCAGCAGCGCCCGGCCGTCGTCGTCGCGGCGCCGCTCCAGCGCGTGCGCGATCATCTCGCCGAGACGGACCCGGTCGTAGTAGACCGCGTCGGCGGCGTCGGCCGGCACCTGCCGGATCCGTTCGCTCAGCGCCGCGATCTCCGGTTCCTGCTCCATCACCTCACGCAGGACGCTGTCCTCCACGTAGGTGCCCTTGAGCCGCAGCTCCAGGCGCCCGTCCAGGCTGTCCAGGACCTGGCCGAGCCGGTCGGCGTTGGCGGCCAGCAGCTCCTTCTCCACCGCTTCGCGGCCGCTCATCGCGGCGCCGAACCGGAACGGGACGACGACCGCGCCGGCGTCCAGGAACTCGTTGAGGACCTTCTGGTGGGCGACCAGGTCAGCGCGTTCGCCGAGGGCACGGCCCTGCGGCAGGTCACCGACGATCGCGCCGACGCCGTCGCCGTCGATCAGCTCGACGGGCCTGTCGTCCAGCCCGGTCAGCCCCGCGGGGACCGGCGTGCCGGCGCGGGTGACCCCGTAGACGTAGGAAGGAGTGGTCATCGTTTTACTCCTCCTCCTTCTTGCTGCCGCGGCGCGACCGCGCGGGCTGCTTCTCCTCCTCCTCGGAGCCGCCGAAGGTCTCCTTCAGCTTCTCCGAGGCGCCTTCCAGCGCGCCCTTGGTCTTCTTGTTGGCGCCCGACTCGGTCATGGTGTCGATCATCTGCGGGAGGCCCTTGGACGTGCCGTCGTGGGCGATGTCCAGCCGGTTGACGGCCTCGGCGAACCGCAGGTAGGTGTCGACACTGGCCACCACGATCCGCACGTCGACGGTGAGGATCTCGATGCCCACCAGCGACACCCGCGCGTACACGTCGATGACCAGTCCCTTTTCCAGGATCAGGTCGACCACGTCGGCCAGGCCGCTGCCCGACCGGCCACCGCCGCCCTGCGAATAGGTCGTGCCCGACGTCTGCTGGGCGATGGGCCCAGTCATGTCATCACTCCTCGGGGGTCGGGGGATTGTCGATGTTCAGTTCGACCACTACCCGTCCTGTTCCACCTAAACGGGACATCCGGATCCGGCCAGACGCGAACAGCCGGACACCCAAACAGCCCGACACGGACGGGCGCGGGGACGGGAACGGCCGCGGGCCGACGGTCGTCGTCGGCCCGCGGCCGTTCACCCGGCCACGCCGGGGTCAGCGCCTGCGTGCGCGGCGCACAGCCCACACCGCCGCACCGGCGGCGGCGGCCGTCGCCGCCGCGGCGGGCGCGGCGCGCAGCAGCTTGTGCAGCGACAGCAGGCGGGTCAGGCCCGCCAGTTTCCGTGGGACGGCGCCCACCTGGGCCACCGCCCGGCCACCGGCCCGCACCGGGGCGGCGGCCTTGGAGGTGCCTTCGGACGCGGTCGTGGAGGTGTCGCGCGCCGCAGCGGCGGCGCGGTCCTTGGTGCCGGTGGCGCGCTGCGTCACCTGCCCGGTTCCCTTGCCGGGCACCGACGGGGTGTTCATGGGTGGTCTCCTTGCCGTGATGAGGGGTTCGCCCTGACGAGCGATCGGGGATCTTCGGGATCGCCGGAGCCCTCGGTCAGCCGTGCCGGCGGACCTCGAAGAACTCGGCGAGCTTCTGCCGGAACGCCATCGCCGCGACCCCAACCCGGTCGGGGTCGTGCCACAGCGCCTTGGCGGTCTTCCTGGCCTGGTCGGACATGATGTGCGGCGGCAGCGGCGCCACGCGCGGGTCGACGACGAACTCCAGCACGACCGGCCGGCCGGCGCCCAGCGCCCGCTCCCACGCCGCGCCGACCTGGTCGGGGTCGGTGCAGCGGATGCCCGTCAGCCCCAGCAGCTCGGCGAACGCCGCGCACGGCACGTCGGGCAGGTCCTGCGAGGCGGGGAACTTCGGGTCGCCGCCCATGGCGCGCTGCTCCCACGTCACCATGTTCAGGTCACGGTTGTTCAGCACGCAGAACACCATCGGCGCCCCGGCCAGCCGGTCACCGTACCGCGCGACCGTGATCATCTCGTTCATGCCGTTCATCTGGAACGCGCCGTCCCCCACGAACGCCACCACAGGCCGGTCGGGATGGGCGAATCGCGCCGCGATCGCGTACGGCACCGCCGGCCCCATCGTGGCCAGCGTGCCCGACAGCGACGCGCGCATCCCGGCGCGCAACCGCAGCTGCCGCGCCCACCACGTGGTCCCCGACCCCGAGTCGGCGGTGAGGATGGCGCCGCCGGGCAGCCGGTCGCTCAGCTCCCACGCCACCAGCTGCGGATTGATCGCCTCGAACCGCTGGTGCGCCTGGCGTTCCAGGATCCGCCACCACTCCGCGACGTCGGCCTCGACGCCCCGCCGCCAGGTGCGGTCCTCCTTGCGCTCCAGATAAGGGATCAGCAGCCGCAGCGCCTCCCGCGCGTCACCGGCCAACCCCGCGTCGACCGGCACCCGGCGGCCGATGCGGCGCGCGTCCTGGTCGATCTGCACCACCCGGGCCCTGCCCTCCTCGGGCAGCCACTCGGCGTAGGGGAACCCGGTGCCGACCATCAGCAGCGTGTCGCACCTCATGAGCATGTCGTCGGTGGCGCGCGAGCCCAGCAACCCCACCGGGCCGGTGACGAACGGCAGATCGTCGGGCAGCACGTCACGGCCCAGCAGCGCCTTGGCCACACCGGCGCCCAGCAGGTCGGCGACCTCGGTGAGCTCGGCGGCGGCACCGCGCGCGCCCTGCCCCGCCAGGATCGCCACCCTCGTCCCGGCGTTGAGGATCTCGGCGGCGTCCCGCACGTCGTCGACCCGCGGGATCACCTGGCCGCGATGGAAACCGACACCGGAGAACACGCTGCCGTGCGCCCGTTCCGGCGCGGGCACCGCCTCCTCCTCCTGCACGTCCTCGGGAAAGATAATGGTCGCGACACCGCGGCTCGCGGCGGCCGTCCGCATCGCCTGGTCCACCAGATGCCGGGCCTGCGCCGCCGTCATGCACACCTGCACGTACTCCGACACGTCCTTGAACAGCGCCGCCAGGTCGACCTCCTGCTGGTAGTCGGCGCCCAGCGACGCCCGCCGCTGCTGCCCCACCAGCGCCACCACCGGCGCGTGGTCGAGCTTGGCGTCGTACAGGCCGTTGAGCAGATGGATCGCGCCCGGCCCCGACGTGGCCATGCACACCCCGACCTCGTCGGTGAACTTGGCGTGACCGCACGCCATGAACGCCGCCATCTCCTCATGCCGCGGCTGCAGGAACTCCGGATCGTTCTTGGCGCGCTCGAACGCGCCGAGGAAACCGCTGATGCCGTCCCCCGGATAGCCGTACACCCGGTGCACGCCCCACTCCCGCAGCCGCGCCAGGACGTAGTCGGCGACCTGTGTCATCGTTCCCTCCTCGCTGTGGGTCCGCCGTCGCTCATCCGAACGTGGTCATCGCGTGTCCTCCGGTGGATGTCGCGGCCGCCGATGTCACGGGGGGTCACCCAGCGCCCTACCCGGCCCGTCACCGGCAAACATGCCCACCCCGCCCCGGGCGCGACGGCGCCGGCCACGGGCCACGCACGTTTACGGCGGTGACCACGGTTAGGCAAAGGGACATGAGGGGAACACGATGATGCCCGGAGAACTGCTGGCCCTGGCGGCCGCCGCCGGATTCGGGATCACCCACTTCACGGCCGGGCTGCTGGCACGCCGCGCACCCGGCGTCACCGTCGCCCTGCACACCCAGCTCGGCGGCACCGCCATCGCCGTCGCCGCCGCGCTGCTGTGGACCTCCGGGAGCCCCCGCGCGGCCGACCTGGCCTGGGGCGCGCTGTCGGGCGCCGGATCGGGCATCGGCGTGGCGTTCCTCTACCGCGCCATGGGACGCGGATCGCTGTCGGTGGTGGTGCCGCTCAGCGACATCGGCACGGTCGCGATCCCGGTGCTGGTCGGCCTCGCCGTCCTCGGCGACCGGCCGTCACCACTGGGCGCCGCCGGCATCGCCCTGACGATCCCCGCCATCTGGCTGGCCGCCGCCGGACCCGCTCCCCCACCCGCCGGCCCCCGCACCACCCCGCCGCGACACGCCGGCGCCCACCACCGCACCGGCCGCCTCCGGCCGGCACCCGGCGTCACCGACGCTCTCCTGGCCGGAACGGGCTTCGCCGTGCAGTACCTCGCCCTCAAACCCGTCCCCCTGGACGCCGGACTGTGGCCCATCGCCGCCAGCCGCGCCGCGTCCGTCGCGGTCACCCTCCCCTGGGCGCTGGCCGCGGCCGGCGTCCCCCTGCGCCTGCCCGCACGCCAAGCCCTGCCCGCGCTCGCCGTCGGCACCGTCGGCAGCACGGCGGTCCTGCTGTACTGGATCGCCGCGCACCGCGAACTGCTGGCCGTCGCGACCGTCCTCGCGGCGCTCTATCCCGTCATCCCCGTCGTGCTCGCGCTGGTGTTCCTGCGCGAACGCCTCACCCGCAGGCAGATCCTCGGATTGTGCGGCGCCGGCGCCGCCATCGCGCTGCTCACCGTCCCCTGACCGCTGTCTCCCCGGCAGGAATCGAACCTGCGCACCCGGCTTCGGAGGCCGGAGCTCTGTCCCCTGAGCTACGGAGAGCCGACCCGATGACCGGGCCACCGAGACGCAGGCGGGAATCGAACCCGCGTACGCGGCTTTGCAGACCGCTGCCTCACCACTCGGCCACTGCGTCCAGAAAAACGAAAAGCCGCCGGCCCGGAAGCTCCGGACGGCGGCGGCGAACCCGTCGTCACACGGGACACACCGATCCGGCCGGCCGGGACCGCCGGGCACACGCCACGGCGCCGACACGCGGACAACACGTCATCCCCGGCTCCCTTCCCGCTCGGTGCGGCATCATCGATCCCCACCCTGCCCGCAACCCCACCCCGGTTTCAACGGGTTTTTCCCGCGCCGCTGTAAAGTTCCGCAATGACCCCGGTACCGGTGCTGACCACCGAACGGCTCATCCTGCGCGGCTGGCACGACGACGACCGCGCGCCGTTCGCCGCCATGAACGCCGACCCCGCCGTCATGGAACACTTCCCCGCCACCCTCACCCGCGCCGAAAGCGATGCGCTCATCGACCGCATCACCGCCGGCTTCGCCCGGCACGGCTTCGGCCTGTGGGCCGTCGAGACCGCCCGCACCGGCACCTTCATCGGCCTGACCGGCCTGTCGGTGCCCGCCTTCGACGCCCACTTCCTGCCGGGCGTCGAGATCGGCTGGCGCCTGGCCACCACCGCGCAGGGCCACGGCTACGCCACCGAGGCCGCCCGCCGCGCCCTGGCGTTCGGCTTCCAGGACGCCGGGCTGAACGAGATCGTCTCGTTCACCTCCACCACCAACCACCGCTCCCAGGCCGTCATGCGCCGCATCGGCATGACCCACGACCCCGCCGACGACTTCGACCACCCCGCCGTCCCCGACGGCCACCCCGTCAAACGCCACGTCCTCTACCGCATCGACGCCGCCACCTGGGCGGCCACCGCCCACCAGCCCGCCCGCTGACCCCCCGGCGACCCTCACGCGTACACGACGCAGCCGCGCCCCTCCAACGCGCCGATCACCTCACCGGACCCCGCGCCGAGAGGGTTCCAGCGCACATCGAGCTTGTCGAGCGCGGGCATCTCCCCCAGCCACCCCGGCAGCGTCCGCACGCCGTTGGCGCGCAGATCCAGATGACGCAGCGACCGCAACCGGCCCGCCGCCTCCGGCACCGCGGTCAGACGGTTACGGCGCAGGTTGAGGACCCTCAGCTCCACCAACTGCCCCACTGCCTCCGGAACACCGGCCAGCAGGTTGCCCTCCACATGCAGCTCACGCAGCCCCGCCAACCCACCGATCTCCGCGGGAAGCGCGGTCAGCGCGTTGCGCATCGCCCGCAACTCCCGAAGACTCCCCAGCGCGCCGACCGCCGGCGGCAACACCGTCAGGCCATTGTCGTTCACGTTCAGATACACCAGATCGGCCAGCGCACCGACCTCCTCCGGCACAGAGCTCAGTCCCAGATCCGCCGCATACAGATAACGGAGCCGCCGCAGCGCCCCCAACCCCTCCGGCAGCACCGCCAGATCCTCGTTGCCGCTCAGATCCAGCACCCGCAGCCCCGGCATCGACGCCACCGGCGGCAACGCCCCCAGCCTGTTGCCGTCGACGTACAGCTCCGCCAGCGCCGTCAACTCCACCAGCCGCCCGCTGACCTCCGTCAGCGCGTTGGCGCCGACGTCCAGGCACCGCAGCCCGGGCCGATCCCACACCCACGCGGGCACCGCCGTCAGCCCCGCTCCCCGCAGCCGCACCTCTCCCATCACCCCGACCCTAGATCAACCCCCGGCGGCCGTACGGTGAGGCCATGACCGCGCTCCTCCCCCGGCCACGGCCCGCCCGGCCTGGTCCGTGGCCGCCTCAACATCACGCTGCGCGAGTCCGGCATCGATGACGGGTTAAGGGAGAGCTGAGGTAGAGGAGTTTTTCCACCCGCCTGCTTGACAATGTAAGGTTCAAGGTGGGACATCCGACCTTCCGGGAGAGCCATGGGCCGCGACCCCGACTACCTGGCCTACCTGCGGCGACGGCTGGCCGCCGAGCCTCCGCCCGGCAGCAGGACCCTCGCCCAGCTGCGCCAGGACCACGCCGCGGACCTCGCCGCCCTCCCCCGCCCCACGGTCGACCTCGTCAAGGACATCACGATCGACGGACCCGGCGGGCCGCTGCGCGCCCGGCTCTACCGCCCCGCCGCGACCGGCCCCTCTGCCTGCCTGGTGTACTTCCACGGCGGCGGCTGGGTCCTCGGCGACGTGGACTCCTACGACCCCGTCGCCCGCGCCCTCACCGTCGCCTGCGGCGTCGCGCTGCTGTCGGTGGACTACCGGCGCCCGCCCGAGCATCCCTTCCCCGCACCCGTCGACGACGGCGTCGCGGCCGTCCGCTGGGCCGCCGCCAACACCGCCGCCCACGGCCTGGACCCCGGGCGGCTCGGCGTCGCCGGGGACAGCGCGGGCGGCCAGATCGCCGCCGCGACCGCCTGGCGCCTGCGCGGCACCGGCCCGCGCCTGGCCCTGCAGCTGCTGGTGTACCCGGCCGTCGACCTGCGCGACGTGCCGCCCGACCTGCCCGACCCCGACGGCCTGCGGTTCCCCCGCTCGGGCGTCGACCGGATCCTGAAGCTGTACCTGCGCGACACCGACCGCACCGTCCCCGAGGTGTCACCGCTGCTCGCCCCCGACCTGACCGGCATGCCGCCCACCATCGTCGCCACCGCCGAACACGACCGGCTGCGCCCCCAGGCCGAGCGGTACGCGGCGCGCATGGCCGACGCGGGCGTCGACGTCACCCTGCTCACCGGCACCGGCCTCGACCACGGCTTCCTCGGCTGGGGCTCGTTCGCGCGGCGGCCCGCCGACGCCATCGCCCGCATCGGCGCCACGGTCCGCGCCGCCCTCACCGCGACCTGACCCGGCGGTTGTCGATTACGGGGCGAGCCGATCGTCGTATGAACGAAACGACCCCCACCGCGAAAGGGACGACCCCGATGAAGTACATGTTCATGCTGTACGAGACCGACAAGGACTGGGTCGCCGCTCCCGAGGACGAGCTCAACGGCGTCCTCGCCGAGCACGTCACGTTCGCCCAGTACCTCGACGGGCGCGGCATCGCCTGGTCCGGGGAGGCGCTGCGGCCCTCGACGTCGGCGACCACGCTGCGGCCCGGCGACGACGGCCTGGCCGTCACCGACGGACCCTACGTGGAGCTGACCGAGCACCTCGGCGGCTACTACGTCGTCGAGGCCCGCGACCTGGACGACGCACTGGAGATCGCCCGCCACTGCCCGATCGACACCGGCATCGAGATCCGCCCGATCTGGGACTCCGGCACACCCGCCCAGCAGGCAGCCGGCGCGTGACCGGGACCCGCCCGGCCGGCGTCGGCGCCGCCGTGGCCGAGGCGCACCGGCGGGGGTGGGCGGAGACGCTCGCCACCGTCGTGCGCCTCACCCGCGACCTGGACGAGGCCGAGGACGCCGTGCAGGAGGCGTTCGTCTCCGCGCTGGCGACCTGGCCGCGCACCGGAGTGCCGCGCAACCCCGTCGCCTGGATCACCACCACCGCCCGCCGCAAGGCCCTGGACCGGATGCGGCGCCGCGCCACGCTCGCCCGCAAACTCCCGCTGCTCATCGTCCCCGACGAACCCGACGAACGCGGCGAACGCGGCGAGGCGGACGGCGACATGGCGGCGCGGCCCCACGACGACCGGCTCCGCCTCATCTTCACCTGCTGCCATCCCGCGATCGCGCCGCAGGCGTCGGTCTCGCTCACCCTGCGGCTGGTGTGCGGCCTGCGGGTCCCCGAGATCGCGCGGCTGTTCCTGGTCACCGAGTCGGCCATGGCCGCCCGCCTCACCCGCGCCAAAAAGAAGATCCACGAAGCCGGAATCCCCTACCGCTGCCCGCGCGGCGGCGAACTCACCGAACGCCTCCCCGCCGTGCTCGCGGTGATCTCGCTGCTGTTCACCGAAGGGCACACCGGCACCCAGGGCACCACCCTCACCCGGCCCGAACTGCTCGACCAGGCGATCCGGCTCGCCCGCCTCCTGACCGGCCTGCTGCCCGGCGAAAGCGAGGTCACCGGACTGCTGGCGCTGCTGCTCCTGCTGGACTCGCGCCGCGCCGCCCGCGTCGGCCCCGGCGGCGCCCTGGTCCTGCTGCCCGACCAGGACCGCTCCCGCTGGAACGCCGCCGCGATCACCGAAGGACGCGCCCTGGTCGAACGCGCGCTGCGCACGGCCCACCCCGCCGGCACCGGCCCCTACGCCCTCCAGGCCGCGATCGCCGCCCTGCACGCCGAGGCGCCCACCGCCGCCGACACCGACTGGCGCCAGATCGTCGCGCTCTACGACGTCCTGCTGGCGGTACGGCCCTCCCCCGTCGCCGCGCTGGGCCGCGCCGTCGCGGTGTCGATGGCGGCCGGTCCCGGAGCGGGCCTCGCCGAACTCGACCGCATCGCCGGCGACGCCCGCTTCGCGCGCTACCACCGCCTCGACGCCGCCCGCGCCCAGATGCTCGAACGCCTCGGCCGCCACACCGAGGCGCACGCCGCCTACCGCCGCGCCGCCGACGCCGCCCGCAACACCGTCGAACGTGACTTCCTCACCGCACGCGCCGACGACACCGCGCCAGAGCCGTGACGACCGCGACACCGAACAGCTGAGACGATCACGCCACGGCCAGCTCCGCACGCAGCATGTCCAGCCCCATCGGGCCCAGATCCAGCGCACGGCGATGGAAGGCCTTCAGGTCGAACGCCGCGCCGTCACGGCGGCGGGCCGCCTCCCGCGCCTCCAGCCACACCTTCTCGCCCAGCTTGTAGGCGATCGCCTGCCCCGGACGCCCCAGATACCGGTCGATCTCGAACTCCACCGGGATGTCGGGCGTGGTGTGGTCGCGCATGAACTCCAGCGCCAGCCGCGGCGTCCACCGCTCCCCCTCGTGGAACCCCGCGCCCTTGGGGATCTCCAGCTCCAGGTGCAGGCCGATGTCCACCACGATCCGCGCCGCACGGAACCGCTGGCCGCCCGCCCACATGCCCAGCCGGTACGCGGGGTCGGTGAAGTAGCCCAGCTCGTCCATCAGCCGCTCGGCGTACAGCCCCCAGCCCTCGCAGTGGCCGGGGAACAGCTCACCGGCCAGCCGCTGGAACCGGTTGAGCGTCGCGGTGTTGAGCGTGGTGACCCCCAGCTGCAGATGGTGGCCGGGCACGCTCTCGTGGAACATCGTCGCCGGCACGCCCCAGGTGACGATCTCCCGGTCCGGGTCGGTGACGCCCCACCACACCGTGCCGGGCCGCGACAGGTCCTCGGCCGGCGCCAGATAGTAGATGCCCTCCTCGGCCGGGCTGCGGCACTCGATCCGGCGCAGCGGCTCGGGAATGTCGAAATGCGTCCCGTCCAGGTCGGCGATGGCCTGGTCGGCCAGCTCCTGCAGCCACGCGCGGAACCGCTCGGCGCCGCGCACCCGGTAGGCCGGGTCGGCGTCCAGCGCCGCCAGCACCACCCGCAGCGGCTCGGCCGGAACGATCCGCTCCGCCGCGTTGTCGATCTCGGTGCGGATCCGGGCGAGCTCCTCCCACCCCCACGCGTAGGTCTCCTCCAGGTCCAGCCGCGTCCCCAGGAAGTCCCGTACGCCCAGCTCGTAGCGTTCCCTGCCGAGCGCGTCACGTTCGGGCGCGGCGGGCGCCAGCTCGTCGGCCAGGAACGCCGCGAACCCGGCCGTGGCCGCCACGGCGGCACGCGCCGCGGCGTCCAGCTCGCCGCGCAGCGGCCCGTCGCCGTACCCGGCCGCCACCTCCGCCAGGTAGCCCCCGGTCTGCGCGCAGGCACGCACGTTGCGCAGCACCTGCCGCCGCGCCGCGACCCGGCCGTCGCGCCGCGCCAGCGACAGGGTGGTCCGCAGGCCCGCCAGCGTGCCCGGCAGCGCCCGCAGCCGCGACAACATCGCCTCCCACGGCGTGGCCGGGCCGTCGTCCAGCAGCTCGAACGCCTGCCGCAGCCGCTGCAGCGGCCCGTCGGTGGTGTCCAGGAAGCTGTCGTTGACCTTCGCCTCCTCCAGCGCCAGCTCGACCTCCAGGCGCTCGCGCAGTACCCCGGCCGCGACGCGTTCGCCGTCGCCGACCTTCCCGGCGGCCGTCAGCGCGTTCAGCTCGCCGAGGGTACGGCGCGACAGGTCGGCGCGCGCGGCGAACCCCTCCGGGCCGTAGTCGGTCAGGTTCGCCTCCTGCCCGGCGATCCCCATCATCGCCGCACGGCAGGGATCCAAGGCGGCGAAGTCGTCCACGTACCGGTCGGCGAGACCATCCAAAGTGATCATGGTGTCAGGCTACGACGGCGCGCCCGCCGCCGTGACCCCGCCCGAGGGTGAGCTCGGTCAGCGTGACTCGGCCGCCAGGCGCAGGCCCAGGCCCACCAGCACCACACCCGACACCTGCTCCAGGCGGCGCCGCACCCCGGGCCGCTCGAACAGCCGCCGCGCCGCCACCACCAGCCACACCACGCCCGAGTACCAGACCAGGTCGATCACGGCCCACAGCACCGAGAACGCGATCAGCGTCACCAGCACCGCTGCGCCCTCCGGCACGAACTGCGGCAGGAACGACACCGCGAACACCCCCGCCTTCGGGTTCGCGAAATTGGTGATCAGGCCGAGGCGGAACGAGCGCAGGCCCGACCCCGCCACATCCACCGATTCGGCCTCCGCGACCGGCGCCGCCGGGGCGCCGCGCCGCGCCTGCCACAGCGCCTTGGCGCCGAAGTACACCAGCACCGCCGCCCCGGCGATCCGCAACGCGTCATAGGCCAGCTGCGACGCCGCCAGCAGCGCCGACAGCCCCAGCGCCGCGGCCACGCCCCACGCCACCACGCCCACCTCGTTGCCCAGCGTCGTCAGCAGCCCCGCGCGGCGCGACCGCATCGACTGGCGCATGATGACGACCGTGCTCGGCCCCGGGGCCATGGCGATCAGGAACGCGGCGCCCGTGAAGGCGAGAAGGCTCTCCAGCATCCGCCCATGGTCGCGTCACGGCCCCACCGGACGCAACGCCGATTCCCCCGCGACGAGCCCAGGCAGCGGACGGTTCACGCGCGGGACCGTTCAGACCGGGCCGCCGCCGTCGTCGCTCTCCCCCGGCGACGGCGTCGGCCGCGTCGGCGACGGGCTCGGCGACGGCGCCTCGGTGGTCGGCGGCGGAGACGGCGTCGGCGTCTGCAACGTCGGCTCGGGCGGAGGCGGCGGCAGGTCCTTCACCGTCGGCTGGCACGCGAACAGCACCAGCATCAGCAGCGCCAGCACGACCAGCACCGCCGCCAGCGTCAAAATCGCCGAGACCAGGCCGCGTTCGGTCCGCTCCACCGGTACGGCCACCGCGGGCGGTGGCCCGGGCGGCCGCTCCAGCGCCGGAGCGCCCGACCCCAACCAGTACGGCTGGAACTGCGGACCGCGGCGGCGGCCACCACCCCAGCGGCTCCGGAACGCCCCCTCCAGCATCACCGAATCCAGGAAACGCTCCGCGCCCACCCGGTCGGGCCGGTCGGCGTCGTAGCGCACCGCCACCCACGGCGCGGGCCCGTCGGGCTGCGCGGCCATCACCGGCTCCGGCCCCTCCGGCCCGAACTCCGGCGGGCGCCCCGGACCCGGCAGCGCCGCCGTGATCGCCGCACGGAACCGGTCACGCGCGGCGGCGTCACCCGCCGCGCCCCGCGTCAGCACCGCCACGCTCGCCCGGCGCCCCTCGTGGTCCTCACCGAGGAACACGATCCCGGCCGCGGTCTCCGACAACCGCGCCGACAGCCGGTACGGCCCCAGCTGGACGGGGTCTCCGGGTGGCAGCGGCCTCGACATGGCCGTCAGACTAACAACCCCCGGGGACCGTACAGATCACCGAGGACGTGGGGATACCGCGCGATTGGGTAAAGATGATCGCGTAGGGTCGGAACGCGCCCGCCCGCACCCGGAGGACAGTGTGGACTCCCAGACGACGAGGACTCTCAGATGACCGTGGCCGCCCACGACGTCGACCAGGCCGCCGCGCTGCTGCAGCACACCGTGGCCGAGGTCAAGAAGGTCATCGTCGGCCAGGAGCACATGGTCGAGCGGATGGTCGTCGCCCTGCTCGCCAAGGGCCACTGCCTCGTCGAAGGCGTGCCCGGCGTCGCCAAGACCCTCGCCGTCGGCACCCTCGCCCAGGTCGTCGGCGGCACGTTCGCCCGCCTGCAGTTTACCCCCGACCTGGTGCCCTCCGACATCGTCGGCACCCGCATCTACCACCCCTCCACCGAGCAGTTCGACGTCGAGCTCGGGCCCGTCTTCGTCAACTTCGTCCTCGCCGACGAGATCAACCGCGCCCCGGCCAAGGTGCAGTCGGCGCTGCTGGAGGTCATGGCCGAACGCCAGGTCTCCCTCGGCGGCAACACCTACCCGCTGCCCAAGCCGTTCATCGTGCTGGCCACCCAGAACCCCATCGAGTCCGAGGGCGTCTACCCGCTGCCCGAGGCACAGCGCGACCGCTTCCTGATGAAGATCGACGTGCACTATCCCGGCGCCCACGAGGAACTGCAGATCCTGCAGCGCATGAGCGTCGACCCGCCCGAGGCCACCGAGGTCCTCGACACCGAGCAGCTCACCACCCTGCAGCGCGCCGCCGAAGAGGTCTCGGTGCACGAACTGGTCGCCGACTACATCGTCCGGCTCGTCATGGCCACCCGCGAACCCGAGCAGTACCGCCTGCCCGACCTGCGCCGCGTCATCGAGATCGGCGCCAGCCCCCGCGCCACCCTCGGCCTGGTCTCCGCCGCCCGCGGGCTGGCCCTGATCAACGGCCGTGACTACGTCCTGCCCGACGACGTGCGCGCCGTCGCCCGCGACGTCATGTCCCACCGGATCGTGCTCACCTTCGACGCCCTCGCCGACGGCGTCGAGACCGCCGACGTCATCGCCCAGATCCTCGCCGCCGTCCCGCCACCGCGCGTGGTGTGGAACCACGGCGTCGCGGTGGCGGCCCGATGAGAGCGCCGCGCGGGCCCCGCCGCGGCCGCAAACTCGCGGCCCTCGCCCCCGAACGCACCCTCCGGCGGCTGGAGCTGAGCGTCACCCGCCGCCTCGACGGGCTCCTGCACGGCGAGCACATGGGCCTGATCCCCGGTCCCGGCACCGAACTCGCCGAAGCCCGCCTCTACCAGCCCGGCGAGGACGACATCCGCCACATGGACTGGGCCGTCACCGCCCGCACCACCACCCCCCACGTCCGCGACCTCATCGCCGACCACGAACTCGAAGCCTGGGCGCTGGTCGACCTCACCCCCAGCATGGACTTCGGCACCGGCACCATGGTCAAACGCGACCTCGCCGTCGCCGCCCTGGCCGCCGTCGGCTTCCTCACCGTCCGGCTCGGCGACCGCGTCGGCTGCTACCTGCTCCAGCCCGACGGGCTCCGCCGGCGCCCCGCCCGCACCGGCAAGGCCGCCATGTACAACATGCTCCAGGCCATCCTCGATACCGTCCCCCAGCCCCCACCCGCCACCAATCAATCGACGAGCTTCGCTCGACGCCCACCTCCCGGCCCCCGCGCCGCCGAAGCCCCCGACCTGGCCGCCGGGATCACCTCCCTGGACCGCGGCCAGACCCGCCGCGGCCTCCGCGTGATCATCTCCGACTTCCTCCCGCCCCACGACACCGCGCCCGCCGCCACCGCCACGCCTGGCACCGGCTCGGACGCCGCGCCGCCCTGGGAACGGCCCCTGCGCCGCCTCGCCGCCCGTCACCAGGTCCTCGCCGTCGAGATCATCGACCCCCGCGAACTCGACCTGCCCGACATCGGCCTGGTCGAGATGGCCGACCCCGAGACCGGCGCCGTCCACGAGGTCGTCCTCAGCAAGAAGGTCCGCGCCCGCTACGCCGCGGCCGCCGCCGCCCAGCGCGAGCACACCCGCGCCGCGCTCCGCCGCAGCGGCGCCCACCACCTCGTCCTGCGCACCGACCGCGACTGGATCGCCGACGTCGCCCGCTTCGCGCTCCGGCAGCGCCGCGCCGCCGGCCGCACCGTCGCGCCGGGAGTGCGCCCATGACGTTCCTGTCACCCGACCGGCTCTGGCTGCTCGGCCTGCTCCCGCTGCTGGCCGGCGCCTACGTGGTCCTGCAGCTGCGCCGCGGCCGCTACGCCGTCCGCTTCACCAACCTCGCCCTGCTCTCCCAGGTCGCGCCCAAACGGCCGGGATGGCGCCGCCACGTCGCCGCGCTGCTCTTCCTCGCCATGCTCGTCCTGATGATGATCGGGTTCGCGCGTCCCGCCACCTCCGTCAAGGTCCCGCGCGACCGCGCCACCGTCATGGTCGCCGTCGACGTCTCCCTGTCGATGATGGCCAAGGACGTGGCCCCCGACCGGTTCGGCGCCGCCAAGCAGGCCGCCAAGAAGTTCATCCAGGACCTGCCCGGCCGCTTCAACGTCGGCGTCGTCTCCTTCGCCGGCAACGCCAACCTCGTCGCCGCGCCGTCGGCCGACCGGCAGGCCGCCATCACCTCCATCGACCGGCTCGTGCTGGCCAAGCGCACCGCCATCGGCGAGGCCGTCTTCACCTGCCTGCAAGCGATCCAGTCCTTCGACGCCCAGGCCAGCAACGACCCGCCGCCCGCGCACATCGTGCTGCTGTCCGACGGCGACAACACCACCGGCCGCACCGTCCAGGAGGCCATCGACGCCGGCCGCGCCGCCCACGTCCCGGTCTCCACCATCGCCTTCGGCACCCCCTACGGCACCGTCGACATCGAAGGCGAGACCACCAGCGTCTCGGTCAACAAGGAGACCCTGCGCACCCTCGCCGAAGGCACCACCGGCAAGGCCTACGAGGCCGCCGACGGCGGCCAGCTGTCGGAGGTCTACGCCAACATCGGCAGCTCACTCGGCTGGAAGACCGAGCACCGCGACGTCTCGGCCCGCTACACCGGCATCGCGCTGCTCTTCGCGCTCGCCGCCGGCGGCGCCTCCCTCGCCTGGTTCTCCCGCCTGCCCTGAGCGGCACCCGCCCAGCGCTGATACGGTCGGCCGACGTGGGAGAACATTACTTCGCGCAACGGCCCGGGGCCGCCAGCAGTCCGCGCAGCGTCGACCTCGTCCTGCCCGACCTGCACCTGCGGCTGGAGACCGACCGCGGGATGTTCTCACCCGACCGGATCGACCTCGGCACCCGCATCCTGCTCGAAACCGTTCCCCCGCCGCCCGCCACCGGCACCCTGCTCGACCTGGGCTGCGGCTACGGCCCGATCGCGCTCACCATGGCCGCGCGCTCGCCGCAGGCGAGCGTCGTCGGCGTGGACGTGAACGAACGGGCGATCGCCGCGGCGACACGTAATGCCACCACCGCCGGGCTTGACAATGTAAGGTTCTGCTTGGCGGACGAGACCGACCCCGGCCTGCGCTTCGACGCCATCTGGTCCAACCCGCCGATCCGCATCGGCAAACCCGCCCTGCACGACTTGATGCTCACCTGGCTCCCCCGCCTCACCCCCGCCGGGACCGCGCACCTGGTCGTGCAGAAGCACCTCGGCTCCGACTCCCTGCAGCGGTGGCTCAACGACCAGGGCTTCCCGACCCGGCGGATCGCCTCCCGCTCCGCCTACCGCATCCTCGCCGTGTCCGCCCGTACAGAAGGCCCCACCTCATGACCACGCCCGCCGAGCGCAAGCAGTTGCGCCCCACCGACGTCAAACGCCTCAACCGCGACTGGCGCCGGCGCACCGAGGCCCGGCTCGGGCTGCTGGTGGAATCGGTCACCCAGCCGTTCAACATCGGCTCGATCATCCGCAGCGCCGCCGTGTTCGGCGTCGACCACCTCTGGCTGGCCGGCAACGCCACTCCCCCGACCCACCGCAACGTCGCCAAGACCGCCCTCGGCACCGAACGCCTCGTCCCCTGGGAACACGCCGGCACCCCAGCCGAGGCCGCCGCGGCCGTCCGCGAGCGGGGCCTGCGGCTCATCGCGATCGAGCTCACCACCGACGCCGTCCCCCTGCACGAGGCGCCCCTGGACGGCGACGTGTGCCTGGCCGTCGGCGGCGAGGACCACGGCTGCTCCCCCGCCCTGCTCGCCGCCGCCGACGCCGTCGCCTACATCCCGCAGATCGGCCGCGTCGGCTCGCTCAACGTCGCGGTCGCCACCGCCATCGCCCTCGGCGAGGCCCGCCGCCGCGAATGGGCAGGCCGGCCCCCCGCCGGCGCCGGCTAACCCTCCAGCAGCGCCGCGAACTCCGCCAGCGAGATCTTGCCGTCGCCGTCGGCGTCGGCCTGGACCACGACCTCCACCGCCCGCGTGCTGGTGATGGCCTGGCCCAGCGCGCGCATGAGATTCTCCAGCTCGGCCTTGGAGATGTAACCGTCGCCGTCGACGTCGACCATCTCGAACGCCGCCCTGTAGTCGTTCACGTCAGCCACCGGGAGCACCTCTCGTCACGGATGTTCTGGAGTGTCCAGGTCAAGGACCGTAGCGCAGCCCACTGCCTTGACAAAGTAAGGTCGCGCAAGGCCGCGGGGGCCGCCATACTCGGGTGAGTGCCGCGCAGCTACGCATTCCTGGACCACCCCGGCCCGATCCCGTTCGCCCACCGGGGCGGCGCAGGGAGCCGCCCCGAGAACTCCATGGCCGCCTTCCAGCGCGCCATCGACCTCGGGTACCGCTACCTGGAGACCGACGCGCACGCCACCGCCGACGGCGTCGTGGTCGCCTTCCACGACCGCACCCTGGACCGGGTGACCGACGGCTCGGGCGCCATCGCCCGGCTCCCCTACGCCCAGGTCGCCAAGGCCCGCATCGCCGGCACCGAGCCCATCCCCCGCCTGGAGGACATCCTCGGCTCCTGGCCCGAGGCCCGCGTCAACATCGACCTCAAGGACGCCCCCGTCATCGGCCCCCTCGCCCGGGCCCTGCACCGCACCAAGGCCTGGGACCGGATCTGCATCACCTCGTTCTCGACCCGGCGCCTGGCCCAGATGCGCGCCCGCCTCCCGCTGTTCACCGACCGCGAGGTGTGCATGTCCCTCGGCCCCCGCGGCGTGATGGCGCTGCGCGCCAAGTCCTACGGCGGCGCCACCGACAAGCTCGTCCGCCTGGCCGCCACCGGCGTCGCCTGCGCCCAGGTCCCCTACGGCCTCGGCCGCGTGCCGTTCGTCACCGAGGCGTTCGTCGCCAAGGCCCACGACCTCGGCCTGAAGGTCCACGCCTGGACCGTCAACGACGCCGCCGACATGGACCGCCTCCTCGACCTGGGCATCGACGGCATCATGACCGACGAGCTCGTCACCCTCCGGCACGTCATGGCCACCCGCGGCCTGTGGCCCCGGGCGGCCGCCGGCGGCCAGACCGGCTGACCCGCGACGGCAGGCCCCCGGCGAATCACCGGAGACGCCCTGTAATGCCGGACCCGCTGCCGGACATAGGAGGGCGAACGGACGACGGGCCCCAGGAGGCGGGTGTGGACGATGACGAAGAGAGATTCACGGCACTGTTCAAGTGCCACTATCCCGACGTGCTGCGCTACGCGGCACGCAGAAGCGACCCCGACCGGGCGCGCGACGTGGCGGCCGAGACGTTCCTGGTCGCGTGGCGGCGCCTGAACGAGGTACCCCGCGACGCCGACCAGGTCCTGCCCTGGCTGTACTCGGTGGCCCGCAACACCCTGGCCAACCAGCACCGCGGCGAACGCCGCAGGCTGCGCCTGGGAGCCCGGCTCGGCGCGGCCGTGCCCCGGCGGACCGGGGCCGACCACGCCGGGACCGTGGTGGAGTCACTGCGGCTCCGCGAGGCGCTCCACGGCCTGTCGGCCGCGGATCAGGAGACCCTGCGGCTGGTGGGCTGGGAAGGCCTCGACGTCGCCGCCGCGGCCGCCGCCGCCGGATGCACCCCGCAGACCTTCGCCGTGCGCCTGCACCGCGCCCGGCAACGCCTGGACCGGGCGCTGGCCGACCAGGACACCGGACGAGCCCGCAGCCGGCGCACGCTGGCGGCCAAGGAGGCTGAATCATGAGGCAGCGGCACGCGGAGACCCCCACGGCCGAGACGGTGGCACACGTCCGGGAGGTCATGGGGCGCGGCAATCCGGTCGGCGAGGCCGAGCAGGTCGGCACGGCCGACGACGCAGAAGGGCGCCGGGCCCTGGCCAGGATCCTGGCCACCGGCCGGGACGCCCCGGCCACCACCGAACGGCCGCCGCGGCGCCGCCGCCGCCGCTGGACGATCATCCTCGCCGCGACGGTGAGCATCGGCGCGCTCGGGGCCGGCGCCGACGCCGCCGGGATCATCCCGACCGGCGTGACCAAGGCGTTCGAGCAGGGCAACGACTCCGACAGCGTATGGGGCGACGTGGTTACCTCCAAGGCGAGGATGCTCATCCGGGCGCAGGCGCCCGAGGGCGGGACGGCGGAACTGTGGACCGCCCCCGGCACCAAGGGCGGCGAATGCCGGTACCTGCGCAGGCTTGAGCCCGGCAAGGACGCCGAGGACGCCGAGGACGCCGAGGACGGCTCGCTGGAGTGCTCCGACAAGGTCAGCTTTCCGGGGACGGGGGCTCTCGGCGGGCTCTACGGCGCCCTGGTCGGAGACTGGATGGGCGTGTACGGCCGGGCCGCGCCGCCCGCCACCACCATCCGCGTGACCCTGCAGGACGGGCGGCGCCACCTGGTGCCGGTCAGGGCGGGCGGCTACTTCATGGCGGTCCTGGACCACAAGCAGGGACCACCGAAGACCAAGCGCCCGACGAACCCCGAGGACCCCTACGAAGGCTTCGCCCCCGCCGATCTCGCGGCCCTGGACGCCAAGGGACGGGTCATCGCCACCCTGCGGACGTACGAGAGCAGCCTGTAGCAACGCCCGCAGCGCAGGAACCGTCCAGCGCCCCGGGCACGCCGGCACCACTGCGCCGGCGTGCCCGGGGCGCTGTCACGTCATCAAGAGCAGGCGGACGAGCGGCGCGAGGCACCCGGCGCCCGGGTCAGCGGCCGAAGCCAGGAGGGCGCGGCGGGCCGCCGGGGCGGTACTCGGCCGCGATCCGCAGGGGCGAGCTCTGCGGGGCGCGCCGCTCCTCCGCCGCCGCAGCGGGCCCGGACTGCGTGAGGTCGATGCGCCCGGCGCTCAGCATCTCAAGGAGCTCCAGGTCCTCGGCCGACACCAGCGCCGCCATGACCTTGCCGCGCCGGGTGATCGCGACCCGTTCACCGCTGTAGGCGACGCGGTTGACCAGATCCGCGAACTCCGCGCGCGCCTCCGTTACCGGCTTCTCCACGTTGTTCATCTTACGGCGAACTCCCTTGGCCCTGGCTCGTCCTCCAGAGTACGGTCATCACACGTACATTACGTACGGACTGTACAGATGATCTTGACGAGGAGGGCTCATGGACGGAACGCAGGTCCCGGGGGCGGGCGGTGCGCGGGCGGAGGTGTTCGCGCCGCGGGCCCGGGCCACGGTGGCCGAGGCGCCGATGCTGGCGGAGGCGGCGCTGTACGAACGGCTGCTCGCCGAGCGGATCATCTTCCTCGGCCAGGAGGTCGACGACCAGCTCGCCAACCGGGTGTGCGGGCAGCTGCTCCTGCTGTCGGCGCAGGACGGGCGGCGCGACATCACCCTCTACGTCAACTCCCCCGGCGGCGTGGTGGACGCCGGGATGGCGATCTACGACATGATGCATTTCGTGCCCAACGACGTCTCCACCGTCGCGCTCGGCATGGCCGCCTCGATGGGGCAGTTCCTGCTGTGCGCGGGCACGCCCGGCAAGCGCTACGCGCTGCGGCACGCGCGGATCATGATGCACCAGCCGCACGGCGGCATCGGCGGCACCGCGTCCGACATCAAGATCCAGGCCGAGCAGACGCTGTACCTCAAGCGGATGCTGGCCGAGAGGACCGCCTTCCACACCGGGCGGCCGCTGGAGCGGATCGAGGCCGACGCCGACCGGGACCGCTGGTTCACCGCCGAGCAGGCCCGCGAGTACGGGTTCGTCGACCACGTCGTCGACAGCACCGAACGGGTGGGCCCCTGATGGCGGAAGGGCGTTACGTACTGCCGTCGTTCGTCGAGCGCACCTCGTACGGGATCAAGGAGATGAACCCGTACAACAAGCTGTTCGAGGACCGCATCGTCTTCCTCGGCACGCCCGTCGACGACACCGCGGCCAACGACATCACCGCGCAGCTGCTGGCGCTGGAGGGCATCGACCCCGACCGGCCCATCAGCCTCTACATCAACTCCCCCGGCGGCTCCCTGACCTCCATGCTGGCCGTGCACGACACCATGCAGTACATCCGGCCCGAGATCGAGACGACCTGCGTCGGGCAGGCGAGCTCGGCCGCGGCGATCCTGCTGGCGGCGGGCACCCCCGGGCGCCGGGCGGCGCTGGCCAACTCCAGGATCCTGCTCCAGCAGCCCGCCACCGACGTCCAGCGGGGGCAGTCCAGCGATCTGGAGATCCAGGCACGGGAGATCATCCGGATGCGGGAGCGGATGGAGGAGATCCTGGCCGAGGCGACCGGCCGCGATCTGGCGGAGGTCGCGGCCGACATCGACCGCGACCGGTTCTTCACCGCGGCCGAGGCGCGCGAATACGGCCTGATAGACGAGGTCCTCAGTTCCCGCAAGGGGTCCGGCCGCTGAAACTTTCTCCCGTGCGGCTCAGTACGGCCGCAACTACAGGGTTGGATCGGCCCTACTGCGGGAATCTTGTCTCGGCATAGAGCGTTGGGGAGTACAACACCGCAAGCCGTCTGGGAGGCACGTGACGATGGCCGAGCGCGCACTTCGCGGCACCCGACTCGGAGCGACGAGCTACGAGAACGATCGCAACACCGATCTGGCCCCTCGGCAGGAGGTCGACTACACCTGTACCAAGGGCCACCGGTTCACCGTGACGCTCGCAGCCGAGGCCGAGGTGCCGATGACCTGGGAATGCCGCAACTGCGGCGCCACCGCCCTGCGAGTGGACGGAGAACTGCCCCAAGCCAAGAAGGGCAAGCCACCGCGCACCCACTGGGACATGCTCATGGAGCGCAGGACGCTCGAAGACCTGGAGGAGGTCCTCGCCGAGCGTCTGGCGATCCTGCGAGCGGGGCGCAGGAAGACCGCATGATCAGCTGACACACGATCGGGCAGGGCCCGTGCCGTCCACCGACGGCACGGGCCCTTCCGCGTTCATCAGCCCCGGCGTTGAGCACGCGCCCCGAGGCCGGGCAAGGACGGGACACCGGACCGCGGGGCGCTGAGAAGGCCTCAGGGGCGCTTGTCGTCGTCCTCGACGACCTCGCCGCGGACCACCGGCCCGCCCGGCGACCCGGCGTTGTGAGCGGCACCGGGAGCGGTACCGAACGGGTCGAAGCCCGGGCCGCCGGGCGGGAACATCGGGCCGACCCGCGTCTGGGCGATCCTGACGCGCCGTCCCGCGTAGGCGACCAGCAGCCGCCGGACCGCCGGCCGGGTGAACGGCAGCACGAACAGGAACCCGAAGAAGTCGGTGACGAACCCGGGCGTCAGCAGCAGCACACCGCCGACCAGCACCAGCGCCGCGTCGGCCAGCTCTCTGTCGGGCATGACGCCGCGCTGCAGGGTGTCCTGCAGCGCCCGCCAGGCGCGCCGGCCCTCGCGGCGCACGATCCAGCCGCCCAGCAGGCTCTCGGCCAGCAGCAGCGCCACGGTCCACCAGCCGCCGATCACCTCGCCCACCTGAATGATCACGTAGATCTCCAGGATCGGCATGACCAGGAACGCCAGGACCATCACGAGGGCAAGCATGGTTCCATCTTCGCGTAGGGGATCGTCTCTGCCCCTGTCAACGCCGGGGAGACGCCGATCGTTTCCCCCGCCGCTCCCCGGCCGGGCGAGTATGCGCAGGGCGAAACCGGGGTGCCCGGTTCAGCGGCGGGAGCGCAGCCGGGCGGTCCGGGCCTCCACGCCCCACCGGGTGATGCGCAGCATCGCCTCGGCCATGATGTCGCGGCTCATCTTGCTGCTGCCGTGGGTGCGCTCGACGAACGTGATCGGCACCTCGACGACCTTCAGTCCCTGCCGCAGCGCCCGCAGGGCCAGGTCGATCTGGAAGCAGTAGCCGCGCGAGTCGACGCCCTCCAGGCCGATCTTCTGCAGGGTGGCGGCGCGGAAGGCACGGTAGCCGCCGGTCGCGTCGTGCAGCGGCACGCCCAGCATCAGGCGGGTGTAGGTGTTGGCGCCGCGCGACAGCACCTCGCGGCTCTTGGGCCAGTTGAGGACCTTGCCGCCCGGTACCCAGCGCGCCCCGATCACCAGGTCGGCGTCGGTGAGCGCGGCGAGCAGGCGGGGCAGCTCCTCGGGCTGGTGGGAGCCGTCGGCGTCCATCTCGACCATGACGTCGTACCCGCGCTCCAGCGCCCACCGGAAACCGGCGATGTAGGCGGGGCCGAGGCCCTCCTTGCCGGTCCGGTGCAGGACCTTGACGTGCTCGTCGGACTCGGCGAGGGCGTCGGCGAGGTCACCGGTGCCGTCGGGGCTGGCGTCGTCGACCACGAGCAGGTCCACCGACGGCGCGGCCTCTCGCACCCGGCCCACGATGCTCTTGATGTTGTCCCGCTCGTTGTACGTCGGAATGATCACGAGCACCCTGCCGAGCTCGGCTGGGATCTCCATCGGTGTCTACTTCCCCTCGTTCTTCCTGCGGGCGGTCCGTACGGCCACACCGGCCGCCCCGGCGGCCAGCAGCGCGAGCGCCCACTCCGGCTTGGCCCCGAGCCGGTCCGACAGCGTACGCGAGGTGCGCGCCGGCACGCTCGCCACCTGGATGTCGGGGGTGAACTCCCGGGACCGGTCGATCATCGTCCCGTCCGGCGCCACGATCGCGCTGATGCCGCTCGTCGCGGCCACCAAGATCGTACGGCCATGCTCGACCGCGCGCAGCCGGGACATGGCGATCTGCTGCGGCGGCAGGCTGGTCCTGCCGTAGGTGGCGTTGTTGGTCTGCACGACCAGGAGGTCGCCCGTGGCGACGTCGCGGACCTCCTTGTCGTAGGCGACCTCGAAGCAGATCACGTCCCCGATCGTGACGGGGCCCATCCGCATGACGCCCGAGCGGGTGCCCTTGGCGAAGTCGCGCGGGACGCGTTCGAAGCGGGTGATCAGCTTGGTGAGGACGCCGCGGAACGGCAGGTACTCGCCGAACGGCACCGGGTGCCGCTTGACGTAGTAGTCGCCGGGTCCGGTGCGCGGGTCCCAGACGATGCCGCGGTTCTCCACGCGCTCGCCGTCGGGGGTGTCGACCAGGGCGCCGACCAGGACCGGGACGCCGACGTCGCGGACGGCGCCGTCGATGGCGGTGTAGGCGTCGGCCTCGATGTAGGGGTCGAGGTCACTGGCGTTCTCCGGCCACACCACCAGCTCGGGGCGCGCGACCTGGCCGGCGCGGATCCGCCGGGCGAGCTCGTGGGTCTGCCGCACGTGGTTGTCGAGCACGGCCTTGCGCTGCCCGTGGAAGTCCAGGCCGAGCCTTGGCACGTTGCCCTGGACGACGGCGACGGTGACCGGCCTGCCCGCGGCCGGCGTCGGGATGGCGAGCCCGCCGCCGACGATCACCGCGGCGGCGCCGAGCGCGATGGCCGCCGGCCGTGCCGCGGCCCGCGGCGGGCCCGTACGGCGGCCGAGGACGGTCACCGCGGCGTAGGCGAGCAGGCCGCCGATCAGGGCCGTCAGGAAGCTGACCAGTGGCGCGCCGCCGACGGAGGCGTAGGGGGTGAGCGGGGTCGCGGTCTGGCTGAACGCCAGCCGCGCCCAGGGGAAGCCGCCGAACGGCACGTTGCCGCGCAGCAGTTCCTCGGCGACCCACAGGGCGGCGGTCCACACCGGCCACGCGGGCAGCCGGGTCACCAGCGCGACGCCGATGCCCAGCGGGATGAAGTAGAGCGCCTGGACCAGGCTCAGGATGATCCAGCCGTCGGGGCCGATCTTGATGATGCCGGTCAGGACGGGCAGGAAGAACGCGGCGCCGCCGACGAAGCCGAGCCAGGCGGCGGTGCGGGCGCGCAGGCCGCGCAGCGCCAGCGTCAGCATCGCCACGCCGACGGGCGTCAGCGGCCACAGGTCGGCCGGCGGGAACGCCAGCCACATCACCAGGCCCGCGGCGATCGCCAGGAGCGTCCGCGGCCATCCGGCGCGCCCGCCGGTCCGCCCGAACCTCACCAGGCGCGCGGCACGCCCGCGGGGGGCGTCGTCGCCGGGCTCACCGGCGGACCCGGCGGGACCGGCCACGGCCGGTGCCTGCTCCGGGAGAGTCTCCTGCGCCACCCTTGGCTCCTTGTCGAGAACACCACTGGCCGGAACGCTACCGCTCAGGCGGGCGTGACACGACCAGGAGACGGTGAGGGGATGCCAAGGACACTCCAGGGGCACGGAAGAGGGCCCGTGACATCCATCGGGCCGGAGTCGTCCCACAGGCGGTGAGAACGATGATGCTCCGTTTTCTACTGGATGTCCGGGCCCTTCCCGGGTCCAAGCCCCCGCCCGATCGGGCGGCTCCGCCGTGACGCGGCTGCCGGTCACCTGCACCTGGCTCGGACGGGCCGGAAGCGCGTCCGCGCTCGTGCCCGTCGCGGCGCGGTGCCGGTGGCGCCTCGAGCGGCCGATCGGTGAGTCCCGTGCTGGACTGCAGCAAAACTACCGGCTTCCAGGCCCTTGTCAACCGCTTCACGTTCTGCGTGAAGCCCTTGTTTCACAAGGTGAAAACCATGATCGGCGCGAGTTCGCAAATCACGGTGGTCACCGGGGTCACAACTGCGGCGGCACCGGTTCGGGCACCACCACCGTGCCGGTCGCGGTGACCACGATGATCGGTTCGGCGAGCACCTCGGCGGCCGAGGCGCCCTTGCCCGGCGTGCCGCGGCACACCACCCGCGCCTCGAACTCCAGCGTCCGGCTGCGGCGTCCCACCGCGGCGACGGTCGCGGTGGCCTCGACCACGTCCCCGGCCCGCAGCGGCGCGCGGAACCGCACGTCGGAGTAGGACGCGAACAGCCCCTCGTCGTTGTCGGTGCGGATGCACACCTCGGTGGCGACGTCGCCGAACATCCCGAGGACGTAGGCGCCGTCGACGAGGTCACCGGCGTAGTGCGCGTGGGCGTAGGGCACGTACCGGCGGTGCGTGACCCGCAGGCCCTCGAAACTCCGCCCGCCGAAGGGCCGCCCTTCGTTACTCTGGCCTTCGTCACCCTGACCGGTCACCGGGTCGCCTCCCTGGGCAGCAGCGCGTGGACGAGATAGCTGGCGACCTCGGCGGGAGTGGTGCCCTTGCCGAAGATGCGGTCGACGCCGAGGTCTGCCGGCGTGACGGTGTCGAAGCGGGGCCCGCCCGCCACCAGCAGCGGGCGGCCCATCCCGGCGGCGACGGCCGTCGGGTACTCGGCGTGGAAGGCGGCGGCCATCTGCTTGGTGTTGTGCAGGTGGGCGTTCTTCTGCGTGACGACCTGGGAGACCAGCACGGCGTCGGCGTTGTCGGCCTTGGCGCGCTCGACCAGCTCGGCGACGGCGACCTGCGCGCCCATGTTGACCACCTGGATCTCGCGGTAGTACTCCAGGCCCTTCTCCCCCGCGAAGCCCTTGACGTTGAGGATCGCGTCGATCCCGACGGTGTGGGCGTCGGTGCCGATGCAGGCGCCCACGATCACCAGCCGCCGGCCCAGCGCCGCGCGGATCGCCGCGTTGACCTCCTTGGCGCTCAACAGCGGGTACTCCCGGCCCTCCGGCACGGGGATCGAGGCGTAGTCGATCAGGTGGCCGGTCCGCCCGTACACGATGAAGAACGTGAAGTCGGGCCCCATCGGCTTGGCGTGCACGACGCTGGCCGGGTCCAGTCCCATCTTGCCGGCGAGCTGGAGCGCGGCGGCCTCGGCGCGCTTGCCCGCCGGGACGGGCAGGGTGAACGAGACCTGGACCATGCCGTCGCCGGTGGTGTCGCCGTAGGGCCGGATGACCTGCCGGGTGTCGGCGGGCTCGGCCGGGGCCTGGGTGTGGGTGCTCCCTGCGGGACGCGCGCTTCCCGGTGATTGGGGGCTTCCCGGTGATCGGGTGCTGCCCTGGGACGGGGTCATGCCGGCACCTCCTCGGTGTGAACGCCGTGGCCGGCGTGCGGGTCCTCGGCGTCGAGGATCTCGATCGCGGGGTTGAAGTACCCGCCGGCGCGTTCGGCGACGCCCTCCAGGCCCTTGCCGCGGTCGGCGGGGCGGCGGGTGATGCCGAACGTGCCGTCGGCGATCGCGGTGAGGAGCCCGTCGTCGCAGATCCGGTCGAGCAGGTCGACCGACTCCGACAGCACCTGCCGGGCGCGCTGCGCGACGAACCCGCCGGGCCGCGGCATGAAGTCGTCGGCGAGGTCGCCGCAGGCGTCGCGGACGTACCGCACGTTCTCCAGCGCCAGGTCGCGGTCCGACAGCCAGGGCGTGTGGATGCCCTCGGTCATCATCCCGATCAGGATGATCGACTGACCGGTCATGACGCCGGCCAGGTTGAAGAACGCGTCCAGCAGGTAGCCGGCGAAGATGTTGCCGGTCATGTGCTTGGTCGGCGGCATGTACTTCAGCGGCGCGTCGGGGAACAGCTCGCGCACCAGCTGCGCGTGCGCCAGCTCCAGCCGGAACGACCCGGGGATCGCCGGGTTGATCTCGAACGCGTGGCCCAGCCCGAGCTGGGCGTCGCAGAGCCCGGCCTCGTGCCCGAACCGCTCGTTCAGCAGCTGGCTGACGATGACGGTGTGGGCGGCGTCGACCGCGTCGGCCGTGGTGAGGTAGTTGTCCTCGCCGGTGTTGATGACGATTCCGGCGCGCGCGTGGATCTGCCGGGAGAAGCGCTGGTCGATGAACGTCCGGCGCGGGTTGATGTCGCGGAAGATGATCCCGTACATGCAGTCGTTGAGCATCATGTCCAGGCGTTCGAGCCCGGCCAGCGTCGCGATCTCGGGCATGCACAGCCCGGAGGCGTAGTTGGTCAGCCGCACGTAGCGCCCCAGCTCGCGCGAGACGTCGTCGAGGGCGGCCCGCATCAGCCGGAAGTTCTCTTGTGTGGCGTAGGTGCCCGCGTACCCCTCGCGGGTGGCGCCCTCGGGCACGAAGTCCAGCAGCGACTGCCCGGTCGAACGGATCACCGCGACCACGTCGGCGCCCTCGCGGGCGGCCGCCTGCGCCTGCGGGATGTCCTCGTAGATGTCGCCGGTGGCCACGATCAGGTAGATCCACGGCTGCGGCGGATCACCGACCTCCGCCAGCACCCGGTCGCGTTCGGCGCGCCGCCGGTCGATCGCGGTGATCCCTGCCCGGGCCGCCCGCCGCGCCGCCGCCCGCGCGGCCGCCTCGTCCGGCCCCGCGGGGAGCCGGAACGACACCCGGCCCAGCGCGGCGGCCTCGGCGAGCTCGGCGAGCGAGGCGTGCGGCCCGGTCACCAGCGCGTCCCACACCGGCAGCGCCACGCCGTGCTCCAGGCCCACCTGGTCGCGGACGGCGTCGGCGAGGTGGTTGACCCAGGGACGGCCGTCGCCGTCGGCGCCGCGCAGGCCCGCCAGCCGCAGCAGCGCCCGTTCCACCGAGACGGTCGTGTGGGTCCGGGCCATCTCGATGACCGGCTCGGCGGCGCGGGCGGCCAGCCGTCTGGCCCGCCCCACCACCGCCGGGTCGAGATCGAGTTTTCGCTGCGGCGTCATTGCCGACCCCCTCGAACAATCGTCCACGTTGACGGGATTCTTACGGAAGATCCTCCGGCAAAGAGCACCCGATCCGCAAGAACCTCAACGATCTCGACCGGTCTCCGTCGTCACAGCCCAGGGATCTCGCCGTTGCGGAACGCGTCCACGAACAGACGGTGATCGTCACGGACGATCGCGGCGTACTCCATCCCGAACGCCACCATCGCCTCGACGAAGGCCTTCTCGTCCGGGCCGATGGCCGCGTTGATGGCGTCCTCGACCTGGAAGCCGACCAGGGTGTGGTCGGAGTCGGTGTCGGACACGCAGTGGATCTTGGCGGTGGCGCGGCCGAGGTCGTCGAGCACCGGGAGCATCTCCTCGGGCTCGGTGAGCGCGGACCAGTCCAGGTCCTCCTCGTAGGGCGAGAGCTCCTGCACGACGTAGCCCACCCCGTCCAGCTCGGTGTAGCCGAGCCACGGGTCGGTGTTGGCCTGCAGCGCGCGCCGCGAGACCGCGGTGCGGTGGCCGTGGTGCTGGAAGTAGTCGCGGATGCGCGGGTCGTCGACGACCCGGCTGGGCGCGGCGACGTTGCCCTGCTTCATCGACAGGACCACGTCGTTCTCCAGCGCCTGGGTGTTGCCCTCCACCAGGATGTTGTACGCCGACAGCCCCGCCGAGCCGATGCCGAACCCCGAGGCGCCCACGATGTCCTTCACCTGGTAGGTGATGGGCCGCAGCCGCTTGTCGACGGGGATCGTCGTCAGGTACGCCTCGTAGGCCGCCTCCACCTTGGCGCGTTCGGCCTCGTCCAGGCGGCGCACGCCCGGCCGGTTGCGGAAGCGGCGTTCCTGCTGCTCCACCAGCGTCATCTCGTCCAGCAGCTCGATCCGGCGGTTGGCCAGCGCCGCCACCAGCACCGAGCGGATGTAGCCGCCGGTGTTGTCGAGGGTGAGCGCGAAAGCCTGGTCGTGGTCGTGGTCCTGCTCGGCGAAGTGCCGCACCTGGTCGACGTAGGCGCGGACATAGGTCTCGATCAGCCGCTGGATGCCCGAGTCGGAGACGGCCTTGCTCCACGCCATCAGCGCCAGGCTGGCCACCAGGCGCTTGACGTCCCAGGTGAAGTGCCCGACGTAGGCCTCGTCGAAGTCGTTGACGTCGAAGACGAAGATGCCGTCGTCGTTCATGTACGTGCCGAAGTTCTGCGCGTGCAGGTCGCCCTGGATCCAGACCCGGCCGGTGCGCTCGTCGGCCCACGGGTCCTCGTCGCCGACGATGTCGGCGTAGAACAGGCAGGCGCTGCCCCGGTAGAAGGCGAACGGGTCGGTGGCCATCTTGCGGAACCGGCGGCGGAACTCGGCGGGACTGCGCTCCATCAGGTCGGAGAAGGCGTCGACCAGCACCTCCACGATCTGGGCCTGGCGTTCCTTGTGGTCAAGCTCGCGCAGTGACCGGGTGATGCTCGCCATCACGGTGCTCCTCAATGATGATCTGGGGTTTCCTGCCGGTCATTCTTGCCGGATCATCCCGTCGCGGGCGGTGAACAACGCGCGAACCGCGGGCTCCGACCGCAGGAGGTCCAACGCCAGATCGACGTGCCCGGGGACGTAACCGTTCCCGATCAGCATGGTGACGTCGGCCGCCAGGCCCTCGGCGCCCAGCGCGGCGGCCGCGAACGAGGTCGCCATCGAGAAGAAGACCACCGTGCCGCCCGGCGCGGTGGCCAGGATCGCGCCGTGCTCGCAACCCGGCACGTCCACGCACACCACGGTCACGTCGGCGGGCTCGCCGAGGGCGGCGGCCACCGCGACCGGATCGCGCGCGTCGGCGCGCACGACCTTGTCGGCCAGGCCCGTGGCCGCCAGCCGGCGCTCCTCCTCCTCGGTGGGGACCAGCCCGATCGTGCGGGCCGCGCCCGCGCGCCGGGCCGCCGCCAGCGAGAGCGACCCGCTCTTGCCCGCCGCCCCCAGCACCGCCACCACGGGCGCACCCGGCCCGCCGGGCGCGGTCTCGCGGCGCTCCCGGTACCGGCGGACGACGCGGTGGGTGAGGGCCGGCGCGCCGCACACGTCCATCACCGACAGCGCCAGCGGCACCGGCAGGTCGGCGGGGAGCACGGCGGCGATCGAACGCGCGAACAGGATCGCGTGCCCCTCGGCCGGCACCTGTTCGGACCGCCCGTCCCAGCGGGCCAGCCCGTCGGTGATCGCGAGCGGCGTGAGCGTGAGCGACACCAGCGTCGCGATCCGCTCCCCCGGCCTGAGGCCCAGCGGGGACGCCGGTCCCGCCTCCTCGACGACGCCGACGAGCATGCCGCCCGAGCCGGTCACCGGGTTCTGCATCTTGCCGCGCGCGTGGATGATCTCCAGTACCGCGCGGCGGAGGGCGTCCGGGTCACCGCCGTGCGCGGTGTGCAGCTGCCGGTAGGAGGCCGCGTCGAGGTTGAGCCGCTCCACCCGTACGCGCACCTCGTCGGGGCCGATCCGCGGATCGGTGTCGAGCCGCGCGGCCGCCTGGGGAAGAACGCCCGGCGGCTCCATGACGCGGTGGAGCCCCACGGGGGACGTGCTCGTGCGTGGATCGGCCATCTATCCGCCCGCCTCATCTCTTCTGTCCGAATTGGATGCCCGGAGGATGTCCGGGGCACCACTGGTTAATCCGAAATTCTTCCCGTAACGTCCGTCTCAGACAAGATTTCGTTAAGAGTGATCGCGCGAGGGGGGTCAACGATGACCACTGCTCTGCAGCCCGAATCCCGTACCGCCGGCGGCGATGCCGGGATTTCGGCCCAGCCGTATGCCTACCGGCGCCGGCCGCTGGAGGAGCCCGACTGGCGGCGCCTCCCCGGCTGGCGCGACATCACGACCGCCGAGTGGGAGTCCGCGCAGTGGCAGCGGGCGCACTGCGTCAAGAACATCCGGCAGCTGCGCGCCGTCATGGGCGAGCTGCTGGACGAGTCGTTCTACACCGACCTGGAGCGCGACCAGGCCGAACGCGCCACCATGTCGATGCTGGTCACGCCGCAGATGCTCAACACGATGGACGTGAGCTCCACCGAGGCGTTCCTGGCCGACCCGGTGCGCCACTACATGATCCCGGTCTTCGGCGACCGCAGGGCCGACTGGCCCTCCCACCCGTACGCGGCGCGCGACTCCCTGCACGAGGCCGAGATGTGGGCGGTCGAGGGACTCACCCACCGCTACCCCACCAAGGTGCTGGCCGAGCTGCTGCCGACCTGCCCGCAGTACTGCGGCCACTGCACGCGCATGGACCTGGTCGGCACCTCCACCCCGGCCGTGGACAAGCACAAGTTCACCCTCAAGGCCCCCGACCGGCACGGCGCCATGCTCGACTACCTGCGCCGCACCCCCGGCGTCCGTGACGTGGTGGTCTCCGGCGGCGACGTCGCCAACCTGCCCTGGCCGCGCCTGGAGTCGTTCGTGGACGCCCTGCTGGACATCGGCAACATCCGCGACATCCGCCTGGCCACCAAGGCGCTGATGGGCCTGCCGCAGCACTGGCTGCAGGACGAGGTCCGCGCCGGCATGGAACGGCTGGCCACCAAGGCCCACGAACGCGGCGTGCAGATCGCCGTGCACACCCACGTCAACGCCGCCCAGTCGGTCACCCCGCTGGTCGCCCGCGCGGCCAAGGCGATGCTCGACACCGGCATCCGCGACGTCCGCAACCAGGGCGTGCTGCTGCGCGGTGTCAACACCACGCCCGAGCAGCTGCTGGACCTGTCGTTCGCGCTGCTCGACGAGGCCGGGATCCTGCCGTACTACCTCTACATGTGCGACATGATCCCCTACAGCGAGCACTGGCGGGTCGCGGTGTGGGAGGCGCAGGAGCTCCAGCACGCGATCATGGGCTATCTGCCGGGGTTCGCCACGCCGCGCATCGTCTGCGACGTGCCCTACGTCGGCAAGCGCTGGGTGCACCAGCTCGCCGACTACGACCGCGAGCGGGGCATCTCGTACTGGACCAAGAACTACCGCACCGCCCTGGAGGCCGCCGATCCCCAGGCACTCGACCGCCGGTACGAGTACTACGACCCCATCCACACCCTCCCCGAACCAGGCCGAACCTGGTGGGAGGGGCGCCCCACCGCCGCATGAGCGCCGGGAGACTACCCTCGCAGGGATGACGCCTGCACCAGCATCGTTCCCGGTCGGCGCGGCGGCCACGGTCGAGGAGCTGGAGAACGACCCGCATCCGCTCCTGGCCCGGCTGCGCGCCCGCGAGCCGGTCTCGTGGCTGCCCGCCTTCGACGGCTGGCTCGTCACCTCCCACGACCTGGCGCTGCGGGTGATGCGCGACGCGGCGGCGTTCACCGTCGACGACCCGCGGTTCTCCACCGCGCAGGTCGTCGGCCCCAGCATGCTGTCGCTGGACGGGCGGACGCACACCCGCCACCGCGAGCCGTTCGCCCGCCCGTTCCGCCCGGCACGGACCCGCGAGCGCTTCACCGCGTTCGTCCGGTCCGAGGTGGACCGCCTCGTCGCCGCGATCGCGCCCGCCGGGCGGGCCGAGCTGCGCGGCGACCTGGCGGGCCCGCTCGCCGTCTCCGTCGTGGCCGAGGCGCTCGGCCTGGCGGGCGTCGACGCCACGACCGTGCGGTCCTGGTACGACGCGTTCGTCGTGGCGGTCTCCGACATCACCGCCGGGCGCCCGGGCCACGCCGGCGACGCCTACCAGCGGCTGAGCGCGGCCGTCCACGAGGCGATCACGCGGCCGGGGCCGGCCTCGCTGCTCGCCGAGGCCGCGCACCAGGAGGAGGGCCTCACCGCCGAGGAGGTCACCTCGAACGCCGCAGTGCTGATGTTCGGCGGCATCGACACGACCGAGGGCATGATCTCCAACGCGGTGCTGCACCTGCTCGGGCACCCCGGGCAGCTCGCGCTGGTCCGGGCCGATCCCGGCCTGCTGGACGCCGCGATCGAGGAGTCGCTGCGGTTCGAGCCGTCGGCCTCGGTCGTGGACCGCTACGCCACGCGGGACGTCACGCTCGGCGGAGCGCGCGTCCACAAGGGCGACCTGGTGCGCGTGTCCATCGCCGGAGCCAACCGCGACCCCGCCGTCTTCACCGACCCCGACCGGTTCGACGTGCGCCGCGCCAACGCCGCCGACCATCTGGCGTTCGCGCACGGGCCGCACTTCTGCTTCGGCGCTCACCTGGCCCGCCTGGAGACCCGTACCGCCCTGGCGGCGCTGCTCGACCGGCTCCCCGGTCTCCGGCTCGATCCGGCCGATGTGGTGACGGCGCGGGGGCTGGTGTTCCGGAAGCCGGTGCGGCTGCCGGTGCACTGGGATCCGGCCTTTACAATGTAGATCACAAGTGACCTGGGATGATACCGCGTTCTTCGTACCGGATTGTGTGGGACCATCAGCGCATGATCGTGGAACGCCGGGTCGAGCTCCGCTTCGGGCACGAGAGCCGTGAGGCCGAGACGCACACCAACCTCTCCGCCGTCCGCCAGGACGGCGCCTGCCTGTGGGTGGCGGGCGACGAGACCGCCACCATCGAGCGGCTGACCGCGACCACCGACGGGCTCGGGCGGGTGACCGCCTACGACGACCACCGCTCGGTGGCCCTCGGCGACCTGATCCCGCTGCCGGCCGGGCCGGACGAGGAGGCCGACATCGAGGGCCTGGCCCGCGCCAACGGCTGGCTGTGGGCGATCGGCTCGCACAGCCTCAAGCGCAAGAAGGTCAAGCCCGGGCAGTCCGACGCCAAGGGGCGCAAGCGGCTGGCCTCGGTCGTGCGCGAGGAGAACCGCTTCATCCTGGCCCGGCTCCCCCTGGTGACCGGCGACGACGGCCTGCCCGAGGTGACCCGGCGGCGCGGCGAGCACACCGCGGCCGTGCTCGGCGGGCACGGCGACTCCATCACCGACCTGCTCGCCGACGACCCGCATCTGGCGCCGTTCCTGCCGATCCCGAGCAAGGACAACGGCATCGACATCGAGGGCATCGCCGCCCAGGGCGACCGCCTCTACATCGGGCTGCGCGGCCCGGTGCTGCGCGGCTGGGCGGTGCTCATCGAGATCCGCCCCGAGACGCACCCGGACGACCCGCACCGCCTGCGCCTGCGCCCCATCGGGGACGGCGGGGAGCTCTACCGCACCCACTTCCTTGACCTGAGCGGCCTCGGCATCCGCGACCTGTGCCCGCACGGCGACGACCTGCTCATCCTCACCGGCCCGACGATGGACCTGGACGGCCCGGTGCGCGTCGTGCGCTGGCCCGGCGCCGCCAAGGTCGCCGCCGCCGACATCGTGCCCGCCGGCGAGCTGCACGTGCTCGGCGAGCTCCCGTACGGGGAGGGCGACGACCACGCCGAGGGCATCGTGGTCCTGGACGAGCCCGACGCGGCCGGGCCCAAGCTCCTGGTGGTCTACGACAGCCCCTCCGACGAACGGCAGACCTCCGGCGGCGGGATCCTCGCCGACGTCGTCTCCTTCGAGAAGTAGCCCACCCTCAATAAGCGCTTACTTTCGGCTTCTGCTTGGATATGCCTCATCACCGAGCGGGATTCGAAAGGCTGGCGAGATGATCGAGTGGTCCGACGAGGACGTCATGATCCGCGACGCGGTGCGCGGCTGGATCGACGCGGAGGTCCGGCCGAACCTGGACGCCCTGGACGCCGGCGACCTGCCGCCCTACGACCTGATCCGGAGCCTGTTCAAGACCTTCGGCATGGACGAGCTGGCCCGGTCCTCGTTCGCCTCCCGCGTCCGCAAGCAGCGTGAGGGCGGCGCCGAGAGCGGCGAGAGCGGCGGCTCCGGCGAGGACCATCCGGCCGGCGCGAACGCGGCGATGACCATGCTGCCGATCATCGAGCTGTGCAAGGTCTCCCCCGGCCTGGTCACCGCGATGGGCGTCAGCCTCGGGCTCGCGGCGGGCACGATCATGAAGCGCGGCACGGTCGAGCAGCAGGAGCGCTGGGGCCTGGACCTGCTCACCATGGACAAGGTCGGCGCCTGGGCGATCACCGAGCCGGGCTCCGGCTCCGACGCGTTCGGCGGCATGCTGGCCACCGCGCGCAAGGCCGGCGAGGAGTACGTCATCAACGGCTCCAAGACGTTCATCACCAACGGCCCGTACGCCGACACCATCGTCTTCTACTGCAAGCTCGACAACGGGGAGGACCCGCGCGACCGCGAGATCCTCACGTTCGTGCTCGACCGCGGCATGCCCGGCCTTGACCAGAGCAGGCCACTGCGCAAGATGGGCCTGCACTCCTCCCCCACCGGCGAGCTGTTCCTCAACGACGTGCGGGCGGGCGCGGACCGGCTGCTGACCGGCGGCTCGGGCGGCGGCAAGGAGTCGGCCAAGCAGAACTTCGTCACCGAACGCGCCGGGGTCGCTGCCATGTCCCTCGGCGTCATCGAGGAGTGCCTGAGGCTGTCGGTCGACTACGCCAAGAAGCGCGAGCTGTGGGGCCAGCCGATAGGCGACTTCCAGCTCATCCAGCTGAAGCTGGCCAAGATGGAGGTCGCGCGCATCAACGTGCAGAACCTGGTCTTCCGGCACATCGAGATGCAGCGTGCCGGGCGCACCCCGACGCTGGCCGAGGCGTCGGCGATGAAGCTCTACTCCGCGCAGGCAGCCAGCGAGGTCGCGATGGAGGCCGTGCAGCTGTTCGGCGGCAACGGCTACATGAGCGAGTACCGCGTCGAGCAGCTCGCCCGCGACGCCAAGTCGTTCCAGATCTACGCCGGCACCGACGAGATCCAGGTCACCCACATCGCCCGGGACCTCCTGTCGCGCTGACGCGCGCGGAGAGCCCGCCCGAAAGCCTGCCGAAAGCCCGCCGGCCGCCCGAACTCCGCCCGGCCGGCGGGCGTCCAACGAAAGAGCCTCGCGGACCCGCGGGGCCCTCAGCGGTAAGGGGATCAGCAATGATGATCACTTATTCTGGGGATGCGGGCTTTCCTGGACAGGCGACGACGGGATCTGGATACTCACAGCTATGGACGGTCAGCCCTCATATCCGGTGAGAGCGTCCGATATGGAGCGCGACCGCGTCTTGCGCGCGCTCAGCGACCGCGTGGCCGAAGGCCGGATGTCCCACGAGACGTTCGAGCGGCGGGTCGACCAGGTGCTGCGCGCGCAGAGCCAGGCCGAGCTCGCCGACATCGTGCACGATCTGCCGTCCACCAACCGCGTCGTCAACCGGCTCACCGGCATCATCTCGTCGGTCTCGCAGGTCACCGCGCGCATCGAGGCGGCCTGGCGGGCGCCCCGGCTGCCGCGGTTCATGCTCCCGCCGCCCGGCCTCACGCGCATCGTCGTCGGCCGCGCGCCCGGCTGCCAGTTCATCCTCACCGACCTCACCGTCTCCCGGTTCCACGCCGAGATCTACCACGGCGACGACGGCTGGATGATCTCCGATCTGGGCTCGATGAACGGCACCCGCGTCAACGGCTGGCGGCTGACCGGCCCCGTGCGCGTCCGCCCGGGCGACGAGGTCGGCTTCGGCAACTCCAGCTTCATCGTGGCGGCGCCCTGAGCCGCACCGGCCCGCCCGGCCCGCCCGCTCCACCCGCGCCGCCCGCCTGAAATGGGGCCTTGACGGATCACGCGGGGATCCTTACGTTCACTTCCAAGTTAGGAAACTTTCCTAACTCTGCGGTTCCGGCGCGGGCGGAGGCGATCCCTTGACGGCACCCACCCCTGGCAGGCCGAGCCTGATGCGGGCCATCAACGACCGCGCGGCGCTCGAGGTGCTGCTGGCCCGCGGACCGCTCACCCGGCCGCAGCTGTCGAGCCTGACCGGCATCTCCAAGCCCACCGCGTCGCAGCTGCTGGCCCGCCTGGTCGAGGCGGGCCTGGTCGTCCAGGACGGCATCCGCGAGGGGCTGCCCGGCCGCACCGCCGAGCTCTACCGCATCAACCCGGCCGCGGCCTACGTCGCCGGCCTGGACGTGACCCCGGCCCGCATCCGCGCCGTCGTGGCCGACCTGACCGGGGCGGTCGCGGGCGAGCACACGCTGCCCACACCGGCGCGTTCGGGGGTGGACGCGGTGGCACGGGTCCGCGCCGCGCTCGACGCCGCCGTCGGCGCCGCGCGGCCCGCGATACCCCGCGACCGGCTGCGGCGCGTGGTCGTCGGCATCGGCGGCGCGGTCGACCCCACCACCGGCAGGCTCGGCTACGCCGCGCACATCCCCGGCTGGCACGTCCCCGACCTCGGCAAGCGCCTCACCGACGCGCTCGGCCCGCCGGTCTCGATCGAGAACGACGTCAACCTGTCGGCGCTCGCCGAGCTGTCGGCCGGGCAGGCGGGCGACGCCCGCGACTTCGTGCTGCTGTGGGTCGCCGAGGGCGTCGGCATGGCGGTCGTGCTCGGCGGCGCGCTGCACCGCGGGGCGACCGGCGGCGCGGGCGAGATCGGCTACATGCCCGTCGCGGGCGCGCCGCTCCGGCGCGACGTCAGGCGCACCCACACCGGCGGCGTGCACAGCCTCACCGGCGGCGCCGCCGTGCTCAAGCTGATGCGGGCCCACGGCTTCCGGGGACGCGACGCCGCGACCGCCGTCGGCCGCGCCGCCGCCACCGGCTCACCGGAGGCGGGCGCCGCGCTCACCGAGCTGGCCACCCGCCTCGGCGCCACCCTCGCGACCGTCGTCGCCGTCCTGGACCCGCAGCTCATCGTCCTCACCGGCGACGTGCTGCGGTCGGGCGGCGAGCCGCTGCGCACGCTCGTCGAGCGCGAGCTGCACACCATGACCATCCCCAGGCCGCCGGTCCGGCTCAGCTCGGTCCAGGGCAACCCCGTCCTGGCGGGCGCCCTGCACCTGGCGCTCGGCGACGCCCGCGAGGAGACCTTCTCCAGCACCACTCCCTGATCCGGGCGGTCCCCCCTGCCGCCCTCCCCTAAGGAGGAACCGGAGTGCGCATCCACCCCCCATCCCGGCCCGCACCCCGCGCCGTGGCCCTGGCCGCCGTCCTCGCCCTCGCCGCGGCCCCGGCCTGCACGGCGGGCGGCGACGGCAAGGACGACGGACCCGGGGCCGACGCCCCGCAGACGATCGAGGTCTGGCACGGCTGGAGCGCCGACCACGAGGTCAAGGCGTTCCAGGACGCCGTCGCCGGGTTCCGCCGCGCCCATCCCAACATCACCGTCAAGATCACCGGCAACCAGACCGACGAGCAGATCACCAACGCCATCCGCGGCGGCAAGCCGCCGGACGTGGCCTCCTCGTTCACCACCGACAACCTCGGCCAGTTCTGCCAGAGCGGCGCGTGGCAGGAGCTGACCCCGCGCATCCAGAAGGACAAGCTCGACCTCGGCATCTTCCCCAAGGCCGTCCAGGAGTACACGCAGTTCAAGGGCAAGCGGTGCGCGCTGCCGCTGCTCGCCGACGCCTACGGCCTCTACTACAACAAGAAGCTGATGAAGGGCGAGAAGCCGCCCACGACGATGAGCGAGCTGGCCGCGCTCGCCAAGAAGCTCACCGTCCGCGACCCCGACGGCACCATCAAGGTCGCCGGCTTCATGCCCTCGACCCAGTACTACGAGCACACGCCGCAGCACATCGCCCCCAGCTTCGGCGTGAAGTGGCTCGGCGACGACGGCAGGGCCAACTTCTCCAGGGACCCGGCGTTCAAGGCCTACCTGAGATGGTCCAAGGACCTGCTCGACTGGTACGGCCTGCAGAACGCGCGCAGGTTCATGCGGTCGATGGGCCAGGAGTTCGAGGCGTCCAACCCCTTCCAGAAGGGCAAGGTCGCCATGGCCGTCGACGGCGAGTGGCGCACCAAGTTCATCGAGAAGGAGGCGCCCGCGCTCGACTACGGGACCGCCCCGCCGCCCGTCGCCGACGACCGCAAGGCCCAGTACGGCAGCGGCTTCACCCTCGGCACCATCATGGGCATCCCGCGCGGCGCCAAGCACCCCGAGGCCGCCTGGGCACTGGTCAAGTACCTCACCACCGACACGCAGGCCGTGGTGACGCTGGCCAACGCGCTGGGCAACGTGCCGAGCACCCGCGCAGCGCTCGCCTCGCCCGACCTCAAGCTGCCGCCGCAGTTCACGACGTTCATGGACGTCTTCCGGCACCCGGCGACCAGCACCAGCCCGTCCAGCCCCAACGGCGGCGACTACATGGTGCAGTTCCAGAAGTTCGTCCAGGACCAGTGGGAGACCGGCAAGGTCCCCGACCTCGACCAGGGCCTGCGCGACCTCGACGGCAAGATAAACAAGGCCCTCGACCTGTCCGGCGGCTGACATGACCGCCCTGTCCGCGCGGCGGCCGGGTCGCGGGCACCGCACACGCCGGCCGGTGGCGGCGCCCCGCGCGCGCCGCCGCCACCGGCTGCGGGTGCTGGCGTTCCTGTCGCCCTGGCTGATCGGGTCCGGCCTCTTCTTCGGCTACCCGCTGCTGGCCACGGTGTACTTCTCGTTCACCCGCTACGACCTGTTCTCGCTGGAGTACGTCGGGCTGACCAACTACCGCTTCCTCCTGCAGGACGAGGACGCCTGGCAGTCGATGCGCAACACCCTGTGGCTCGTGGTGGTCATGGTGCCGCTGCGGGTGCTGTTCGGGCTCGGCGCCGCGCAGCTGCTCACCCAGCTCAAGGCCGGCGGAAGCGTGCTGCGGTCGATCGTCTACCTGCCCTACCTGGTACCGCCGGTGGCGGCGACGGTGGCGTTCGTGTTCCTGCTCAACCCCGGCACCGGGCCGGTCGAGCAGATCGCGGGCGGGCTCGGCATCCCGATGCCCGACTGGTTCAACGAGCCGGGATGGAGCAAGCCGGGGCTCACCCTGCTCGGCCTGTGGGCGGTCGGCGACGTGATGATCATCCTGCTGGCGGCGCTGCTGGACGTGCCGCGGCAGCTGTACGAGGCGTCCGCCATCGACGGCGCCGGACCCTGGCAGCGTTTCCGGCACATCACGCTGCCCACCATCTCCCCGGTGCTGCTGTTCGCCGCCGTCACCGGGGTGATCCAGACCCTCCAGTACTTCACGCAGGCGATGGTCGCGGCCAAGGTCGCCGCCGGGCAGGCCGACCAGCCCGGCACCACGACCGTCCCCGGCTACCCGGACGGGTCGACGCTGACGTTCCCTCAGTGGCTCTACGACGAAGGATTCCGGCAGTTCAACATGGGCTACGCCTGCGTGCTGGCGCTGCTGCTGCTGGCGGTCTCGATGGCGTTCACGCTCGTGCTGCTGCGCCAGTTCCACGCCTTCACCGACGAGGAGGGGTCCGGATGACCGACGTCACCTCCCCCTACCGGGCCGAGCCGGGCCTGGCCGCGTCCTCCGGCGCCACCGGAGGCAGGCCGGCGCGGCGCCGCGCCGCGGGCGGAACGCGCGGCCGGCGGACCCTCTACTGGATCGCCACGCACGCCATCGCCATCGCGCTGGCGCTCATGTTCCTGGCGCCGGTGACGTTCATGTTCCTCACCGCCGTGATGACCGACGAGCAGGCACTGAGCGGCGCGCTGTGGCCCTCGGAGTGGGCGTGGGGCAACTTCGCCGACGTCATGTCGGCCGAGATGCTGCGGTGGCTTGGCAACACCCTGCTGTACGCCGGAGTCGGGACGGTGTTCATGCTGGTGTCGAGCGTGCCCGTGGCGTACGCGCTCGCGCGGTTCAGGTTCCGCGGGCGCCGGCTCGCGCTCGTGCTGGTCATCACGACGATGATGCTGCCGCCGCAGGTCGTGGTCGTCCCGATGTACATCGTGTGGGCGCGGTTCGAGCTGACCGGCACGCTCTGGCCGCTGATCATCCCGCTGCTGTTCGGCGACGCCTACTCCATCTTCCTGCTCCGGCAGTTCCTGGTGACGATCCCCAAGGACTACGCCGACGCGGCCCGGGTGGACGGCTGCGGCGAGTTCGCCGCGATGATCCGCGTGGTCCTGCCGATGGCGCGGCCCGCCATCGCCGCGGTGGCGCTGTTCCAGTTCTTCTACTGCTGGAACGACTACTTCGGGCCGCTGGTGTACGCCGACCCCGACCACCGGCCGCTGGCCGTCGGCATCGCCACGTTCCGCGCCGCGCACAACGTGGAGTGGAACCTGACGATGGCGGCGACGCTGCTGACCGTGCTACCGGTGATCGTGGTGTTCTTCCTCGCCCAGCGGGTGTTCATCCAGGGCGTGACACTGACAGGAGTGAAAGGGTGAAGCTGGCCGTCATCGGCGGGGGTTCGACCTACACCCCCGAGCTGGTCGAAGGGATCGCGCGGCGTGCCGGGACCCTGCCGGTCGAGGAGCTCGTGCTCGTCGACCCCGCCGCGGACCGGCTCGCGGTGGTCGGCGGGCTCGCCGCCCGGATGCTCGCCCGCGCGGGCCGCCCGGTGACCGTGCGCACGGTCTCCGACGCGGGCGCGGGCCTGGACGGCGCGCTCGACGGCGCCGCCGCCGTGCTCGTGCAGCTGCGGGTCGGCGGGCAGGCGGCGCGGCTCAGCGACGAGACGTTCCCGCTGGCCTGCGGATGCGTCGGGCAGGAGACCACCGGGGCGGGCGGGCTGGCCAAGGCGCTGCGCACCGTCCCCGTGGTGCTGGAGCTGGCCGAGCGGGTGCGGCGGCGCGCGCCGGACGCGTGGATCGTCGACTTCACCAACCCGGTCGGCATCGTCACCCGCGCGCTGCTGGACGCCGGCCACCGCGCCATCGGCCTCTGCAACGTCGCGATCACCTTCCAGCGCCGTTTCGCCGGCCTGCTGGGGGTCGAGCCCGGGCGGCTCAGCCTCGGGCACGTCGGCCTCAACCACCTCACCTGGGAACGCACGGTCCGGCTCGACGGCACCGACGTCCTCCCCCGGCTCCTGGACGAGCACCTCGACGCGCTCGCCGCCAACACCACGCTGCCCGCCGCGCTGATCCGGCGGCTCGGCGCCGTCCCCTCCTACTACCTGCGCTACTACTACGAGCACGACCGCGTCGTCGGCGAGCAGCGCGCCGCGCCGGCCCGCGCCGCGCGGGTCGCGGCGATCGAACGGCGGCTGATGGAGCTGTACGCCGATCCCGCGCTCGACACCAAGCCCGCGCTGCTGGCCGAACGCGGCGGGGCGCACTACTCCGAGGCCGCCGCCGACCTGCTGGGCGCCCTGCTCGGCCAGTCCCAGGGCGTGCAGGTGGTCAACGTGCGCAACGAGGGGACGCTGCCGTTCCTGCCGCCGGAGGCCGTCATCGAGGTCCCCGCCTGGATCACCGCCGCCGGCGCGGCGCCGCTCCCGGTCCCGCCCGTCGGGCCGCTGCTGGCCGGCCTGATCGCGCACGTCTCGGCCTACGAGCAGCTCGCCGTCGACGCGGCGCTGCGGGGCGGCGCCGACCGCGTGACCGACGCCCTGCTGGCCCACCCGCTGGTGGGGCAGGCCGAGGCGGCCGAACGGCTCGCCCGCGAACTGATCAGCGAAGGCCGGGCCCACCTGCCCTGGGCGGCGAACGGATGAGCCGCACACTGGTGGCGGTCGACGGCGGCAACAGCAAGACCGACGTCGCCGTGGTGTCGGACGGCGGCGAGCTGCTCGCGGCCGTCCGCGGCCCGGGGTTCCGGCCCCAGGCGCACGGCGTCGACGGTGCCGTCACGATGCTGAGCGGCCTCATCGCCGACGCCCTCGCCCGCGCGGGACGCGGCACGGCCGACCAGGTCGCCGCGTTCCTGGCCGGGGCCGACTTCCCCGAGGAGGAGGAGCGGCTGGAGAAGGCCCTGGCCGCCCGCGGCACGGCGCGGCACGTCCGCGTCGCCAACGACACGTTCGCGCTCCTGCGCACCGGCTCGGCGATGGGCTGGGGCGTCGCGATCGTGTGCGGCGCGGGCATCAACTGCCTGGGCGTCGGCCCGGACGGGCGCACCGCCCGGTTCCCCTCACTCGGGCGGATCACCGGCGACTGGGGCGGCGGCTCCGACCTCGGCGCCGAGGCGTTGTGGCACGCCGTGCGCGGCGAGGACGGGCGCGGGCCGCGCACGGCCCTCACCGCGGCGGTGGCGGCGCACTTCGGGCTGGCCCGCGCCGAGGACGTCGGCCTCGGCGTGCACCGCGGCGACATCGCGTGGGAACGGCTGACGTCGCTGGCCCCGGTGCTGCTCGACACGGCCGAGGCAGGCGACCGGGTGGCGCGCGGGCTCACCGACCGGCTGGGCGAAGAGATCATGCTCCTCGGCGTCACGGCACTGCGCAGGCTCGACCTGCTCGGCTCCCCAGCCGAGGTGGTGCTCGGCGGAGGCGTGCTCACCGCCCGCCGCCCGATCCTCATGGACACCATCGAACGGCACTACGCGGCACGGGCGCCGCGCGCACGCCTGGTCGTCGCCGACGACCCGCCGGTGCTCGGCGCCACGCTCCTGGGCCTGGACCTGCTGGGTGCAGCGCCGGCCGCCCACCAGGTCGTACGGGCCGCGTTCGGCCCGCCCTGGCGGCCTCCGGTACGATCATGACCAGGCGCCTTGACGTTGTAAGGTGCGGGGCGAGGGAGAAGGCATGCAGATCGGGTTCGCCGTACCGGTGGCGGGGGCGTGGGCCACCCCCGCCAACCAGGTCGAGATCGCCCAGCGGGCCGAGCGGCTCGGCTACCACTCGCTGTGGACGCTGCAACGGCTCGTCAACCCCGCCTCCTCCGGCGACGACACCTACCGCAACGTGCCCGACCCGTTCGTCACGCTCGCCTACCTGGCGGGCTTCACCCGCACCGTCAGGCTCGGCGTGGCCGTCGTCAACCTGCCGTTCTACTCCCCCGCGCTGCTGGCCAAGCAGGCCGCGACCCTCGACCACGTCACCGGCGGGCGCCTGGACCTCGGTCTCGGCCTCGGCTGGATGCGCGAGGAGTTCGCCGTGTCGGGCGTGCCGTACGAACGGCGCGGCGCCCGCGCCGAGGAGTTCCTGGCGGCGCTGCGCGCGCTCTGGCACGACGAGACCGGCGAATTCCACGGCGAGTTCTACGACTTCCCGCCGGTACGGATGGACCCCGCGCCGCTCCAGTCGCCCGAACCGCCGATCCTGCTGGGCGGCGCGTCCGAGCCCGCGCTGCGCCGCGCCGGGCGGCTGGCGGCCGGCTGGGTCAGCTCCAGCCGCGCCGACCCGGCCGATCTCGGCCGTTCGATCGGCATCGTCCGCGACGCCGCCGAGAAGGCCGGGCGCGACGCGGGCGCGCTGCGCTTCGTGTGCCGCGCCGCCGTCCAGGTCCGTCCCGGCGGCGCCGCGGGCCGGCGGCCGCTCACCGGCACCCACGACGAGATCCGCGCCGACCTCGCCGCCATCGCGCGGCAGGGCGTCACCGAGCTGTTCGTCGACCTGAACTTCGATCCGCGCGCCGACCCGCGGGAGGCCGTGCGGCTCGCCGGCGAGGCGCTGGAGGCCTTCGCGCCGCGTTAGATCGGGGGCCGGCGGCCCTCCCAGGGGGTGCTGAGGACGACCGTGGTCCGGGTGGCGACGTTGGCCGCGGCCCGGATCTTCTGCAGCAGGTCCTCCAGCTCGTTCGGCGTCGCGACCCGCACCTTGAGGATGTAGCTCTCCTCGCCCGCCACCGAGTGGCACGCCTCGATCGCGGTCAGGTGCGAGAGCCGGTCGGGGGCGTCGTCAGCGGCGGCCGGGTCGATCGGTTTGATCGACACGAACGCGGTCATCGGCAGCCCGATCTGCTCGTGGTCGAGCTGCGCGGTGAATCCCCGGACGATGCCGCGTTTCTGCAGCCTGCGCACCCGCTGGTGCACGGCGGACACCGACAGGCCGGTCTCTTTGGCGAGGTCGGTGAAGCTCATCCGCCCGTCGTCGGCCAGCAGTGTCATGATCTGACGATCGATCTCCTCCACGCGGAGAATCTAGCCTGCCGGAGACCACGGTGCCGACCGGATCGCGGTCACAGATCGGCACTCAGCTCCGGCGCGGCGGTCCGCAGCTGCCGCGGATCACCAGTTCGGTGGGAAGCAGCACCGGCCCGCCGACGGCCCGCGCACGATCCCTGAGCAGCAGCTCGCAGGCCCGGTACCCGGCGTCGTGGCCCGGCCGCGCCACCGCGGTCAGCGGCGGGTCGCACAGCTCGGCCCACGACACGTCCCCGACCATGGCGATCGACACGTCCGCGGGCACCCGCAGGTCCAGCTCGCGCGCCACCAGCACGGCGGCCTCCCCGATCAGGTGCCCGGCGGCCAGCACGGCCGACGCGCCGGCCTGCCGTTGCAGCAGCCCGGCCGCCGCGGCGTAGGCGCTGTCGCGCTCGGGCCTGGCCGCGACCACCAGATCCTCGTCGACCGCGACGCCCAGCTGCGCGAGCGTGTCGCGGAAGGCCCTCTCCCGCGCGACCGCCGGCGCTCCCGCCCCGAGGAACGCGATCCGCCGGTGGCCGAGGCCCACCAGATACTCCACCAGGGCCCGCACCCCGGCCCGGTCGTCGATCAGCACCGTGAGGATCTCCGGCGCCCCCGCGAGCACGCGGTCGACCGAGACGACCCGCGCCCCGGCGGCGACCACCGAACGCCACGCCGCCGGAGCCCCCTCGGGCACGGCGATGATCCCGTCGACGCGCTGCTCCATCATCCGGTCGGCGATCGCGGCCTCCCGTGCGGCGTCGCCGTGCGCCGCGTCCAGCAGGACGTGCTCGCCGAACGTCCGCGCGCAGTCCAGCACACCGGCGATCAGGTCCGCGCAGAAGGGGTCGGTCACATCGGGGACGATCAGCCCGATCCCGCCCGTCCGCTGGAGCTTGAGGCTCCGCCCCACCGCGCTCGGCCGGTAGTCGAGCTCCCCGGCCGCGGCCAGCACCCGCGCCCGGGTGTCCGCGCTGACCGAACCGCCCGAGAAGACCCGCGACACCGTCGCGATCCCCACCCCCGCCGCCGCGGCCACGTCCTTGATCGTCGCCGGGCGGCCCGCCCGGCGTCCCGGACCGCGCTCCCCGGCCTCGCCCCGCTCGGTGGTGCCCGCCATCGGCCTCATCCCTTCCCGGCCACGCCGTCGCCGGCGCCGCCCCGGCGCCGCGTTCCGCACTGACGCTCCGCTCGCGGGCGTGGCTGTCAGTATTTCATGATCCAAGGGCTTGCCATGGAAACGTTTCCATAAGGTTTAATCCGGTGCATACGAATAGGGCCTGCTCAACCGAGTGGGTTGGAAACGTTTCCATCCGATTCCGGTGGCGGCCGGTGATCGGGGGGCCCGCGCGCGGCCGCGCGGGCGAGCGAGAGGCAACCGATGGCCAAGATCGTGCTGGACGAGATCGACAAGATCTATTCGGGCGGCGTCAAGGCCGTGGACTCCCTGGACCTGGAGATCCGCGACGGTGAGTTCATGGTGCTGGTCGGCCCTTCCGGCTGCGGCAAGTCGACCGCGCTGCGGATGATCGCCGGACTGGAGGAGATCAGCGGCGGGAAGATCTCGATCGGCGACCAGGTCGTCAACGACCTCGCGCCCAAGGACCGCGACATCGCGATGGTCTTCCAGAACTACGCCCTCTACCCGCACATGACGGTCGAGCAGAACCTCGCGTTCGGCCTCAAGCTGCGCGGCATCCCCAAGTCCGAGATCAAGCAGAAGGTCCTCGAGGCGGCCAAGATGCTCGGCCTGGAGCCGTACCTGTCGCGCAAGCCCGCCGCGCTGTCGGGCGGCCAGCGCCAGCGGGTCGCGATGGGCCGCGCGATCGTGCGCCAGCCGCAGGCGTTCCTGATGGACGAGCCGCTGTCCAACCTGGACGCCAAGCTGCGCGTGTCGATGCGCGCCTCGCTGAGCCAGCTGCACGAGCGCCTCGGCGTCACCACCGTGTACGTCACGCACGACCAGGTCGAGGCCATGACGCTGGGCGACCGGGTCTGCGTGCTGCGCGAGGGCCGGCTGCAGCAGGTCGACACCCCGCAGCGCCTGTTCGACAACCCGGTCAACCTGTTCGTCGCGGGCTTCATCGGCTCCCCGGCCATGAACTTCGTGTCCGCCGAGCTGGGCCGCGGTGACGGCGGCGCGCAGGTCTCCTTCGCCGGCTACACCCTGCCGGTCCCGGACGCGCTGCTGGCCGACAAGCCCGGCCTGGACGGCTACATCGGCAAGAGCATCATCCTCGGCATCCGCCCGTCGGACTTCGAGGACGCCGCGCACGCCAAGCCCGACTGGGCGCCGCTCGCCGCCCGCAGCAGCGTCACCGAGGAGCTCGGCAGCGAGATCAACGTCATCTTCACCATCGACGCGCCGCCGGTCGAGCACAAGGACACCGTCGACCTCGCCGAGGACGCGGCCGAGGGCGAGGCCGACATGACGATCCCGCTGATCGAGAACAAGGCGCTGTGGACGGCGCGCGTGAACGCGCGGTCCCACGTGCGTCCCGGCCAGGACATCGAGCTGGCCGTCGACACCCGCCGCCTGCACTTCTTCGACCCGGCCAGCGGCCTGGCGATCGGCCACCCCGCCACGCCGGCGGCCGAGGCCGCAGGCGACGCGGTCACTGGCTGAAGTCGTGACATCACGTTTCCCACAGGCCGGTCCACAGCCTGTGGGAAACGTGATACGCGTCACATTTAGTGCCACATGTCGTTACTTCACCGACCCGGCCAGGACGCCCTGGACGAAGTAGCGCTGGAAGGCGAAGAACACGATCAGCGGCACCACCAGCGACAGGAACGCCCCCGGCGCGATGATGTCGATGTTGGAGCCGAACTGCCGGACCTGCTGCTGGATCGCCACCGTCAGCGGCTGCGAGTCCCGGTTGGCGAAGATCAGCGCGATCAGCATGTCGTTCCACACCCACAGGAACTGGAAGATGCCCAGCGACGCGATCGCCGGCCCGCCCAGCGGGAAGATCACCCGCCGGAAGATCGTCCACTCGGTGCCGCCGTCCATCCGCGCCGCCTCCAGCAGGTCCCGCGGGATGGCGGCGAAGTAGTTGCGCAGCAGGAAGATCGCGAACGGCAGGCCGTAGGCGACGTGGAACAGCACCACGCCCGGGATCGACCCGAACATCTTGAAGCCGCCGACCTCGATCTTGCCGTAGAGCGAGGCGATCGGGATGAGGCCGACCTGGATCGGCACCACCAGCAGCCCGACGACGCCGAGGAACAGCCAGTCGCGCCCCGGGAACTCGATCCACGCGAACGCGTACGCCGCCAGCGCCGCGATCACCACCACCAGGACGGTCGTCGGCACCGTGATGAGGACCGTGTTCACGAACCCGGTCGTCATGTCGTCGTTGGACATGACGTCCTTGTAGTTGCGCAGCGTCAGCTCCGTCGGCTTGGTGAAGGCCTTCCACCAGCCGCTCTCGGTGTTGGACGCCTGGTCGCGCAGCGAGGCGATGAACAGGCCGATCGTCGGCACCAGCCAGACGAACCCGACCAGGATCAGGCCGGCCTGCACGGCGCCGCCGCCCAGCCGGTTCACGATCCGCGAGGCCACGCTCCGCCGCGGCGCGCCCGCCACTCCCCTGGCCCCCGGGCCTTTGCCGGTGGCCGGGGTCGTGCCAGGGGCCGTGGCCGCCGGGACCTCGGCCGCCGCTCCCCCGGTCGCCACGCCCTTGCCCGCCGGGTCCGCGCTCGTCGCGCCGCCGCCCGGCTTGGCGCCGTCGTCCGGCTTCGCGCTGTCGGTCGTCATGCCTGCTCCCGGCGGAATCGGCGGATGTTGAAGATCATCGCGGGCAGCACCAGGAGGAACAGCACGACCGCGATCGCGCTGCCCATGCCCTGGTCGGCCCCCTCGCCGGTGAACGACTTGAGGTACATCTGCAGCGCCAGCACGTTGGCGTCCTGCTGGGTCGCGCCCGGCGCGATGATGTAGACGAGGTCGAACACCTTCAGCACGTTGATGACGAGGGTGACCAGCACGACCACCAGCACGGGAGCCAGCAGCGGCATCGTCACCCGCCAGAACACCTGCAGCTCGGTGGCGCCGTCGACGCGCGCGGCCTCCAGGGCGTCGCGCGGGATCGCGGCCAGGCCCGCGCCGATCAGCACCATCGCGAAACCCGCCCACATCCAGATGTAGGCGCCGATGATGGACGCGGTGACCAGGCCCGACCCCAGCCAGTCGATGCCGTTGTAGGGCTCGGCGAAGTTGGAGGCGGCCAGCCGGACCGTGTACGACCCGGCCGGAAGGTCCTTGAACGCGAACGTCCCGTCGGCGGCCGAGGTGGCGGTCGCCGTCACCTTACCGCCCGAGACCGCCTCGACCTTGATCTTGCCGAGGCCCTTCTCGGGCGGGTCGACCTGGTTGGGCTTGGCCGCCGCGCCCGGGGTGAAGTCCGACCACACCGTGCCGGTGATGGTGCCCGGCCGCGCCGAGGCGGCCTTGGCGGCGCCCAGCGTCCGCTGCACCTCCGGCTTGACCGCGACCAGCGGCAGCAGCACCGTCTGGCCCGGCTGCACCTGGTCGCGGGTGACGTAGGCGGTGCCGTCCCCGGTCTTCTCGGTCTTCAGCGGCCCCCCGGCCTCGCGCGGGCGCACGCCCGGATAGGCCGACGACTCGTTGAACGTGTCGTGCACGCCGACGGCGACCGCGTTCAGCACGCCGCGTTCGGGTGCCCGGTCGTACACCAGCGTGAAGATGACGCCGGCGGCGAGCATCGAGATCGCCATCGGCATGAACACGATGAGCTTGAACGCCACCGCCCAGCGGATGCGCTCGGTCACCACCGCGAAGATCAGCCCGAGCGCCACGATGATGGACGGCGCCGCGATGACCCAGATGAGGTTGTTGCGGAACGCCGTATACGTCGGCGACTCGGTGGACAGCAGAGCCCACATCGCGATCAGGGCGATGGGCAAGGCCGCCAGAGTGATCCGGGCGCGCCGCCAGTCCACGATGCCCAGGTGGCCGGCGAAAATCGTGCCCGCTGCGACCAGCAGCACCAGGAACGTCACGACCAACTTGCCCGTGGTCGGGCCCCAGCCGATCGTGACGTCCTGGGTGAACATGTCGACGTAGTTGCCGAGACCCACCAGCTTGTCGCCGGAGCCGTCGTACAGGCTCCGCCACACCGTGTAGAAGATCGGGTAGACCACCAGCAGTCCGAGCACCAGCAGCGCCGGAAGGAGGAATCCTCCCGACATCCACGGCGCAGGGCCCAGCCGCCCGCCCTCCGCGGAGCGCCGAGGCTCCGCCTTCTGGGACAAGGCCTTCTCCGGCCGACCCCCCGAGGGCTCGGGCGCGGCCGGACTCTCGGGGGAGTCGGTCATGTTCTTGTTCTCCGTTGTCCCGTCGGTGTGATGCTCGTCAGCTCTTCAGTGCCTTGGTGGCGTCGCTCTCCAGCCCCGCCGCCGTGGCGTCCACGCTAGAGGGGTTCTTCAGGAAGTCCTGAAGGCGTTTCCACTCGCCCGCGCCCTTGGTGCCGCCGAAGGCCGCCGGGTAGAGGTCGGACATGTCGAACAGGAAGTCGTCGCCCGCGTCGATGACGGCCTTGGCGCTGGCGCGCTGGACGTCGTCGGGGTAGTTCGAAAGGTCGAGGGCCTTGTTGGGGGAGATGTAGCCGCCCGCCTTGGCCCAGGCTGCCGCCGCCTCGGGCGTGGCCAGGAACTTCATGAACTCCTGACTGCCCTTGTTGTCCTTCAGCATGACCGCGGCGTCACCGGCGCCGACCAGCGGCGGCTTGGCCCCGGTCTTGGGGAACGGGAAGGTGAGCGCGTCGGTTCCGACCTTGGACTTGGTCTCGGAGATGTTGGCCGAGACAACGTCGGCGCCCGACAGCATGGCGGCCTTGGGCTCGCTGCCGAACACGTCGGTGACTGCCTTGTCCATGAGCAGGCTGTTGGCCCCGGCCGCGCCGCCGGCCATGTAGTTGGGCTTGCTCCAGATTTCGGCGAGGGTCTTCAGCGCCTGCTTGACCGACGGATCGGTCCACTTGATCTCGTGCTTGGACAGCTGGCGGTACTTCTCCACCCCGGCCTGCGAGGCGTAGACGTTCTCGAACCAGTCGGTGAGCGTCCAGCCGTCACCGCCCGCGATCGCCAGCGGGGTGGAGCCGGCGTCCGACAACGTTTGGACGGTCTTGACGAACCCGGCCCAGTCGGCCGGCGGCTGCACGCCGGCGTCCTGGAACGCCTTGGTGCGGTACCAGACCAGCGACTTGTTCCCGGCCTTGAAGTACAGGCCGTACATCTTGCCGTCGGCGGTGCCGAAGTCCTGCCAGACCTTGCTGAAGTTCTGCTTGGCGGCGGCCTGGACCTCAGGGCCGAGCTCCTTGATCCAGCCTTTCTTGGCGAACTCGGCGATGACGCCCTGCTGCGGGAGCATCGCCACGTCCGGCGGCGCACCGCCCTGGATCTTGGTCTGGAGGAAGGTGGCGGTGTTGTCGCCGGTCGGGGTCAGCCTCGTAGTCGCGCCGGTCTTCTTGGAGAAGGCGTCGAGCACCTTTTTGAAGCCGGCGCCCTCGGCGCCGGTCCACACGGCGGCCACTTCGATCGTGACGCCCTTCAGCGTCTGGCCGCCGGAGTCACCGCCCTTGTCATCGGAGTCACCGCCGCAGCCCGCGAGGGCGATGAGCAGGCCGGTCGCGAGGGCGGTGCCCCGCATCACGGCAAAACGGTTGCTGCGCATTCGTTTCCTTCCTGGACGACGGTGCGCCCGATCACCAGATCGAGGCACCGCTCTCGGGGTCGAAAAAGTGCAGACGGCCGGTCTCGACATGGATGTCGAGCGGGTCGCCGACCTTCACCCGGGTCCGCGGACTGAAACGCGCGACCATGTCGGTGCGCGGAGCGTCCAGCGAACCGAGCACGTCGGTGCCCGCGTCCCGTGCCAGCTCCTTGGTGTCCTCGGTGACGACCTGAGCGGCCTCGACCGCGAAGTGCACCAGGACGTCCGAGCCCATCGCCTCCACGAGCTCCGCGGTGGAGCGCAGGCGCGCCCCGTCCGCGGTCTCCGCGAGCTCGGCGTCCTCCATGTCCTCGGGACGGATCCCGACGACGACCTCGCGCCCCTGGTAGGCGCGCAGGCCCTCGCGGTCCCGCAGCACCTCCCGCGGCAGCGTGAGGTGCTGGCCGCCGACCGCCAGACCCGGGTTCTCCGCGTCGGCGTTCAGCGTGCCCTGCAGCAGGTTCATGGCCGGTGAGCCGATGAAGCCGGCGACGAACAGGTTGGCCGGCCGGTCGTAGAGCTCCTGTGGCGGTGCCACCTGCTGGAGCTCTCCCTTCTTCATCACCGCGACCCGGTCGCCGAGCGTCATCGCCTCGGTCTGGTCGTGGGTGACGTAGATCGTGGTGACGCCGAGGTCGCGCTGGATGCGGGCGATCTCGGCGCGCATCTGGACGCGGAGCTTGGCGTCCAGGTTGGACAGCGGCTCGTCCATCAGGAACGCCTGGGGCTCGCGCACGATCGCGCGGCCCATCGCGACCCGCTGCCGCTGGCCGCCCGACAGGTTGCGGGGCTTGCGGCCCAGGTGGTCGGTAAGGCCGAGGATCTCGGCGGCGCGGTCGACCTTGGCGCGGATCTCGGCCTTGGGCAGCTTGCGCAGCGACAGGCCGAAGCCGATGTTGTCGCGCACCGACAGGTGCGGGTAGAGCGCGTAGCTCTGGAACACCATCGCCACGTCGCGGTCGCGGGAGGGGATCCGGTTCACCACCCGGTCGCCGATCGTGACCTCGCCCTCGGAGATCTCCTCCAGTCCCGCCACCATCCGCAGCGCGGTCGTCTTGCCGCATCCGGACGGCCCGACCAGGACGAGGAACTCCCCGTCGGCGATGGCCAGATTCAGGTCGGTCACGGCCCGGGTCCCGTCGGGATAGACCTTCCCGACGCCCGTCAGCGCCACCTCTGCCACGGCGTCTCCTCTTCGTCCGGCACCTCTGGGGACATGTGTCCGTGACCCCGGCGGAACAAGGATTTACGTCGTACATCGCAGCGTGGCCGAGCCGCAACCGGGACACCACGTACTGACACATTTGGTGCAGAGATCGTTATCTGTCCGTCCGCCGAACGGCGACGAGGGCGGACCGCCGTGGATCCGCCCTCGTTCCCTGCCCGCGCCGTGCCCGCGCCGAGCCCGGTGCGCCCGGGTCAGCCGACGATGACCACGTCCCGGTCGGTGGTGTTCATCCGGTCGGCGCCGTCCTCGGTGCACACCACGATGTCCTCGATCCGGGCGCCGTGCGCCCCCGGGTAGACGCCGGGCTCGATCGAGAACGCCATCCCGGGTTCGAGCGGCTCGGTGTTGCCCGCGACGATGTAGGGCTCCTCGTGGCTCTCCAGGCCGATGCCGTGGCCGGTGCGGTGGAAGAAGTACTCGCCGTACCCGGCCGCGGCGATGACGTCGCGTCCGGCGGCGTCGACGGCCTCGGGCGTCACACCCGGCTTCACCGCGTCGCAGGAGGCCTGCTGCGCCTCCCGGAGCACGCGGTAGTACGCCAGGTAGTCGTCCGGCGGGGTCCCGATGCAGTAGTTGCGGGTCGAGTCGGAGCAGTAGCCGCTGGGCATGGTGCCGCCGATGTCGACCACGACCGGCTCGCCCGGCTGGATCACGCGGTCCGACAGCTCCGCGTGGGGGTTGGCGCCGTTCGGGCCGGAGCCGACGATGACGAAGTCCACCGTCTCGTGGCCCTCGGCGATGATGGCGTCGGCGATGTCGCGGCCCACCTCGCGTTCGGTGCGGCCGGGCTTGAGGAGCTCCGGCACGCGGCGGTGCACCCGGTCGATCGCGGCGCCCGCCTCGCGCAGCGCCTCGACCTCGGCGGGGCTCTTGCGCATGCGCAGCTCCCGCAGCACCGTCCCGGCGAGGACCTGCTCGGCGTCCGGCAGCGCGGCGCGGAAGCGCAGCGCCATCATCGCCCACATCCGGTCGGCCAGGCCCACCGAGCCCACCGAGCCCGGCAGCCGCCCGGCGACCAGCGCGTAGGGGTCGTCGGTCTCGTCCCAGGGCACCACCTCCACGCCCAGCTCACCGGCGGGCGACTCCTGCGCCGCGGGCAGCTCAAGGCGGGGCACCACCAGGAACGCCTCGCCCGACGAAGGCACCACCAGGCAGGTGAGCCGCTCCAGCGGCAGCGCGTTGTAGCCCGTCACGTACCGCAGATCGGGCCCCGGTGTCAGCAGCAGCGCGCCCAGCCCCGCCTCGGCCGTCGCCTGCTGCACACGTGAAAGCCGCTCACGCGGATACAACTCCGTCGTCACATCCGTCTCCATTCCGCTTCGGACGGGAACCAGCATCCCAGGCACCAGGATGACAAGCGCCGCCGCGTCCCCGTACGCCGGGCTCGGATCCGGCGGCGGGCACGGCGGGCACGGGTGGCCGGCGGGCACGGCGGCCCCGGCGCGCAGGGCGGGACCGCCGCGGGCCAGGCGCAGGACATGGCACGATGAGGCCTATGAGCGGGCTCATGCTGCTGGACACGCCGTCGTTGTACTTCCGCGCCTTCTTCGGGGTGCCCGAATCGATCAAGGCGCCGGACGGGACGCCCGTCAACGCGGTCCGGGGGCTGATCGACATGATCGCCCGGCTGGTGCAGGACCGCTCCCCCGACCGTCTGGTCTGCTGCATGGACGCCGACTGGCGGCCGGCGTTCCGCGTCGCGGCGCTGCCCTCCTACAAGGCGCACCGGGTGGCCGAGGACGGCGGTGACCAGACCCCCGACCCGCTGGAGGCGCAGCTGCCCATCATCGACGCGGTGCTGGACGCCGTCGGGCTGGCGCGGATCGGCGTGCCCGGCTACGAGGCCGACGACGTCATCGGCACGCTCGCGGTGCGCGGCGCCGAGCGCGGCCCGGTCGACATCGTCACCGGCGACCGCGACCTGTTCCAGCTCGTCGACGAGCGCGGGCCGGTCCTGGTGCTCTACACCGCCCGCGGCATCCGCAACCTCCAGATCATGGGCGAGAAGGAGGTCGCCGGCAAGTACGGCATCCCCGGCCGCGGCTACGCCGACTACGCGACGCTGCGCGGCGACCCCAGCGACGGGCTGCCGGGCGTACCGGGCATCGGCGACAAGACCGCCGCCGCGCTGATCACCCGTTTCGGCTCGATCGAGGGGGTCGTCGCCGCCCTGGAGTCCGGCACCGTCGAGGGTTTCCCGGCCGGCGCCCGCAAGCGGCTGGAGAGCGCCCGCGACTACCTCACCGCCGCCGAGACCGTGGTCCGGGTCGTCACCGACATCGCCTCCCCCGAGCTGCGCGAGCTCGACGACACGCTGCCCGGCACGCCGCGCGACCCCGAGGCGCTGGTCGAGCTCGCCGACCGCTGGGGCCTGGAGAGCCCGGTGAACCGGCTGCTCAACGCCCTCAGCTCCTGACCGCGGGGCGCGCCCGGCCGGTCCCGCGGCAGGCTCGGGCCGGCCTGCCGGCAGGCGGGGGCCGCCCACTGTGTCAGGTGACGCAGACTAGGTGTCCCCACGGGCGCAACATCGTGATCAGTGGCGGGTTTTGCTGGACGGGTGAGCAGGACGACCGCACCGCCGCTGGAGGGTCATGGACATGCCGCCGCCCGGCGCCCGCGCGTCCGCCCCGTGAACGGCCGGTACCCGCGGCGCTGGGCCTCACCGCCCCACTCCCCCCGGCTGTCGCGGGTGCCGGCTCCACAAAATGCCCGGCTTCCGGGTATTCGGCCGCATAACCGCCCCCGATGTGGTCCATCTGACCCCGCGCAATGGCGCGCACGGCCTTGCCAGACCCCCTCGCCCGATTGTCCACTGGAATGGACTCCATCCCGACCCGCGAGCCTCCGTCGCCGGAGCGCTCAGAAAACGGACCCCTGGTGACCGAAAGGAACTCCCCGCCGCGCGGTACCCCGCCCGCCGCCGCCGCACACGACAACGCCCACTCCGCCTGGGACGGCTTCTGGAACGCCCTGGACGACCCCCAGCGCACCGCGCTGCGCCAGGTGGCCCGCCCGCGCGGCTACGCCGCCCGATCCCCGCTGTGCTACCAGGGCGAGGAATCGGACCACATCATCATCATCAACGACGGCTGGGCCAAGGTCACCTCGGCCACCGAGGACGGGCACGACGTCGTCCTGGCCGTCCGCGGCCCCGGCGACCTGGTCTGCGAGAGCGCCGTGCTGGGCAGCCGCCGCCGGTCGGCGACCGTCACCGCCCTCAGCCCGCTGTCGGCGCTGGTGATCCCCGCCGCCCGCTTCACCGCGTTCCTGGACGCCCATCCCCGCGTGTGGATGCTGGTCAGCAGCACCCTGGTCCGGCGCCAGGACGACGCCGACCGGCGCCTGCAGGCACACGTGTCCGCCAAGGGCACCCAGCGGCTCGCGCTCCTGCTGGCCGACCTCGCCGAGCTGTCGGCCAAACGGTGCCCGCCCAGCCGCGACGGCAGCATCGACATCGCGCCGCCGCTGTCGCAGGAAGAGCTGGGCAGCTGGATGGACGCCTCCCGCGAGACCGTCGCCCGCGCGCTGAGCGACCTGCGCGGCAACGGGCTGGTACGCACCGGATGGCGCCGCATCACCGTGGTCGATCTGCGGGGGCTGCGGGAGTTCGCGCACACCCCGGCCGCGTCGGGCACGCGTTGACGGCCACCGAGGAGGACTCCGGCCGGATTTGCCCGCGGCACCGGTGTCCTTTGCCCGCCGTTGCCGGGCCGCCCCTCTACGCTCGTGGCGTGCCCCAACGGTCGATACGCCTCCGTACCGAGGAGGCCGACAGCGAGGTCCGCGCCGGCCTGGGCCGCATCCGGGAGGAGTTCGCGGTGCCCGGCGCCTTCCCGGCGGCGGTCACGGCCGAGGCGGTCCGGGCGGCGCGGCACTCGCCCGAGCCAGCGCCGGACGTCTCGGAGCTGCCGTTCTTCACCCTGGACCCGCCAGGGTCGATGGATCTCGACCAGGCCATGCACCTGGAACGGCGCGCGGAGGGCTACCGCGTGCACTACGCCATCGCCGACGTCGTCTCGTTCGTCCGGCCGGGCGGCGCCGTCGACACCGAGTCGCACGCCCGCGGCGTCACGCTCTACCTGCCCGACGCCAGGGTGCCGCTGCATCCGTCGGAGCTGTCGGAAGGGGCGGCCAGCCTCCTGCCCGGTCAGCGGCGTCCCGCCGTCGTATGGACGATCGACCTCGGCGGCGACGGGGAGATCACCGCTGTGGACGTCGCGCGGCGGCTGGTGACCAGCGGCGAGCGCCTCGACTACGCGGGCGCGCAGCGTGACGCCGCCGCCGACCCGCGCCTCGCGCTGCTCGCCGAGATCGGCACGCTGCTGCTGCGGGCGGAGGCCGAACGGGGCGGCGTCAGCCTTCCGCTGCCCGAACAGGAGGTCGTCCGGCGGGACGGCGGCTGGGGGCTTGCGTTCCGCGGCGGGCTGCCGAGCGAGGCGTGGAACGCGCAGATCTCGCTGCTCACCGGCCGGGCGGCGGCCCGGCTCATGCTGGACGGCGGGATCGGGCTGCTGCGCACGATGCCGCCGCCGCCGGCCGAGGCGGTCGCCCGGCTGCGCCGGTCCGCGACGGCGCTCGGCATCGGCTGGCCGGACGGCCGCTCGTACGGCGAGGTCGTCCGCGGTCTGGACCCGTCCGACTCCCGGCACGCGGCGTTCCTGCACGAGGCGGTCGGGCTGATGCGCGGCGCCGGCTACACCGCCTTCGACGGCACCGGACCGAAGGAGACCGGGCCGGACGCGGCGGCACTGGAACACGCGGCCGTCGCCGCGCCCTACGCGCATGTCACCGCGCCGCTGCGCCGCCTGGCCGACCGCTACGCCACCGAGATCTGCCTGGCGCTGACGGCGGGCGGCGAGATCCCCGGCTGGGTGCGGTCCGCGCTGCCGGGGCTGCCCGACCTCATGCGGCGGAGCCTGCAGCGCGGCGCGTCGGTCGACCGCGCCTGCGTCGACCTCGTCGAGGCGCTCCTGCTGCGCGACCACGTGGGCGAGGTGTTCGACGCGGTGGTGGTGGACGTGTCGGGGAACGGCTCGGGCGGCCTCGTCCAGTTGCTGAGCCCGGCCGTGCTGGCGCGCTGTGACGGGGACGGACTGCCGCTGGGCGATCCCGTGCGGGTCCGCCTGGTGGAGTCCGACCCCGTCCGCCGTCAGGTCCGGTTCGTCCCGGCGGCCTGACGGCGCGGCGTCACCGCCTGCGGGTGCGCGACCAGGAGCGGCCGCGCCAGCCGGTGGAGGTGCCGACTCCCGCCATGTGGAGGGCGAGCAGCAGCAGGCCCACCACGATGAGGGTCTGGTAGTTGAGAGCGTCCGACGCGTAGTCGGCCAGGTCGAGGAGCAGGGCGATACCGAAGACGATCGCCGCGACGATCGCGAGCATGGTGACCTCCTGATAAGGCGTATCCCCCGAACGCATAGGCGGGATGTCCGGAAAACGGCCTTTCAAACCCGGGCCGGGTTCCGGCCAGCCGGAGCCGCGGTCAAGGTCCTGGTCAGGCGGTCCCAGTCAGGGGTCCTGGTCGGGCGGCGCTGGTCAGGCGGCGCTGGTCAGGCGGCGGGCTCGATGTGCAGCTCGCGGCTCAGCTCGGCGGTGACCTCGGCGTTCAGGCGGTACGCGAGCTTCACCTCGGCGATGATCCGGGCGCGTTCGCGCTCGTCCCAGGGCGCGGCGTCGAGCAGGGCACGGTAACGGTCCTTGTAGCCCTTGGGCTTGCCCGGGAAGCGGTAGAACCGCACCCCGTCGTCCCCGGCGTCGATGCCGAGAGAACGCTCCACCTGGCGGGCGATGTACTGGCCGCCGGAGAGGTCGCCGAGGTACCGCGTGTAGTGATGGGCGACGAAACCCCCCGCCCAGTCGAAGCAGACCTCTCCCACGCGGTCGCAATAACGCCGGGTGGCCTCGTTGGGGACGATCCGTTCGGCCCAGTCAGGCCCGTAGAAGAAGGCGAGATCGGCCTGCAGGGCCGTGCGCCGGCGCAGATCGCCGAAGTCGAACGCGGCGGCCACGGGATCATCGGCCATCCGGTCGGCGGCCTGCTCCAGCAGGTCGTACACGTGGTAGAGCTGCGCCACCAGCGGCGCGTACTCGGCCCGTCCGAGCCGCCCCTCGACCAGGGCGCTCATGTACGACGAACCCTCGTTGTCCCCGTGGTCGCCCCAGGTCGCGGTACGCAACGCCACCGAGAACTCCTGGCCGGCCTCGACCGCTCCCATGCACATCCCCTTCGCTCGTCCACACGACCCGATCGAGAGTTAGGTTAGCCTCACCTAACTCCGAACGGAAGGGGTCGCCGTCCACGTTTCCGACGCCATGTCGGCTACTTTACCGACACGTCGTCGGAAACACCAGGACGGCTCAGCGGCCGTCGCGCGGGGCCATCCCGAGGATCCCGCGCGCCTCGTCCGACATCCGGACCACCTCGCGGCGCACCTGGATCCGCTCGGTCAGCCGCTCGCTCCACGCGATCCGCACCGGCACCTCCGCTCCCCCGACCACGGCGACGAAGTCGATCCCCTCGGCGTCCATCCCGCTCATCAGCGCCGACTCGGCGTCCGGCCGGCCGCCCAGCGCCTGGACGATCATCCGCGAGTCACCGGCGTGGTCCTCGTTCATGTGCCGCATGATCTGCGCCACCACGTCGGCGGTGAAGGGGTCGGTCTCGCTCACGGGCTCTGCCTCTCATGCTCGGTGCCGCGCCGTCACGGATCGCGGTCAGGCAACCCTAACCTCCCGGCGCGGCACGCGGCCGCGTCAGGAACCCGGCCGCGTCGGCACCCGGCCGCGTCGGCACCCGGCGGCGTCAGGCGCCCGGCGGCGTCAGCGGCGTGGGTCGCGGCGCCCCAGATAGAACAGGGCGGCCAGCACCAGGACGGCCAGCCCGGCGACCAGGACGAGCACCCCGATCACCGTCGATCCCTCGGCCATGTCATCCACCTCCATGAGCGCCCCTTTCCCGAATGAGGGCGCCCATGCGCTCGGGGAGGAATCAGGTCACCGAGGAGTAGGCGACGACACCGCGCCGCATCGCGTCCATGGCCTTGCGGGCGGTCTTGCGGATGTGGCCGTTCTCCGGCGCCGCGTCGGTGACCTGCCCCAGCAGGTCCAGGAGCTGCTTGACCGCGCGCACGAAGTCACCCGCGGTCATGCCGGTCTCCAGCAGCACCTCGTCGAGGTCGTGACCCTTGGCCCACCGGTAGGCGGTCCAGGCGAATCCGAGGTCGGGCTCACGCAGGAACGACACGCGGTTGTCCTTCTCGATGGCGTCGAGCTCACCCCACAGCCGCACCATGGCGGCCAGCGCGTTCTGCGCCGCGCCGGCGGGCGTCTTGGGCGGCGCCGCGTCGTCGGGCTGCCGCGACTCGTACACCAGGGCCGAGACGCAGGCCGCCAGCTCGGCGTGGTCGAGCCGCTCCCAGAGCCCGGCGCGCAGGCTCTCGGCCGTCAGCAGGTCCAGCTCGTTGTAGATGCGGCCGAGGCGGCGGCCCTCGTCGGTCACCGTGTCGCCGTCGAGGTAGCCGAGCTGCTGCAGCACCGCGCACACCCGGTCGAACGTGCGCGCGATGACCTGCGAGCGGCCCTCGACACGGCGGCGCAGCTGCTCGGTCTCACGCTGCAACCGGAAGTACCGTTCGGCCCAGCGCGCGTGGTCCTCGCGTTCGTCGCAGCCGTGCACCGGGTGCTGCCGCAGCTCGGCGCGCAGCCGCGTGATCTCGGCGTCGTCGGTGGCCTTGGACTCGCCCCGGCCGCCGCCGCGCCCGCGCTCCTGCACGTCCTCGGGAAGCTTGTTGCGCAGCGTGGAGGCCAGGTCGCGGCGCGCCTGCGGGTTGCGCGGGCTGAACGACTTGGGGATGCGGATGCGCTCGATCGGCTCGACCGGGCGCGGGAAGTCCAGGATCGACAGCCGCTGCACCGACCGGTTGATGGTGAGCACGAGCGGGGCGGGCCCGTCGGAACGTTTGCCGATACCGGGGTCCAGCACCACCGCGACGCCGGACCGGCGGCCGCTGGGCACCAGGATGACGTCGCCCGGCCGCAGGTGCTCCAGCGACCGGGCGGCCTCGGCCCGCCGCTCGGAGGACCGCTCGCGGGCCAGCTCGGCCTCGCGGTCCGACAGCCTGCGGCGCAGCGCCGCGTACTCCATGAAGTCGCCCAGGTGGCACGTGGCGGCCTTGGCGTAGCCCTCCAGCGCCTCCTCGTTCTTGTGGACCTGCCGGGCCAGGCCGACGACGGCGCGGTCGGCCTGGAACTGGGCGAACGACTCCTCCAGCAGGGTGCGGGCACGCTCGATGCCGACCGCGCCGACCAGGTTGACGGCCATGTTGTAGGACGGCTGGAAGCTGGAGTTGAGCGGGTAGGTGCGGGTGCTGGCCAGGCCCGCCACCGAGCCGGGGTCGACGCTGGGGTTCCACAGGACGACGGCGTGGCCCTCGACGTCGATCCCGCGGCGGCCGGCGCGCCCGGTGAGCTGCGTGTACTCCCCCGGCGTCAGGTCGACATGGGCCTCGCCGTTCCACTTGTCGAGCTTCTCGATCACCACGGTGCGGGCCGGCATGTTGATGCCCAGCGCCAGCGTCTCGGTGGCGAACACCGCCCGGATCAGTCCCCGGGTGAACAGCTCCTCGACGATCTCCTTGAACGTCGGGAGCATCCCGGCGTGGTGGGCGGCGACGCCGCGTTCGAGGCCGGCCAGGAAGTCGTCGAAGCCGAGGATGCGCAGATCATCGGGAGCGATGTCGGCGGTCCGCAGCTCGGCGTGGGCGCGGATCTCCTCGGCCTCCTCCCGGGAGGTCAGCCGCACGCCCGCGTACAGGCACTGCATGACGGCGGCGTCGCACCCGGCCCGGCTGAAGATGAACGTGATGGCCGGCAGCAGCCCGGCGCGGTCGAGCCGTTCGATCACGTCCGAACGCGCGGGCGGGCGGTACCGCTCCGGCCGCGCGGTGCGGCGCCGTCCGGTGCGGCGACCCTGGTTGATCTTGTTGCGGCGGACCTCGTCGAGCGCGATCCGGCGCAGCTCCGGATTGACCTTGGCCTGCCGGTCGCGGCCCTTCCCGGTGTCGACGAACAGGTCGTAGAGGCGGGTACCGACCAGCATGTGCTGGAATAGCGGCACCGGCCGGTGCTCGTCGACGATCACGGCGGTGTCGCCGCGCACCTCCTGCAGCCACTCGCCGAACTCCTCGGCGTTGCTGACGGTCGCCGACAGGGCCACGATCCGCACCGAGTCGGGAACGTGGATGATCACTTCTTCCCAGACCGCCCCGCGGAACCGGTCGGCCAGGTAGTGCACCTCGTCCATGACCACGAACGCCAGCCCGGCCAGGGTCTGCGACCCCGCGTACAGCATGTTGCGGAGCACCTCGGTGGTCATCACGACGATCGGGGCCTCGCCGTTGACGCTGTTGTCGCCGGTGAGCAGCCCCACCTTCTCAGGGCCGTAGCGTTTGACCAGGTCGGCGTACTTCTGGTTCGACAGTGCCTTGATCGGCGTGGTGTAGAAGCACTTCTGCCCGCCCGTCAGGGCCAGGTGGACGGCGAACTCCCCCACCACGGTCTTGCCCGAGCCGGTGGGCGCCGCGACCAGCACCCCGCTGCCGCCCTCCAGGGCACGGCACGCCTCCAGCTGGAACTTGTCCAGGCCGAAGTCGTAGAGGGTCTGGAAGTCCAGGAGTGCCGGCCCGTTGCCGGCGGTACGCCTTCGATAGGCGGCGTACCGCTCGGACGGGCTCTCGTCGGCCGACGACGCGTCGGGGGTGGTCATATACCGAGCCTACGGTTTCGACCGGCCCGATACCCAATTCAGGGGTTCGATCAGGCGAACCGGGGCGGGGGGAGCGTTTCCGCGGTCACTTCCAGGACGTGCAGCTCTGTGCCCAGAAGTTCTTGGCGCAGCCGCGGACGACCAGCGCGCCCACCGGTATCTGCTTCCAGTAGAAGTACTTCTTCTTCCCCTTGCCGTTGGCGCACCAGGCCTTCGCCGCGACCTCCTGCCACTTCCAGCCGTGGTGCTTGTAGTGCTTGCGGAACCGCAGGCCCGGGCATGCGCTGCGCTTGTCGTTCTTGGTGTCGTAGGTGGTGACGCTGACCGAGGCCGAGTGCCCCTCCCAGCTGTTCCAGCAGATCTTCGCGACGACCACCACGCCGGCCCGCTGCGGCTTGGCCCAGCGGCACCCGCTTCCCTTGGCCTGCGCCGGTGCGGGCCCGGACGTGACGACCGGCGCGGCTTGCACGTCACCGCGGGCGTCATGAGCGGACACCGACGCCGACGCGGACGTGGGGGCGGACGCCGACGCGGACGCCGACGGTGACGCGGACGCGGGGGCCGCCAGCCCTGCGGTCGCGATGGCGATGCCCGCGGCACCCGCGGCGATCCTCGCCCGGTGAATGACGTTCATCGAGACTCCCATCCAGAGATCAATCTGGACGGGGAGTCAAACAGCCGGCCGTCTCCGGCCCGTCTCGGTCTCGTCTCCGGCCCGTCTCACGCGCCGGTCGCCGAGCGGATGCGCCCGGCCGCGCGGCCGGTCAGCGGCGGCGGTCGCCGCGGGTCTGCTCCTCGCGCTCCAGCTCGGCGTCGATCTCCTCCAGGTCGAGCGGGGAGATCTCGTCGTCCGACAGGCCCGCGTCGGGATCGGGGCGCCGGGCCTTGCGCCGGTCGTTGAGGAACGCCAGCACCGCCGACACCTCGAACAGCACCACGGTCGGCAGGGCCAGCGCCAGCATGGTGAACGGGTCGGCGCTCGGAGTCGCGACCGCGCTGAACACGAAGATCCCGAAAATGATCATCCGCTGGGAGCGGCGGATACGGGCCGAGCTCAGCACCCCGGCCAGGTTGAGGATCACCACGAACAGCGGCAGCTCGAACGTCAGGCCGAAGACCAGCAGCATCGCCAGCACGTAGCCGAGGTAGTGGTCGACCGTGATGAGCGCCGAGACGTCGTCGGGCACGAAGCCCAGGAAGATCGACAGGCCCTTGTCGACCGTGATGTAGGCCAGCGCCGTACCGACGAAGAACAGCGGGATGGCCACGCCCATGAACACGTAGGTCCACCGGCGCTCCCGCCGGTACAGGCCCGGCGCCACGAACGCCCACAGCTGGAACAGCCACACCGGCGAGGAGATCACCATGCCGATGATGAAAGCGATCTTGAGCCGCAGGAAGAACGACGAGAAGATCCCGTTGACGACCAGGGAGCACGTCTTGCCGTTCAGGTCCTTGGACTGCGGCAGGGAGCAGTAGGGCTCCTTGAGGAAGTCCCAGACCGGCTCGAAGAAGATCCACCCGATCACCGTGCCGGCGAGCAGGGCGAGAATCGCCTTGATCAGACGGTTGCGCAGCTCACGGAGGTGGTCCATGAGCGGCATGCGGCCCTCGGGGTTGGCGGCCTCGTTGCTCAGCGTCTTCATGGTCGTGGGGGGTGGCTCGGACCCGTCCTTGCGCTAGGGGGAGGTCAGGAGTGGCGCGTACGGCTGGGGTCGACGGGCACGCCCTGGATGGGCTCGGCCGGGGGAAGGGCGCCCTGCGACCGCGGCGCGGCGTCTCCGGCGGCGGCCTCGCGCTCCAGGCGGGCGGCCTCGGCCCGCAGCTGGGCGGCGCGGTCGCGCGCGGCGTCCTGCGCGGCGGTGTCCTCGGCCGGGGCGGACTTGCCCTCGGGCTGCTCGTCGTCGTCGCGCAGGCCCTTGGTCTCGGCCTTGAGAATCCGGGCCGACTTGCCAAGGGAGCGCGCGAGCTGCGGCAACTTCGCCGACCCGAAGATCAGAACGACGACCAGCAGAATGATCAGCAGCTCGGGGGTCCCGATGTTCGGCATGCGCAATCCTTTTCAGAGCAGGCGGTACTCAGGTCGATCGTACGCCGTCTTCGGGGTCTTGTGTCTCCCGTGCGTCCTTGAGTATCCGAAGTTCATCCTGCAACGCGGAGTGTTTCGGCTCAAGACGCCGACGGGTTCGATCAAGTTCACGCCCCAGCCGGCGAACGCCCAGGTAGACCTTGAAACCACAGTAGGCGAGGACGGCCAGGCCGACGAAGCCCAGCACCACCGCCATCGGAGTCCACGCCACGTCCGTCACGGTAGCGGAAGCCGTCACGCCGTGCCCTACCGAGTGGTCGCGTCGTACTGGCCCAGCGCGCGGACCGCGTCGGACCTGATCTCCGCCGCCAGCTCCCGCGGCTCCACCACCCGGCCCTCGTCGCCGAGCCGCAGCGCCAGCCCCCGCACCCACCGCGTGTCGGGCGTGCGCAGGACGATCCGCAGCCGCCCCTCCCCCAGCTCCTCGACGCTCTCGCACGGGTAGTAGTCGGCGACCCAGCGGCCCTGCGGGGTCAGGTCGAGGGTGACCCGCACATCGTCCGGCGAGGGACGGAACAACCCGGCGTCGAGGTCGATCGGCTCGGCGTCGTCGGGCACCTGCGCGGCCACGTCCAGCACCGTCAGGTCACGGATCCGGTCGAGGCGGAACACCCGGACCGCCTCGGCGCGCCGGCACCACCCCTCCAGGTAGGTGTTGCCCTCCACGACCAGCAGCCGCATGGGGTCCACGTCGCGTTCGGTGTTCTCGTCGCGGGCGGGCACGTAGTAGCCCAGGTGCACCCGGCGCCCGCGCGCCACGGCGTCGCGCAGGGTGGTCAGCGTGTCACCGCGGGCGTCCACCTCGACCGAGACCTTGCTGCTCACCGCGGCGGCGGCGCCGGCGGCGCCCTCCAGCTTGGCGATCACCCGGCTGAGGGCGTCGCGGTCCTGCAGGTCGGGGATGCCCGCCAGCATCCGCAGCGCCACCAGCAGGGCGCTGGCCTCGTCCACCTTCAGCCGCAGCGGCCGGGCGATCGACTCGGCCTCGGTCACGATGATCTCGCCGCCCTCGTAGGACAGGTCGATCGGGCAGTACGGATCGGGGGCGCGCAGCTCGACGCACCACAGCAGGTTCAGGTCGTCGATCAGCTGCTTCTCGGTGACGCCGAACGCGGCGGCCGCCTGGTCGAGGGCCACCGAGTCGCGGTTGACCACGTACGGCACCAGGGCCAGCAGCCGCCCCAGCCGGTCGGTGGAGGTCGTGCCGCCCGCCTTGCCCGCGGCCGTCTTGCCCGGTGTCGTCTTGCCCGGTGTCGCCTTGCTCACTGGTCGCTCCCCGCCAGGACCGCCTTCAGCTGCTGGATGACCGCCTCGCGCAGGTCAGGTGGGTCGACGACCAGCACGTCGTCGGCGAACCGGGCCAGGTAGGGCGCGAAACGGTCGACGTCACGGAACGTCAGGACGGCCTCGTCCCAGCCGTCGGCGACCGGGTGCACGTCCTTGGCCCACTGCCTCGGCCCCTGCGCGGCGCCGGTGCGCAGCCGGACGGTGGCCGGGCGCGGCTCGGTGACCGGGTCGCCCCAGGTGAACGCGATGCTGCGCACGTCCACGCCGGGCGGCACGGTCACGCTGCCCGCCGGGCCGTCGGCGGCGACCTCGCCGGTGATGCGGCTCAGCCGGAACACCCGCGTCTCCTCACGGTCACGGTCGTGGCCGACGACGTACCAGCGGCCGCGGCGGCTCACCACGCCCCACGGCTCCAGATGCCGGCGGGCCACGGAGGTCCGGCCGATGCCCTGGTAGTCGAACGCCACCGGACGGCCGTCCCGCACGGCCTCCCACAGCGCCGGGAAGGCCGGATCGCCGGTGTCGACCCGCGGCTCGATGCCCAGGCCCGTCGAACCGTCGGTCTCCACGCCCGCGGCGCGCAGCTTCAGCAGCGCGCCCGAGGCGGCGTCGGCCATGCTGGCCCGCTGCCAGACCCGGGCCGCCAGGCCCAGCACGGCGGCCTCGTCCGGCGTCAGATGGATGTCGGGCAGCTCGTAGGCCTGCGGCGGGATGCGGTAGCCGATCTCCTCACCGCCGCCGCCCTGCTGGTCGCTGCCGACTTCGAGGGGCACGCCGAGCTCGCGCAGCTCCTCCTTGTCGCGTTCGAACATGCGTTTGAACGCCTCGTCGGAGTCGGGATAGCCGGGCACCGCCCGGCGGACCTGCTCCGCCGTCAGGAAACGCCGGGTGGCGAGCAGGCAGACCACCAGGTTGAGCAGACGCTCGGTCTTGCGCCGCGACACTTCGCCACCACCCTCTTTCGTTCGTTTTCCGCCGTTGCCCGCGGCCACCGCCTCCCGCGGCCACCGCACGACCACCCTCGCAAAGGACGAGCTGCGCTTGCGGGCTTTCTCCCGATCAGGACGCTACCGTTTCCGGTGTGATCCGATGGCGCAAAGGCACGGTAGAGGGCATCCGCCGGGAATGGCCGGGGGCGGTCGAGCTTGACGTCACGGTCGAGGGCGACGGCTCCCGCCGGGCGCTGGCCTACCCCACGCTGGTGGGAAGACCCGAGCCGGGCGACGTCGTCCTGCTCAACACTACGGCCTTGGCGATGGGGTTGGGCACCGGCGGCTACGCCATGGTCGTCGCGATCCCCGACCGGCTGCCGCCCGACCCGTCCGGCCCCGGTCACCTGGTCAAGGCCCGCTACACGCCCCTGCAGGCCACCCTGCTCGGCGCCGACGAGCAGGACTCCCCCCACCACGAACTGCTTCGCGACGCCGACTCCCTGGACGGCATGCCGGTGGTCGTCGCCGACCTGCACTCGGCGCTGCCGCCGATCCTGGCGGGACTGCTGGCCGACCGGCCCGGCGCCAAGGTCGTGTACGTGATGCCCGACGGCGGCGCGCTGCCGTCCTGGTTCTCGATGTCGATCGGGCGGCTGCGCGACGCCGGGGTCCTGGCGGGCACGGTGACCGCGGGCCAGGCCTTCGGCGGCGACCTGGAAGCCGTCACAGTCCACACCGGCCTGCTGGCCGCGAGGCTGGTCCTCGGCGCCGACGCCGTCGTGCTCGCCCAGGGACCGGGCAACCTCGGCACCGGCACACGGTGGGGCTTCTCCGGCGTGTCGGCGGGCGAGGCGATCAACGCCGCGGCCGTCCTCGCCGGACGCCCCGTCGGGTCACTGCGCGTCAGCGAGGGCGATCTGCGCGAACGCCACCAGGGCGTCTCCCACCACAGCATCACCGCCTACGGGCGGGTCGCCCTCGCGCGAGCCGAGATCGTCGTCCCCGAGCTCGGCGGCGAGTTCGGCACGAAGGTCGCCGCGCAGGCCGCGGCGCTGGGCGAACGCCACGACCTTGTCCCGGTGGGCGTGGAGGGCCTCACCGAGCTGCTGCGCGCGGCCGAGAAGGACTGGGGCGTGCGGATGTCCACGATGGGGCGGCGCCTCGACCAGGACCTCGCCTACTTCCTGACCACCGCGGCCGCGGGCCGTCACGCCGCCGCCCTCCTGCCCTGACACCGGTCAGGCCAGAGCCGAAGGCTCCATCAGGTCCTGCGGAGTGAATGTCTCACGGAACGTGAAGGCCCGCGGCGAAGGGCCCTCCGCCCGCAGCAGCTCCAGGCGTTCGAAGGCCTCCTCCAGCGTCGGGATGTGCCCGGCGGGAACCCACCAGAGCACCTGCTCCGGCCGCCGCGGCCGTTCGAACCACTCCCCACGCCGCCGCAACGCGTCCAGGTGCCCACTCCGGTAGACGTAGTCCCAGAGCGCGTCCTGGCTCTCCCACACCGACATGGTGACGACGACGTCCGGGCCGAGCGGCTGGATCGAGCGGGTGTCCACCCCCGACTCCCCCACCAGGCGCCACACGTAGCCGGGCGAACGCTCGGCCATCTCGTTGACCGGCTTGAGCCAGTCCACGAACTCCGCGACGCGGGGGTCATCGAGGGGGTACTTGAGCTTGCCGAGGTTGAGCTGGGCCAGGTGGAAGCGGTTTGCCTGATCGCTGAAGTGATGTCCGGTCATGGGACTCACCTCACCATGCACCCCACTTCTATGTCAATTCTCATTATTTTTAGAAGTCTCCACCACCGTGCAGCACAGCCCGGGCTTGGCGTCCATGCGCACCCGGACGCCCTCCGCGCCCTCCAGCAAGCCTTCGAGCAAGGCCAGGTTCATGCCGCACACCAAGGGCGGGAAGCGCTCCGACAGGGCATGGAACGGGCAGTTGCGCATGCGGATCACGGCACCGTTCTCCTCCAGCCGCGGCTCATAGCCGCGACCGGCCAGCAGCTCCGCGACCGCCTCCGGCCCCTCCGGCCTGCCGTCGCCGCGTTCGGCGCGCCCCCGCCTGCGCGCGGCCTCCTGCAACTCGGCGTCCAGCCGAGCTGCCTCAGCCACCTCAGCCAGCAGGTCGGCGGCCGTACGGTAGTCACGGGCCGGCACGGAGAACTCATGCTGAGCCGCAGCCCGGCGATAAAGCTTGGCCGGGCGGCCCGCCCCCGGTCCCGAACGCCCGGTCAGGCGCCTGCTCTCGGTCTCCAGCAGGCCCGCGGCGGCGAGCTTGTCCAGATGGAACGCCGCGAGCGTGCGCTGGACGCCCGTGCCCTCGGCCGCCTGGTTACGGCTCACCTCGTGGTCCTGGGCGGCCACGTACTCGTACAGGCGCCGCCGGACCGGGTCCTGCAGCACGGCGATCGCGTCGATGTCCTCCACCCGGCCATTCTAAGAACAACCGGCTCGGGCGATAGAACTGCGACCCTACGGCGAGCGCCGAACTAGTGGGCGCCGGGCTAGTGGGCGTCGGGCTAGTGGGCGCGGGCTAGTGGGCGCCGAGGATGTCCACGACGAACACCAGGGTGTCGGTGCCCTTGATCCCTGCCTGCGGCAGGCCCTTCGAGCCGTACCCCATCGCAGGAGGCACGACCAGCAGGACCCGGCTGCCCACCTTGCGGCCGAGCAGGCCGTCGTCCCAGCCCTTCACGACCTGGCCCGTGCCGATGGTCACGGCGTACGGGCGGCCGGCGCTCCACGAGGAGTCAAAGACCTTGCCGTCCCGCCAGAAAAGCCCCACGTACTGCAGAGCCAGCAGTTGACCCTTACGCACCTCCGGCCCGGTGCCCTCCACCAGCACGTTCACCGCGAGCTTCTTGGGCGCCGCGACGCGGGGCACGGTCACCGTGGGGGCCTTGCCCGTCTGCCCTTGCACCTTCGGCATTCTCGGGTCGTTCAGCGGCTGCGCGCCGCCCTGCGCCCCGGCGGTCGACGAGTACACCGCCCGGACGTCGAGCACGTAGACCAGTGAGTCACTGGCGCCCACCTGGTGCTGGGCGTCGCCCTTGCTCCCGTAGCCGTCCTTCGGCGGGATCTTGGCCACCACCCGGCCCCCCGCCCGGCTGCCCTCCAGCGCCTTGTCGAGGCCCTTCACCAGGCGCCCCACGGGGAACGCGCCGGGCTGACCGGCCATGTAGGTGTTGGCCAGCAGCTTGTAGCCGCCGTCGCTCCAGCGGTAGCCGACGTAGTCGGCGACCACCAGGTCACCCTTGCGCGCCGCGGCGCCCTTGCCCTTCTCCAGCGTCTTGACCGCCAGCTCGTCGCCCGGTCTGTCCTTGGGGAACGAGACGTCCGGCCGCTGTCCGACCTCGCCCTTGACCGCGACCTGGATGTCGCCGAGGTCGTCGCCGAACAGCGAACAGCCGGTGAGCAGCAGGGGGATGATCAAAACGGCCGCCGCCGGACGGCGGAGACCGGTGGGACGACGGCGCATTCGGGTCCTTCGCGGATACGGAAACCTTCAGGGGACGAACCGGGGGCGGTGAGCCCGGCTGAGCGCTCACCTTACCCCCTGGTCACCTCCCGGTAGCCCCGTGTGCCCGCCTTACCGCCGCACCGGGCGCGCCCGTCTCACATCCCGGCGATGAGCTTGTCGACGCGTTCGTCGACGGACCGGAACGGGTCCTTGCACAACACGGTGCGCTGCGCCTGATCGTTGAGCTTGAGATGCACCCAGTCGACAGTGAAATCGCGGCGCTTCTCCTGCGCCTTGCGGATGAACTCACCACGCAACCGGGCCCGCGTGGTCTGCGGCGGCACCGACTTGGCCTCGAAAATCTCCAGATCCTTGGCCACCCGCTCCACCGAACCCCGCTTCTCCAGCAGGTAGTACAGACCCCGCTCCCGGTGCACATCGTGGTAAGCCAGATCCAGCTGCGCCACCCGCGGCGAGGACAACGGCAGATCGTACTTGCGGCGGTACCGCTCGATCAGCTGGTACTTGGTCACCCAGTCGATCTCCCGCGACACCAGATCCAGATCGCCGGTCTCCACCGCGCGCAGCGTCCGCTCCCACAAATCCAGCACCCGCATCGCGACCTCGTCGCCGCCGCGCCGGTCGATGAAGTCCTTGGCCTTGCCGAAATACTCCTTCTGAATCTCCAGCGAACTGGCCTCACGGCCGTTGGCCAGCCGCACCTTGCGGCGGCCGGTCATGTCGTGGCTGACCTCGCGGATCGCCCGGATGGGGTTTTCCAGGGTGAGGTCGCGCATCACCACGCCGGCCTCGATCATGCGCAGCACCAGGTCGGTCGCGCCGACCTTGAGCAGCATCGTGGTCTCGCTCATGTTCGAGTCGCCGACGATGACGTGCAGTCTTCTGAACCGCTCGGCGTCGGCGTGCGGCTCGTCCCGGGTGTTGATGATCGGCCGGGATCGGGTGGTGGCGGAGGAGACGCCCTCCCAGATGTGCTCGGCGCGCTGCGACACGCAGTAGACGGCGCCGCGGGGCGTCTGCAGCACTTTGCCGGCGCCACAGATGATCTGCCGCGTGACCAGGTAGGGAATGAGCACATCGGCCAGCCGGCCGAACTCCCCGTGCCGGCCCACCAGGTAGTTTTCGTGGCAGCCGTAGGAGTTGCCGGCCGAGTCGGTGTTGTTCTTGAACAGGTAGATGTCGCCCGCGATGCCCTCCTCGCGCAGCCGCCGCTCGGCATCGACCAGCAGCCCCTCCAGGATCCGCTCACCCGCCTTGTCATGGGTGACCAGGTCGATGACACTGTCGCATTCGGGCGTGGCGTACTCGGGATGGCTGCCCACATCCAGGTAGAGCCGCGCACCGTTGCGCAGGAACACATTGCTGGAACGACCCCACGACACCACCCTGCGGAACAGATAGCGCGCCACCTCATCGGGTGACAACCGCCGCTGACCGCGGAAGGTGCAAGTGACGCCGTACTCGTTCTCAAGCCCGAAGATGCGCCTGTCCACACCATGACCCTATGCGGCCGGACACTGACTTGGCAGCCTCTGAAGCCTCTGGTTTCGCAGGGCCCCGACCCGGCACCTTTACGCCGTAGATCAATAACGGGCGACGGCGGCCCGCCACGCCCGCGCATAACGCAGGCACGGCGAGCCGCCGCAAGATGACGCCGAGTCAGGACTCGTTCTCGCCGAGGAGACTCTCGGTCCGCGCCGTCGGCAGCCGCCTGAACAGGCGGTGCTCACGGTTGCGGTCCAGAACCGCGACCTCCAGCGACTTCGCCTCCAGATGCCGGTCAGAATCCTGCGCCTCCAACGACCGCACGGCCGCCTTGAGCGCCTCCGCCAGCGACATGCCCTCCTGGAAACGGTCCTTCAGCGCCTGCGCCACCGCCTCGGCCTGGCCACCCATCGCCACATAGCCGTGCTCATCGGCCACCGAACCGTCGAACGTCAGCCGGTAGATCTGGTCGGTGGCCGCCTCCGCGCCCACCTCGGCCACCACGATCTCCACCTCGTACGGCTTGTTCGTATCAGTGAAGATCGTGCCCAGCGACTGCGCGTACACGTTCGCGAGCCCCCGCGCGGTCACGTCACGCCGGTCGTACTGGTAGCCGTTCACATCGGCGTACCGCACCCCACCCAACCGCAAATTCTCGAACTCGTTGTACTTGCCGACCGCGGCGAACGCGATCCGGTCATAGATCTCGCTGATCTTGTGCAGCGCCCGGGACGGATTGTCGGCAACGAACAGAATGCCATCGTCGTACTGCAGCACGACAACGCTGCGGCCACGCGCGATCCCCTTGCGCGCATAGTCCGCCTTGTCCTTCATCTGCTGTTCGGGCGACACGTAGAACGGCATGGACACCGGTCTGGATCCCTTCTATCGCAGCGGGGCGGTCGGACCGCCCGGCGAGTCGTAACGCCCGTCGACGACGGTCTGCGCCATGGCGCCCACCTCGTCCTCACCGAGCCTGCGGTACCCGTCGGCCGTCACCGTCGCGACCACGGGAAAGATCCGGCGCGTCAGATCCGGGCCACCGGTCGCCGAATCGTCATCGGCCGCGTCGTACAACGCCTGCACACACACCAGCGCCGCGTCCTCCGGCGACAACTCCGAGCGGTAGAGCTTCTTCAGCGCGCCGCGCGCGAAAACCGAACCCGATCCGATCGAGTAGAAGTCCCGCTCCTCGTACCGGCCCCCGGCCGGGTCATACGAGAAGATCCGCCCGATGTCGCGCTCCTCGTCATACCCGGCGAACAGCGGCACCACCGCCAGACCCTGCATCGCCATGGCCAGATTGCCCCGCACCATCGTCGCCAGCCGGTTCGCCTTACCCTCCAGCGACAGCGTGCGACCCTCCATCTTCTCGTAATGCTCCAGCTCCACCTGGAACAACCGCACGATCTCGATCCCGATCCCCGCCGTACCGGCGATCGCGATGGCCGAGAACTCGTCCGCCCGGAACACCTTCTCGATGTCCCGCTGAGCGATCACGTTCCCCGCGGTCGCGCGCCGGTCTCCCGCCATCACCACCCCACCGGGGAACGTCACGGCGACGATCGTCGTACCGTGCGGGATATCGTCCCCCACCGGGGACACCGGAGGCGTCCGCCGCCCGGGCAACATCTCCGGGGAATACGCCCCCAGAAACTCCGTGAACGAGGACGTGCCCGGGTTCATGAACAGCCCCGGCAGACGTCCGGTGTGCGAATCGTGGGACGCCACGCGACTCCTTCCCTCCACCATGGCGCCGGCTCCCCCAGACGAGCTCACCGGCGCGGACGTCTATGACCCTACTGTTCCGACGACGGCCACTGCATGCCGCGTGATCCCTACCGCGATCAGCCGATGGCGAACCCGCTCCGCCCTGCCCCGCCCCACGCGATGACAACGGCGCGGAGCAGGCCACCCATGGCGAACCGGCGATCAGCGGACCAGCGTCCCTTCCAAATAGTCCGCCGCGCGCCGCAGCGTCACCGGATCATCCCGGAGCTGCCCCATCCCCGTATTGCACTCCGGGCACAGCAGCCCCCGCACCTTTCCGGTCTCGTGGCAGTGATCGACGTGAACCGCCGGAGCCGACCAACAGATCGGGCACCGGTCCCCCAACTGAAACCCGATCCGGAACAGCTCCCGGCCGGGCGCCCCATGCCGCGCGATCATTCGCTTGCTGAGCCGACATTCATTCTCGGCCCTGAACGTCATGATCTCGACCAGCACCTCATCGACAGGCTGCGCGGCAACCCTGGAATGCCGATCCAGATACTTGGCCGCGGCACGGAGACGTTCCACGTCGTCACCGAATTGGCCGAGTGCGCCATTGCAGCTGAAGCACAGGAGCCCACGGACCTTTCCGGTCTTGTGGCCGTGATCCACATGCTTCGGGTCGCTGCGGAGGCAGATGATGCAGACGCCGCCCTGCTCAGCGGCCATCCGCTCCACGTCCTCTACGGTGATGCCGTAGCGTCGCTTGAGCATGTAGTTGCGCTGGCCACCGTGGGTGCGTTCTTTGATCTCTGTCATGGCCGCCGTGTGGCAAGGGCGACAATAGGCTGTCAGCCCCGACTTCTCCGAACGATTGCGGCCGAACGCTTCGAGGGGCTTGGTCTCTTGGCACCGGGGACAGTACTTCATGCCCTCCGGCACTGCTGAGTGCCTGCGATAGGGTCTCGCCTTTTTGCCCAGCTTCTCCTGGCCACCTCGATAGGAGGCAGCGTTACGGCGCCCGAAACATTCTTTGCAGTAAAGCGCAAGGCCGTCGGGAGAGGCCTTGCGCTTCCAGAAGTCCGTGGCGGGCTTGAGTTCACCACAGTCCCGACATTCCTTGGATGCCATGGCGGGGAGATTACCGCGCATCCGCGTCTGGTGTGACTGTATGAAGTTAGGTGGTCACGATATACCAGTAACTCCGGTTCGGAATTGATGTCCGATTTGCCCTACTCTCCGCCCTTTTGCACGTAGCTGCGGACAAATTCCTCTGCGTTCTCTTCGAGAACTTCGTCGATTTCGTCCAGAATGGCGTCTACGTCGTCGGTAAGTTTGTCCTGGCGTTCCTGGACGTCGCCCTCGGTCGCGGCCTGGGTCTCCTCGACCTCTTCGGTGCGCCGCGTGGTCTGCTTCTGACCGCCGCTGTCCTTCGTGGCCATCCCGTACCTCCACTCTGCCGATGTCCCCAACCCTATCTCCGATCACCGGCGGCGAGCGGACCTCGCCGGTCCGTTTCGCCACCCGGGCAGCGCCGGGGCATGCAGGGGTTATCGCCGGTCCTGGAATCGCTGAAACGGGCAAACCGGTCACGAACGTGCGGCGGACGGCCCCGCCCCGGCGGGGCGGAGGGCGCGTCCGTGGGTCAGCTCTGGCCGGTGAGGGTGGCGACGAGGTCGGCGGCGGTACGGCAGCGGTCCAGCAGGGGTCCCACGTGCTGCTTGGTGCCGCGCAGCGGCTCCAGGGTGGGTACCCGCTGCAGCGACTCCCGGCCCGGCACGTCGAAGATCACCGAGTCCCAGGAGGCGGCCGCGACGGAGTCGGCGTACTGGCGCAGGCAGCGGCCTCGGAAGTAGGCCCGGGTGTCCTCTGGCGGATCCTCGACGGCGCTCTCGACCTGCTGCTCGGTGACGATTCGCTCGACCCTGTCGCGGGCTACCAGGCGGTTGTAGAGGCCCTTGTCGGCGCGGACGTCGGAGTACTGCAGGTCGACCAGTTGCAGGCGCGGGTGTGACCAGTCGAGGCCGTCCCGGCTGCGGTAGCCCTCCAGCAGTTCGAGCTTGGCCACCCAGTCCAGTTCCCGGGAGAGCTGCATGGGGTCTTCGCCGAGGCGGTGCAGGACCGACTCCCAGCGGTCCAGGACGTCCTTGGTCATCTCGTCGACGTCGGCGCCGAACCGGTCTTCGACGTACTTGCGGGATTGTTCGAGGTATTCCATCTGCAGCTGGACGGCGGTCATCTTGCGGCCGTCACGTAGCGTGAGCAGGTGCTTGCAGGTCGGGTCGTGCGACACCGCGCGCAGCCCGGCCACCGGCATGTCGACCGACAGGTCGACGGTCAGGAACGAGTCTTCGATCATGGCCAGGACCAGGGCGGTGGTACCGAGTTTGAGGTAGGTCGACACCTCGCTCATGTTGGCGTCACCGATGATCACGTGGAGCCGGCGGTATTTCTCCGGGTCGGCGTGCGGTTCGTCGCGCGTGTTGATGATGGGGCGCTTGAGCGTGGTCTCCAGGCCGACCTCGACCTCGAAGAAGTCGGCGCGCTGGCTGATCTGGAATCCGTCGCCGCGGCCGTCCACGCCGATGCCGACTCGTCCGGCGCCTGCCACGACCTGCCGCGACACGAAGAACGGGGTCAGGTGGCGGACGATGTCGGCGAACGGCGTCTCGCGCTTCATGAGGTAGTTCTCGTGGCAGCCGTAGGAGGCGCCTTTGTTGTCGGTGTTGTTCTTGTAGAGCTGGATGGGGTGTGTGCCGGGCACCAGGGCGGCGCGGGCGGCGGCGTCGGCCATCACGCGTTCGCCGGCCTTGTCCCAGATGACGGCGTCGCGGGGGTTGGTGCATTCGGGTGCGGAGTATTCGGGGTGCGCGTGGTCGACGTAGAGCCGGGCGCCGTTGGTGAGGATGACGTTGGCGAGGCCCAGGTCTTCGTCGGTGAGCTGGGTGGGGTCGGCCACCTCACGGGCCAGGTCGAACCCGCGTGCGTCGCGCAGCGGGTTCTCCTCCTCGAAGTCCCAGCGGGCCCTTCTCGCCCGTGCCGCCGATGCCGCGAGGTAGGCGTTGACGACCTGTGAGGAGGTCACCATCGCGTTGGCCCCTGGCTGACCGGGTACGGAGATGCCGTACTCGGTCTCGATGCCCATCACCCGCCGAACACTCATATCGTCGAGCCTATCGGGGCGGAGGGGGTGGAGCCATGGGGCTCCTCCCCGGGTTGCGGGACTGTCCGCGCCGGTAGGGGCGATACCTCCGATTCGTTCGTGTGGGGCACGCGGGCCGCTGGATCGTCCGGTGAGGTGCCGGAAGGACGTGCGCGCCTGCCGCGCCGGGTGCCGGTGTCGGCGGTCTGGAGCCGGGCGAAGGATTCGCGCAGGCGTGGTTTGAGCCAGGCGGCGAGGGGTTCTTCGACGAGTTTGTGGATGGCGTAGGCGGCGGCGAGCACGATCACGATGATCGTCAGGGTCGCGGTCCATGGGGCCATGGCGGGGTAGATGAGGCGGGCGAGCGGCGGCGCGACGTCGTAGTGGATGAGGTAGACGGGGTAGGTCAGCGCGCCGAGGGTGGCGAAGAAGCGCCAGCGGAGCCAGCTGAGTTTGCCGGTGGCGACGAGCGCCATGATCGCGAAGGTGAGTGTGACGATGATCGCGACGGCGGGCCAGGCGTCGGCGGGCGCGATGCGGTAGGCCTTCTCGACCGCCGCGGGTACCGCGTAGCGGACCGCGCATGCCCAGGAGAAGCCGACGAAGAGCCACAGCAGCAGGGATGAGCCGAAGCGGTGGATGAGGTAGAAGGCCATTCCGGCGATGAAGAACGGGGCGTATTCGGGGATGAGCAGGCTCTCGGCGATCTTGCTGTTGCTCTCGTGGGCGAACACGCTCAGCACGGACCAGGAGGCCATGAACGTGATGCAGCGCTGGTAGGTGACTCCGGCGATCACCAGGATCGAGATCAGCGCGTAGAAGTGCATCTCGGTCCAGAGCGTCCAGAAGACGTTGCTGGCGTTCCGGACGCCCATTCCCTGCTGGAACATCGTCAGGTTGGGTATGACGGTCTCGAGTTCGCCCCAGCCGAGCCCGGTCGTGTAGTAGATCACTCCGATGAGGAGCACGGCGAACCAGTACGCCGGGTAGAGCCTGACGATCCGCGAGACGGCGAAGTCGGCCATGCTGCGGCCCCAGACGCTCATCAGGATGACGAAGCCACTGATGAGGAAGAACAGTTCGACCCCGAGGTAGCCGAACTGGGTGAGGGCGGAGACGGGCCGGAAGAGTTCGCGTGCCTTCTCCCCCTCGAAGGGGCCGCCGCGTGAACCGGTGTAGTGGTAGAGCACGACGGCCAGGGCGGCGAGGAAGCGCAACAGGTCGACTTCCAGCAGCCGCACTCGTCGGGGGGCGTGTGCTTTGGCTTCGGCAGACATTGGGGACGAGCCTAAGGGACACATAAGCCCCGGCTGGCCAGATTCTGACCTTCCGTTAACCCACCTTCAAAGAAACAGGCGCCCGCGTACGCCTGCGCCCGCGTACCCCTGCGTTCGGCCTACACCTGCGTTCGGCCAACCCTGCGTCCGGCGTACACCTGGCGCCCCGCGTATACCCGCGTTTGGCGTCCGGCGTACGCCTGGCGCCTCACGTACAGCTGCGTTCGGCATACGCTTGGCGCCCGCGCACGGCTCGTTCGGCGTAAGCCTGCGTTCGGCCTACCCCTCCGTTCGGCGTAGGCCTGCGTTCGGCCTACCCCTGCGTTCGGCGTACACCTGGCGCCCCGCGTATACCTGCGTCTGGCGTCCGGCGTACACCTGGCGCCTCGCGCACGGCATACGCCTGGCGCCTCGCGTACGGCTCGTTCGGCGTACGCCTGTGCCCGCGTACGGCTGCGTTAGGCGTGCGCCTGGCGCCCCACTTACGGCTGCGTTCGGCGCTCGGCGTACGCCTGGCGCCTCGTGTACGGCGTCCCGGGAGGCCCGCGGGGGGTCGGCACGTGAACGCGGCGGCCTCCCGGGGGTGGCCGCCGCGTTCGTTACGAACTGTGGTGGGGTGGTGACGTTACAGGTACTGGCCGGTGTTGGCGACGGTGTCGATGGAGCGGCCGGCCTCGGAGCCCTTGGTGCCGGAGACGAGCGTGCGGATGTAGACGATCCGTTCGCCCTTCTTGCCGGAGATCCGGGCCCAGTCGTCGGGGTTGGTGGTGTTGGGCAGGTCTTCGTTCTCGCTGAACTCGTCGACGCAGGCGGCGAGCAGGTGCGCCACGCGCAGGCCTTTCTGGCCGGTGTCGAGGAACTGCTTGATGGCCATCTTCTTGGCCCGGTCGACGATGTTCTGGATCATCGCTCCGGAGTTGAAGTCCTTGAAGTACAGGACTTCCTTGTCACCGTTGGCGTAGGTGACCTCCAGGAAGCGGTTCTCCTCGCTCTCGGTGTACATCCGTTCGACGACCCGCTGGATCATGGCGTCCACGGTGGCCTCCGGGGAACCGCCGTTCTCCTTGACGTCGTCGGGGTGCAGCGGCAGGCCCTGCAGGATGTACTTGGAGAAGATGTCCTTGGCCGCCTCGGCGTCCGGACGCTCGATCTTGATCTTGACGTCCAGCCGGCCGGGCCGCAGGATCGCCGGGTCGATCATGTCCTCCCGGTTGGAGGCGCCGATGACGATCACGTTCTCCAGGCCCTCGACACCGTCGATCTCGCTCAGCAGCTGCGGGACGATGGTGTTCTCGACGTCGGAGGAGACGCCGGAGCCACGGGTGCGGAAGATCGAGTCCATCTCGTCGAAGAACACGATCACCGGGGTGCCGGCGGAGGCCTTCTCGCGGGCCCGCTGGAAGACCAGGCGGATGTGCCGCTCGGTCTCGCCGACGTACTTGTTGAGCAGCTCGGGGCCCTTGATGTTGAGGAAGAAGCTCTTGCCCTCCTGGCCTGTCTGCTCGGCGACCTTCTTGGCCAGCGAGTTGGCGACGGCCTTGGCGATGAGCGTCTTGCCGCAGCCGGGCGGGCCGTACAGCAGCACGCCCTTGGGGGGGCGCAGCTGGTGCTCGCGGAACAGGTCCGCGTGCAGGTACGGCAGCTCGACCGCGTCCCTGATCATCTCGATCTGCGAGCCGAGCCCGCCGATCTCGTCGTAGGAGATGTCGGGGACCTCTTCGAGGACCAGTTCCTCGACCTCGGCCTTGTGGATCTTCTCGTAGGCGTATCCGGACCTCGGCTCGAGCATCAGCGAGTCGCCCGCCCGCAGCGGGACGCCGCGCAGCGGCTCGGCCAGTTTGATCACGCGTTCCTCGTCGGCGTGCGCGATCACCAGGGCCCGTTCGCCGTCGTCGAAGAGCTCCTTGAGCATGACGACCTCGCCCTGCTCTTCGAACTCCAGTGCTTCGACGACGTTGAGCGCCTCGTTGAGCATGACCTCCTGGCCACGCTGCAGTTCGTCGACGTCCACCGCGGGGCTGACGTTGACCCGCAGCTTGCGGCCCCCGGTGAAGATGTCGACCGTTCCGTCGTCGCGGGTCTCCAGGAAGACCCCGAATCCCGACGGTGGTTGCGCGAGCCTGTCGACCTCCTCCTTCAGCGCCACGATCTGCTCGCGAGCCTCTTTGAGGGTCGCTACGAGACGCTCGTTCTGACCCGTTACGGCGGCCAGGTTGGCCTGTGCCTCATGGAGTCGTTCTTCCAGAACACGTACTTGGCGCGGGGATTCCGCGAGCTTGCGGCGCAGCACGGAGATCTCCTCCTCCAGGAAGGAGATCTGCGTTTGAAGGTCCCTAACCTCCTTGTCGTGCTGCGCCCTGCGCGCCCCAGCATCGTCACGAGCGGCCACGCCCCGTCACCTCCTCACGAAGAGAGCCGACGACCTACTGAGACCCTACCTATCTGAGGGGCATCCGTAACCTGCCGCTTCGGTTCTCGTGTCCTTGGGGCCTGGCGCGGGCGGCCCGGAATAGCCCGTTCCAACGACCGGGAGAATCCGCCGGCGCGTCGCGCGGACCACGAAATTCCCGGCATCCGCCGACCTGGCCAAGCGAAGTTCGCTGATTACGGCCCTACCGGAAGTGGTGTTCGGCTCGCAGGCACGCTCGGTGAATTCACCGGGGGCGGACGGACCCGTGGTCGCCGGGACGCCCAGGTCGGCCCTCCGGCGTCACGAAAATGTGATCTAGACCTCGGCGGTCTCGGGCGTGGCGCCGCCCGCGGGCTCGGCGGGCTCGGCCGGGCCGGAGGCGTCGGGTTCGGCGTAGGCGCCCTTGGCGGGACGGCGGCGGCGCAGGGGCGGGGTGACGCCGTCGGCCAGCCTGCGGGCTGTCACCAGGAAGCCGGTGTGGCCGACCATGCGGTGGTCGGGCCGGACGGCGAGGCCCTCGACGTGCCATGAGCGCAGCATGGTCTCGAACGCGTACGGCTCGGCGAAGGCGCCGTGCTCCCGCAGCCCCTCCACGACCCGCGACATCTGCGTGGTGGTGGCGACGTAGACGCAGACCATGCCGCCGGGGATGAGGGCTTTGGCGACGGTGTCCAGGCATTCCCAGGGCGCGAGCATGTCCAGCACGACGCGGTCGATCTCGGTTTCGGCGAGGGAGTCTTCCAGGGAGCCGACGGTCAGCCGCCAGGCCGGGTGGGGGCCGCCGAAGAACTTCTCGACGTTGCCTTTGGCGACGTCGGCGAAGTCGGCGCGCCGTTCGTAGGACGAGACCATGCCGCGTTCGCCCACCGCGCGCAGCAGGAAGCAGGTCAGCGCGCCGGATCCGGCGCCCGCCTCGACGACGCGGGCGCCCGGGAAGATGTCGGCCATGGCGATGATCTGGCCGGCGTCCTTGGGGTAGACGACGGCGGCGCCGCGCGGCATGCGGACCGCGAAGTCGGCCAGCAGGGGCCGGAACGCCAGGTACTCGGTGCCGCCGCTGGAGCGGAACACCGAGCCCTCGGGGCTGCCGATGATCTCCTCGTGGGGGATCGAGCCCTTGTGCGAGTGGTAGACCTTGCCCGGCTGGAGCGTGATCGTGTTGATCCGGCCCTTGGGGTCGGTGAGCTGAACCTGGTCGCCGGCGCGGAAGGGGCCGTGGGGGATGCGGCCGTACGAGTCCTGGGCGGGGGAATCGGGGCCGTCGGTGCCGGCGGCCGGCTGGGGTTCGCTCATGGGAGTCAAGGCTATCGGCGGGAAGCCCCCGCTCAGACCGCCCGGAGGCGGGCCGGGCAGGTCCGGAGAGGCAAGGGCGCGAGGGGGGCCGGGCGGTCTCCGCGTCGCTGCTCAGATCCCGGCGAACGCCCGGTCGACGTCGGCGGTCGCGAGGACGCCGTAGACGCGGCCGTCCGGCTCGACGAGCAGGTATTCGGAGGCGGGCGCGCGGCGGAGCGCGATGATCAGGTCTTCGCCGGTGAGGTCGGCGCGGAGGGTGAGGTCGGCGTCCAGGCCCCGTGACAGCTCGCCGACCTCGATCCAGGGCCGGCGGTGCTCGGGCGTGGCGGTCACGGCCTTCTCGTTCACCAGGCCGAGCGGCCGTCCGTCGTGGTCGACGACGACGAGGGCGCCGGAGCGGTCCTCCTGGGCGCGGCGCACCGCCTCCGCCAGCGGCACGCCCGCCGTCACCAGGGTGGCGCGGCGGGCCAGCCGGCGGGCGTCGAGCAGGGGGATGCGGTCGCGTACCCGTTCGGCCCGGATGGCCTGGGTGGCGCCGACCCAGATGAACGAGGCGACGAGCGCCGACCAGAGCAGCGCCAGCCAGCCGAAGCCGCCGCCGCCCGCGGCGGGCCGGGTGGCGAGGAAGGCGCCGACGAGCAGGGTGAGCAGCGCGACCCCGCGCCCCACCCAGCCGGCGAAGATCGCTCCGTTGCGGCTCTGCCCGGTGGCCTTCCAGACCGCGGCGCGCACCAGCCGGCCGCCGTCCAGGGGCAGGCCGGGCAGCAGGTTGAACACACCGACCAGCAGGTTGGCGAAGGTGAGCGCGTCGACGAGCAGGACGGCCACGCCCGAGAGCGGCAGTACCAGGTGCGCCAGCAGCCCGAGCCCGGCGAGGACGAGGTTGACCAGCGGCCCGGCGAACGCGATCAGGAACTCCCGGCCCGGGGTGGGCGCCTCGCGTTCGATGGAGGTCTCGCCGCCGAGGATGTGCAGGGTGACCGAGCGCACGGGCAGGCCGAGCGCGCGGGCGGTCACGGCGTGGCTCAGCTCGTGGACGAACACCGACGCGTAGAGCAGCACCGCGTAGGCGAACGCGACCACGAAGCTGCCGGGGCGCCCGATCACCTCGGTCTTGAGGACCTGGTTTTCGAACATGACGGTGACGACCACCGCGACCAGGAACCAGCTCGGGGAGACGTACACGGGGACGCCGAAGGGGCGTCCCATGAAGATGCCCTGCCCGCCCCGGCCGGGACCGGCGTTGTCGGGTTCGCCGCCGGGTGCGGTCTTGCCTTCGGTCGGGGGTGCGCTCTCTGCCACGACCCCGATGCTACGCGGCTGCGGGATTTCGTCGGTGGCGTCCCCTAGGGTGCTGGACATGACGACCACCGAGGCCGCAGGCTCGCCGGACACCGTGCCGGGGCCTGGGGCGAGCGACGGCCCCCAGGTGATCGGCTCTCTGTCCCCCTCGCGGGCGGGCGATTTCATGACCTGCCCGCTGCTCTACCGCTTCCGGGTGATCGACCGGATTCCGGAGCGGCCGAGCCCCGCCGCGGTGCGCGGCACGCTGGTGCACGCCGTGCTCGAACGGCTCTACGACCTGCCGAGGGAGCAGCGTACGCCGCCTGCCGCCCTTGACCTGCTGGCCCCGCAGTGGGAGCGGTTGCGGGCCGAGGAGCCGGAGCTGGCGCGGCTCTTCGCCGCCGCCGGGGAGCGCCCGGCAGGCCAGGACGCGGCCGGCGCCCAGGATGCGGCGGACGGCCCGGGCGGCGAGGCAGGCCCGGGCGGCGAGAGCGGCCAGGACGGGGCGGGCGCCGGCGAGGGCGACAGCGCCGACACCGGCGCGGCGGCGGCGGTCGAGCGAGAGTGGTTCGAGCAGGCGCGGCAGATGGTCGAGCGCTACTTCACGCTGGAAGATCCGCGCCGTCTGGAGCCCGCCGAGCGGGAGTTGTTCGTCGAGACCGTGCTGGCGTCGGGGCTCAAGCTGCGCGGCTACATCGACCGGGTGGACGTCGCGCCGAGCGGCGACGTGCGGATCGTCGACTACAAGACCGGCACCGCGCCGCGTGCCGACTTCGAGGCGCGGGCGCTGTTCCAGATGAAGTTCTACGCCCTGGTGCTGTGGCGGCTGCAGGGCCGGGTGCCGCGGTTGCTGCAGCTCATGTACCTCGGCAACGGCGAGGTTCTGCGCTACGAGCCCGACGAGGCCGATCTGCGGGCGACCGAGCGGAAGGTCGAGGCGCTGTGGGCGGCGATCCGGCGGGCGACGGAGACCGGTGAGTGGCGCCACCGCACGAGCCGGCTGTGCGACTGGTGTGATCACAAGGAGCGCTGCCCGGGCTGGGGCGGCACGCCGCCTCCGCTGCCGGAGGCGCCGGTCGACCGTCCCTCCCCCGCCGATCTGGAGGTCTCGGCCCACGGCCGCGGCGACGATCTGTGATCCGACCTGCGAGGTCGTTCCGCTCCTCCTTGCGGAGGAGCTGAGATCCCCGTCCAGGAGGGCTCACCACCTGGCACGACGTCCTAGGGTGAGAAGTGTGTCACCCCGCATCCGTGGCCTCGCGGCCTTCCGTGCCTGGCTTCAGTCCCGCCCGCAGGCGGCTGACGCCGTCCTGGCGCTGGCCTTGCTGCTCATGGGGTTCCTCCAGCTCTACCTTGAGGACGTCCCGCCGGAGCTGACGAAGTACTACGGGGTCTCGGACGCCACCCATGTGGCATTGATCGTCGCCATCACGATGGCGATCACCTTCCGGCAGCGTTATCCGATGACGGTGTTGTGCTTCATGGTGGCGGGCGAGTTCTGGATCACGCTCGCGCACTATCAGGCGACGATCCCGGACGTGGTCGCGTTCATGTTGGCGATCTACAGCGTCGCCGCGCACCGGGGGCTGGCGCACAGCGCGCTGGGCGGGCTGCTGGCGCTGATCTCGTTCAACACGATGCTGGCGCTGTTCCCGATGCAGCCGGGCGTCATCACCTATCTGATGGACAACGCGCTGGTCATCGGGGTCTGGGTGCTGGGCCGCAACCTGCGGCTGCGGCGGGCCTACTTCGCCGAGCTGGAGGACCGTGCCGCCCGGCTCGAACGGGCCCGTGGCACCGACGCGAGGGCGGCCAGGGTCGAGGAACGGTCCAGGATCGCGCGTGAGCTGCACGATGTCGTCGCCCACCACGTCAGCGTGATGACGGTCCAGGCGGGCGCCGCGCGGCGCATCCTGGACCGGGACCCGGGCAGTGCCCGCGAGGCCATGACCACCATCGAGGAGGTCGGCCGTACGGCGTTGAGCGAGATGCGCCGGATCGTCGGGGTGCTGCGGACCGACCGCGACCCGGAGCGGGCGGGCGGCGAGCTCGCGCCCCAGCCGGGTCTGGGCGACCTCGGTGAGCTGCTCGACCATGTGCGGGAGACCGGGTTGTCGGTGCAGTTGTGGATCGAGGGGGAGGCGCGCACGCCCTCCCCCGGCGTGGACGTCGCGGCCTTCCGGCTCATCCAGGAGGCGCTGACCAATACGCTCAAGCATGCCGGTCCTCAGGCGCGCGCCTGGGTCCGGCTCTACTACACCGACGACGACCTGACCGTGGAGATCGAGGACGACGGGCGTGGCACTGCGACGATCATGGCTGACAACGGGGACAATCCGGGGCATGGCCTGGTCGGCATGTACGAGCGGGTCGCGCTGTACGGCGGCGAGCTGCGGATCGGGCCGCGGGTCGGTGGCGGTTTCGGCGTGCGGGCCCGGTTCCCCCTGGAGGCATGACCTTGTTGAGCGGAGCGAGCAGATGAGCCGGTCGAGCGGAGCGAACGAGCGCATGAGCCGGTTGAGCGGAGCGAAGCGATGAGCACGGTGCGGGTTCTGCTCGTGGACGACCAGCCGCTGCTGCGGACCGGGTTCCGGCTCATTTTGGAGGCGGAGGGCGATCTCGCGGTGGTGGGCGAGGCCGGGGACGGCGCGGCGGCGGTGGAGATGACGCGTTCGCTGCTGCCGGACGTGGTGCTGATGGACATCCGGATGCCGGGCGTGGACGGGATCGAGGCGACCCGGCGGATCATCCGTGAGGGCGCCGCGTCGCATGACCCGAAGGTGCTGATCCTCACCACGTTCGACCTGGACGAGTACGTGATCGAGGCGGTGCGGGCGGGGGCCAGCGGGTTCCTGCTGAAGGACTCGCCGCCGGAGGATCTGGTGCAGGCCATCCGGATCGTGGCGGCCGGTGACGCGATCGTGGCGCCGAGCGTGACGCGGCGGCTGCTGGACAAGTTCGCCACCCGGCTCCCGGCGGTCCGCGACTCGGCTCCCCCGCCCGGCCTGGACACGCTGACCGATCGTGAGCGCGAGGTGTTGTCGCATGTCGCGCGGGGCCTGTCCAACGCCGAGATCGCCGCGGAACTGGTGGTCAGCGAGACGACGGTCAAGACGCACGTCGGCAACGTCCTGGCCAAGCTGGGGCTGCGTGACCGGGTGCAGGCGGTGGTGTACGCCTACGAGACGGGGATGAGCCGGCCCGGCCAGAGCTGATCCGGCCCGGCCGAAGGCGATCCGGCCCGGCCGAAGCCGATCCGGGCTGACCAAAGCTGACGCGGCCATCCGCCAAGAGGACGACGCGGGCGGTGCTCCTCCGTCCAAGGGTGGAGTGCGAAGTCCCTTCCCTGGGTGCATCTCACAAGCCACACCGGCTCCTACTGTTCTGTGTCATGGGTCGCATCGGGGGAATCGCGGCCCTTCGCACCGTTCCATCCGCAGACAGATTCCGCAGACAGGGGAGTTCACGTGACGAACACCGCCCCACCCACCGCTGACGCGCACTCCGCGCCCGGGGCGGGCGATTTCGCCGCACGGGCACATCAGATCGCCAAGGTGTACGGCTCCGGCGACGCCCAGGTCATCGCCCTCGACGGCGTGACCGTCGGCATCCCGCGCGGCCGCTTCACCGCGATCATGGGTCCCTCGGGGTCCGGCAAGTCCACGCTCATGCACTGCATGGCGGGTCTGGACGCGGTGGACTCGGGCCAGGTCTTCATCGGCGACACCGACCTGACCCGGCTCAAGGACAAGCAGCTCACCCGGCTGCGCCGCGACAGCGTCGGCTTCATCTTCCAGGCGTTCAACCTGGTGCCGACGCTGACCGCGCTGGAGAACATCACGCTGCCGATGGACATCGCCGGCCGCAAGCACGACCAGCAGTGGCTGGACACGGTCATCGACACCGTCGGCCTGCGGCCGCGTCTCAAGCACCGGCCGAGCGAGCTGTCGGGCGGCCAGCAGCAGCGCGTCGCCTGCGCCCGCGCCCTCGCCTCCCGCCCCGAGATCATCTTCGCTGACGAGCCGACCGGGAACCTGGACTCGCGTTCGGGCGCCGAGGTGCTGAACTTCCTGCGCGAGTCGGTGCGGCAGATGGGCCAGACCATCGTCATGGTCACCCATGACCCGTCGGCGGCCGCCTACTCCGACGAGGTGCTGTTCCTCACCGACGGCCAGATCGTCGACAAGATGGTCGACCCGACGGCCGAGCGCGTACTCGAGCGCATGAAGGGCTTCGACCAGCCGGGGGTCACGGCCCGATGATGGCCAAGGTGACGCTCCGCAATCTCGCGGCGCACAAGATCCGCCTGGTTCTCACCGCGGTCGCGGTGATCCTGGGCGTGGCGTTCGTGTCGGGCACGCTGATCTTCACCGACACGATGAACAAGCAGTTCGACGACCTGTTCGACCGGGTCGGCAAGGGCGTGGCCGTCGACGTGCGCGCCAAGAAGCTCACCGACGACTTCGAGGACGACGGCCTGTCGGCGCAGCCCGTCCCGGCGTCGCTCGTGGAGCGCATCCGCGCGATCCCCGGCGCCAAGGACGTCAGGGGCAACGTGTCCGGCTACGCGGCGGTCGTCGGGACCAACGGCAAGATCGTCGGCACCGAGCAGCAGGGTCCGCCCCAGCTGGGCGTCAACTGGACCCCGGGCGGCGACTACGACCTCAAGGAGGGCCGCGCGCCGGCCGGTCCCGCCGAGGTCGCCATCGACGCCAAGACCGCCGAGAAGGGCAAGCTGAGGATCGGCGACACCGCCAAGGTCGTCGTCCAGGGCCCGCCGCGGCAGGTGAAGATCGTCGGCCTGATCGACACCGGCAACCTGATGGGCGCCACGGTCACCGCGTTCGACACTGCGACCGCGCAGCGGCTGCTGCTCAAGCCGGGGTTCTTCAACGACATCCAGATGGGCTCCGCCGGCCCGGGCGAGACCGAGCTGCGCGACAGCGTCGCCAAGATCCTGCCGGCCAACGTGGAGGCGATCACCGGGACCAAGCTGCGTGAGGACGCCAAGAGCGACGTCGCCACCATCATGAACTTCTTCCGGACGTTCCTGCTGGTGTTCGCGTTCATCTCGATCTTCGTCGGCGCGTTCATCATCTTCAACACCTTCTCCATGCTGGTCGCCCAGCGCACCCGGGAGCTGGCGCTGCTGCGCGCCATCGGTGCGGCGCGGCGGCAGGTGACGCGGGCCGTCCTCGGCGAGGCGATCGCGGTCGGTTTCATCGGGTCCACGATCGGCCTGCTGGCCGGTGCCGGGCTGGCGACGATGCTGCAGGGCTTCATGATGCAGGACAGCGCGTCCGGGCTGGTCTTCACCGTGACGCCGGTGATCTGGTCGTACGCCGTCGGCATCATCGTCACGGTCGTCGCGGCCTACTTCCCGGCCCGCCGCGCGGCGAAGATCCCGCCGGTCGCCGCGATGCGCGACGACGTCGCCCTGCCGCAGCGTTCGCTGCGGATCCGTGTCGCGCTCGGCTCCACGCTGACCCTGCTCGGCGCGGCGCTCATCTCGCTCGGCCTGTTCGGCGGCGGGAGCAACCCGATCATCCCGGTCGGCGTCGGCGCCCTGCTGGTGTTCATCGGCGTGGCGATGCTGGCACCGGTGATCAGCAAGCCGGTGGTGCGGGTGCTCGGCGCGCCGTTCGCCCGCCTGCTCGGCACGCCGGGCCGTCTCGCCCAGCAGAACGCGCTGCGCAACCCGCGGCGCACCGCCGCGACCGCCGCCGCGCTGATGATCGGCCTGGCGCTCATCACCACCGTGAACGTCATGGGCGCCACCATGCGCGCCTCGGTGGAGTCGCAGGTCGACAAGCAGTTCGGCGCCGACTACGTGGTCGAGCCGACCGGCGCGGGCGGAACCGACGACTCCGCGGTCGCCAGGGTCGCCGCGACGCCGGGCGTCGAGAGCGCCTCGGCGTACTACTCGGGCAACGCCAAGATCAAGAACAAGCGCGCCTTCTACGTGTCGGGTGACGTCAAGGCCCTCGCCGACGGCGTGCGGCTGGAAGTGATCAGCGGCGGCACCGACGTCGGCCAGGACGGCATGCTCATCGACGAGGACACCGCCAAGGACAACAAGTGGGCGGTCGGCTCGACGATCCCGGTGGCGTTCCCCGACGGCGAGACGCAGCAGCTGCGGGTCGCGGGCGTCTACGAGAAGAACGAGATGCTCGGGCCGCGCGTCATCGCGCAGCCGGTCTACATGGCTCACACGGCCAAGCCGGCCGTCGACGGCATCGTCGTCAACGCGAAGAACACCGACGCCGCGACCAAGCAGGCCATCGAGCGGTCCGTGCGGGACTACCCGAACCTGAAGGTCTCCGACCAGGCGGCGCTCAAGAAGGACGCGCGCAAGCAGGTCGACCAGTTCGTCACCTTCTTCACGATCCTGCTGGTCATGTCGGTCATCATCGCGGCCGTCGGCGTCATCAACACGCTGGCCCTGTCGGTGATCGAACGCACCCGCGAGATCGGCCTGCTGCGGGCGATCGGCATCAGCCGCCGCCAGCTGCGCCGCATGATCCGGGTCGAGTCGATCGTCATCGCGGTGTTCGGCGCGGTGCTCGGCATCGGCATCGGCGTCACGTTCGGCGCCGCGCTGCAGAGGGCGCTGAAGGACCAGGGGCTCACCGTGCTCGCCATCCCGTTCGGCACGCTCACCGTGTTCGTCGTGGTGGCCGCGATCATCGGGGTGCTCGCCGCGCTCTGGCCCGCGTGGCGGGCCGGACGCATGGACGTCCTGAAGGCCATCTCCACCGAATAGACACACCCCTGAGCGCCCCATCCGGGGGCACAGGACGCGCCCCGTACGGCAGACCCGACCGTACGGGGCGCGTCCCTTGTCAGGCGAGCCGCACGCGCGGGTCCAGGAACGAGTAGGCGATGTCGACCAGGAGGTTGGCCACCACCACGCACAGCGCGACGACGAGGACGACGCCGAGGATGACGGGCGCGTCCCCCACCGTGATGGACTGGACGACGAGCTGGCCGACGCCCTGCAGGCCGAACACCTTCTCGATGACGATGGTCGAGCCGATGAGCACGCCGACGTCGACGCCGAACTGCGTCACCACGGGAGCCAGGGCGGCCCGCAGCCCGTGCCCGTAGACGACCCGGCGCTCCGGCAGCCCCTTGGCCCGGGCCGTGCGGATGTAGTCCTCACCGAGCACGTCGAGCATCGCGCCGCGCGTCAGCCGGGTGTAGCCCGCCATCAGCAGGAACGCCAGCGCGAACCACGGCAGCGTCATCCGCTTCCAGAAGTCGTCCTGCAGCGGCGGCCCCGGCTCGAACAGGTGGACGCCGGCGTCGCCCGCCTTGCCGAACAGCACGTACACCATCAGCAGCGCCACCACGAACGCGGGCATCGACAGGCCCGCCAGCACGAACAGCGTGGCCAGCCGGTCGACGAGCGACCGTGCCCGGGTGGCGCTCAGCACGCCGGTGAGGACGCCGCCCGCCAGCCACAGCACCGCCGCGCCGAGCACGAGCACGACCGTCGTCGGCAACCGGTCGGCGAGCATCGAGGCGACCGGCGTCCCGTGGATGTAGGACCGGCCGAGGTCGCCCCGCAGCAGCCGGCCGAGGAACGTGCCGTACTGCACGATGAGCGGCTCGTCGAGCCCGAGGTTGCCGCGGATGAGCCGGAGCGTCTCAGTGGTCGCGCGCGGGCCGCCGATCACTCGTTCGGGGCTGCGCGCCGCGACGAAGACCAGGAGGAACACCGCGGTGGACACCAGCCACAGCACCACGACGCCGAACACCGACCTCCGGACGATGAACCGGATCATCGTTTCGCCCCCTTCGCGCGCCGCCGTCCGCGCGGCGGCCGTCCGGTACGCGGGTCGAAGGCGTCGCGGATGCCGTCGCCGAGGATGTTGAACGCGAACGTGGTCGCCAGCAGCAGCCCCGCCGGGACGAGCAGGAACCACCACGCCGTCCGGTAGTACTCCTGCGCCTCGTCGAGCATGCCGCCCCAGCTCGGCGTGGACGGGTCGACCCCGGCGCCCAGGAACGACAGCGTCGCCTCGAACGTGATGGCCTGGGGGATGAGGAGCGAGGCGAGCACGGTCACCGGGGCGGCGAGGTTGGGCAGGACGTCCACGAACATGATCCGTGACCGGCTCGCGCCGAGCGACCTGGCCGCCTCGATGTACTCCTTCTCCCGGATGGACAGCACCTGGCCGCGGACGACCCGCGCCATGGCGGCGAAAGCGAAGAAGGCGATCACCAGGACGGTCAGCGGCACGCTCGCGCCGAACGTCACCGCGGCGACGATGGCGACCAGCAGGTAGGGGAACGACAGCACCACCTCGACACCGCGCGCGAGCACGTCGTCGATCCAGCCGCCCAGGAATCCCGCCAGCACCCCGGCGAGCACGCCGAAGACCGTCGCCAGCGCGGTCGCGGCGAGCCCCACCAGCAGCGACACCCGCGCGCCGTAGGCGGCCCGCACCAGCACGTCCCGGCCGATCGAGTCGGCGCCCAGCCAGAACTCCCCCGACGGCCCGGCCGGCAGGCCGCTGCCGTCCAGCCCGGTCTCGGGGTGGGCGGAGTGGTAGGTGTGACCGGTCCACGCCGCCCACAGCGGCGCGGACAGCGCGAACACCATCATCGCCACGATGACGCCGGCGGACGCCATGGCGAGCCGGTCGGCGCGCAGCCGCGCGAGCGCCAGCGTCCACGGGCCGCGGCACCGGATCTCCCGGCCGGAGGCACCGGCCTCGGGCTCTGCCTCGGCCTCACCGGGGCTCATGGTGTCGTTTCCGGGCGCGGGGGGCCGGTGTGGCGGGCGTGGCCGCCGGCGTTCAGGGGGCGAGGCGTACCTGTGCGTAGTCATAGGCTTGGATCGTCGGGATGAACCGCGCGTCGCGGACGCGGTGCGAGCGGAAGATGGGGAAGTTGGGGCTGAGGAACGGCACCACCGCCGCGTCGGCCATGATGAGCCGGTCGGCGGCGTGCCACAGCGCATCGGCGTCGGCCGGCCGCTCGGCCTGCAGCGCCCGGTCGATGAGGCTGTTGACCTCGGCGTTGTCGTAGGCGCCGTAGTTGGTGGAGTTGGGTCCGTAGGTCCGGCCGTCGAAGAGCGGCTGGATGACCGACCGGCCGTTGTTGCCGTACCAGTCGGGGCTCCAGTTGGGCACGGCGACGTCCCAGCTGCCCGCGCGGGCGGCGGACGGGGTCACCAGGGTGCGGCCGTAGAAGGTGCCGTTGCCGTCGGCGATGAGCTGCGCGGTGACGCCGCAGGCGGCGAGGTTGGCCTGCACCGACTGCGCGACCCTCGGGTTGTTGCCGCCGGACCGGTACGGCAGGCGCAGGGTCAGCCCGCCGTCGCGTCCGGCGGCGGCGAGCAGGCTCCTGCACCGGGCGGGGTCTCCCCTGCCGCCGGGCGTCGGGTACGGGTCGTGCCTGCGGTGGCCGACGTTGCCCGGCGGGATCACCTGGTGCAGCGGCTCGGCCACGTCGGGGCCGCCGTAGATCTTGACCAGCGCCGACCTGTCGATGGCGTAGGCGATCGCCTGCCGGACGCGCCGGTCGGCCAGGGCGCGGTCGTTGTTGGGGCTTTGCAGGTTGAACACCAGGAACGGGCTGAGGCTCGGGGATCGCCGGATGGCCAGGCGCGGGTCGCCGGCCGCTCTGAGGCGGTTGAGTGCCGCCACGGGCACCGGCGAGTCCCAGGCCAGGTCGGCGGTGCCCTGTTCGAGCTGCTGCTGCACCCCGTCGGGGCTGGCCTGCCCGAGGGTGATCTGGATCCGGTCGACGTGGGCGGCGCGGAGGGGATCGGTGTCGGCCCGCCAGGCCGGGTTGCGGTCCAGGACGATCGTCGTGCCGGGCGTGTACCGGGTGATCTGGTAGGGGCCGTTGGAGATGGTGTTGCGGCGGAACTCGGGACCGTCGGGCACGTACCGGTCGTACTCGCGCGGCGCGGCCGTCGCGAACTGCAGGCCCAGGATGTCGAGCATGTCACCGGCCGGGCGGTCGAGCCGCACGACCAGGGTCCTGTCGTCCTTGGCCTTCAGGCCCGCGATGTCATGGCCGTTCTGGAAGTCGGCCATCGCCCGGGCGTCGCCGCCGTTGACCTTGGCGTAGGCGGCGCAGTAGGCCGCCATGCCCGCGATGGTCGAGCGGTAGTAGCCCTGGCCGCCGGACGGCGCGGCCGGGCTGCACAGCCGTTTGAGGCCGCGGACATAGTCGGCGGCCGTCACCTCACGCGGCGGGCGGGTGTTCCATCTGACGCCGTCGCGCAGCCTGATGGTGTAGGTCCTGCCGTCGGCGCTGATCCCGCCGTTGCCGCGTGTCGGCAGCTCGCGGGCGACGTCGGGCCGGAGCGGGATCGTCTCCTCGAACGTGTTGGACGACCCGGTGCGGAACAGCGGCCGGGCGAACATGCGGCTCAGCGAGAGCGAGGCGAAGGTGTAGCCGCTCGCCGGATCGAGGTGGTCGGGATCGGAGGCGCCCACGATCCGCAGCGTGCCGCCCCGGCCGGCCTCGCCGCCGCCGGTCCCGTCGCCGCCGGCCTGGTCGGTGCAGCCGGCCAGCGCTCCGGCGAGCAGCGCCGCCGCCGCGATGGCCGTGGTCGCCGGACGTTCCCGTGCGGCCCTTCCGTCCCCCCGCACCACACGCCCTCCCGTATGACCGCAAGTCGTCGCACAGCCGACCTTGCAGGGCGCGCACCCGCACCGCACCGTTCTGCACGGTTCGTGACCGTACTATGACTCAAGGTATACCGGAAAAGGCCCGTGCGGAGGAGCTCCGCACGGGCCGATCACCTGCCGCCGGGAGGCGTGGGAGGGTCAGTCCTTGGAGGCGGGCGTGTCCGCCGGTCCGGTGGCCGAGCCCGGGGTCACCGCGGCCTTGGCCACCAGGTCGGTGGCGCTGACCGTGGTGTTCTCCGGGAAGTGGCACGCCGCCATGTGGCCGGGGCTGAGCTCCTGCAGCGGCGGCTCGACCTGCTTGCAGATCTCCTGCGCCTTCCAGCAGCGGGTGTGGAAGCGGCAGGCGGGCGGCGGGTCGAGCGGGCTCGGCACGTCGCCCTGCAGCCGGATCCGCTGCCGGCCCTCGCGCTTGCTCGGATCCGGGATCGGCACCGCCGACAGCAGCGCGTGGCTGTAGGGGTGCATCGGCCGCTCGTACAGGTCGGAGCGGTCGGCGATCTCGACGAGCTTGCCGAGGTACATGACCGCGACGCGGTCGGAGATGTGCCGCACCACCGACAGGTCGTGCGCGATCACCACGTAGGTGAGGTCGAGCTCGTCCTGCAGGTCCTCCAGCAGGTTGACGACCTGCGCCTGGACCGACACGTCGAGCGCCGACACCGGCTCGTCGGCGACGATCAGCTTGGGCCGCAGCGCGAGCGTGCGGGCGATGCCGATGCGCTGCCGCTGGCCGCCGGAGAACTCGTGCGGGTAGCGGTTGTAGTGCTCGGGGCTGAGCCCGACCATCTCCAGCAGTTCCTGCACGGCCGCCTTGTAGCCCTGCTGCGGCTGCTCACCCTGCAGCCGGAACGCGGCGCCGACGATGCTGCCGACGGTCTGCCGCGGGTTCAGCGACGAGTACGGGTCCTGGAAGATCATCTGCATGTCCCGGCGGAGCGGCCGCATGTGCCCCTGGGACATGTGGGTGATGTCGTGCCCCTCGAAGGTGATCTTCCCGAAGCTGGGCTCCAGCAGCCGCATGATCATGCGGCCGGTGGTGGTCTTGCCGCAGCCGGACTCGCCCACCAGGCCGAGCGTCTCGCCCTTGCGCACGGCGAAGGACACGCCGTCCACGGCCTTCACGGCGCCGACCTGGCGCTTGAAGACGATGCCCTGGGTGACCGGGAAGTGCTTGCCGAGGTTCTCGACCTCCAGCAGCGGCTCTCCCCGCTCCCCCTTGCCCTTGACGGCGGCGCCGTCGGATGTGCTCACGTTGTCCCCCATCACAGCTTGGGCGCGATCTCGTCGTTCCAGATCTGCCGGCGCTTCTCGGCGGGCAGGTGGCAGGCGACCCGGTGGCCGGGGGCCGCGTCCCGCAGGTCGGGACGCTCCTCGGTGCTCTTGCCGCCGTTCAGTTCAGCGTAGGCGCAGCGCGGGTTGAACGCGCAACCCGACGGCAGGTTGATGAGGCTCGGCGGAGTGCCCTTGATGGGCAGCAGCCGCTCGGTGCGCTCCCGGTCCAGCCGCGGCATCGAGCCCAGCAGGCCCCAGGTGTAGGGGTGCTCGGGCGCGTGGAACACCTCGTCCACGGCGCCGTACTCCACGCACCGGCCGCCGTACATCACCAGGATGTCGTCCGACAGCTCGGCGACCACGCCGAGGTCGTGGGTGATCATGATGATGGCGGAGTTGAACTCGCGCTGCAGGTCCCGGAGCAGGTCCAGGATCTGTGCCTGCACCGTCACGTCCAGCGCGGTGGTCGGCTCGTCGGCGATCAGCAGCTCCGGGTCGCACGACAGCGCCATCGCGATCATCGCGCGCTGCCGCATGCCGCCGGAGAACTGGTGCGGGTAGTCGTCCACGCGCCGGTCCGGCTTGGGGATGCCCACCCGGCCGAGCATGTCGATCGCGTGCTTGCGGGCGACCTTCTTGCTGACGTCGTTGTGGATCCGGTAGGCCTCGATGATCTGGTGCCCCACCGAGTAGAAGGGGTGCATCGACGACAGCGGGTCCTGGAAGATCATCGCCATGTCGCGGCCGCGCAGCCGGCGCACCTGCTCCTCGTGCGCGCCGACGAGCTCGGTGCCGTCCAGCCAGATCTCGCCCGCGACCTTGGCGTTGCGCCGGTTGTGCAGGCCGAGGATGCCGAGGCTGGTGACGCTCTTGCCCGAGCCCGACTCGCCCACGATGCCGAGGGTCTTGCCGCGCTCCAGCTGGAACGACAGCCCGTCGACCGACTTCACCAGACCGTCGTCGGTCGGGAAGTGGATGCGCAGGTCGCGCACCTCCAGGAAGGCCGACGGGGGCCGCGGGTCCGTGCCGGCCGCGCCGTCGCGCAGCTCGGTGCCGCGCTTGTTGTCCGACATCAGGCCAGCCTCACTCTCGGGTCGGCGACCGCGTACAGGATGTCCACCACCAGGTTGGCGATGATCACGAACAGGCCGGTGGCCATGGTGACGCCGAGCGCCACGGGCAGGTCGCTGCGCGTGATGCCCTGCAGCATCAGCTGGCCGAGGCCGGCGAACGAGAACGTGGTCTCGGTGATCACGGCGCCGCCGAGCAGCAGGCCGATGTCCAGGCCGAAGATCGTGATGATGGGGGTGAGCGCGGACCGCAGCCCGTGCCTGGTGATGACCGTCCGCTCGGGCAGGCCCTTGGCGCGGGCGGTGCGGATGTAGTCCTCTCCCATCGTCTCCAGCATGCCCGCGCGGGTGAGCCGCGCGTACATCGCCGCGTACAGGAACGCCAGCGTGATCCAGGGCAGGATCAGCGCCTGCGCCCAGGTCGCCGGATTGTCGAGGAACTCGTGGTACCGCGGTGTCGGCAGCAGCTTCAGCTGACGGCAGACGAGCCAGATCGAGACCAGGCCGGTGAAGAACATGGGAAGGGACACGCCCGCCAGCGCGGCCGACATGGACGCGCGGTCGAAGACGCTTCCCCGCTTCAGCGCCGAGATGACGCCGATGGTGACACCGGACAGCAGCCACAGCACGGCGGCGCCGAGCGCGATCGAGAACGTCACGGGCGCCCGGTCGAGCAGCAGGTCGAAGACCGGCTCGTTGGTCCGGTAGGAGAAGCCCATGCACGGCGCGGGGCAGTGCGTGACGCTGGTGCCGAACTTGTAGTCGGCGCCGACGAAGATGCCTTGGACGAACTCCCAGTACCTGACCAGGAACGGGTCGTCCAGCCCGAGCTTGGCCTTGACGCCCGCCAGGCCTTCGGGGGTGACCTCCCGGCCCAGGTAGCGCGCCGCGAGGTCGTCGGTGGACTGACCCGCCAGCTTCGGCAGCAGGAAGAAGATGCCGAACGTCACCAGGCTGATGATCGCCAGCAGAAGAACGGCGACCAGTAGACGCCGGATGATGTATCGGATCACTTCGTGCGGCGGTGGGGGCCGGCGCGGCACTCCTCGTAGGATGCCGCCGCGCCGGCCACCTTCGCCTTCACCTCTCTCAGAATTACTTAGCGAGCCCGAGGTTGGCGTAGTCGATCATGCCGGAGTAGCCGTAGTTGATGAACACGTTCGTCATCTTCGGGTTCCGGTAGTAGAGGTTCTTCGCGTACAGCATCGGGACGATGGACGCGTCCTCCATGACCAGCTTGTCGATCTCCTGGTAGACCTTGTTGCGCGCGGCCTCGTCCTTCAGCTGCACGACGTCCTGGAACTTCTTCTTGATGTCCGGGAGGTCGATGTGCGAGATGTTGGAGCTACCGGTGCCCTTGAGCGCGCCCGGGTCGGTGATCTGCTGCAGGAAGCCGAACCCGGTCGGGAAGTCGGCCGCCCAGCCGTAGACCATCAGGCCGAGCTGGTTCTTCTTGACGAACTTCGGGTCGCCGACCACACCGCCGGTGTAGCCGTCCTCCGGGTAGTTCTTGATGTTGACGGTGATGCCGACCTTGGCCAGCGAGGCCTTCACCGACTCGGCCGCCGCCTTCTCCTTGGGCCGCTCGGTGCGGTAGGAGATGTTGGTGGTGAAGCCGTTGGGCTTGCCGCACTTGGTCAGGTGCTCCTTGGCCTTGGCCACGTCGCCCTTGCCACCAGGGGTCTGGTAGAGGTCGAACTTCTGGTGCGCCTTGAGGCTCGGCGGCATCACCGTGGAGGCGATGTCACCACCGGTCGTGCCACCGTAGGCGGCCTGGTAGCCGGTCTTGTCCACCGCGTACTGGACCGCGATGCGGCAGTCCTTGTTGGTGAACGGCTCGACCTGGCGGCTGATGGCCGTGTACCAGAGGAAGCCCGAGTTCGGGTTGTCGGCGTTCTTCTTCAGCTCCGGGTCGGAGAGGATCTTCGACCGGGCTGCCGCGTTGACGCCGTTGCCCTGGACGTCGACGTGGGCGCTGCCGTCGATCTGCCGGTTGTCGACCTCGTCGGCCGCGACGCCCAGCTGCACCTCGATGTTGTCGACGAGCTGCTTGCGGTTGGGGTCGCTGGCGTCCCAGTTGGTGTTCTTGCTCAGCTTGATCGACTTGCCGGGCTCGTAGCTGTCGAGCTTGTACGGGCCGGTGGACACGACGCCCTTGGCGTAGTTCACGCCGCCCTTGGCGCCGGCGTCGGCGGCCTTGGGGACCGGAGCGGTCTGCGGGATCGAGGCCAGGTAGTCGAACTCGGCGAACGGGGCCGCCAGCTTGAAGACCACGGTCTGGTCGTCAGGGGTCTCGACGCCCTTGAAGTTGTCGAGGTTCGGGTCCTTGTAGGGGCCCTTGTAGCCGTTCGGGTTGGCCAGGTACTGCCGGAAGTAGACCGGGCCCTTCTCCATGACCTCGGGCGAGTAGTTGCTCCGCGCGATCGCGTACTTCACGTCCTTGGACGTGACCGGCGTGCCGTCGGAGAACTTGATGCCCGGGCGCAGCTTGTAGGTCCAGGTCTTCAGGTCGGCGCTCGGCTGGCCGAGACCGGTGGCCAGGTCCGGCGTGATCTCCAGGTTGCCCTGGCCGCCGACCGACTTGAAGGTCACCAGCGTGCGCGCGTAGAGCCGGCTGAAGTTCCAGGCGGTGGCGTAGTACATGTTGCCGGGGTCGGGCGAGTCGAAGTCGCCCGTCCGGAGCATCTGGAGCGTGCCGCCCTTGTTGTCGCTCGGGTTGACGATCGCCGTGCTGCCCTGGTTGAAGACGCCGCTTCCGCCGCCTTCCTCATCCCCGCCGCCGCAGGCGGCGAGCACGAGGGCGGCGCTGACGCCGACCGCCAGAACGGCGGTGCCCCTCCGTGTCGTTCTTCTCATTGTGTTCGCTCTCCCTTGGGTTCGGTCGAGGTTTCTCGAGGGACAGGTGGTTGAGGGGTCAGCGCGAGGACCGCGGGTCCAGCGCATCCCGGAGGCCGTCGCCGAAGAGGTTGAAGGCCAGTACGGTGACGAAGATCGCCATGCCCGGGAAGAACATGAAGTGCGGCGCCACCTCGTAGACCTCCTTGGCCTCGTTCAGCATGCCGCCCCAGCTGGGGGTGGGCGGGATGATGCCGACACCGAGGAAGGACAGCGACGCCTCGAAGATGATGTTGGTGGGGATCATCAGCGTCGCGTAGACGAGGATCGGCGCCCACAGGTTGGGCAGCAGCTCGCGGAACAGGATGTACGGGGCCCGGGCGCCCATGCTGCGGGCGGCGTCCACGAACTCGCGCTCGCGCAGCGACAGGGTCTGGCCGCGGATGATGCGGCCGATGTAGGGCCAGCTGAAGAAGCCGATCACGAAGATCAGGAACGCGACGCGCAGCCCGTTGCCCTCCAGCCCGAACGCGCTGCTGGGGAAGACGCCGACGAGGGCGATCGCGAACAGCAGCAGCGGGAAGGCCAGGAAGATGTCCATGGCGCGGGCGATCAGGGTGTCGACCCAGCCGCCGAAGTAGCCGGCGATGACGCCGAAGAAGACGCCGAGCACGACCGCGAGCATCGTCGCCAGGAACGAGATCAGCAGCGAGTACTTGGCGCCGTTGACGATGCGGCTGAACATGTCCCGGCCGGCGGGCAGGTCCACGCCGAACCAGTGGTCGGCGCTGATGCCCGAGTGCATGATGCCCGTCTTGGGCCGCGACAGGGTCGGGTCGATCAGGTCGTTGTGCGGCTGGTTGGGGTCGCCCACCAGAAACGGCCCGACGACCGCCATCAGGATGAGCAGTATCACCAGGACGCCGCCGCCCATCGCGACCTTGTCGCGCTTGAACCGCAGCCAGGCGATCTGCCCGAGCGAGCGGCCCTGGATCGCCTTGCGTTCGACGCCCGCAAGGACGGCTTCCGGCTGGGCCTCAGCCTCAGAACCGGTCGCCTCGATCGGTGCGGTCACGCTCCGTACCTCCTGCCGTTCGGCCTGTTGGCCACTCCGCCGCCGACTCAACATCATGCGGCCGCGGAGATCGTCCGCTGTCCGCGCCCGTTACGCCGTGTTTGCTGGAGGGAAACCTAGCCCTTCGGGCACGACTGTCCATCGCGTGTGGCGGCCTCTGCTAGTACCCGTATCTGACTTGTGATCTCGTCGTCATCTTGGGCACACGTGACCTGCGCAACACACAGGACAAACCGCCCAGATATTACGTAGCCGGGCGAGGTGCTCGGGCTCGAAACACGGGTCGCACCGGGAAGCTTTACCGATCTGAGTCCTATCTGAGATCGATCGTCCGCAGGTCAACGGCGCCGGGGACGGAAAAACGGGCCGTCCGGCCGCGCGGAGGGCGGCCGGACGGCCCGTGTCGGGTCGTCCGGGGAACGGGGCTGAGCCGGGACGCCGGAGACAGGCGTGACTCTCGGGAACGCTCGTGTCACACGATCGTTCCTGATCACTCGGTCCCGTGACTACGCGGCGTCACTTGATGCCGCGGTTGCGGAGGATCTCCTCGATCTCGGCGAGGTCGGGATCCATGGCGGCGGGAGCGCCGCCGCCGGACCGCTCCACGGCCTTGGGCCGCCGTTTGGCCTCCTTGGGCGCCTTGGCGCCCTTGGACCGCCCGCCCTCCTCCACCGCGCCACCGGCCTCGGCCCGGCGGCTCAGCATCACGCCCGAGGCCAGGTAGAGGGTGACCGCGAGCCCCGCGAGGACCACGCCCGCCCACTTCACCGGGCTGAAGACCAGCTCGGTCACGAACTCGGTCACGCCGGTCATCGCCGCCGCGGCGGGCACCAGCGACAGGGCGGCGCCGCGCATGCCCGAGGCCGCCCCCCGGCGCTTGTAGACACCCCAGCTGATGACCAGTCCCAGCAGGGTGACGCCATAACTGATCAGCTCGATCATGCGGGCCCCTCAATCCGTGCGATAGTGCTCCCCCCATCGTCACACGCCGCGTGGGAGGCCTGCTCCTCCGCGGGAACGGTTGTGGGCGGCCCCACGTCATCCGCAAGCGGGAGCGGCCCCCTAGGGCCTGGGCGCGAGTCCCCTACCTGATCGCCCTCGCAGGTATCAGTACCGCTAGGGCGCGGCCTGGACGAGGGAGCGCAGCAACGGCACGTCGACCTCCTGCAGGGAGCCCACCACCGTGCGGCGCTGACCTGGCGGCGCAGGCAGCACTCCCGGCACGGCGACCGTCGCGCACCCGGCCGCCTCGGCCGAGTTCAGCCCGTTGGGCGAGTCCTCGATGGCCACGCACCGGGCGGGGTCGGCGCCGAGCAGCCCGGCGGCGGTCAGGTACGGCTCGGGATGCGGCTTGGTGTGCGTCACCTCGTCGCCCACCACCGTGGCCGCGAACAGGTCGCGGCCGATGGCGTCCAGGACCGGCTCGGTCAGCGCCCGGTGGCTGGAGGTGACCAGCGCGACCGGGATGCCGGCCTCCCGCAGGCCGCACAGCAGCTCCTTGGCGCCGGGCAGCAGCGGGACGTGGGTCGACAGCAGCTCGATCATGCCGTCCAGCATCCACCGGCCCACCTGCGCCTCCGGGACGCCGGTGCCGGTCTTGGCGACCATGTAGGCGGACGCGACGGCCAGCGAGCCGCCGACCAGGTGCCGCTGGTCGGCCTCGCTCCACGTGCCGCCGAGCCGCGCCATCACCTCGGTCTCGACCTCGAGCCAGAGCCGTTCGGAGTCGATCAGTGTCCCGTCCATGTCGGCCAGTACGGCCTGCAGTCCCCCCACGGGATTCACGCAGCTCCTCTCATCAGGTGTTGAAGTACTTCGCCTCGGGGTGGTGGACCACCATCGCGTCGGCCGACTGCTCCGGGACGAGCTGCAGCTCCTCCGACAGCGACACCCCGATCCGCTCCGGCTTGAGCAGCCGCACGAGCGTCGCGCGGTCCTCCAGGTCCGGGCAGGCCGGGTAGCCGAAGGAGTAGCGGGCGCCGCGGTAGCCGAGCTTGAAGAATTCGCCGACGTCGTCGGCGTCCTCGGCGCCGAAGCCGAGCTCGGACCGGACGCGCGCGTGCCAGTACTCCATCAGCGCCTCGGTGAGCTGGACCGACAGGCCGTGCAGTTCCAGGTAGTCGCGGTAGGCGTCCTTGGCGAACAGCTCGCCGGTCGCCTCGGCGATCCTGGAACCGACGGTGACCAGCTGGAAGGCGACCACGTCGGTCTCGCCCGACTCGCGCGAGCGGAAGAAGTCCGACAGGCACAGGTGCCGGTCGCGGCGCTGGCGCGGGAACGTGAACCGCTCGCGGTCCGACCCGTCCTCGTTGAGGATCACCAGGTCGTTGCCCTCGCTCACCGCCGGGAAGTAGCCGTAGACGACCGCCGCCTCGATGAGCCCGTCGGTCTGGACGCGATCGAGCCACATGCGCAGCCGCGGCCGGCCCTCGGTCTCGACGAGCTCCTCGTAGGAGGGGCCGTCGCCGCCGCGGGCGGGCTTGAGCCCCCACTGCCCCATGAACGTGGCGCGCTCGTCGAGAAAGGCCGTGTAGTCGGCCAGCGGGATGCCCTTGACGATCCGGTCGCCCCAGAACGGCGGCGCGGGCACCTTGTTGTCGGCCGCGACGTCGGAGCGCGCGGGCATGTCCTCGGGCTCGGTGACCTTGAGCGTGGCGCCCTTCTTGACCCGCCGTTCGCGCAGCGGCGGCAGCGAGGCGCCGTCCTCGCCGCGCTTGACGGCCATGAACGCGTCCATCAGCCGCAGCCCCTCGAACGCGTCGCGGGCGTAGCGCACCTCGCCGTCGTACAGCCCGGCCAGGTCCTGCTCGACGTAGGCGCGCGTCAGCGCCGCACCGCCGAGCAGCACGGGCCACTCGGAGGCCAGCCCCCGGGAGTTGAGCTCCTCCAGGTTCTCCTTCATGATCACGGTGGACTTCACCAGCAGGCCGGACATGCCGATCACGTCGGCGCGCTCGTTCTTGGCGGCCTCCAGGATCGCCGACATCGGCTGCTTGATGCCGAGGTTGACGACCTCGTAGCCGTTGTTGGACAGGATGATGTCGACGAGGTTCTTGCCGATGTCGTGGACGTCGCCCTTGACCGTGGCCAGCACGATGCGGCCCTTGCCGCCGTCCTCGGCCTTCTCCATGTGCGGTTCGAGGTAGGCGACCGCGGTCTTCATGACCTCGGCGCTCTGGAGCACGAACGGCAGCTGCATCTGACCGGAGCCGAACAGCTCGCCGACGGTCTTCATGCCGTCCAGCAGCACGTCGTTGACGATCTCCAGGGCGGGCCGCTGGGTGAGGGCCTCGTCCAGGTCGGCGTTCAGGCCGTCCAGCTCGCCGTCGATGATGCGCCGCTTGAGCCGCTCCCACAGCGGCAGCGCGAGCAGCTCGGCGGCCCGCGCGCCCTTCATGGCCGCGGTGTCGACGCCCTCGAACAGCTCCATGAACGTGATCAGCGGGTCGTACCCGTCCTCCAGCCCGCGTCTGTCGTACACGAGATCCAGCGCCACCTTGCGCTGCTCCTCGGGGATGCGCGCCGTCGGAAGGATCTTGGAGGCGTGCACGATCGCCGAGTCGAGCCCGGCGTCCACGCACTCGGCCAGGAAGACCGAGTTGAGCACGATGCGCGCGGCCGGATTGAGGCCGAACGACACGTTCGACAGGCCGAGCGTCGTCTGCACGGCCGGGTAGCGGCGCTTGAGCCCGCGGATCGCCTCGATGGTCTCCAGGGCGTCGCGGCGCGACTCCTCCTGGCCGGTACCGATCGTGAACGTGAGGCAGTCGACGATGATGTCCTCGACCCGCATGCCCCAGGTGCCGGTCAGCTCCTCGATGGTGCGGGCGGCGATGTCGACCTTCCGGTCGGCGGTGCGGGCCTGGCCCTCCTCGTCGATGCACATGACCACCACGGCGGCCCCGTGCTCCCGCACGACCGGCATGAGCCGCGCCATCTTGGAGTCGGGTCCGGCGCCGTCCTCCAGGCTGACGGAGTTGACCACGGCGCGGCCGCCGAGCATCTCCAGCCCGGCCTCCAGCACCGGCGTCTCGGTGGAGTCGAGCACGATCGGCAGGGTGGCCGCGGTGGCGAACCGGTAGGCCAGCTCCTTCATGTCGGCGACGCCGTCGCGGCCGACGTAGTCGACGCACAAGTCGATCATGTGCGCGCCGTCGCGGGCCTGGTCGCGGGCGATCCTGACGCAGTCGTCCCAGCGCTGCTCCAGCATCGCCTCGCGGAACGCCTTGGAGCCGTTGGCGTTGGTGCGCTCGCCGATGGCCAGGTAGGAGGTGTCCTGGCGGAACGGGACGTGCTGGTAGAGCGAGGCGGCGCCCGCCTCGGGACGCGCGCGGCGGTCGGCCAGCTCACGGCCGCGCACCCGCTCGACGACCTGGCGCAGGTGCTCGGGGGTGGTGCCGCAGCAGCCGCCGACCAGCGACAGCCCGAAGTCGCGGGTGAACGTGTCGTGCGCGTCGGCCAGCTCGCCCGGCGTCAGCGGGTAGTGCGCGCCGTCGGCGGTCAGCTCCGGCAGGCCCGCGTTGGGCATGCAGGACAGGCCGATCCGCGCGTGCCGCGCCAGGTAGCGCAGGTGCTCGCTCATCTCGGCCGGGCCGGTCGCGCAGTTGAGGCCCAGCAGGTCGAGGTCGAGCGGCTCCAGGGCGGTCAGCGCGGCGCCGATCTCCGAGCCCATCAGCATGGCGCCGTTCTGCTCGATGGTGACCTGGCCGATCAGCACCGTGTCGGCGCCGGCCGCCTTGATCGCGCGCTTGGCGCCGATCAGCGCGGCCTTGGCCTGCAGCAGGTCCTGGCAGGTCTCCACCAGGATGGCGTCCGCGCCGCCGGCGATCAGGCCCTCGACGTTGCGCTGGTAGGCGTCGCGCAGCTTGGCGAACGGCACGTGGCCGAGGGTGGGGAGCTTGGTGCCGGGCCCGACCGACCCGATGACCCAGCGGGGCCGGTCCGGTGTGGCGTAGGCGTCGGCGACCTCACGGGCGATGCGCGCCCCGGCCTCCGACAGCTCCTCGATCCGCTCGGTGATGTCGTACTCGCCGAGGTTGCCGAAGTTGGCCCCGAACGTGTTGGTCTCGACGCAGTCGACCCCGGCCTCGAAATAGGCCTCGTGGACCGACCGGACGATGTCGGGGCGGGTGACGTTCAAGATCTCGTTGCAGCCCTCGTGGCCCTGGAAGTCCTCCATGGTCGGGTTGCGGTCCTGGAGCATGGTCCCCATGCCTCCGTCGGCCACGACGACGCGCTGCTTGAGGGCCTGACGCAAGGACTGCGGATTGGGAGTGCTCATGGTGGAACACCTTATCCGGGGCGGCGCTTCACCTCCGTGACGGGCGTCCACATACTGGGACCCCTGCGACACAGGTCACGCACGGTACGAGATTGACCCGTGACGCGGGGGTCATCAGACCGATAGCGTGCCACCCTGAAACTACTCCCCGGTAAGGAGCGGCATGAGCGCGTACCGCACCATTCTCGTCGGCACCGACGGCTCTGACACCTCGTTCCGCGCGGTCGACAGGGCCGCCCAGCTCGCGGCCGCCACCGGCGCCACGCTGCTGCTCGCCTCCGCCTTCCACCCGATGCCCACGCGGGAGCGGCTCAGCGCCTCCGACCGGCTGGGCGACCTCGCCTACAAGGTGCAGGGCTCCACCCCGGCGGAGGACGCGCTGCGCGCCGCCCGGGAGCGGGCGGTCGCGGCGGGCGCCAAGGACATCGAGGAGCTCGCCGTCGAGGGCGACCCCGTCGACGTCATCGCCAAGGTCGCCAGGGAGCGCGCGGCGGATCTGGTGGTGGTCGGCAACCGCGGCCTCAACAGCCTCGCCGGGCGCATCCTGGGCTCGGTTCCGGCGAACCTTTCGCACCGTTCGCCCTGCGACATCCTCATCGTCCACACCACGGACGGCAAGTGACCGAACTGTAATCGGTTCCGCCCGGCCCCCGGAGACCCCGGAGGTCTGGGCGGCGGGGCGGTGGGGTAGGTCCCCCACAGGACGTAGGCTGACAGCCACCGATCATGAGCGGGCCCCGGAACCCCCCGGGAATGCCGCCCCCCTCGGTGACGCTGTACCCGACGTCGGAAGGAGGCAGCGCGTGGTCGAGCTCGAAAGCGTGCCGGAACTCGTCGACCCGGTGCTCGTGGCCGCCTTTGAAGGGTGGAACGACGCCGGCGAGGCGGCCAGCGGGGTCATCCAGCATCTGGAGACGATCTGGGACGCGGTTCCCATCGCGGAGCTCGATCCGGACGACTACTACGACTTCCAGGTGACCCGGCCGATCGTCGAGATGGTCGACGGCGAGAGCCGCGGCATCACCTGGCCGACGACGCGGATCTCCTGGGCGCGCCTGCCGACCGGCCGCGACGTGGTCCTCGTGCACGGCATCGAGCCCAACATGCGCTGGCGCTCGTTCTGCCGCGAGCTGGTCGGGCTCACGATCCAGCTCGGCGTCGAGAAGGTCGTGCTGCTGGGCGCGCTGCTCGCCGACGCCCCGCACACCCGCCCCGTCCCCGTCACCGGCGCCGCCTCCGAGGCGGGCCTGGTCACCACCCTGCACCTGGAGCCCGCCCGCTACGAGGGCCCGACCGGCATCCTCGGCGTGCTCCAGGACGCCAGCGCCAAGGCCGACCTGAGCACCGTGTCGCTCTGGGCGGCGGTGCCGCACTACGTCGCGCAGCCGCCCTCCCCCAAGGCCACGCTCGCGCTGCTCCGCCGCGTCGAGGACCTCCTGGACGTCACGATCCCCCTCGGCGAGCTGCCCGAAGAGGCCCGCGCCTGGGAGAACGGCGTCAACGAGCTGGCCGAGGAGGACTCCGAGGTCGCCGAGTACGTGCGCACGCTGGAGGAGCAGAAGGACGCCGCCGAACTGCCCGAGGCCAGCGGCGACGCCATCGCCCGCGAGTTCGAGCGCTACCTCCGCCGCAGGGACGCGGGTTAGCTTTCGCGCCAAGCCGCGAAAGCACGCTGGTGCGGTTCTCTCTCGGCTCGCCGGTCTCCTATAACGCGATTGATCGCCATGTGGGCGCTTCAGGTGGCATTATTCGACAGGTCCAATTGGGTGCCGGTCGGAGAGGGAGCGCAGTGCCGCAGGTTCAGCCGCTGCTGCCGCACGACCCCAGGGTGCTGGGGTCGTACGAGCTCGTCGCACGGCTGGGGTCGGGCGGGCAGGGCACGGTCTTCCTCGGCACCGGCCCGGACGGGCGGCAGGTCGCGGTCAAGCTGCTGCGCGTGCAGTTCGACGAGGACGGCAGCGCGCGGACGCGGTTCATCCGGGAGGCCGAGGTCGCCAAGCAGGTGGCCCGCTTCTGCACCGCCCAGATCCTCGACGCCGACACCGTCGGCGACAGCCCGTACCTGGTCAGCGAGTACGTGGCCGGCCCGGCGCTCAGCACGCAGGTGGAGCGGTCCGGGCCGCTCGAAGGCGGGGCGCTGGACCGGCTGGCGGTCAGCACCGCCAGCGCCCTGGCCGCCATCCACCGGGCGGGCATCGTGCACCGGGACCTCAAGCCCCACAACGTGCTGCTCGGCCCGGACGGGCCGCGGGTGATCGATTTCGGCCTGTCCCGGATGCTGGACGCGGCCAGCGTGGTGAGCAGCAAGGCCGTCGGCACGCCCGCGTACATGGCGCCGGAGCAGATCACCGGTGGCGAGGTGGGCGCGGCGGCGGACGTGTTCGCGTGGGGCGCGACGATGACGTTCGCGGCGACCGGCCGTCCCCCGTTCGGCGCCGACACGATCCCGGCGGTGATCTACCGGGTGCTGCACCACGAGCCCGACCTCGGCGCGCTCGACGGGCACCTGCGCGGGCTGGTGGCGGCGGCGATGTCCAAGGACCCGGCGGCCAGGCCCACGGCTGCGCAGCTGATGCTGCGCATGGTCGGGCACGACGAGGCGTTCCAGCCCGACGACGCCCTGGCGACCCGGGCCGACGGCAGGCCGCTGCCGGCCGCCGGGCCGCCGCCCGGAATGGACGACCCGGAGCGCACGGCCGATCCGCAGCGCACCTCTCCCACTGCCCCGCGCGCGAGCCGCAAGCGGCTCGTCGGCGCGGCGGTGACGGTGGGGGCGGCCGCGCTGGTCGGCGGCGGCGCGTTCATGTTCGCGGCCTCGCCGGAGCAGGACGGGGACGACCAGACTCCGGCGGTGGCGCAGAGCGGAGTCGCGGTCTCGCCGACCGCCTCGGCGGAGGTGAGGGTCAGAACGCGGGCGAAGGGGAAGGCCGGGAACGAGTCCCGGGGGCGGGTCTCCACGAAACCGTCGGACGGGCCGCAGCAGCCGAGCCGCAAGCCCACCACGAGGCCCAGGCCGTCGGGCAGGCCCTCCACCTCGCCGACTCCGAAGCTCGTGCGCCTCGGGTCCCCTGATCCGGACCGGTACTGCAAGGCGGGAGACGCGGACAAGTCCGCCACCTTCCGGAGCGGCCAGTGGTACTGCGTCCACGACACCGGGCTCGGCGTCGACACGGTGATCACCATGACGCAGGTCTGCCGGTCGCAGTGGAGCCCCTACGCCGAGGCCAAGCTGACGGGGGACGCGGGCACTCCGGGTGACTGGGAGTGCTACGTCATCAAATGAGCCCGCTGGAGGGAATCCCGTTGGCCTCTTCCGAAACCACCCGCGACCGCTCAGTCCTGCGGCTCCTGGCCGCCGAACCCGCCGTCATGCTCGCGGCGGGACGGGCACTGCTCCTGCAGGTCGCCCATCCCAAGGTCGCCCAGGGGGTGGCGGACCACAGCGACCTGCGCCACCGGCCGCTCGACCGGCTCTTCGGCACCCTGGACTTCCTGACCATCGTCGCGTTCGGCACCGAGGAGGAGGCCGAGCGCATGGGCCGGTCGATCCGCCGGATGCACGAGCGCATCACCGGCCCCGGCTACTCCGGCAACGACCCCGACCTGCAGGTGTGGGTCAACGCCACGCTGATCGACGCGGCCCTGTTCGTGTACGAGGACATCCTGCGCTCGCCCAGCGGCGACCTCGCCGCGGCCTACATCGACCAGGCGCGCTACGTCGCCGACGTGCTCGGCTGCCCGCCCGGCGCGCAGCCCGCCGACCTCGGCGCGTTCCGCCGCTACATGGACGAGATGATCGCCTCGCTCGACGTCTCCGACACCGGCCGGGAGGTCATGCGGGCGGTCCTGTGGTCGCGCAAGCTGCGCTGGCTCTGGCCCGCGCTGTGGTTCAACCGGTTCGTCACCACCGGCCTGCTGCCCGAACGGTTCCGGGCGCAGTACGGCCTGCCCTGGAGCGGCCGCAAGGACCGCGTCCTGTGGTTCCTGCTGCGGACGGGCGCGTTCTGCTACCGCCTGGTGCCGGGGCGGCTGCGCCGGGCGGGCGTCCCGCTCATGCTGTGGACGTCGCGGCGGCGCAGCGCCCGCCGGGCCCGCAGGTACGCGGCGCAGCGTACGGCCACCACTTCCTGATCAGAGGGAGACGCCGAGCAGGGCGTCCACGAGGGCGCGGACCTGCCCGGGCGCGTTCTCGTCCGCGCCCTCGCCCGCGGCGGCACGTTCGGCCCAGCTGTCCACCGCGACCAGCGCGGCGGGCGCGTCGAGGTCGGCCGCCAGATGGCGGCGGACCGCGTCGGCCGTCCCGGCGGCGGCGGGGCCTGCGGGGCGCCGCACGGCCGCCCGCCACCGGTCCAGGCGGGCCTGGGCGGCGTCGAGCTGGTCGGCGGTCCACTCCCAGTCCGACCGGTAGTGGTGGGCGAGCAGGCCGAGCCGGATGGCCATGGGGTCCGTCCCGGCCCGCCGCAGCTTGGAGACGAAGACGAGGTTGCCCTTGGACTTGGACATCTTCTCGCCGTCCAGGGCCACCATGCCCGCGTGCACGTAGGCCTTCGCGTGCGGCCGCTCGCCGGTGGCGACCTGGGCGTGGGAGGCGCCCATCTCGTGGTGGGGGAACGCGAGGTCGGAGCCGCCGCCCTCGACGTCGAACGCCATGCCCAGCTCGTCGACGGAGATCGCCGAGCACTCGACGTGCCAGCCGGGGCGGCCCTTGCCGAACGGCGAGTCCCACCCGGGCTCGCCGGGGCGCTGCGACAACCACAGCAGCGCGTCCAGCGGGTCCTTCTTGCCCGGCCGGCCGGGGTCGCCGCCGCGCTCGGCGAACAGCGGCAGCATCGCGGCGCGGTCGAGCCCGCTCACCTGGCCGAAGTCCGGATCGGCGGCCACGGGGAAGTAGATGTCGCCGTCCACCTCGTACGCGGCGTCCTTGGCCCGCAGCTTCTCGATCATCTCCACGATCAGCGGGATCGCCTCGACGGCGCCCACGTACTGGTCCGGCGGCAGCACCCGCAGCGCGGTCATGTCCTCGCGGAACAGCTCGATCTCCCGGTCGGCCAGCTCGCGCCAGTCCTGGCCGGTCTGCTGGGCCCGCTCCAGCAGCGGATCGTCCACGTCGGTGGCGTTCTGCACGTAGTGCACCGTGTGACCCAGGTCTCGCCAGACGCGGTTCACCAGGTCGAACGCGAGATAGGTGTTGGCGTGCCCGAGATGGGTGGCGTCGTAGGGCGTGATCCCGCAGACGTACATCCGCGCCGTGTCACCCGGCCGGGTGGGCTCGGCCGACCCCGTCCCGGTGTCGTGCAGGTGCAGCCGGAGCGCCGGAGCCGGCAGTCCGATGGCGGAAAGGCTGGGCACTTCGGGTGCAGGCCACGATCGCATACGGAAAGCTTATCTGCGTCCTACAGGTGAAAAAGAGCCGAGATGTCCTATGCGAGGCGCACCCGGGGATCGAGGAACGAGTAGCCGACGTCCACGAGCAGGTTGGCGACGATCACGAACAGCGTCACCATCATCGTCACCCCGATGATCACCGGTGTGTCGCCGACCGCGATCGACTGGTAGACCAGCTGGCCGACGCCCTGGAGCCCGAACACCTTCTCGGTGACGATCGTGGAGCCGATCAGCGCGCCGAGATCGATGCCGTACTGCGTGACGACCGGGGTCAGCGCGGCCCGCAGCCCGTGCCGGTAGGTGACCCGGCGTTCGGACAGGCCCTTGGCGCGCGCCGTGCGGATGTAGTCCTCCCCCATCACGTCCATCATCGAGCCGCGGGTGAGCCGGGCGTAGGCGGCCACCATCAGGAACGCCAGGCCCAGCCAGGGCAGGATCATCCGCTGGAAGAAGTGGTCCTGCAGCGGCGGGCCGGCCTCGAAGAACCTGAACCCCAGCTCGCCCAGCTTGGTGGAGAACAGGTAGAGCAGGAACAGCGCCATCACGAAGGGCGGCGTGGACAGGCCGATGAGCACGAAGACCGTGACCAGCCGGTCGCGGACGCCGCGCGCGTGCGTGGCGCTGAACACGCCGATCGCGACGCCGCCCACGAACCAGAGGACCCCCGCGCCGAGAACGAGGTAGAGCGTGGTCGGCAGCCGGTCGGCGATCAGCTCGGTCACCGCCGTGTTGTTGATGTAGGAGTAGCCGAGGTCGCCCTGGAGCAGCCGCTTGAGGAACTCCCAGTACTGCACGAGCACCGGCTGGTCGAGGCCGAGGTTGCGGCGGATCAGCGCGAGCGTCTCGGTGCTGGCCCGCGGCCCGCCGATGGTCCGTTCGACCGCGACCGGCGACAGCTGCAGCAACGCGAAGACCAGCGTGGCGACCAGCCAGATCACGAGGACCGCGTAGAGCAGGCGGCGGATGACGAAACGTGACATCGCGGCTCACTTCCCCCCGCTGGCGCGGTCGGCGCGCGGATCCAGGGCGTCCCGGATCGCGTCGCCCACCAGGTTGAACGCCAGCGTCGTCAGCAGCAGCAGGACGCCGGGCACCGCCAGCAGCCACCAGGCGGTCTGGAACACGTCGGAGCCCTCGCCGAGCATGCTGCCCCAGCTCGGCATGGGCAGCCGCACGCCGACGCCGAGGAACGACAGCGTCGCCTCGAACACGATCGACGTCGGCACCAGCAGCGACGCCAGCACGGTGACCTGCGCGACGAGGTTGGGCAGCACGTCGACGAACATGATCCGCCAGCGTCCGGCGCCGAGCGAGCGGGCGGCCTCGATGAACTCCTTCTGCTTCAGCGACATCACCTGGCCGCGGATGATCCGGCCGGTCGCGGCGAACGAGAAGAAGGCGATGACGAAGATGGTCATCGTCAGGCTCGCCGCCACCGACGTCAGCTGGAAGGTGACCGCGAGGACGATGGCGACCAGCAGGTAGGGCAGGGCGAGCGTGATGTCCATCGCCCGGGCGAGGAGCGTGTCGAGGACCCCGCCGACGTAGCCGGCGAGCACCCCGGCGGTCACGCCGAACAACGACGCCAGCAGCGACGCGGCGATGCCGACGATGAGCGAGATCCGGGCGCCGTACGCCGACCGCACGAGCACGTCACGGCCGAGCTGGTCGGCGCCCAGCCAGAATTCGGCGCCCGGGCCGGTAGGCGTGCCGTTGATGTCGAGCCCGGTCTGCGGGAACGTCGCGTCGTAGGGGTGCCCCGTCCAGGTCGCCCACAGCGGCGCCATGAGCGCGAAGAGCACGATCAGCAGCAGCACCACGAGCGACACCAGAGCGATCTTGTCCCGGCGGAAGCGTGCCCAGGCCAGCTGGAACGGGCCGCGTCCCTGCACGCGGGCCGGCTCGGCGGCGGCGGGCGGCACCTCGGCCTGGAGTTCGGAGTAGCTCACGACGACACCTCCGGCAGCTCGGGCTCGGTGGACTCCTGCTCGATCGCGGCGTGCTCGCGGGCCAGCCGCTCGCCCGGCTCGACCGGGAAGTGGCAGGCGGCGACATGGTCCGGCGCGTCGGCGCCCTTGACGGTCAGCAGCGGCTCCTCGGCGACGCAGCGCTCGCGGGCCTTCGGGCAGCGGGGATGGAACCGGCATCCAGGCGGCGGGTCGATGGGCGACGGCACGTCACCGGTCAGGACGATGCGTTCGGCCCGTTCGGCCTCGTCGGGGTCGGGCACCGACGCGGCCGACAGCAGCGCCGCCGTGTAGGGGTGGCGCGGCGTGCCGTAGAGGTCCTCGACGGCGGCGGCCTCGCCGACCTTGCCCAGGTACATCACCGCGACCCGGTCGCTCACGTACCGGACGACCGAGAGGTCGTGGGCGATGAACACGTAGGTGAGGCCGAGCTCGTCCTGAAGGTCGTCGAGCAGGTTGATGACCTGGGCCTGGATGGACACGTCGAGCGCGGACACCGGCTCGTCGCACACGACGAGCTTGGGCTTGAGGGCGAGCGCGCGGGCGACGCCGATGCGCTGGCGCTGGCCGCCGGAGAACTCGGCCGGGAACCGGTTGTAGTGCTCGGGGTTGAGCCCGACGAGCTCCATGAGCTCCTGGACGCGCTTCTTGCGCTCGGCTCCGTCGGCGATGCCGTGGATCGCGAACGGATCACCGATGATCGAGCCCACCCGGCGGCGCGGATTCAGCGACCCGTACGGATCCTGGAAGATCATTTGAACGTCGCGGCGGAAGCGCTTCAGCCCGTCCTTGGACAGCGTGGTGATGTCGGTGCCCTCGAACTCGATCCGGCCCCTGGTCACCGGATGCAGGCCGGTGACGCACCGCGCCAGCGTCGACTTGCCGCAGCCGCTCTCCCCCACGATCCCCAGCGTCTCCCCGCGCCGGATCTCCAGGCTGACGCCGTCCACCGCGTGGACCCTGGCGACCTCCTTCTTGAAGATGATCCCCTGCTTGATCGGGAAGTGCTTGTGGACGTCCTCCACCCGGACGAGGACCTCGCCCTGCGCGGTCAACGGCTTCCCCCGTCCGCGTCGTCGCCCGTGAGGCCCGCCGCGTCGCGCCGGAGGCGTTCGGCGTCGGCGCCGAGGCCGACCGCCTCCCGTGGCAGCCAGCACGCGGAGACGTGCACCGATCCCGTTCCGGTGTCCTGTCCGGGCCCGACGTCCTCGACCTTCCCGACGTCCTCGCCTTTCCCGGCGGCTTCGCCTTTCCCGCCGTCCTCGTCCGCCGCCGCGACGGGCATGAGCGGCGGCACCTCGGTGAGGCACCGGTCCATCACGTACTCGCAGCGCGGGTGGAAGACACAGCCGGACGGCAGGTTGATCAGGCTCGGCGGCTGGCCCGGGATCGGCCTGAGCCGGGTCTTGGCCCCGGTCGCGTTCGGCACCGACTCCAGCAGGCCCTTGGTGTAGGGGTGGTGCTGCGCGTAGTAGAGGCCGCGCCTGCCGGCGAACTCGGCGGGCTTGCCGCCGTACATCACCAGCACGTCGTCGGCCATGTCCGCGATCACCCCCAGATCGTGGGTGATCATGATGAGGGCCGTGTCGAACTCGCGCTGCAGCCGCCGCAGCAGGTCCAGGATCTGCGCCTGCACGGTGGCGTCCAGCGCCGTCGTCGGCTCGTCGGCGATGATGAGCTTGGGGTTGAGGGCGAGCGCCATCGCGATCATCGCGCGCTGCCGCATGCCGCCGGAGAACTGGTGCGGGTACTCGTCGACCCTGCGGTCCGGCTGCGGGATGCCGACCAGGCCGAGCATCTCGACCGCCCGCTTGCGCGCCGCGGCCCGGGACGTGGCCGGCTCGTGCACCTTGACCATCTCTTCGATCTGCCGGCCCACCTTGTACAGCGGGTGCAGGCTGGACAGCGGGTCCTGGAAGATCATGGCGATCTGCGCGCCGCGGATCTCGCGCAGTTCCCTGGCGCCGAGCGTCAGCAGGTCGCGGCCGTCGAACATCGCCCGTCCCTCGACCCTGGCACCGGGGGTCAGCCCCATCAGGGTCTGCGTGCTGACGCTCTTGCCGGAGCCGGACTCCCCGACGATGCCGAGCGTCCGGCCGCGGTCCACGCTGAACGACATGCCGCGGACCGCGCGCACCACCCCGTCGGCGGTGTGGAAGGAGACCTTGAGGTCGGTCACCTCGAGGAGACTCATGAACGCCCTTTCGACGGCGACGGCGACGGCGCACGTGCGGCGGCAGGGGCGCGCGCCCTGCCGCGGCCCGGCTAGGAGAGTTTGATCTGGCCGAAGTCGTAGGCCTGGAACTGCGGCAGGTAGAGCGCGTTCGAGACCCGCGACGAGTGGAAGATCGGATACTTCTGGTTCATGAACGGCACCACGGCGGCGTCCTTCATGATCAGCTTGTCGACCTCGGCCCACGACTTGGCGGCCTCGTCCTCGCTCGGCGCCTCCAGCGCCTTGTCGATCAGGGCGTTGACCGCGTCGTTGTTGTAGCCGCCGTAGTTGGTGGAGTTGGGCCCGTAGGTGCGGCCGTCGAAGAGCGGCACGATGTTGGTGCGGCCGTTGTTGCCGTACCAGTCCGGCACCCAGCCCGGCGCCGCGATGTCCCACTTGCCTTCCCGGGCGTCGGCGGGGGTGACCAGCGTCTTGCCGTAGAAGTTGCCGTTGCTGTCGGGCGTGAGGTTGGCGGTGATGCCGCACGCCTTGAGGTTGGCCTGCACCGACTGCGCGATCTTCTGGTGGTTGCTGTTGGTGCGGTAGGGGTACTTGAACGTGAGCCCGCGCGGGTACCCGGCCGTGGCGAGCGCCTGCCTGCACTTGGCCGGGTCGCCGTTGTCGCCCGCGGTCGGATAGAGGTTGAACTTCTCGTGGCCGACGCTGCCCGGCGGGATGACCTGGTTGAGTACGCCGCTCACGTCGGGTCCGCCGTAGATCTGGACGAGCGCGGTCTTGTTGATGGCGTACTGGATCGCCTGGCGCACGGCCGGGTTGGCCAGCGCCTTGCCGTTGTTGGGGCTCAGCGTGTTGAAGACCAGGTAGGGATTGCTGGTGGAGCCGTCCATGATCTTGAAGTCGTCGTTGGACTTCAGGCTCTGGATCCGGCTGGTCGGCACCGGCTGGTCCCAGGACAGGTCGGCGGTGCCCTGCTCCATCTGCTGCTGGACCACGTCGGGCGAGTCCTGGCCCATGGTGACCTGGATCCGGTCGGGGTTCTGGGCGCGCAGCGGGTCGGACTCGCTCTTCCAGTTCTTGTTCTTGTCCAGCGTGTAGCTCTTGTTGGGCGTGTACGCGGTGATCTGGTAGGGGCCGTTGGAGATGGTGTGCTTGCGGAAGTCGGCGCTGTCGGGGATGTACTTGTCGTACTCGGCGGGCGCGGCCGCGGAGAACGGGATGCCGAGGATGTTGGTGAGGTCGCTGGCCCTGCTCCTCAGCTTGACCACGAGCGTCTTGTCGTCCTTGGCCTGCAGCCCGGCGACCTGGTTGCCGTTCTGGTACCGGGCGATCGCGGCGGCGTCGCGGGCGTTGACCTTCCCGAAGCCCGTGCAGAACTCCCGCATGCCGACGATCGTGCCGGTGTAGTAGCCGATGGCCCCGGACGGCGACGCCGGGTTGCACAGGCGCTTGAGCCCCCGGATGAAGTCGGCGGCGGTCACCTCGCGGGGGGTGGGGGTGTTCCACAGGACGCCGGTGCGGAGCTTGATGGTGTAGGTCCTGCCGTCGGCGCTGATCCCGCCGTTGTCGGTGGTCGGCAGCTCCCGGGCGACATCGGGCTGGACCTTGACGGCGTCGTCGAAGTTGTCGGCGCCCTTGATGTTGAAGAGCGTCCGGGCGTACTGGCGGCTCAGCTGCCCGCTGATCGTCGAGTAGCCGCTGGCGGTGTCGAGGTGGTCCACGTCCGCCGAGCCGACGACGTTGAGCGTGCCGCCGCCACCGCCGCTGCCGCCGTCGTCCCCGCCGCACGCGGCAAGCCCGAGCACGACCGCACCGAGCCCCGCGACGGCCGCGAGGCCCCGCCGTCTTCCCGCCATCTGCACTCCCCCGTCTGCGTGATGACCGTTCGCCCTGCGTCGCCCTCCGGCGCGCCCACTCGCGTGGACCCGCACCGGACTGTCGCAACAGGTAATCAAATTAGCACTGAGGGTGATGAAATGCGGGCGAGGGACCCCGACTTGCCGTCCGGGGACTTTCAGTGCACGCGGCCCCAGGCGCCCGGGTCGCCGGGCGCCGCCGAGAAGTCGTAGCGGAGGCCGTCGCGGGAGAGGGCGGCCAGGCTCACCGACGTCGTGCCCCACACCCCTCCGCCGCCGAGATCGCGGAGGGGCAGCAGCGCCCGCTTGTCGTCGCGCGGGAGGCCGTCGCCGTCCACCAGCGGCAGCCAGCCGCCCCACGCCCGCGCGACGCCGCCCTCGCCGGGCTCGGGCCGGACGGCGGCCTCCAGCCGGGGACGGAAGTGCGCGATGCGCTCGGACATGAACGTGTCCTCCGAGTCGCCCGTCTCGGGCCCCTCGCCTTCGAGGCCCCGGTTCACCACCAGGTGCAGGCCGGGCCCGAGCGGCCGCTCGGCGAGCTCCGCGCCGTCCCAGCTCCACAGCCGCACCGCGCCGGGTTCGGCGCGGATGAGATGGAACGGGTCGAAGCGCGGCAGGTCGAGGCCGTCCAGGCCGCCGCCCGCCGCGGCGAGCAACGGGAGCTCGCCGCGGGAGGACCGCGCCTGCTCCGGGGCCATCCTGCCGCGGCCGTTGAGGACACAGGCTGCGCGCGGGGCGGCCGGGTCGACGGCGAACCAGGTGCCGCCGGCACGCAGGTCGAGGCCGCCGATCAGGCCCGGACGGCCGGGCCAGTGGGCTCCCGGCGGCCGCCAGGCCCGGGTGACGAACTCGTCCCGGACGCCCACCAGGAGCACCGGAACGGGAGACGAGGGGTCAACGCTGACGATCGCCGTGCACATGGCGACCATTGGAGCATTACGGAAAAAATCACCGCAGACCGGGTACCGCTACAGCGGCGGCCACGGGATGGCGGGCCAGTCCTCCGGCGGGTAGGGATGGATGCGGTGCTTGAGCATCAGCTCCACCCGGCGGCGCGTGGCGTCGACCTCGGCCGCGGTGAGGAGCTCGGCGAGCCGCGCGCCCAGCGGGCCCTGCCGGAGCGCCGACTCGACCCGTCCCAGCGCCGCCAGGGCCTCGTCGGTGAGCGGCTTGCCGCGCCACTGCCACAGGACGGTGCGCAGCTTGTACTCCACCGAGAAGCAGACGCCGTGGTCGCAGCCGTACACGTGCCCGTCGCCCGGCGGGAGCAGATGCCCGATCTTGCGGTCGGCGTTGTTGACGATCGCGTCGAACACCGCCATCCGGCGGATCGGGTCGTCGTTGGACCGCGACAGCCCGACCAGGTCGATGTCGGGGTCGGGCTCGACCCACAGCTGCACCATCCCCGGCCCGTACGGGCCGTCGCGGTGCACCGTCGGCGGGACCAGGTGCCAGCCCATCGCCTCCGAGACCGCGTAGGCGGCGACCTCGCGGTCGGCCAGCGTCCCGTCGGGGAAGTCCCACAGCGGCCGCTCTCCCGCGACCGGCTTGTAGACGCAGGCGGCCTGCAGCCCTTCCCATTCCACGGAGCAGTAGAGGGTGGCGTTGGACGCCTGGACGAGCCGGCCCTCCACGCTGAGGCGGCCCTGCAGCAGCAGCCGCTCGGCGCCCTCGACGTCGTGCGGCGACACGGGCCGGCCGCCGGTGGGGGTGCGATCCCGGGAGGACTGCGTCATGCGTTCATTCTCCAGGGCACCGGGGTCATGATCCAGCACGGGGCCGTCTCAACCGAGATGCCCGTTTTGGCGTGGGCAGATGTGGCCGCCGGCGTCCAGCGGCAGGCCGCACAGCGGGCAGGGCGGGCGGCCCGCGGCCACCACCTTCAGCGCCCGCTCGGCGAACGCGCGCGCCTGGGCGGCGGTGATGCGGACCCGCAGCACGACGATGGCCGGATCGTCCTCGCCGACCTCGGCGTCCTCGGTCTCCTCGGTGACCTCCTGCGCCTCGATGATGACGCGCTCGTCCTCGGGGTCCCAGGCGAGCGCCATCGTGCCGACCTTGAACTCCTCCTCCACCGGCTGGTCGAGGGGCTCGTCGTCGCGCAGCTCGGACGGGGCGACGGCGGGCACCGCCGCGCTGCCGCCGCTGCGCCGCAGCACCTCGTCCAGCAGCTCTTCGAGACGTTCGGCGAGCAGGGTCACCTGGAACTTCTCCAGGCCGACGCTGGTGACCCGCGGCCCGGAACGGGCCTGCAGGAAGAAGGCGCGCTCCCCAGGCTGCCCGACGGCACCGGCGACGAACCTGTCGGGTAGTTCATAGGAGATGACGGGCATGACAACGACCCTACGCGCCGCCGCCGACGGGCGCGTCACCGTCCCCGCCACCAGGGCGGGCACCCTCCGCGGCGGGCTTGGGAACAAGATCGGCCACGCCGCCGCCGGTGTCGTTCAGGCGGACCACGAACGGCCGCAGTTCGGTGTAGCGGATCACGGTCAGCGAGGCCGGATCGGCCTGGATCCGCTGGAACTGGTCGAGGTGCAGGCCGAGCGCGTCGGCCACGATCGCCTTGATGATGTCGCCGTGGCTGCACACCGCGTACATCGCGTCAGGGCCGTGCTCGGCGGCCACGCGCTCGTTCCAGTCCCGGACGCCGGCGACGGCGCGATGCTGCGCGGCGGCCAGGGACTCGCCGTCCTCGCCGGGGAAACGGGCGGCGCTCGGGTGCGCCTGCACGACGCGCCACAGCGGTTCCTTCGCCAGCTCTTCCAGCGGCCGTCCGGTCCAGTCGCCGTAGCGCACCTCGCCGAACCGCTCGTCCACCTCGATCTTCTCGATCGGGTCGTCGTGCCCGGCGGCGATCGCCTCGGCGGTCTCCAGACACCGGTCGAGCGGGCTGGACACCACCGCCCGCAGCGGCAGCCCGGCGATCCGCGCGCCCAGGTCCCGGACCTGGGCGCGGCCACGCTCGTCCAGATGCAGGTCCGGGGTCCAGCCGGCCAGCACGGGACCCGTCAGCGCCGTGAGGCCGTGGCGCATCAGCAAGAGCGTCGTCACAGCAGGCACTCTACGAGACGCGGCCCGCAGAGGTGATCATTACGCGTTCTTTGGAATATCGGGAACAATGCCACGCGTGATTGTGGACAAGGCGATCTACACCGCCGGGATGCGACAGGACATCGACGGCGACATCAGCGACGCCTTCGATCTCGCCAGGGCGAGGGGCGACTGCTTCGCGTGGATCGGCCTGTTCGAGCCGACAGAGGAGGAGTTCGACCACATCCGTGAGGAGCTGAAGCTCCACCCGCTGGCCGCCGAGGACGCGGTCTCCGCGCACCAGCGCCCCAAGCTGGAACGGTACGACGACACGCTGTTCATCGTGCTGAAGAGCCTCGCCTACCACGACAAGACCTCTGACATCGAGCTGGGCGAGATCCAGCTGTTCCTCGGCAAGGATTTCGTTGTCACGGTCCGGCACGGGCCGGGCAACCCGCTCGGCAAGGTCCGCGAGCGGCTGGAGGAGGACCCCGAGTTCCTCAAGCACGGCCCCACCGCCGTGCTGCACGCCGTGTGCGACGAGGTCGTGGACTACTACGGCGTGGTCGCGCACGAGGTCGAGCAGGACATCATCGAGCTGGAACGGGCGGTGTTCGACCCCAGGGCGGCCGACGTCACCGAGAACATCTACTCCCTCAAGCGCGAGGTCCTGGAGTTCCGCAGCGCCGAGGACCCGCTCATCCCCGTGCTCCAGGACATCGTCAAGGGACGCGTCGCCGAGTGCGGCTCCACCCGCGAGTACTTCCGCGACGTCCTCGACCACCTGCTGCGCGTGGACGGCCTCGTGGACGCCCACAACGAGCTGCTCAACAGCGCGCTCACCGCGCACCTGGCCCTGCTCGGCAAGCAGCAGAACGAGGACATGAGGAAAATCTCCTCATGGGCGGCCATCATCGCCGTCCCCACCGCCCTGGCCGGGATCTACGGCATGAACTTCAAGCACATGCCCGAGCTGAACTGGATCATCGGGTATCCGCTGGTCATCTGCGTGATGGTGGCCGCCTGCACGGTCGTCTACCGCAAGCTCAAAAGGAACGGCTGGCTCTAGGCCGCGGGAGCCTCGCCGCGGGGCGCCTTGGCCAGCAGCCCGGCCCACAGGTGGGATTCGGCGCCCGACGACTCCAGGCGGCGCCGTATCCCGTCCACGGTGCCGGCGGTGGGCAGAGCCAGCCAGATCAGCAGCGGATAGCCGAGCACGAAGCCGGCGGCGAAAAGCAGCTCGCTGTGGCCGATCATGGCGAGGGGCAGGCCGAGCAGGATGACGCCCTCCGCGAGGGCGAACCGCAGCAGCAGCGCCTGACGGAACTGCAGGAGCGACGTCTGCACCGCCTGCGCCGGAGGCTGGCCCGCGGCCATGGGACGTGGCGCGCGCGGGCCTGCCAGCACCGCCAGCAGGGCGCCCGCGGCCAGCGGCACGTAGAACCACCACGGCGCGTCGCCCATGCGCCCCTGGCCGTCCTTGACGATCAACGGGGTGATGGCGGCGATCAGGACGGGGGCGACCAGCAGCACCAGCATCATGGTCCGCAGCCGTCCGAGGAGCGTGCCCGACCGCAGCGACGCGGCGAACCCGGGATCGTCCGCGCGGCCCGCCCCGAACACCGGCTCGACGATCCGCCCGCCGTCGCCGGGAAAGGGCGATGGCGAGTACATCGAGAACTGCGGCGGCGCCATGGTGGCGAACTCTAGCCCGAGACGGGGCGGATCGGGAGTCTTGCGGAGGTCAGGTCGCGCTGATCGCTCCGGCCGCGAGCAGGCCCATGATGATGCCGCCGAGCGCCACCCGGTAGTAGACGAAGATCATCATCGAGTGCCGGGTGAGGTACTTCAGCAGCCAGGCGATGCAGGCGTACCCGACCACGAACGACACCACGGTGGCCACGACCGTCGGCACCAGCTGCAGCCCGCCCTCGAAGGCGTGCCGCATCTCGAAGGCGCCCGACAGCACCACCGCGGGCACCGAGAGCAGGAACGAGTAGCGCGCCGCCGCCTCCCGCGTGTAGCCGAGGAACAGCGCGCCGGTCATGGTCGAGCCCGACCGCGACGAGCCCGGGATGAGCGACAGGCACTGGAAGGCGCCGATGATCAGGCCGTCGCGCAGGTTGAGGTCGGCGACCTCGCGCTTCCTGGCGCCCGCCCACTCCGACACCATCAGCAGCAGGCCCATGCCGATCAGCGTGCTGGAGTTGATCCACAGGTTCCGGGACGGGCCTTCGATGAAGTCGCTGAACGCCAGGCCGCAGACGCTGATCGGAATCGTGCCGAGGCCGATGTACCAGCCCATCCGGGCGTCGTGGTGGCGGCGCAGCTCCGGCGTCCACAGGCTCTTGGTCCAGGTGGTGGCGATGTTGACCAGGTCACGCCAGAAGTAGATGATGACGGCCGCCATCGTGCCGAGCTGGATCACCGCCGTGAACGGCGCGCCCGGATCGTCCCACTTCATGAACTTGGGGACGAAGAGCAGGTGACCCGAGCTGGAGATCGGCAGGAACTCGGTGAGTCCCTGGACGATTCCGAGCACGGTCGCTTCCACGACGTTCACTAGGTGAGATTCCCCTCAGGCACGAAGGCGCCGACGCACGTTCCCGAACGGAAGCGTAGCGGTCCCCGGCGGCGCGCATGCGCACCGAAGGTGGACCGCTCCCGTTCCCCGATACATTGGCGCCCTATGGAACAGCGTCACCTCGGCCGGAGCGGACTGCTGGTGTCCCGGCTGGGTCTGGGCACCATGACGTGGGGCCAGGACACCGCGCCGGACGAGGCCGCCGCGCAGCTGGCCGCGTTCGTGGAGGCCGGCGGCACCTTCGTCGACACCGCCGACGTCTACAGCGAGGGCGACAGCGAGCGGATCCTCGGCCACCTCCTGCGCGAGCTGGTGGACCGCGACGAGATGGTGGTCGGCACCAAGGCGGCGATCCGCCCCAACGGCCGCTACGACGCCTCCCGGAGGCACCTGCTCGGCGCGCTGGACGCCTCGCTGGACCGCCTGGGCCTTGAGTACGTGGACCTCTGGCAGCTCCACGTGTACGACCCGGCGACGCCGATCGAGGAGACGCTGTCGGCGCTCGACGAGGCGATCGTCTCCGGCCGGGCGCGCTATGTCGGTGTGTCCAACTACACCGGCTGGCAGCTGGCCAAGGCCGCGGCGTGGCAGAAGGCCTGGCCCGGCCGTACCCCCATCGTGTCCGCGCAGCTGGAGTACTCGCTGCTGCGCCGCGACATCGAACGCGAGGTCGTGCCCGCCGCCCTCGACGCGGGCACCGGGATCCTGCCGTGGTCCCCGCTGGGCCGCGGGGTGCTCACCGGCAAGTACCGCACCGGCATCCCGGCCGACTCGCGCGCCGCCGCCCCGCACTTCACCGAGTTCGTGCAGCCCTACCTCGACGAGGAGTGCGGCCGGATCGTGGAGTCGGTGGTGACCGCCGCCGAGGGCCTCGGCGTCTCGCCGCCGAGCGTGGCGCTCAGCTGGGTCCGCGACCGCCCCGGCGTGGTCGCGCCGATCGTCGGCGCGCGCACGGCGGCGCAGCTCGCCGTCGCCCTGGAGAGCGAGGGCCTCTCCCTCCCCCACTCGATCAGGTCCGCCTTGGACGACGTCTCCGATTCCGCTGCGGGGAACCCGTGACCGATTCCGATCTCACCGAACTCTTCGCCGCCACCGGCGTGCCCGCCGCGTTCGCCGCCCGCGCCGCGGCCCGGCTCGGCGCGGGCGCCGCCGGGCGCCTGCGCGACGATCCCTGGCGGCTGCTGCGCGTGCCGGGCGTCCGGCCGCAGCAGGCCGACCACTTCGCCCGCCAGGTGCTCGGCGACGCGGCCACGCCGGACGATCCGCGCCGCGGGCGCGCGCTGGTCGAGCATCTGCTCACCGAGGCCGCGCGCCAGGGCCACACCGTGACGCCCGCCGCCGAGGTCGAGTCGGCGCTCGGCGGCCTCCGCGTGCCGGACGCCCGCAGAGCGATCGACGACGCGCTGGACGAGGCCGAGGTCGTCTCGCTCACCGAGGAGCCCGCGTTCGACGAGGCCGCGTTCGAGGTCGAGGAGGCCGAGCCGCCCGAGCCCGAGGAGACGCTCGGGCTGGCGCGCTGGGCGCTGCCCGAGGAGGCGGCGGCCGAGGGCTTCCAGCGGCTGAACGCCACCGCGAGCCCGCTCCTGGACGACGTGGCCCTCAAGGAGGCCCGTGCGGGCCTTCCCGAAGACCGCTCCCTCGCCCTGACCGCCTCGCTGCGCATGGGCGTCTGCGTGCTGCGCGGCACGGCCGACGATCTCGCCGGGACCGCGTTCCTCCTCGCGCGGGCCGCGGCGGCGCACGGCCTGCGCGCGGCCGTCGTGACCGCCACCGAACGCGCCGCCGCCGACCTGCGGCGCGACGGGGACGTCGCGGTCGTGGGGCTGCACCGCCTGCTGGAGCCGGTGCCGGACGCCGCGGCGGCCCCCGGTGCCGTGGTGTTCGGACGCGGCGAGCAGCGGCCGTTCGACCTCGATCTGGTGGTGCTCCCGGACGCGGCGGGCCTGGACGTCGAGCTGTGCGCCGTGCTGGTGGAGGCGTGCGCCGACGGGACGCACCTGGTCCTGGGCGGCGAGCCGGGGGCGCTGCCCTCCGGCGGGCCGGGGCACGTGCTGGGCGATCTGGCGGTCTCGGAGACGGTGCCGGTCGTCGACCTCGAACCGGCGCCGGCCGCCGATCCCCTCGGCACGCTGACCGCGGCCGTGCGCGCGGGCGAGCTGGTCCCCGTCGAGGCGCCCGGCAAGGAGGTCGTGATCGTCCCGGCCGCCGGCGCCGGGGAAGCGGTGCACCGGGCCGTCCAGCTCGTCACCGACTCGATCCCCCGCGCCTTCGGCATCGCCCTGGACGACGTGCAGGTCGTGGCGCCCGCGGCGAGCGGCGAGGCGGGCACCACGGCGCTCAACGCCGCGCTGAAGGCGCGCGTCAATCCCGGCCCCGGCGCGTACGGGGGCTTCGACCCCGGTGACCGCGTCGTCGTGGCGGCGCCGCTTCCGCAGGCCGCCGTGGGCGAGACCGGGACGGTCACGGGCGCCGCGGGCGGCGCCCTCCAGATCGCCTTCGCCGGCGGCGCCTGCGACGTCCCGGCGGCGCTGACCGGGCGGCTGCGGCACGGCTGGGCGGTCACGGTGGCCCAGGGCCGCGGAACGCGGCGGCCCGCCGTGGTGGCCGTCATGTCCGAGGACGCCGGGCTCTCCCGTCCGCTCGTGGCCACCGCCTTCGGCCTGGCGCGGCGGCACCTGTCGGTCGTGCAGGCCGCGGGCCCCGCGCTGGCCCGCGCCGTCCGTGAGACGGGCGCTCCCGCAAGGCGCACCAGGCTGGCGAAGCTTCTCGTGCAGTGAGCGATGTCCAGTAAGTGGGGGTTTACTCCTGGCTCCGATTGCGGCACGATCACTTCCGATGAGAGTCCCGTGACGGGATCGCCCTGACCCGTTATCGTGGGGCCGCGACATCGTTGGACAGGGTGTCAACAACTGCATCACCGGCAGCATGGGGAGTGACATGGCGCAGGGGCAGCGGCAACGCTTCAGGCGACTCGGCTCGACCACGACCGCGGTGTCGGCGGGCGCCCTGGTGCTGGTCTTCCTGGGAGCACCGGCGGCCTACGCGGGCACGGCGGCACCGAAGCCCTGCAAGAAGGGCACCGACCCGCAGAGCACCATCGAGAACTGGAAGTGCCAGCTCGGCAACCTGCGCGAGAGCCTGACGCCCAAGAAGCCGCAGACCACGCCGAAGAAGACCGCACCCTCCAAGAAACCCCCGCTCAAGAAGAGCTCCGGCGGCAAGAGCTCCAAGTCCTCCAAGGGTTCCCCGGCGCCGTCGGGCGGCGGCTCCGGCGGGCAGGCGCAGCAGGGCAACGGCCCGGTGACGCTCAACCGGCCCGGCAGCGTCCAGCCCTACACGCCCTCGACGCCGGCCGTCACGCCCAACCTGCCGGGCGTGCTGCCGACCCCCGAGGTCGCCGCGGACCCGCGCGCCTACCTCCAGCGGCCCGGCGCCCCCCAGACGCGCCTCATTTCGCCTGTGGCGGCCTCGGACGCCCAGGACGGTGAGGTCATGTGGGTCGCCGCCGCGGCCGCCGCCGCGGGCGCCGTGGGCGCGCTCAACCTCAGCGTCCTCGGCCGCCGCCTGCGGCGCCGCGCCGAGTCGGGGGTCTGACCCCGGCGCACCGGACACGACGGCGGGCCCCGCCCCTCCTTGTGGAGGGAACGGGGCCCGCCGTTTCGTTCACCGGACCGGGGCCGCGGTCTAGCCGGGAGCGCGGTCTAGCCGGGAGCGCCGATGGCGTGCAGGCCGCCGTCCACGTGCACGATCTCGGCCGTCGTCGCCGGGAACCAGTCCGACAGCAGGGCCACGCAGGCGCGGGCCGTGGGATCGCTGTTCTTGACGTCCCAGCCGAGCGGCGCGGCCTGGGGCCACATCTCGACCATGCCCTCGAAGCCGGGGATGCTCTTGGCGGCCATCGTGGCCAGCGGCCCGGCGGCGACCAGGTTGACCCGGATGCCCTGCGGCCCGAGGTACTTGGCGAGGTAACGCGAGCACGACTCAAGGCCCGCCTTGGCGACGCCCATCCAGTCGTACACCGGCCAAGCCTTGGTCGCGTCGAAGTCCAGGCCGACGACCGCGCCGCCCTCCTTCATCAGCGGCAGGCAGGCCATGGTCAGCGCCTTGAGCGAGTACGTGGAGGCGTGCATCGCCGTCGCCACGTCCTCCCAGGGCGTCTCCAGGAAGTTGCCGCCGAGGGCGGTCTGCGGGGCGAACCCGATCGCGTGAACGACGCCGTCCAGGCGGTCGAAGCCGACCTCCTGGAGGTTGCCGGCGAGGGCTTCGAGCTGCTCGGTGTTCATCACGTCGAGCTCGATCACCGGCGGCGGGGAGTCCGGGCCGGACGGCAGCCGCTTGGCGGTGCGCTGGGTCAGCGTCGGGCGCGGGTAGGCGGTGAGGACGACCTCCGCGCCCTCCTCCTGCGCCACCCGCGCGACGTGGAAGCCGATCGAGGCGTCGGTGAGGACGCCGGTGACCAGGATGCGCTTGCCTTCGAGGATTCCCATCGCTTTCAGTGCCCCATTCCCAGGCCGCCGTCGACCGGGATCACGGCCCCGGTGATGTAGGCGGCGTCGTCGCTCGCCAGGAACCGCACCGTCTTGGCGATCTCCACGGGCTCGGCCACCCGGCCGAGCGGGATCACGCTCTTGATCGTCTTCTGCTGGTCCTCGCTCAGCGCGGCGGTCATGTCGGTGTCGACGAAGCCGGGGGCGACCACGTTGACGGTGATGTTGCGGGAGCCGAGCTCCCGGGCCAGCGACCGGGCGAAGCCCACCATGCCGGCCTTGGAGGCGGCGTAGTTGGCCTGGCCGGCCGAGCCGAGCAGCCCGACGACGGAGGAGACCAGGATGATCCTGCCCTTGCGCTTGCGCATCATCCCCTTGACGCCGCGCTTGGCGACGCGGAACGCGCCGGTCAGGTTGGTGTCCAGGACGGAGGTGAAGGACTCCTCGCTCATGATCGCCAGCAGCGTGTCCTTGGTGATCCCGGCGTTGGCCACCACGACCTCGACCGGGCCCTGCTCCGCCTCGACCTTGGCGAACGCGGCGTCCACGTCCTCCATGCTCGTCACGTCGCACTTCACGCCGAACAGGCCCTCGGGCGGCTCCCCGGACCGGTGGGTGACCGCGACCGCGTCACCGCCGGCGGCGAGCTCGCGGGCGATCGCGAGGCCGATGCCCCGGTTACCGCCGGTCACGAGGACAGAGCGACTCATGTCGTACCTCTCGTTGGCTGCGTCACAACGCAAGTGAGCGTATCGGCCGCGGCGCGGCGAGGAGATGTGGCTTCCCGACAAGATCCGGTCTCCCGGCTTTGTTCCGGCAGGGGCGCGGGGCCAGGCGGTAGGTTCTCCAGGGTGCATGACATCGATCCCGAATTCGCGGCGCTGCCGTTGCGCGCGCTCGCAGACGCGGCCCTGAGCCGGGCCCGGGAGCTGGGCGCCGAGCACGCCGACTTCCGGCTGGAACGCATCCGAAGCCAGACCCTGCGGCTGCACGACGCCGCGCTCGAGACCGCGCTCGACGCCGACGACGTCGGCCTGTCGGTACGGGTGGTCAAGGACGGCACGTGGGGCTTCGCCGCGGGCATCGACCTCACCCCCGAGGGCGCCGCCCGCGTGGCCGCCCAGGCCGTCGAGGTGGCCGCGGTGGCCCGGCCCGTCAACCGCGAGCCGATCGAGCTGGCCGCCGAGCCCGTCCACGGCGAACGGACGTGGATCTCCGCCTACGAGATCGACCCGTTCGAGGTGCCGACGGGCGACAAGGTCGCGCTGCTGGCCGACTGGACCCGCCGGCTGCTGGCCGAAGAGCACGTGAACCACGTCGACGCGTCGCTGCTGCAGGTCAAGGAGAACAAGTTCTTCGCCGACCTGCGCGGCACCGTCACCACCCAGCAGCGCGTGCGCCTGCACCCGGCGGTCACCGCCGTGGGCATCGCGGGCGGCGCGTTCGACACCATGCGCACGCTGGCCCCGCCGGTCGGGCGCGGCTGGGAGTGGCTCACCGGCGGGCACTGGGACTGGGACGGCGAGCTGGCGCGGATGCCCGGGCTGCTCGCCGAGAAGCTGGCCGCGCCGTCGGTGGAGGCCGGCGTCTACGACGTGGTCATCGACCCGTCCAACCTCTGGCTCACGATCCACGAGTCGATCGGGCACGCCACCGAGCTGGACCGGGCGCTCGGCTATGAGGCCGCCTACGCGGGCACCTCGTTCGCCACCCCCGACAAGCTCGGCAAGCTCCAGTACGGCTCGGCCGTGATGAACGTGACCGGCGACCGGACGGCCGAGCACGGCCTGGCGACCATCGGCTACGACGACGAGGGCGTCGAGGGCCAGTCGTTCGACATCATCAGCGGCGGCCTGTTCACCGGCTACCAGCTCGACCGGCGCATCGCCCGCCTCACCGGCCAGGACCGCTCGAACGGCTGCGCGTTCGCCGACTCGGCCTCCAGCATGCCGCTGCAGCGCATGGCGAACGTGTCGCTGCAGCCCGCGCTGGACGGCCCGAGCACCGAGGAGCTGATCTCCGGCGTCGAGCGCGGCGTCTACATCGTCGGCGACAAGAGCTGGTCGATCGACATGCAGCGCCACAACTTCCAGTTCACCGGCCAGCGCTTCTACAAGATCGAGAACGGCCGGCTGGCGGGCCAGCTGCGCGACGTGGCCTACCAGGCCACCACCACCGACTTCTGGAACTCGATGGAGGCCGTCGGCGGTCCCCAGACCTACGTGCTGGGCGGCGCGTTCAACTGCGGCAAGGGCCAGCCCGGCCAGGTGGCGCCGGTCAGCCACGGCTGCCCGTCGGCGCTGTTCCGCGGCGTCAACATCCTCAACGCCCTGAAGGAGGCCGGCCAGTGAGCATTCTCAGGCCGCAGGAGGCCGTCGAGCGGGCGCTGGCGCTGTCGCGCGCGGACGACTGCATCGTCATCGCCGACGAGTCGAGCACCGCCAACCTGCGCTGGGCGGGCAACACCCTGACCACCAACGGCGTCACCCGCTCCAACCGGCTGACGGTCATCGCGCTGCGGGAGGCCGGGAACGGCGTCGCCACGGGCGTGGTGTCGCGCGCCGCGGTCGGCGCGGAGGCCATCGAGGATCTCGTCCGCGCCGCCGAGAAGGTGGCCGGGGACGGCGAGCCCGCCGAGGACGCCGCGCCGCTCATCACGCGGGACGCGGCGGACGGCACCTGGGACGACGAGCCGGCCGAGACCGGCATCGGGATCTTCGCCGACTTCGCGCCGGCGCTCGGCGAGGCGTTCGCCGCCGCCGAGGGCGCGGGCCGCACGCTCTACGGCTTCGCCAACCACGGGCTCACGTCCACGTTCGTCGGCACCTCGGCGGGGCTGCGGCTGCGCCACGACCAGCCGACCGGGCTGCTGGAGATCAACGCCAAGGGCGGCGGGAGCTCGGCCTGGGCGGGCGTCGGCACGCGCGACTTCTCCGACGTGGACGTGCCGGGATTGACCGGCGACCTGGCGCGCCGCCTCGACTGGGGACGGCGGCGCGTGGACCTGCCGGCCGGCCGGTACGAGACGATCCTGCCGCCGAGCGCGGTGGCCGACCTGATGATCTACCTCTACTGGTCGGCGGGCGCCCAGGACGCGCACGACGGCCGGACGGTGTTCAGCGCGCCGGGCGGCGGCACCCGCGTGGGCGAGCGGCTCGCGAACCTGCCGGTCCGGCTGTCGAGCGACCCGGGCGCGGCCGGGCTGGAATGCGCCCCGTTCGTCGTCGCGCACGCCTCCAGCCGGGACTCGTCGGTGTTCGACAACGGCCTGGAGCTGGGCGCCACCGACTGGATCGCCGACGGCACGCTCAGCGCGCTCACGCAGACGCGCCGGTCGGCCGGGGTGACCGGGCTGCCGCTCACCCCGGCCGTCGACAACCTGGTGTTCGCCGGCCCCGAGGGCTCCTCGGCGTCGCTGGAGGACATGGTCGCGCGCACCGAACGCGGGCTGCTGCTGACGTGCCTGTGGTACATCCGCGAGGTCGACCCGCAGAGCCTGCTGCTCACCGGGCTCACCCGGGACGGCGTCTACCTCGTCGAGAACGGCGAGGTCGTCGGCGAGGTCAACAACTTCCGGTTCAACGAGAGCCCGGTGGACCTGCTGTCGCGGCTGTCGGAGGTCGGCGCGACGAGGCCGACGCTGCCGCGCGAGTGGTCGGACTACTTCACCCGTGCCGCGATGGCGCCGGTCCGCGTGCCGGACTTCAACATGTCAACGGTCTCCCAGGCCTCCTGAGGGCCGCCGCACGTCCGGCCGGGCGCCCGTCACCGGGGCCCGGCCGGACGGCTCCTATGAGTCTTCCAGGCGGAACCCCACCTTCATGCCGACCTGGAAATGGGCCACCTCCCCGTCCACGATCTGGCCCCGGACCTCGGTCACCTCGAACCAGTCCAGATGGCGCAGCGTCTGCGAGGCGCGCCTGACCCCGTTGCGGACCGCCTGCTCGACGGAGTCCGGGGACGTGCCGACGATCTCGGTCACCCGGTACGTGCGGTCGCTCATATGCCCTCCTGGTGTCGCTTGTCAGCCCCCGTGGGCTTACCGTGGAATCGTGAAGGTCATTCCCCGCCGGCAGGCCGAGGTCTACACGGTCACCAACGCGCCGCGCCCGATGTCGGAGGACATCGGCTACCGCCAGCGCCGCTACCTCATCTCCATGGGAATCCGCACGGGCTGCTTCGTGGGCTCGGTCATCACGGCGATGGCCGGTGCCCCGCTGTGGGTCGTCGGGCTCATGGTGGTCGGCGCGCTGTTCCTCCCCTACGTCAGCGTGATCTTCGCCAACGGCGGCCGTGAGCCCACCGAGACGGCACGCTACGCCATCCCGCAGCCCCCACCCGACCACCCTCTCAACGGACAAGCTGCGCTTGGCAGGCCTCAGCAGCCGCCGCCCGACCACACTGTCAACGGGCGGCCCGCGCTCGGCGCCCCCGCGCCGGACGGCCAGCACCACAAGCGGATTTCCGGACAGCCGCCGGAAATCGGGTCGTGACTTTCTCTTGACTAACAGCGGGGGGTTTCGGTGTACGATTTGTACCGGCGCTCTGGTCCCCCGTCGGAGCGCCCGTGCCGGTGTTCCGGGCCCCCGTCGGAACACCGATGATGCGACGCCGGGTGGATTGCCCCCGTATCCACCCGGCGTCGCTTTTATTTTCCCCGCGCTCGATCTGGCTCCTGACCAGGCATGATGGCCGTCCAGTGCGCCGATTCCGGCGTCACGGCGAGGGCGAACGGCCCGTTCGGCGCGGCCACCACACGATCCTCTCCCCTGATCCCCGGGCGACCGTCTTTGCCTTCCCCAGCGCCCTATCCAGGCACTTTGCGAGGATGACCTTCCGCAGGCCCCGGTTTTGAATGCGGCAGGGCACCGAGAACGCCCTCCGCCACCGCGGGATTTGGCCGCGGAGCAGGCATTCCGCCTCCCAGCGCCAGGAACCGGCCGCCGCTGCCCGCATCTCCGCGCCGTCCTCGCAAGCCCCCGGCCTGGCCTGGTCCGGCCACGGACCGAAAATCCCGGAGTTGAAACTAGAATCAGATTCGAGGAAACTAGCGTTCCGCTAGATCGCCGATCGTGGAGGAAAGGGGCGCGCCGTGCGCCGTACCGTGTTCAACGAGGACCATGAGGCGTTCCGGGAGACGATCCGGGACTTCATCGAGGCCGAGGTCGTGCCCGTCTTCCCCGCGTGGGAGGAGGCCGGCCATCCGCCCCGCGACTTCTACAACAAGCTCGGCGAGCTGGGGGTCTTCGGCATCACGGTGCCCGAGGAGTACGGCGGCGCGGGCGAGACCAGCTTCAAGTACGCCGCCGTGATCTCCGAGGAGTGCGCCCGCCAGGGCGTGAACTTCGGCGCCACGACCGTGCACGTCAACCTCGTCCTGCCGTACCTGCTCGCGTACGGCACCGAGGAGCAGAAGAAGCGCTGGCTGCCGCCGTTCATCTCCGGCGACATGATGACCGCGATCGCGATGACCGAGCCCGGCACCGGCTCGGACCTGGCGGGCATGCAGACCACCGCCAGGCGCGACGGCGACCACTACGTCCTCAACGGCGCCAAGACGTTCATCACCGGCGGCGTGCTCGCGGACCTGTGCCTGGTCGTGGCCCGCACCTCCCCCGCCACCCCGGAGAACCGCCGCGCGGGCCTGTCGATCCTGTGCGTCGACACCAGGAGCGAGGGCTACGCGGTCGGCCGCAAGCTCCAGAAGATCGGCCTGCGCACCTCCGACACCGCCGAGCTGTCGTTCACCGACGTGCGCGTGCCGGTGGAGAACCTCCTCGGCGAGGAGGGCCGCGGCTTCGAGTACCTCGCGCACAACCTGGCCGAGGAACGGCTGGCCATCGCGGTGCAGTCGTACGCGTCGGCCGCCGCCGCCGTCGAGTTCGCCACTGCCTACGTCAAGGACCGCACGGTGTTCGGCAAGTCCGTCGCCTCGTTCCAGAACACCAAGTTCGTGCTGGCCGAGTGCGCCACCGAGGTGGAGGCGGCCCGGTCGCTGGTCGACCGCGCCATGGACGCGCACGACCTCGGCGAGCTCACCCCGGCCGACGCCGCCAAGACCAAGCTCTTCTGCACCGAGGTCCAGGCCCGGGTCGTCGACAAGTGCCTGCAGCTGCACGGCGGTTACGGCTACATCCTCGAATACCCGATCGCGCGCCTCTACACAGACGCCCGCGTCACCCGGATCTACGGTGGCACCAGTGAGGTGCTGAAGACCATCATCGCCAAGCAGCTCGGCGTCTGACACCGGCAGGACGATCCCTGAGGGAGGAACGGACATGAGCGGGTCCAAGGTCGCCATCGTCACCGGAGCGGCACGCGGCATCGGCGCCGCCACGGCGGTGCGGCTCGCGCGGGAAGGCTTCGCCGTCGCCGTCTGCGACCTCGACGAGGCGGCCTGCGCGAGCACCCTGGAGGACATCGCGGCGGCCGGGGGGCGGGCCATCGCGGTGGGCGTGGACGTCGCCGACTCCTCGCGGGTCGAGGCGGCCGTCGCCCGGGTCGCGGCCGAGCTCGGGCCGCCGGTGGTGCTGGTGAACAACGCCGGGATCATCCGCGACAACATGCTGTTCAAGATGACCGACGACGACTGGGACTCGGTCATGTCCGTCCACCTGCGCGGCGCGTTCCTCATGAGCCGGGCCGTGCAGGCCCACATGACGAACGCGGGCTGGGGCCGCATCGTCAACCTGTCCTCGGTGTCGGCGCTCGGCAACCGCGGCCAGGCCAACTACTCGGCGGCCAAGGCCGGCCTGCAGGGGTTCACCAAGACCCTCGCGATCGAGCTCGGGAAGTTCGGGGTGACGGCCAACGCCATCGCCCCCGGCTTCATCGCCACCGAGATGACGGCGGCGACCGCGGCCCGGATGGGCGTGGACTTCGAGGAGTTCAAGCGCGCCGCGGCCGACCAGATCCCGGTGCGCCGGGTCGGCGTCCCCGCCGACATCGCCGGCACGGTCGCGTTCCTGGTGAGCGACGACGCCTCGTTCGTGACCGGACAGGTGATCTACGTGGCGGGCGGCCCCCGGGCGTGACCGCCCCCGCCCGCGAGCCCGGCCCCCCGCGCGGCCGGGAGGTGACCGAGGAGGCGCTGCGGGCCGCCGCGATCGGCCTGCTGCGGCGTGAGGGCGTCCTGGCCGGGCTCAACCTCCGCGAGGTCGCCGACGAGGCGGGTGTCAACCGCGGGCTGGTCTACCAGTACTTCGGCTCGCGGCGCGGCCTGCTGCGGTCGGCGCTGTTCCACCGCGCCAAGGCCAACGCCGGCGACGCCGGGGAGGCGGCCAGGCTGCCGTTGCGCGAACGGCTGTCGCGGCTCTTCTGGAGCAACCTGCGCCGTCCCGAGCCGATCATGCTGACCACGCTGCTGGTGCTGGACGGCGACGACCGGCCCCGCGTCCTGCCCAACCGCGGGGAGGGCCGCGTCCAGCTGGCCGAGAGCGCGGCCCGGGGCGAGCTGGCGTCCGGCGACGTCGAGGCGGTCCAGGCCGCGCTCGCCTCGACGATCTACGGCTACACCCTGTTCCGCGAGCAGCTCGCCCGGGAGATCGGCCTGCCGGTCGAGGAGCTCGACGCCCGCGTGGACCGGTGCCTGCAGGCGCTGTTCACCGCGGACGGCCGGCCCCCGGGCGGGGCTAAGGGCTGACCGCCAGGAACAGGAACGAGGCGAAGATGGCGAGGTGCACGCCCGCCTGGAGCAGGGTGGCGCGGCCGGGGACGACGGTCAGCGTCGACACGCCGATGGTCAGGGCCAGCAGCACCATGTGCAGGGCGCCGAGCCCGAGCTCCAGCGGGCCGCTCAGCCAGATCGAGGCGACCGCGATGGTCGGGATGGTGAGCCCGATGCTGGCCATCGCGGAGCCCAGGGCCAGGTTGAGGCTGGTCTGCACGCGATCGCGGCGGGCGGCCCGGACGGCCGCGAGCGTCTCGGGCAGCAGCACCAGCAGCGCGATGACGACGCCGACGACGGCGTGCGGGAAGCCCGCGGCGTCGACGCCGCGTTCGATCACCGGGGACTCCACCTTGGCGAGGCCGACGACGGTCACCAGCGCCAGCAGGAGCAGGGCCAGGCTGGCGAGCGTCTCCCGGTCGGACGGCGCCGCCGCGTGCTCCTCGGCCTCGGCGACGTCGAGGACGCCGCCGGCCTTGTCCACCGGCAGGAAGTAGTCGCGGTGCCGGACCGTCTGGGTCAGCACGTACAGGCCGTAGAGCACCAGTGAGGCGACGGCCGCGAACGCCAGCTGGGCGGGCGAGAAGACCGGCCCGCCCGCGCTGGTGGTGAACCTCGGCAGGACCAGGCACAGCGTGGCCAGCGTGGCGACCGTGGCGAGCGCTCCGCCGGCCCCCTCCGCGTTGAAGACCGCCACCCGGTGCCGCAGGGCCGCCACCAGCAGCGACAGTCCCACGATGCCGTTACAGGTGATCATCACCGCGGCGAACACCGTGTCGCGCGCGAGCGTGGAGGACTCGCCGCCTCCCGAGACCATCAGGCTCACGATGAGCGCCACCTCGATGACCGTGACGGCCACGGCGAGCACCAGCGACCCGAACGGCTCCCCCACCCTGTGGGCCACCACCTCGGCATGGTGCACGGCCGCCAGCACCGAGCCCGCCAGCAGCAGCGCGATCACCGCCACCACCAGGCCGGGCAGGTCCCGTCCCCAGGACAGCACGAGCGCCACCAGCGCCAGCGCCGGAACGAGGACCTCCCAGCGCCTCAGCGGGAACCGTACGGAGCCGATCATGTACTCAGTGGTATCACAGCACGTCGAGCTGCTCCGCCAGTGCCCGGGGCGCCGCCACCAGCGACGGCCCGTACCAGGTGAGCAGGCGGCCGTTCACCAGGGCGCACGGCGTCCCGGGAAAGCACTCCGGCCCGTCGTCGGCGGCGAACCGGTAGGGCTCGTCGGGCAGGACGACCAGCTCGGGCCGGGCCGCGACGATCTCGTCCAGGGGGATCTTCGGATAGCGCTCGGCATGGGCGGCGTAGAGGTTGTCGACACCGAGGCGGGCCAGGACGTCGCCGGTGAACGTGTCGCGCCCGACCACCATCCAGGGCCGCCGCCAGATCGGGACGACGGCGCGCACGCGCCCGGCGGGCGGCGGGAAGTCCCAGGCGCGGGCGGCGTCGTCCAGCCAGGCCGGGGCGTCCAGCCCGCAGGCCTCGGTGAGCATCCGCCGCAGCGACTCCAGCGCCCCGCCGACCGTGCGGATGTCGGTCATCCAGACCGGCACGCCCGCCGCGCGCAGCGCCTCGACGTCGGCGGCGCGGTTCTCCTCGGCGTTGCCGACCACGACGTCGGGCCGCAGCTCGATGATCCGCTCGACGTCGGGGTTCTTGGTGCCGCCGACGCGCTCGACGTCGAGATCGGCCGGATGGGTGCACCAGGCCGTCACGCCCACCAGCAGGCCCGGAGCGGTCTCGGCGACCGCCTCGGTCAGCGACGGCACGATCGAGACGACCCGGCGCACCGGACTCACACGTTCCGCCGGTACTGCCCGCCGACCTCGAAGAACGCGTCGGTGATCTGCTGGAGGCTGCAGACCCGCGCCGCGTCCATCAGGGCGGCGAACACGTTGCCGCCCGAGCGCGCCGCCTCCTTCAGCCCGGTGAGGGCCGCCTCGGCGTCGTCGCGGTGACGCTGCTGGAAGGAGCGCACCCGGTCCAGCTGCGAACGCTTCTCGTCCTCGGTGGCCCGGGCCAGCTCCAGCGGCTTGCCGCCCTCCTGGTCGCCGTTCGGGTTGCGGAACGTGTTGACGCCGATGATGGGCAGCGACCCGTCGTGCTTGCGCTGCTCGTACAGCATCGACTCGTCCTGGATGCGGCCGCGCTGGTAGCCGGTCTCCATCGCGCCCAGCACTCCGCCGCGCTCGCTGATGCGGTCGAACTCGGCGAGCACCGCCTCCTCGACCAGGTCGGTCAGCTGGTCGATGATGAACGACCCCTGCAGCGGGTTCTCGTTCATCGCCAGGCCCCACTCGCGGTTGATGATGAGCTGGATGGCCAGCGCGCGGCGCACCGACTCGGCGGTGGGCGTGGTGACCGCCTCGTCGTAGGCGTTGGTGTGCAGGCTGTTGCAGTTGTCGTAGATGGCGATCAGGGCCTGCAGCGTGGTGCGGATGTCGTTGAAGTTCATCTCCTGGGCGTGCAGGGAACGCCCGGACGTCTGCACGTGGTACTTCAGCTTCTGGCTGCGCTCGTTGGCCCCGTACCGCTCCCGCATCGCCACCGCCCAGATCCGCCTGGCGACGCGGCCGAGCACGCTGTACTCGGGGTCCATGCCGTTGGAGAAGAAGAACGACAGGTTGGGCGCGAAGTCGTCGATGTCCATGCCGCGCGCCAGGTAGGACTCGACGTAGGTGAACCCGTTGGCCAGGGTGAACGCGAGCTGGCTGAGGGGATTGGCCCCGGCCTCGGCGATGTGGTAGCCGGAGATCGACACCGAGTAGAAGTTGCGGACCCGGTTGGCGATGAACCATTCCTGGATGTCGCCCATCATCCGCAGCGAGAACTCGGTGGAGAAGATGCAGGTGTTCTGCCCCTGGTCCTCCTTGAGGATGTCGGCCTGGACGGTGCCCCGCACGGTGGACAGCACGCGGGCGCGGACGTCGGCGGCCTCCTCGGCGGTGGGCTCGCGGCCCCGGTCCTCCCGGAACGCGTCGAGGCCCTGGTCGATCGCGGCGTTGAGGAAGAACGCCAGGATCGTCGGCGCGGGGCCGTTGATGGTCATCGACACCGAGGTGGTGGGGCTCGCCAGGTCGAACCCGTCGTAGAGCGCCTTCATGTCGTCGAGCGTCGCGATCGAGACGCCCGAGGTGCCGACCTTGCCGTAGACGTCGGGCCGTTCGTCGGGGTCACGGCCGTAGAGCGTCACCGAGTCGAACGCGGTCGACAGCCGCGTCGCGGGCTGGCCCTCCGACAGCAGCTTGAAGCGCCGGTTGGTGCGGAACGGGTCGCCCTCGCCCGCGAACATGCGTGCCGGGTCCTCGCCCTCGCGCTTGAACGGGAAGACGCCCGCGGTGAACGGGAAGCGGCCGGGCAGGTTCTCCGCGCGCAGGAAGCGCAGCAGCTCGCCGTGGTCGGTGTAGCGGGGCAGCGCGACGCGCGGGACGCGGCTCCCCGACAGCGACTCGCGGGTGAGCGCGGTGCGCAGTTCCCGGTCGCGGATCTTCACGACCTGCTCGTCGCCGGAGTAGGACCGGGCCACGGCGGGCCAGCCCTCGACCAGCTCCGCGTTCTCCTGGGTCACGTCGCGGCGCGCCGCCTCCAGCAGGCCGTCGACCTCGGCCGTGCCGGTCAGCTCGGCACGGACCTCGGCCAGCCGCTGGACGCGCCGGACCGCCTCGACCTGCTCGCGCGTCTCGGCGTGGTAGCCGCGCACGGTCTCGGCGATGTCGGACAGGTAGCGGACGCGGGCGGGCGGAATGATCTGGGCGGCGCCGGTGGAGACCTTGGTCGCGGCCTCGGGCAGCACGCCCGGCTCGATGCCCAGCAGCCCGATGAGGTGCTGGTAGAGCGCGGTGACGCCGTCGTCGTTGAACGTGGCGGCGCTCGTGCCGAAGACCGGCATGTCCTCGGGCTTGGAGCCGAACGCCTCGCGGTTGCGCACGAGCTGCCGGGACACGTCGCGCAGCGCGTCCGCCGCGCCCCGCCGCTCGAACTTGTTGATCGCCACCACGTCGGCGAAGTCGAGCATGTCGATCTTCTCCAGCTGGGAGGCGGCGCCGAACTCGGGCGTCATGACGTACAGCGAGACGTCGGCGAGCGGGACGATCGCCGCGTCGCCCTGGCCGATGCCGGGCGTCTCCAGGATCACCAGGTCGTATCCGGCGGCCTTGCAGGCCTCGATCACGGCCTCGATGTTCTCGGGCAGCTCGCGGGCGCCGCGGGTGGCCATCGAGCGGAAGAAGACATGGTCGCCATCCAGGGCGTTCATGCGGATGCGGTCGCCGAGCAGCGCGCCGCCGCCGCGCCGCCGGGTCGGGTCGACGGCGATCACCGCGACGCGGAGCTTGTCCTGCTGGTCCACGCGCAGGCGCCGCACCAGCTCGTCGGTGAGCGACGACTTGCCCGAGCCGCCGGTGCCGGTGATGCCGAGCACCGGGACGCGCCGCCGGCCGGCCGCCTCGGCGATCGCCTGCCGGTGGGCGTCCGGCAGCTTGGCCGCCTGCAGGCAGGTGATGGCCCGGGCGAGCGCCCGCCGGTCCCCCGCGATCACCGCGTCGGCCGGGACGGGCTCGGCCGCCAGGTCGACGTCGCAGTCGCGGACGAGCTCGTTGATCATGCCGGGCAGGCCCAGCCGCTGGCCGTCCTCGGGCGAGAAGATCCGGACCCCGGCCTCCGCCAGCCGCGCGATCTCCTCGGCCACGATCACGCCGCCGCCCCCGCCGAAGATCTGCACGTGCCCGGCCCCGGCCTCCGCCAGGGACTTGGCCAGGTACTCGAAGTACTCGACGTGACCGCCCTGGTAGGAGCTGATCGCCACCCCCTGGGCGTCCTCCTCCAGCACCGCGTCGACGACGGCCTGGACCGAGCGGTCATGCCCCAGATGCACCACCTCGGCGCCCTGGGACTGCAGGATGCGCCGCATGATGTTGATCGCCGCGTCATGGCCGTCGAACAGCGCCGCCGCCGTCACGAACCGCACCGGATTCACCGGGACATGCATCAGAACCCCACCCTTGGACTTCCAATATTTGGAAGCTAAAGTAATTCCCGTGGCCGACACAGTCAATTCCCTCGATCCCATCGCCGAAGCGCACCACCAGTGGAGCGCGCGCTGGCCCGAGCACGCCGACCACATGGCCGCCGTGACCTCGGTGATGCGGGTCCAGCAGCTGCTGCTGAGCCGGATCGAGGCGGCCCTCAAGCCGTACGGCCTCACCTTCGCGGCGTACGAGGCGCTGCGGCTGCTCGCGTTCACCCGTTCCGGCTCGCTCCCCATGGGCAAGATGGGCGTCCGCCTGATGGTGCATCCGGCCTCGGTGACCAACGTGATCGGGCGGCTGGAGCAGCGCGGGCTCGTGCAGCGCCACCCCTCACCCGACGACCGCCGGATCGTGCTGGCCGAGATCACCCCGGCCGGGCGCGGGCTCGCGGAGGAGGCGACGGCCGCCCTCCACGAGACCTCGTTCGGGCTTCCCGGGCTGACGTCCGAGCAGGCCACCCGCCTCACCGAGGCGCTGCGCGACGTCCGCGTCGCCGTGGGCGAGGTCGAGCCGCGGCCGGACGGCCTCCCCGGCTGAGGCGTGTCCCGACGTCAGCGTTCGCGCACCCAGGCGTCGATGAGGTCGGCCACCTGGGGCCGGGAGCCGCGGAGGTAGTGGTCGTCCTTGACCAGCTCCAGGCGCTTGTCCGGAGCGGCGAGCGCCCCGTGGACGGCCCGCGCGTCGCTGTCGTAGACGCACTCGTCGGCGGTGGCGTGGATCACCAGCGACGGGACGGTGATCCGCCGCAGGTGCGGCGCCGCCACGCACTGCGACGTGCGCAGGCTCCACATCGAGAGCCAGGTGCGCAGCGTGCAGAGCGAGCCGATGCCGAAGACGCCGTAGTTGGCCTTGAGCGGGTCGCCCTGGTAGCACCGGTTCGGCCTGCGGTCCGACGGCTCGATGGAGGGGTCGATCATCCGCAGGTCCGCCCAGGTGCGGTGGAGATTGAACAGCTGGTCGCGGGCCCGGGTCCCGTCGAGCGCGGCCAGGCGGCCGAGCACCCAGTCGGTGATCCGTTCGTTGCGGGCCCGCTGCGCGGCGCGGTAGCGCGCCTGGAATTCGGCGCTGTAGGGCGGGCCGTTGCCGGAGTCGAACGGGTCGAGCGCCGGATCGACCGACAGCGCGTCGGCCTCGTCGGTGATCGACGGGTCCATCCAGGCGGTGAGCACCTCGGGCCGCCCCGAGTGCGCGGCCAGGGCCACGAACAGGTCTCCGGCGGGCAGGTCCTCGATCGCGGGCACGGGCCGCATCCCCGCGACCGGCGTCACGTTCGGCTCCACGGCCTGGGACTGGTAGGCGGCCATGAGCGAGCCGCCCCCGGAGTTGCCCAGCAGCACCACCCGTTCGACACCGGCCCGCTCCCGGAGCCACCGGACGCCGACGCCGATCTCGGCGAGCGCGTGGTCGAGCAGGAAGTACGCCTCGGCGCCGCGGAACCGGGTGTTCCACCCGAGGAAGCCGTACCCGCGTTCGGCCAGGTAGGAGGCGAGGTAGTGCTCGGCGAAGTCGATGTTGTAGTGGGTGGCGATGAACGCGGTCGTGGGAGCCGCCCCGGCAGGCCGGTGATAGACGCCCTGGCACGGGTGGCCGCCCGCGCCGGCCCTGCCGATGAGCGGCGACGGCAACCCCACGAACTCCCTGACGACCTCGGTCATCGCGGCCTCCCAGCATCGAACCGAATCCCGTTCGATCGAAGGCTAGGGGTTCGCCGCCGCCCGCGCCATCCGGCCCTCAGGGCCTCCCTGAATGTTCCCCCGCATCGGGTATGTACCTTTGTGCCGGTCCGGTGGCGGAGGTCCGGTCACAGTGTCGTGACGGCGCCGCGGGACGGGGAGGTACGGCTATGGGCGACCCGGCCGAGGATGTCACCTACGGCGGCTATCTGCGTCTCGACCGGCTGCTGTCGTGTCAGGAGCCGCGCACCGGCGCGCACGACGAGCTGCTGTTCGTGATCATCCATCAGGTCTACGAGCTGTGGTTCAAGCAGCTCCTGCACGAGGCGGCGCTGCTGCAGCGGCGGCTGGAGGAGGACAACAGCGCGGGCGCCCTGCGCACGGCCCGGCGCATCTCCAAGATCCTCAAAACGGTCGTCGGGCAGCTGGACATCCTGGAGACGATGACGCCCCGCCAGTTCGCGTCGTTCCGGGACGCGCTCGGCTCGTCCAGCGGCTTCCAGTCGGCGCAGTTCCGCGAGCTGGAGGCCGTGCTGGGACGCCGCGAGTTCCCCGCGTCGGACCTGCGCGACGACGAGCGGCTGCGCGAGGCGGTGGCGCGGCGTTCGGTGTTCGACTCGCTGCTGCGCTACCTGCGGCTCCAGGGCTTCGCCGTGCCGGACGCCGCGCTCGACCGTGACCCGCGGACGCCCTGGCGTGCCGACGAGGACGTGCAGCGCGCTCTGCTCAAGGTCTACGCTGACGAGAGCGGACCGGCGGCCGAGGTGTGCGAGTCCCTGGTCGACGTGGACGAGGGCGTCCAGGAGTGGCGCTACCGGCACGTCAAGATGGTGGAACGCACCATCGGCGCCAAGATAGGCACGGGCGGCTCGGCGGGCGCCGACTACCTGCGCTCGACCCTGTTCAGGCCCGCCTTCCCGGATCTCTGGGAGGTCCGCTCGCGGATCGAGGAGGTCCCCGTCCATGGCGCGTGACGAGCGGCGGGTCGCGATCGTCGGCGGCGGCCTCGCGGGATGCCTGCTGGCCACGCTGCTCGGGCGGCGCGGCATCGAGGTGACCTTGTACGAGCGGCGGCCCGATCCCCGGATCGCCGGCCCCGAGCGCGGCCGGTCCATCAACCTCGCCGTCTCCGCGCGCGGGCTGGCGGCGCTCGACGCCGTGGGGCTGCGCGACCAGGCCCTCAAGCGGGCCCTGCCCATGCACGGGCGGATGGTCCATCCGCTCGGCGCCGGGCAGAACTTCCAGCCCTACAGCGCCGACGGCGAACGCGCGATCAACTCGATCAGCCGGGCCGAGCTCAACCAGGCGCTCCTGGACGCGGCGGAGGCGACGCCGGGCGTGACCGTGAGATTCACCCAGCGGGTGACCGGCGTCGACGTGGCCGCCGGGCTGCTCCTGCTGGAGGGGCCGGAGGGGGCCGTGACCGAACGCGCGGACGTGGTGCTCGCCGGGGACGGCGCGTACAGCGCGGTGCGGCGCTCGCTGGCCTCGGGCGGCGGCCTCGACGACCGCCAGGACTTCCTGGAGCACGGCTACAAGGAGCTGACCATCCCGCCGCGGGACGGGGACTTCGCGCTGGATCCCGACGCGCTGCACATCTGGCCGCGCGGCACGGCCATGATGATCGCGCTGCCGAACCTCGACCGGTCGTTCACCTGCACGCTGTTCTGGCCCAAGACCGACTTCGAGGCGCTCGGCACCGCCGCGAAGGTGCGGGCCCACTTCGAGCGGCACTATCCCGACGCCGCCCGGCTGATGCCCGCGCTCGCCGACGACTTCGCGCACAACCCGGTGGGCTCGCTGGTGACGGTGCGCTGCTGGCCGTGGGTCCGGTACGGCGAGGGCGCCGTCGCCGCGCTGCTCGGCGACGCCGCCCACGCGATCGTGCCGTTCTTCGGGCAGGGCGCCAACTGCGCGTTCGAGGACTGCGTCGAGATCGACCGGCTGCTGGGCAAGACGGGCGGCGACTGGTCCCGGGCGCTCTCGCTCTACCAGGAGCGGCGCAAGCCCAACACCGACGCGATCGCGGAGATGGCGCTCGACAACTTCGTCGAGATGCGCGACCGCGTGAGCTCGCCGGTCTACCGGCTGACGCGGGCCGCCCAGCACGCCCTGGAACGCCGGTCGGCGGGCCGCTACGTCTCGCGTTACGAGCTCGTGTCGTTCACCACGGTGCCGTACGCGCAGATCCCGCGGCGGATCAGAAGGCAGAACCAGGTGGTCGCCGCCGGGCTGCTCGGCGGCGCGGTGCTGGCCGGGCTCGCGGCCCGCCGTCTCAGCCGCCTCGCCCGGCGGCGCGGCGGCCGCTGATCATGTCGTAGCAGGCGACGGCGAGCGCGGCGAGCACGAACACCAGGATGACGACGAGGCCGTGGCGGAAGGCCGCGGCCCAGTCGCCCTTCGTCCCCGCCAAGGTGGCGAAGAAGACCGCGCCCGCCGCCGCGATGCCGACCGCGCTGCCCATCCGCTGCCCGGTCTGCAGCACGCCGGCGGCGGTGCCGCCCTGGGTGTGGGGCACCTCCGCCAGCGTGAGCGTCTGGTTGGGCGAGATCACCAGGCCGCTGCCCAGGCCGCCCGCGAGCAGTGGCAGGGCGGTGGCCCACGCGACGCCGCGGCCCGGCCACAGCTCGACCGCCAGCCACGCCGTGCCGAGGCCGAACGCCACGAGCGCCAGGCCCAGCACGACCAGCGGCCGGCCGAACCGGGAGACGACCCTGCCGCCCACGAACGCGGCGGTGCCCGAGCCGAGCGCGAACGGCGTGATGGCGAGGCCCGCCTCCAGGGCGTTGTAACCCCTGCCGTTCTGCAGGAAGACGGTGAAGATGAAGAAGATCGCGGTGAAGCCCGCGAAGTAGAGCAGCGCGATGGCCGCCCCCAGGCCGTAGGACCGACGCTTGAAGAGACGGAGGTCGACCAGCGGGGCCGGATGCCGCCGTTCCCATGCCAGGAAGAGCAGCAGCACGACGACGCCGGCCGGCACCAGGAGCCACTTGGCGGCCCCCGGCCACTGCCGCTCCTGCAGGAACGGCAACATGAAGGCCACCACGCCCGCGCCCAGAAGGGCCACGCCGACCGGGTCCAGGCTGCGCTGTTCGCCGTAGATCGGCGCCGGCAGCAGCCACCACGCCAGCGCCAGCGCGACCAGGCCGACCGGGACGTTGACGTAGAACACCCATCGCCAGCCCTCCGCCGGACCGGCCATGGCGATCAGCACCCCGCCCAGCAGCGGTCCCACGGCGGTGGCGATCCCGATGACCGCTCCCAGCGCGCCGAAGGCCCGGCCGCGTTCGGCCCCCCGGAACAGCTGCTGGATCAGCCCGGCGACCTGCGGGTTGAGCACGCCGCCCGCGGCCCCCTGCACGAGCCGCGCGACGATCAGCCACAGGACGGTCGGCGCCATCCCCGCCGCCGCGCTGGAGGCGGTGAACAGCGCCAGCCCCGCCATGAAGACCGCCCGGCGGCTCCGCGCGTCGCCGATCCGGCCCGCCGGGACCAGCGCCAGCCCGAACGTGAGCGCGTAGCCCGACACGATCCACTGCAGGTCGGCCTCGGAGGCGTGCAGGCCCTGCTGGATCGAGGGCAGCGCCACGTTCACGATGCTGACGTCCAGCAGCGACATGAACGCCGCGACCAGGCAGACGCCCAGCGCCTCCCAGCGGCGCCGCCCGCCCTGGGCGATGTCGCTCGCCGTCCTGGGGCCGGTCCGCACGAACGAGATCATCTCCCCGTTCGGAGCACGTCAAACGCCCCGCCCGGCGAGAGCGGCGCCCCCGTGCGGGCCGGCCGCGCCGTCTGTGCCAGGGTTGGGGCGTGACCGAAGAACCCATCGACGAACTGCGGTGCTCGTCCAAGGGGTGCCGCGCGGACGCCGTATGGGCGGTGCGCTGGAACAACCCGAAGATCCATACGCCGGACCGGCGCAAGATCTGGCTGGCCTGCGACGAGCACCGGGCGAGCCTGTCGGCCTTCCTGGACCGCCGTGGTTTCCTGCGCGACGTCGTGCCGGTGGGGGAACGCGACCTGCCCTAGGCCCTAGGAGTCCTGGGACCCGGGGCCGGGCTTCCAGCCCTCGGCCATCGCGGTGAGCCGGGCGGCCCCGTCCCTCGCCGGGGTACCGCGCCCGACCGCCAGCCCGAGCAGGTAGGCGGTGAGCGGGGCTCCCGGGCGCGCCACCCCGTGGGCGACCTCACGGGCGAGATCGAGGATCAGATCCCGGTCGACGTCGTCGCGGTCGATCCCCAGTTCGAGGCAGACCGCGTCGATCCATTCCTCCAGCACCGTCATCCTCCCGTCGGCGTGCTTGCGTTCTCCACTCTCGCACGGTCAGGGGCCGTGCGGCCCGGCGAGGCGCTCGGCGTGTTCGAGCTCGCCGGGGGTGTCGCAGTCGTACCAGGGCGGCCGCTCCCCCGCGGGCAGGCTCACCTTGACGGGGTCGAGCGGGCCCAGCAGGCCGCGCAGCGAGGCCCCCGCATAGCAGGTGAGCGCCCGGCGCAGGCCGCCCGTCCGCCAGCATCCCGCGAGCCACTGCTCGCGGCCGTCGCCGTCCAGCAGCACGGCCCCGGCCGCGTCCGCGTCCCGCGCCGCCACCAGCAGCGCGGCCACATCGCCCGGACGCAGGAACGGCAGGTCGCCCGCGAGCAGCGCCACCCACGGCGCGGACACCTCGGACAGCCCGGCCCGAAGAGCCGGTACGGGACCGGCACCGGGCGGCTCCTCCCGCACGAACACGGCGTGCGCGGGCTCGGGTCGCGGCGGGCCGACGATCACCAGCCGGCGGGCCGCGGCGGCCGCGTCCGCGACCAGGGCGACCAGGGCGCGCCCGCCGACCCGTTCGCCGGGCTTGTCCGCGCCGCCCATGCGCCGCGCCCGCCCGCCCGCGAGCACCACGGCGTCGAACGCCACCGTGCCGGAGGGCTCAGCCGTCGCCATGGTCCCGGGTGCCGCCGGTCTCGCGCTCGTAGGCGCTGAGGTTCTGTTCGAGGGCCTTCATCAGCTCCCAGATCTGGCCCGGCGGGACGCGGACGCGCGACACGACCCGGGCCGGCACATGCACGAACCGTTCGCCCGACGCCGGGTCCTCGGAGACCTCGGGCGGCCGTGTCTCGGTCGCGAAGTCCAGCACGAAGCAGTCCTGGGTACGCCACACGGAGGCGAACCCGGCGTAGGCGCCGACCTCGTTCTCCGGCGGTACGACGATCTCGACCCGATGCTCCAGCGGCTGATCCGTCACCCCGCCATCGTCGCATGCCGGAGGTCCCGCACCACCACCTGCCGATCAGCCGCCGATCGCCGACATGGGGCGGGCGGGCTGGAGGAAGGACGGGTCGTCGATGCCGTGCCCGGCGCGCTTGGTCCAGACGGCCTTGCGCCAGCGGTCGGCCAGCTCGTCGTCGGAGGCGCCCGCCCGCAGCGCGTCGCGCAGGTTGGACTCCTCGGTGGCGAACAGGCAGTTGCGGACCTGCCCGTCCGCGGTGAGCCGCACCCGGTCGCAGGCACCGCAGAACGGCCGGGTGACCGAGCCGATCACCCCGACCGTGGCCGGGCCGCCGTCGACCAGGAACGACTCGGCGGGGGCGCTGCCCCGCTCCTCCGGCAGCTCGGGGGTCAGCCGGTACTCGGCGCCCAGCAGCGCCAGGATCTCGTCCGCGGTGATCATGTTGTCGCGGGTCCAGCCGTGCTGGGCGTCCAGCGGCATCTGCTCGATGAACCGCAGCCGGTAGCCGTGCTCCAGGCAGAAGCGCAGGAGCGGCACCGCCTCATGGTCGTTGACGCCGCGCATCAGCACGGCGTTGATCTTGACGGGGGCCAGCCCGGCCGCGGCCGCGGCCGCGAGCCCCTTGAGCACGTCGTCGAGGCGGTCACGGTGCGCCAGCCGCTTGAAGGTCTCCCGGTCGAGGGTGTCCAGCGAGACGTTCACCCGGTCCAGGCCCGCGTCGGCCAGCGGTGCGGCCAGCCGCTCCAGGCCGATCCCGTTGGTGGTCAGCGAGACCTGTGGCCGCGGCGTCAGCCCGGCGGTCCGCCGCACGATGTCGGCGATCCCGCGCCGCAGCAGCGGCTCACCGCCCGTGTAGCGGACCTCGGTGACGCCCAGCTCCTCCACTCCCAGCCGGACCAGGCGTACCACCTCGTCGTCGGTGAGCAGCTCGGGCTTGGGCAGCCAGTCGAGTCCTTCGGGCGGCATGCAGTAGGAGCACCGCAGGTTGCATCTGTCGGTCAGGGAGACGCGCAGATCGGTCGCGGTACGGCCGAAGGTGTCGACCAGCACGGGCGCCCCTTCCTGCTGCTGCGGCGGTCTGTCCACGGACCGCCGTCGATGAGTGGAATGACCCAGCCTATTCGGGGAGTTGACGTTCCGCCGCATCGCGAGAGACGGTATCGGCCACGCCGACGGCTCAGTCCTTTGGCGGATCGTACAAGCGATCACCGCACGGCACCCGGGAGGCGCACGTGGCCATGGCACGACTGTGGGAGTTCGCGGGGGTCCGCGGAGCGATCACGACCCACTCATGGCACCGCGACGAGCCCCGCTACGTCGCGGTCCTCGTCCACGGCTACGGCGAGCACCTCGGCCGGTACGAGCACGTGGCCGAGGCGCTCACGCGGCACGGCGCCGTGGTCTGCGGCCCCGACCATCTGGGCCACGGCCGCTCGGCGGGCGAACCCGTCCTGATCGAGGACTTCGCCGATGTCGTGGCCGACCTGCGCACGGTCGTGGAATCGGCCCGCACCGACCACCCGGACCTGCCCGTGGTCATGATCGGCCACTCGATGGGCGGCATGATCGCCGCTCGCTACGCCCAGCTCCACGGGCCGGACCTGACCGCCCTGGTCCTGTCGGGCCCGGTCCTCGGCCGCTGGGACGTCCTCGGCGCCCTCCTCGCCCACGACCAGATCCCCGACACCCCCATCGACCCCGGCACCCTGTCCCGTGACCCGGCGGTCGGCAAGGCCTACGGCGAGGACCCGCTGGTCTGGCACGGCCCGTTCAAGCGCCCCCTCCTGCTGGCCCTCGAGACGTGCGTCCAGCAGATCAACGAGCACGGCTCGCTCGGCGGCCTGCCCACCCTCTGGATCCACGGCGCGGACGACCGGCTGGTGCCGCTCGACGGCACCCGCACGGGCATCGAGCAGATCCGCGGCACCGACCTCACCGAGCGGATCTTCCCGGGCGCCCGGCACGAGGTCTTCAACGAGACCAACAAGGCCGAGATCCTCGCCGAGGTCACCGCGTTCGTCGACCGTGTCCTGCCCGCCCGGTAGCCGCGCGGCGGCGAAGCTGCGACAGTGGATCGTCATGGACGAGACGAACGAGGCGAGCCGGCCCGCGCGGGCCAGGGAAGTCGACTACATGAACCGGGTGGACGTCCATCCCGACGCCCACCGGGCCACCGAGGCCGACGAGGACCAGGTGCTCCGCGAGCTGTACGGCGAACCCGACGACGACGGCGTCTTCCGCGCGGACGAGGGCCGGCAGACGTGACCTCTCCGGGCGGGAAGGCTCCGTTCCAGAGCCTTCCCGCCCGGACCGCGTGACTAGCCCTTGACGCAGATGAGCTGGCGCAGGTGCGCCACGACCTCGACGAGGTCGGACTGCGCCTCGATCACGGTCTCCAGGTCCTTGTAGGCACCCGGGATCTCGTCGAGCACGCCCCCGTCCTTGCGGCACTCGACGCCCCTGGTCTGCTCGACCAGGTCGTCGACCGTGAACGACTTGCGCGCCTTGTTGCGGCTCATCCTGCGGCCCGCGCCGTGCGACGCGGAGTTGAACGAGGCCTCGTTGCCCAGGCCGCGCACGATGTAGGTGCCGGTCGCCATCGAGCCCGGGATGATCCCGAGGTCTCCCCTGCCCGCGCGGATCGCGCCCTTGCGGGTGACGAGCAGCTCGACACCGTCGTAGACCTCTTCCGCCACGTAGTTGTGGTGGCAGGAGATGACCTCGCCCCACGTGCAGCGCTTCTCGCCGAAGCGACGCGTGATCACGTTCTGCGCGAGCGCGATCATGACGGCGCGGTTGCGCCGCGCGTACTCCTGCGCCCAGAACAGGTCCCGGCGGTACTCCTCCATCTTGCTCGTGCCGGTCAGGAAGACCGCGAGGTCCTTGTCCGGCAGGTCCTGGTTGTGCGGCAGCTTGCGGGCGGCCTCGACGTGGTGCTCGGCGAGCTCCTTGCCGATGTTGCGCGACCCCGAGTGCAGCACGAGCCAGATCGCGCCCTTGTCGTCCGCGCAGAGCTCCAGGAAGTGGTTTCCGCCCCCGAGGCTGCCCATCTGCGCGCGGGCCCGGCCGAAACGGCCGCGTACGCCGGGGTGCAGGTCGTCGAAGTCCTTCCAGAAGTCGTACCAGCCGCGTTCCTTGAGACCGGGCAGCGCCGTCGGGTCGACGGGCTGCTTGTGCGAGTGATAGCCGACCGGGATCGCCTTCTCCAGGCGGCCGCGCAGGCCCGCGAGGTCGTCGGGCATGTCCTCGACGCTGAGGCTCGACCTGACCGCGGTCATGCCGCAGCCGATGTCGACGCCCACCGCGGCCGGCGAGACCGCGTCGCGCATCGCGATCACGGAGCCGACGGTCGCGCCCTTGCCGTAGTGCACGTCGGGCATGACCGCCAGGCCTTCGATCCAGGGCAGGCTCGACACGTTCTTGAGCTGGTCGAGCGCCTGGTCCTCAACGGTGACCGGGTCGGTCCAGAGGCGGATCGGAACACGGCCGCCCTTGAGCGTCTGGTACGGCATCACCTGCTCCTCTCCGTTGTGCGAGGGATCCGAACCGTGATCTATGACGCCAGAGGCGCCCGGTCCGCTTCAACTCATTTTCCCTCGTCCGCGGGGCGGGGGCAGGTGCGGGTGTCGCCGGTCCGGCGGGTCAGGCCCCTGGTGTCCAGGTGGTGCAGGAGGGCCATGGCCACCCGGCGGCTGGTGTCGAGGGCCTGGCGGGCCTGGCTGACGGTGAACGGCTGCGGGAGCGCGGTGAGGATCCTGAGGGCCTCGTCGTCGGTGCCCGGGAGGAGCACGACGCCGCCCGGGAGCCGGAGGAGCGCCCCGGCGCGTTCGGCCGCGGCGATCGCCTGTGGGGTGAGGCCGAGCTCGGTCAGCCGGTCGGCGGTGGGGGCCTCGAAGGGCGCGGCGGCCAGGTCGGCGGCCAGCCGTTCGACGGCGTCGGTGATCTGGCCCGGCAGACCCGTGCCGGGCCCGTAGACGCGGCCCTCGGCCAGCCGGAGGGGCGGGCGGACGAGGGAGGCGACCAGCTGGCGGGAGGGCAGGCCCAGACGGAGGCGGAGCGTCTCGACGGGGATGCCCGGGGCGAGGGGGTTCGCGGCGGCGTGGCGGCTGAGCTCGTCGGTCAGCCTGCGGTGCAGATTCTCCCAGTGGGCGGGGTCGGCGAGCCATTCGGCGCCGAGCGGGACGGCGCCGGAGGGCGGGGCGCAGCCCATGACGCGAAGGTCGGAGCGGCTCAGGATGCCGTGGCGGCGCAGGAGCAGGTCCCCGCCGGGACGGTCGGGCCAGGACGCCAGCTCGCGGGCACGGGCGGCCCCGGCTCCGCGGCGGACCAGGGTGGGCGGGCGGACGTCGAGGACGTGGACGCCCGCGATGGTGCGGCGGCCCGGGTCGCGGAGGAGGGCGGTGTCGCCCACGTGGAGGGGCAGGCGGGCGTTCAGGGTGAGGCGCGCGGTGTCCGGTCCGAGGGGACGCAGGCGGACGGGCGTCGCGGACGAGCCCAGGTGCAGGATCAGCTGGCGGGCCAGGCGGCCGGACGGCTCGTCGGAGGAGACCCGCACGTCGACGCAGGTGGTGAACGTCCACGTGCCGGGGGTGACCAGGGCCATGCCCCGCTCGACCTGATCGCGGTCGACGCCGCGGAGGTTGAGGGCGACCCGGGCGACTCCCTGGACCGTCTCCTGGGATTCCTTGGCCGATTCCAGCGCCCGGACGCGGACGCGTTCCCCGGTGGGCATGAGGAGCAGCTCGTCGCCCACGCTGACGGTGCCCGCGGCGAGCGTGCCGGTCACCACCGTGCCGCTGCCCGCGATGGTGAACGCGCGGTCGATCCAGAGCCGTACGGGCGCCTCCGTGTCGGGCACCGGCAGACGCGCCGCGAGGCGGTCGAGCGCCGCGGTCAGCTCGGGCAGCCCGGCGCCGGTGGTGGCGCTGACGGTGACGCTCTCGCAGGCGCGCAGGCTGGTCGTGGCCAGCCGTTCACGCGCCTGGCGCAGGGCGAGCTTGGGGTCGGCCACGTCCGACCTGGTGATGACCAGGACGCCGTGGCGGACGCCGAGGGCGTCGATGGCCGCCAGGTGTTCCTCGGTCTGCGGCATCCATCCCTCGTCGGCGGCCACGGCCAGGAGGACGGCGGGCGCGGGCCCGACTCCCGCGAGCATGGTGGTGACGAACTTCTCGTGGCCCGGTACGTCGACGAACGCCAGACGTTCGCCCGACGGGAGGTCCGTCCACGCGAAGCCCAGATCGAGGGTCAGGCCGCGGCGGCGTTCCTCGGCGAGCCGGTCGGGCTCCATGCCGGTGAGCGCGCGCACGAGGGTCGACTTGCCGTGGTCGACATGACCGGCGGTGGCGACGACCTGCATCAGACCTCTTCCTTGGACGCGAGGGCGGCGGCCAGCAGGTGGCCGTCGTCGGCGGTGCCGGTGGAACGAAGGTCTAGCAGGAGCCGGCCGCCGTCGATGCGGCCGATGACCCTCCGGGCACGGAGCGGCGGTTCGTAGGCGGCGGGGAGGGAGATCGCTGCGCTGGGCAGGTCGACGCCGGGAGCGCCGCCGCCGCCGACCGCGGCGGTCGTGTCGACCGCGACGGCGTCGATGCCGTCGGCGGCGAGGTCTTGGGCGAGGCGTTCGGCACGGGCGCGCAGCTCCCGCACCGGAGTGTGCAGCATACGGGTCGCGGGAGGACGCGGGCCGCGCAGGGTGGCTTCGAGCGCGGCGAGCGTCAGCTTGTCGACCCGCAGCGCACGGTAGAGGGGATGGCGGCGCAGCCGCTGGACGAGCTCGTGCCTGCCGAGGATCAGGCCGCCCTGAGGACCGCCCAGGAGCTTGTCGGCGCTGGCGGTGACCAGGTCGGCTCCGGCGTCGAGCACGGTGGTGGCGTCGGGCTCGGCGGGCAGCGCCGGATCGGGCGTCAGGAGCCCGGACCCGATGTCGACGACCAGGGGAACGTCCAGCGCGGCGAGCGCGTCGATCGGGGCCGCCGCGGTGAAGCCCTCGATCCGGAAGTTCGACGGGTGGACCTTGAGGACGAATCCGGTGGCGGGCCCGATCGCGGCGGCGTAGTCGCCGGCCGTGGTGCGGTTGGTGGTGCCGACCTCGCGGAGGCGCGCGCCCGTCGCCGCCAGCAGGTCGGGCAGCCGGAACCCGTCGCCGATCTCGACGAGCTCACCGCGGCTGACGACGATCTCCCGGCCCGCCGCGAGCGCGGTGGCCGCGAGGACGAGCGCGGCGGCGTTGTTGTTGACGACCTGGACGGCCTCGGCGGCGGGACAGGCCTCGCGCAGGGCGGCCAGGGTGCCGCCGCCGCGCGGGCCGCGCTTCCCGGTGGCCAGGTCGTACTCCACGTCGGCGCATCCGGCGGCGGCGGTCAGGGCGGCGCGGGCGGCGTCGGAGAGCGGCGCCCGGCCGAGGTTGGTGTGCAGCAGGACGCCGGTGGCGTTGACGACCGGCCGCAGGGTCGTCGCGTGCTCGGGCAGCTCGGCCAGAGCCTGCGCCGCGACCGCGCCGGGCGGGATCTCGCCGTCGCGGGCCCGCTGCTGGGCGGCGCCGACCGCGGACTTCACGATCGCCCGGCCGAGCCGCCCGGCGGCCTCCGCGAGCCGCGGGTCCGCCATGACGACGTCGGTACGGGGAACCTGTCTCCGTGGGTCCACGCCAAGCCACCTTATGGACGCCGGGGCCTCCGGTGAAAGCCGATCGCGTTCATACTCTGAGATCAGCGACCGAACTGCGGAAAGTGTCACAGTCTGCGGCATCCGTCTTACTTGGGGCGATACGCATGAAGCTCGTCCGGCCGCGTGCGCCACGACGCCGTCCACCATCCGGTTCACGGGCACGCCACGGACCTCGGGCCTCTTGACTAACCACCCCCCGGACCGACCCAATAGGGGGACGTCCCGAACCGGCGATCGGGACAGCGGGACTCTGCGCGAAAGACCCGCAGGGGGGACCGTTCCTGGCATGAGTCGGACCGGAGGTTGACATGGGCGCCTACGCGGCGGCGTACGAACGCAGCATCGCCGACCCCACCCGGTTCTGGGGGCTCGCCGCGCGCGACGTCCGATGGCTCGTGCCGCCGGACCGGGTGCTCGACGACGGGGCGCCGCCGTTCTACCGCTGGTTCACCGGCGGCGAGCTCAACACCTGTGACAACGCGCTGGACCGGCACGTGGAGGACGGCCGCGGCGAGCAGGCCGCCCTCGTCTACGACAGCCCGGTCACCGGCACCGTGGCGACCTACACCTACCGCGAGCTGACCGACCTGGTGGCGCGGTTCGCCGGCGCCCTGCGCGGGCTCGGCGTCGACCGCGGCGACCGGGTGGTCATCTACCTGCCGATGATCCCGGAGGCGGTCATCGCCATGCTCGCCTGCGCCCGGCTGGGCGCGGTGCACTCGGTGGTCTTCGGCGGGTTCGCGGCCCGGGAGCTGGCGGTGCGGATCGACCACGCGCGGCCCAAGGTCGTGGTGTCGGCGTCGTGCGGCATCGAGGGCGGCCGGATCGTCGCGTACAAGCCGCTGCTGGACAAGGCGCTGGAGCTGGCCGCGCACAAGGTCGACCGGTGCGTCGTCCGGCAGCGCCCGCAGCTGCACGCCGACCTGGTCCCCGCGCGCGACATCGACTGGGACGAGGCGGTCGCGCAGGGCACGCCCGCCGGCTGCGTTCCCGTCGCCGCCACCGACCCGCTCTACATCCTGTACACCTCCGGCACCACCGGCCGCCCCAAGGGCGTGGTCCGTGACAACGGCGGGCACGCGGTGGCGCTGCGCTGGTCGATGGAGAACGTCTACGGCGTCGGTCCCGGCGACGTGTTCTGGGCGGCCTCGGACGTCGGCTGGGTCGTCGGCCACTCCTACATCGTGTACGCGCCGCTCCTCACCGGCTGCACGACCGTCCTGTACGAGGGCAAGCCCGTCGGCACCCCGGACGCCGGGGCCTTCTGGCGGGTCGCCGCGCAGCACCGCGTCAAGGCCCTGTTCACCGCGCCCACCGCCATCCGCGCCATCAAGAAGGAGGACCCGGACGGCGCGCTGCTCGCCGGGTACGACCTGTCGTCCATGGACACCCTCTTCCTGGCCGGGGAACGGCTCGACCCCGACACCTACCACTGGGCGGCGCGGGTGCTGGACAAGCCGGTCATCGACCACTGGTGGCAGACCGAGACCGGCTGGCCCATCGTGGCGAACCTGCGCGGCCTGGAGCCGATGCCGGTGAAGCCCGGCTCCCCCACCGTGGCGGTGCCCGGGTTCGACGTCCGGGTGCTGACGCCGGACGGCAGCGCAGCCGAGCCCGGCGCCGACGGCGACATCGTGGTCCGGCTACCCCTGCCGCCGGGCACCCTGTCCACGTTGTGGCAGGACGACGAACGTTTCGTCGAGTCCTACCTCACCCGCCATCCGGGGCACTACCTCACCGGCGACGGCGGGCGCGTGGACGCCGACGGCTACGTCTGGGTGATGGGCCGCACCGACGACGTCATCAACGTGGCGGGCCACCGGCTGTCCACCGGCACGATGGAGGAGGTCATCGCGGCGCATCCCGCCGTCGCCGAATGCGCCGTGATCGGCGTCCAGGACCGGCTCAAGGGCCAGGTGCCCCGGGGCCTGGTCGTGCTCAAGAGCGGCGCCGAGGTGGACTCGGAGACGCTCCGCGCCGAACTGGTGGCGATGGTCCGCGAGCAGGTCGGCCCGGTCGCCGCGCTCAAGGAGATCACGGTGGTCCCGGCCCTGCCCAAGACCCGCTCGGGCAAGATCCTGCGTGGCGCGATGCGCGGGATCGCCGACGGCCTGGACGTGACGGCGCCGTCGACGATCGAGGATCCGGCCGTGCTCGAAGAGCTCCGGCCCGTCCTGCGTCCGCCGACGGCCCCGTGACGGTCCGAGCTGCGCCCGGCTGCCGCTCCGCCTCAGTAGTTCGTGGACTTCCTGGGCCAGAACGCCGCGACGAGATAGACGCCGATGACCGCGAAGCCGATCTGGAAGAGCGTCTCCCAGAAGTTCCATCCGCTGGTCTTCAGGTCGAACAGGTGCGCCAGACCCGTACCGGCGAACGCGGCGATGATGCCGACGACGACGGTGAGCCAGATGGGCATGTTCTGCTTTCCCGGCACGATCAGGCGCCCGATGGCGCCGATGATGGCCCCGAAGATCAGGGCGGTGATGATCCCCCCGATGGTCATGTCGCTCCCTCGGTCTTGTGGTGTGGGCCCCGCGCGGCCGCGGACCCGTCACCGGGTGAATACCCACGGTAGGGATCTTTGACACGACCGTTAACGTCGGCCCGTTTCCACGGGGCTCGCGGGGCGTTCCTCACCCATGAGCCGCCGCACGGACTTCGCGAACACGAACATCAGCAGCCCGGCCAGGACGGTGAGCAGGCCGAGGAGCAGGAAGTACCACACGTTCCCCCACGGCGCCTGGAGCCGGGCCACCTGCCCGCCGACCGCGTCGCCCGCGGCGGTGGCCAGGAACCAGACGCCCATCATCTGGCTCGCGAACGCCTGAGGGGCCAGTTTGGTAGTGACCGAAAGTCCGACCGGCGACAGTGACAGCTCCCCGAGCGTCTGCAGGAGGTAGACGGCCACGAGCCACAGCAGCGAGATCCTGATCCCGTCCGCGGCGGCGTTCGACGCGATCGACATGACCACGAACGACAGGCCGCACATGACGAGCGCGAAGGCGAACTTCTGCGGCGTGCTCACCCGGTCGCCGAGTCTGACCCACAGCCAGGCGAAGACCGCCGCGAAGCAGATGATCATGATGGGGTTGAGGTTCTGGGTCCAGCTCGCGGGCATCCGCCAGCCGAAGACGCTGAGGTCCACGTGCCGCTCGGCGAAGACGTTGAGCGGGCCGGCCGCCTGGTCGAAGATCATCCAGAAGAGGGCCGCCGCGACGAAGAGCCACACGTACGCCCGCAGTCTCACCCGCTCCTCCGCCGTCACCTCGTGGCTGCGGAACAGGTAGCCGAAATAGACCACCGGAACGACGACGGCGAGCACCGTGAGGGCGACGGTGACGTTGTCGACCGTGAACTCCCCGAGCAGCACCGCGATGACGACGACGGCCGCCACGACGGCCAGCGTGGCCGCGAGGGCCCGGGTGAACGTGCGCCGTTCCGCTTCGTCGAGCCGGTGGCCGGGCGCCTCACCGACGCCCTCCAGGCTCCTGCCGCCCAACACATACTGGATCAGTCCGATGGCCATGCCGACGGCGGCGCAGCCGAAGCCGAGGTGCCAGTCGATGTTCTGGCCCAGGTAGCCGACGATGAACGGCGCCAGCGAGCCGATGTTGATGCCCATGTAGAAGATGGAGAACGCCGAGTCGCGGCGCGCGTCCGGCCGGCCCTCGTACAGCTTGCCGACCATCGTGGAGATGTTGGGCTTGAGCAGGCCCGTGCCCATGATGATGAGGAACAGCCCGAAGTAGACGAAGCCCGCTCCCCCCGGGATCGCCATCGAGATGTGCCCGAGCATGATGACGGTGCCGCCGATCAGCACCGCCCTGCGCGCGCCGAGGATCCGGTCGGCCAGCCAGCCGCCCGGCAGGGCGACGAAGTAGACCATCGACAGGTACACGCCCATGAGGGCGTTCGCCGTGCCCTCGGCCATGCCGAGTCCCGAGTCGGCGGGTGGCGCGATGAGGAACAGCACGAGGATCGCACGCAGGCCGTAGAAGCTGAACCGCTCCCACATCTCGGTGAAGAACAGGGTGGCCAGCCCCCAGGGATGGCCGAAGAAGGTGCGCCCGCCGGGCGCCGGGCCGGATCGCGACACCGCCATGCGGTTCCCCCCGATGATCGCTTGTCGCGGGTCATATACCCAGCGTGATCATCGGCGAACGGCCGGTGTCCCCGGTGCCGGCTATCGCACCACGACGGTGTGCCTGCCCCGCCCGAACAGCTCGCCCACGACCGGCGCGCCGGGGATCTCCCCCGCGACCAGCAGGCCGCCGGAGGTCTGCGCGTCGGCCAGCAACAGCCGTTCGGTCTCGGCGATCCGGCCGAAGTCGGTGTGCGGCGCGACCCACGCCAGGTTGCGCCGGGTGCCGCCCGGGACGAAGCCGTCGCGCACGGCCTCGCGGGCGCCGTCCAGGTAGGGCACGGCCGCCGCGTCCAGCGCGGCCGTCACGCCGCTCGCGCGCGCCAGCTTGTAGAGATGCCCGAGCAGCCCGAAGCCGGTGACGTCGGTGGCGCAGCGGACGCCGCGGTCCAGCGCGAGCCGGCTCGCCGCCGCGTTCAGCGTGGTCATGGCCTCGATCGCCTGGCCGAACACCTCCCCGGTCGCCTTGTGGCGGGCGTTGAGCACGCCGCTGCCGAGCGGCTTGGTCAGCGACAGCGGGATGCCGGGGCGGCCCGCGTCCAGCCGCAGCAGCCGTTCCGGGTCGGCGATCCCCGTGACGGCAAGGCCGTACTTGGGCTCCGGGTCGTCGATGCTGTGGCCGCCCGCGATCGGGCAGCCCGCCAGCGCGGCGACGTCGCGGCCACCGCGCAGCACCTCCTTGGCCACCGCCCATGGCAGCGCGTCCCGTGGCCAGCCGAGGAGGTTGACCGCCATGACGGGCTCGCCGCCCACCGCGTAGACGTCGGACAGCGCGTTGGCGGCGGCGATCCGCCCCCAGTCGTAGGCGTCGTCGACCACCGGTGGGAAGAAGTCGGCGGTGGAGACGACCGCGCGGCCTCCCTCGATCCGCAGCACGGCGGCGTCGTCCCCGTCCGCGCCGCCCATGAGGAGCGCGTCCGGCACGCCGGCGCCGGCGAGCCCGGCGACGGCCTCTTCGAGCTCGCCGGGCGGGATCTTGCACGAGCATCCCCCGCCGCGGGCGTACTGGGTCAGGCGAAGGCCGGCCGGCACGGAGTCCACAGCGCGAACCTATCCCACCCCCCACCTAAATGATCAAGAAGCGGACGGTGCCGGTCCGGCTACGCACGGAGCCCGTCCCGCGGCGACCTGCGCACGGACCGGACGTCCCGCCAACCCCTTGTCCGAACCCTGTTCGGCATGGTGCGATGCGGTGACGCAAGTAACCAGTTACTTCCGACCACGGGGTGAGAGGGGCGCGGACATGCGCGAGGCGGAGATCCACGACGGGCAGACGGTCTGCACCAGGCTGGCCGCCACCGCGGTGGAGCACGGCGGGCACGCCGCCTACTCCGACCGCGACGGCGCCGGCTGGCGGACGCTGAGCTGGGGCGAGACGCGGCGGCGGGCCCTGGAGACGGCCGCCGGGTTCGCGGCGCTCGGCCTGGAGGCCGGCGACGTGGTGGCGCTGATGATGCCCAACCGGTCCGAGCACGTGCTCGCCGACCTCGGCGCGATGCACGCGGGCGGCGTGCCGACGACCGTCTACGCGACTCTGGCGCCCGACCAGCTCGCCTTCGTCGCGGCCGACTGCTCGGCCCGGTACGCGGTGCTGGACGGGGCCGACCAGCTCGCCCGGTGGCTGCCGGTCCTGGCCGGGCTGCCCGCGCTCCGCAAGGTCATCGTGGTGGACGCGGCGGCGTGCCCGGACGACGAGCGCTTCATGACCTGGCAGGCGTTCACCGAGCTCGGCCGCGAACGGCTGGCGGCCGATCCCGCGGACCTCGACCGCCGCTGGCGGGCCGTGCGGCCGTCCGACACCGCGACCCTGCTCTACACCTCGGGCACGACCGGTGACCCCAAGGGTGTGATCATCACGCACTCGATGGCGCTGCGCGAGTGCGCCCTGGTGGAGAGCACCTCGGTGCTGCCCGAGCAGAACGTCGGCATCTCCTACCTGCCGTTCGCGCACATCGCCGACCGGGTGCTCAGCTACTACCTGCCGGTGACCCGCGGCGCGCACGTGTACTTCTGCCCGGACCCCGCGCAGCTCACCACCGTGCTCCGCGAGGTCCGGCCGCACTCGTTCTTCGGCGTGCCCCGGGTCTGGGAGAAGATCATGGCGGGCATCCAGGCGGTGCTGGCGGGAGAGCAGGACGAGCAGAAGAAGGCCGCGGTCCAGGGCGCCCTGGAGGTCGGCCGCACGTACGTGACCAGCCTGGAGTACGGCAACACCACGCCGCCGGAGCTGGCCGCCGCGTTCGAGCGCGCCGACGCCGCCGTGCTCACGCCGATGCGCGCGCTGCTCGGCCTCGACCGGGTCGGCCAGGCCTCCAGCGCCGCCGCCCCGCTGCCGGAGGAGGTCGCACGGTTCTTCGCCGGGCTCGGCCTCAAGATCTTCGACGCGTACGGGATGACCGAGACGACCGGGGCCATCACGGCCAACCTCAGCGACTCGTTCAAGCTCGGCACGGTCGGCCGCCCGTTCGACGGCGTGGAACTGCGGCTGGCCGAGGACGGCGAGATCCTCGTCCGCGGCGCCACGTGCACACCCGGGTACCTCAACCGGCCCGAGGCCACCGCCCAGCTGCTCGACGAGGACGGCTGGGTGCACACCGGCGACGTCGGCGTGCTCGACGAGGACGGCTTCCTCAGGGTCGTCGACCGCAAGAAGGAGCTCATCATCACCGCGGGCGGCGAGAACATCGCCCCCTCGATGATCGAGAACCTGCTCAAGGAGCACCCGCTGGTCGGCCAGGCGCTCGCGTACGGCGACCGGCGCCCCTACGTCGTCGCGCTGATCACCCTCGACGGCGAGGTCGCGCCCGTCTGGGCGGCGGCGCACGGCATCGACACCACCGACCTGGCCGCCCTGGCCGAGCACCCGCTGGTCGTGGAGGAGGTGGCGAAGGCGGTCGAGGACGCCAACGTGCGCCTGGCCCGCGTCCAGCAGGTCAAGAAGTGGCGGCTCCTGCCCGCCGAGTGGACCGCCGAGAGCGAGGAGCTGACACCGACCCTCAAGCTCAAGCGCCGCATCGTGCACGGCAAGTACGGCGACGCCATCGAGGCCCTCTACGACTGATGATCGCCGAGCCGCGTGCCGCTTTGTCCCACCGGTCTCTGACCTGCCAGAGTTCGATGCCATGCGGCACGCGACGGACACCAAGTAATGGGGCCCTCGGGGTTCGAGGCGCTCGATCTGGCCGGCATCTTCGTCTTCGCGGTGTCGGGCGGCCTGGCCGCGGTCAACAAGCGGCTGGACGTGGTCGGCATGGTGGTGCTGGCGGAGATCACCGCGCTGGGCGGCGGCATCCTGCGCGACCTGGTCATCGGGGACGTGCCGCCGACGGCCTTCACCAGTCTCGGCTATGTCCTCGCGCCGCTGGTCGCGGCGGTCCTGGTGTTCTTCTGGCATCCCCAGGTCACCCGGGTGCTGCCGGCGGTCCAGCTGTTCGACGCGGCCGGGCTCGGGCTCTTCTGCGCGACGGGGACGCTCAAGGCGCTCGACCACGGCCTGTCGCCGCTGCACTCGGTGCTGCTGGGCGTGGTCACCGCCGTGGGCGGCGGCATCCTGCGCGACATGCTCAGCGGCCAGATCCCCACGGTGCTGTACGACCGGCAGCTCTACGCCCTTCCCGCGCTGCTGGGCGCGTCCGTCGTCGCGGCCGCCCGCGCGCTGGAGCTGCACGGCGCGGGCGTCACGGCGGGCGCGGCAGTGCTGGCCTTCTCGATCCGGGTACTGGCGATGCGGCACGGCTGGCGTACCCCCCGGCCGCGCGGGGTGCCCGACTAGCGCCCGCCGCCCTTCGCGCCGCGCGCACATCGGGAGTACGGTCGCGCTATGGGGCGGATCACGGTGCGCAAGCCGGTACTGCGGCTGAGCACCGCCGGGGTGCGCGGGCGGCGGCCCGACACGCTGGCGGTGGAGGAGCCTCTGGAGATCCGGGTCGGCGGGCGCCCGCTGACCATCACGATGCGGACGCCCGGCGACGACTTCGACCTGGTGGCCGGTTTCCTGGCGGCCGAGGGCGTCATCGCCGGGGCGGCCGATCTCGCGGGCATGCGCTACTGCGCCGACACCCACGAGCAGAACACCCTCGACGTGGTCCTCGCGCCCGGTGTCGCCCCGCCTGACTCCCTGCTGGAACGTGCCTTCACCACCACCAGCGCGTGCGGCGTCTGCGGCAAGGCCAGCATCGAGGCGCTGCGCGCGGACCGCCCGTACGACGTCGCGGCCGATGACGTGAAGCTGACGCCCAAGATCCTGGCGCGGATGCCGGAACGCCTGCGCGAGGTGCAGCGGGTGTTCGACCGCACCGGCGGCCTGCACGCCGCCGGGCTCTTCGACCCGGCGGGCGAGCTGCTGGCCGTCCGCGAGGACGTCGGACGGCACAACGCGGTGGACAAGGTCGTGGGCTGGGCGCTGCGGGAGGGACTGCTCCCGCTGAGCGGCCGGATCCTCATGGTGAGCGGCCGCGCCTCGTTCGAGCTGACCCAGAAGGCGATGCTGGCGGGCGTCCCGGTGCTGGCGGCCGTCTCCGCGCCGTCCTCACTGGCGGTCGAGCTGGCCGAGGACGCCGGGATGACCCTGATCGGCTTCCTGCGCGGCGAGACCATGAACGTCTACACGGGCGAGCGGCGCGTGGCCGTCTGACCCACCCCGCCGTCCGGCGACCGTGACAGCAGATGGTGGTTTTGTCATCCCGGGATGAAGACCGCTCGGTAACTTGTGGGCCGGAACTCAAGAAAGCGCGCCGGTCCCACTAGTTCACTGGCGTGCCAGCAGTTCATACGGCGATCTCATCGCCGCGCACCGAAAGACGATCTTGAATTGCGTCGAATCGGTGCTGTTGTGCTGCTCCAGTGACCAGGCGCGCCGGTGTGAGGAGCGGAAATGGCAGGGCTTTCCGAGGCGGCAGCGAACGTCGGGATCGACGAACGGCACCCCCGCATCCAGCCCAGACGCGTCTCGTTCGACTGGGAGAAGACGCCGCTGCACTGGATTCCCGGCGACCCGGTCGCGACCCACATGATCAATTCCTTCCACATCGTCCTGCCCGAAGGCGAGAAATGGTTCATCCAGTGCGTCAAGGACGCGCTGCCGCATATCAAGGACGCGAAACTCCGGACGGAGATCAAGGGTTTCATCGGCCAGGAGATGGTCCACGCGCGATCCCACCAGAGCGTGCTGACACAGCTCCTGGAGGTCAACGGGATCGACGTTTCCAAGATCACTGAACCGGCGGCGCAGGGCAACGCCGACCGTCCGGCCCAGATGGCGGCGCTCAAGGAGCGGTCGCCGCGGCTGTGGCGGCTGCGCCTGCGGTTCGAGCTGGCGGCCGTCGCCGCCATCGAGCACTACACCGCCGTCCTCGGCCAGTGGATCATGGACAACGACCGGCTGGACGAGGCCGGCGTGGACCCGACGATGCTGGACCTGCTGCGCTGGCACGGCGCCGAGGAGGTCGAGCACCGTTCCGTGGTGTTCGACGTCTACCAGCAGATGGGCGGCAGGTACCCGATGCGCGTGGCCGCCTGGGCGATCTCCCTGTTCTTCCTCTGCTGGGCCGTGATCGGCGGCGGGATCTACCTGATGAAGCAGGACCCCACGATCACGCGCAAGGTGACGCTCCCGCGCGTCTACCGCTCCTACCGCAAGTCGGTGCGCAAGGGCCACATCCCCGGCATCTTCAAGCTCCTGCTCGGCGAAGCCCCCATCTACCTCAAGCCCTCGCACCACCCGTCCCAGATCTGCTCCACCCCCCAGGCGCTCGCATACCTGATGAAGTCCCCCGCCGCCCAAGCCGCGGGCTACGATCCTTATTAATTGCTTTCGTGGCCTCGGGCCCTCGCCTGGCGGCTCGGACCCGAACCACAAAAGGAGCGAGCGCGACATCGCTTCGCGATCTTCGCGGGAAGCCTCGCCTCCGGCTCGCTTCCCGCTCAGCGCGCCTAGTTTTGCTTTCGCGGCCTCGGGTCCTCGCCTGGCGGCTCGGACCCGAACCGCAAAAGCGGCGAGCGCGACATCGCTTCGCGATCTTCGCGGGAACCTTCGCCTCCGGCTCGCTTCCCGCTCAGCGCCGCGCGCTCGCGTGCACCACAAGGTCGGCAGCCAGACGCTTCGCCTCCACCGCTTCTTGCCGCTCAGTGCCGTGTGCTCGCGTGTGCCTGAGTTGCTGGGGAACGCGTCGTGACGCGCGCCACAGCTGCGTGGCTTGACCTTGGTTCAAATCAGCGGTTAATTAACGATGTGTCCAATAATGTGGCGCTCGCCCGCACCGGCAACGCGGCGGAGCTTGAGCGATTCCGTGCGGTCCAGCGGCTGTGCTACGAGTGCGCCGACGAGGTGGCCGCCACCCTGGAACCGGGCGTGACCGAGCGCGAGGCGTGCAGGCGCATGCGGCGCTGGCTGCGCGACCACGGCGTGGACGACTGGCTGCACACGCCGTTCGCCTGGTTCGGCGACCGGACGGCCTTCCGCGGCTTCAAGGTGCCCACGCAGTTCCTGCCGAGCAAGACGCGGCTGGAGGAGGGCATGCCCTACATCCTCGACATGGCGCCGGTGAAGGAGGGCTACTCCGCCGACATCGGCTACGGCGGCGTGCTCGGCCACAATCGCGTGTGGGATCAGCTGGACTCTGATTTGGCCGCCTACCGTTCGCTGATCCTTGAGCTGGTCAAGCGGCGTCTGACGTTCGCCGACATCTACGCGGAGGTCGACGCGCTGATCGAACGGCAGGGATACGACAACCGGCACCGCAAGTACCCAGGCCGGGTCATCGGGCATCAGGTCGGCATCATCGGCGGACTGCTTCCCAAGGGGGTCGGCTTCCCGTTCGGCGTGCGGTTCCTGCAGACGATCGGCCGTGAGCTGGTCAAGGAGCGGATGGTGGGCAGGTCGCCGCTCTGGAACGGGGCCAAGCAGTCCCAGCATCCGCCGACGCCGGGGCTGTGGGCCGTCGAGCCGCACATCGGCTTCCGCGACGTCGGCGTGAAGTTCGAGGAGCTCCTCGTGGTGACCGAGGACGACGCGTTCTGGCTGGACGACGATCTGCCGCACGTACACCGCTGGGCCGCGAGGAAGAAGGCATCCGCATGAGCACCACGCCCACGACGCGGCGCGTCCGCGGCGACGGCGTCGACCTGGCCGTCTTCGAGCAGGGCGACCGCTCCCGGCCGACCGTGCTGCTGATGCACGGCTACCCCGACACCCACGCCGTGTGGGACGAGGTGGCCGACCGGCTGGCCTCGCGCTTCCACGTGGTCCGCTACGACGTGCGCGGCGCGGGCGCCTCCTCGCGCCCGTTCGGCCGCAAGCGCTACACGTTCGAGTACCTGATGGCCGACCTGCGCGCCGTGCTGGACGCCACGAGCCCGGACCGGCCCGTGCACCTCGTCGGCCACGACTGGGGCTCCATCCAGTCGTGGGAGGCCGTCTGCACGATGCCCGAGCGGTTCGCCTCGTTCACCTCGATCTCCGGGCCGTGCCTCGACCACGTGGCGCGGTGGACGCGCGGCAGGCTGAGCCGGCCCACGCCGCGCAACCTCCGGCTCGCGGCGGGACAGGGCGTGCGGTCCTGGTACATCTACTTCTTCCAGACTCCGGTCCTGCCCGAGGTGCTGTGGCGCGCCGGGCTGACCCGGCCGTTCACCCGCGCCCTGGAGCTCGGCGAGGGCGTCAAGCCGCGCGAGGGGCATCCGGCGCGCACGTTCGCCCGCGACGGTGCCGCGGGCGTCGGCCTCTACCGGGCCAACATGCTGCGGCGGCTCCGCAACCCGCGCGACCGCCGGACCGACGTCCCCACGCAGGTGATCGTGCCGACCAAGGACCTGTTCGTCTCGCCGCACCTGGTCGGCGGCCTGCAGGACAGCGTGCCCAACCTGGCGCTGCGCACCATCGCGGCGGGGCACTGGGTGCCGCGCAGCCACCCCGAGGTCGTCGCCCGGTGGATCACCGAGCACGTCACCGCGGTGTCGGGCGGCCCCCTCACCGCCGCCGAGTCACGGGCGCTGCGCCGGGCGCGGGTGAGCCGCGACCGTCGCTCGTTCGACGGCTCGCTGGTCGTCGTCACCGGCGCGGGCAGCGGCATCGGCCGCGCGACCGCGCTGGCGTTCGCCGAGAAGGGCGCCGAGGTGGTGGCGGCCGACGTCGACCTGGCCACCGCGCAGCGCACCGCCGAACTGGCCGGGCTCCTCGGCCCGGACGCGCACGCCTTCCAGGTCGACGTCTCGGACCCGGTCGCGATGGAGGACTTCGCCAAGTCGGTGCTGCACGAACACGGCGTGCCCGAGGTCGTGGTCAACAACGCGGGGATCGGCATGGCCGGCGGGTTCCTCGACCACTCGGTGGACGACTGGCAGCGGGTGCTGGACGTCAACCTCTGGGGCGTCGTCCACGGCTCGCGGCTGTTCGGCGCCCAGATGGTGGCGCAGGGCCAGGGCGGGCACATCGTCAACACCGCCTCCGCGGCGGCGTTCACGCCCTCGCGCACGCTCCCCGCGTACGCCACCAGCAAGGCGGCTGTGCTCATGCTCTCCGAGTGCCTGCGCGCCGAACTGGCGGGCAAGGGCATCGGGGTCAGTGCCATCTGCCCAGGCATCGTCAACACCAACATCACTCGTACGTCGCGCTTCGTCGGCCAATCCGACGAGGACCAGGGCAAGAGCCGGGAACGTGCGGCACGCGCCTACGCCTTGCGCAACTTCGGCCCCGAAGGCGTCGCCAAGCAGATCGTGGCGGCGGTGCAGAAGAACCGGGCCGTCGTCCCTGTCACCCCGGAGGCGCGGCTGAGCTATCTCACGTCGCGCGTCTCGCCACGGGTGATGCGGGTGCTGGCCCGGTTCGACGTCGGCTAGGGCGTCACCACGCGCCCCGGTGGCCGTCGAGCTCGTAGGCGGTGTGGATCAGCGGCACGTGGCTGAACGCCTGCGGGAAGTTGCCCACCAGGCGTCCCGTCCTGGGGTCGTACTCCTCCGCCAGCAGGCCCACGTCGTTGCGCAGCGACAGCAGCCTCTCGAAGAGCGCGTGCGCCTCGTCCTCACGGCCGATGAGCCGCAGCCCGTCGGCGAGCCAGAACGAGCACGCCAGGAACGCGCCCTCCTCGCCCTCCAGGCCGTCGGACGACTCGCCCGCACGGGTCGGATAGCGCCGGACGAACCCGTCCTCGGCCAGCTCGCGCTGGACGGCCTCGATCGTGCCGACCACGCGCGGATCGTCCGCCGGGAGAAAGCCGACCTGCGGCATCAGCAGCAGGGCCGCGTCGACCTCCTCGGAGCCGTACGACTGGGTGAACGTGCCTCGGACGGGATCGAAGCCCTTGTCGCACACGTCCTTGTGGATCCGGTCGCGCACCCGCCGCCAGTGCTCGACCGGCCCGGGCCGCCCGAACTCCTCCGAGAGCCGGATGGCGCGGTCGAACGCCACCCAGCACATCATCTTGGAGTGCACGAAGTGCCGCCGGTCGCCGCGGACCTCCCAGAGCCCCTCGTCAGGCTCCTGCCACCGCCGCTCCACGTACGCGAGCAGCGAGTCCTGCATCGCCGCGATCTCGGGCGCGGGCGGCAGGCCCGCCTTGCGCGCGAGGTACAGCGTGCTGATCACCTCGCCCGGAACGTCCATCTGGAGCTGCCCGGCGGCGGCGTTGCCGACGCGGACGGGACGCGAGCCCTCGTAGCCGGCGAGCCAGCCGACCTCCCACTCCGGCAGCCTGCGCTCCCCCGCCACCCCGTACATGATCTGCACGTCCTCGGGGGCGCCCGCGACGGCCCGCAGCAGCCACTGGCGCCAGGCGTCGGCCTCCTCGGTGCAGCCGGTGCGCAGGAGGGCGTCCAGCGTCATGGTCGCGTCGCGCAGCCAGCAGAAGCGGTAGTCCCAGTTGCGGATGCCGCCGATCGTCTCCGGCAGCGACGTGGTCGGCGCGGCGACGATGCCGCCGGTGGGCGCGTAGGTGAGCGCCTTCAGCGTGATCAGGGACCGGACGACGGCGTCGCGGTGGGCGCCCTGGTAGGTGAACCTCTCCACCCACCGGTTCCACTCCTGCTCGGTCTCGGCCAGCGCGCGCAGCGGATCGACCGGCCGGGGCGCCGGAAGGTGGGACGGGTGCCAGGTGAGCACGAACGGGATCCGCTCGCCCGAGCGCACCGTGAACTCCGCGGTGTGCGTGAAGTCGTGGCCCGTCACCTTGACCGGGCTCCGCAGCCAGATCGCGTCCGGCCCGGCGATCCCGGCGAGCTGGCCGTCGGAGCGGTGCATCCAGGGCACGCGGTGGCCGTAGTCGAACCGCAGCCGCAGGTCCATCGTCATGCCGACCTCGCCGGCGAGCCCCTCCACGATCCGCACGACGTCGGGCGCCTCGCCGCGGTGCGGCATGAAGTCGGTGATCCGGACCGCGCCGTCCGCGGTCTCCCACTCGGTCTCCAGGATCAGCGTGTCGCCCCGGTAGCGGCGGCGGGTGGCCCGCCCGGCCCCGGCGGGCGCGAGCCGCCAGCGGCCGTTCTCCTCGTCCCCGAGCAGCGCGGCGAAACAGGCCCCCGAGTCGAAGCGCGGCAGGCACAGCCAGTCGATGGACCCGTCGGCGCAGACCAGCGCGGCGCTCTGGCAGTCGCCGATCAGTGCGTAGTCCTCGATCCGTCCCGGCACGTCGCCCCCTCTTTGAGTGCACAGCCACCTGCTTCACAGCGAGATCGGCAGGTCGGCCCTACCCGTGATCGACTTTCGCATGCCCGGCCCGGGGACGGCCCCGTGCCGCCGGAGCCAAGCGTTTACCGCCGGGGGGTTCCGGCGGGCGGCGGAACATGGGACCTTGGCAGGTAAGGACCGCGGCGGGGCCCGCGACAGCCGACCGAACCGACGCCGGAGTGTTGATCATGCGCATTCGCGACATCCTGCGGAGAAAAGGGAACGCGGTGGCCACGGTGCGACCCGACGCCACCGTCCGGGAGCTGCTGGCCACCCTTGCCGAGCACAATATCGGCGCGGCGGTCGTCTCGCCGGACGGTGCGACGATCGCGGGCATCGCGTCCGAACGTGACGTCGTGCGGCACCTGCACGAGCACGGTGCCCGGCTGCTCGACCGGCCCGTGGCCGACATCATGACGGCCGAGGTGCGCACCTGCGAGCCGAGCGCCGACGTGCACGACCTCCGCATGACCATGACCGAGCACCGGATCCGGCACATCCCCGTGGTCGTCGACGGCCGGCTGGCCGGGCTGGTCAGCATCGGGGACGTGGTCAAGAGCGCGATCGGCGAGCTCGAGAGCGAACGCGAGCACCTCGTCGACTACATCCAGCGCGCCCCCTGACGGCCGGCCCGTCAGACGTAGGCGGGCAGCGGGCGGGTGACGGGGGCGGCGTCGACCTCGCGGTAGGCGGCGGCCAGACGTTCTACGGCGGCGTGCAACATCTCCGGCGGCAGCACGTACGGCAACCGGACGCAGTCTTCGAGCACACCGTCGACGCCGAAGACCGGGCCGGGCACCACCCGTACGCCGTAGCGTCCGGCGGCCTCGGCCAGCAGCGTCGCCACCGGGGCGCCGAGCCGTGCCCACAGCGACATGCCGCCCTCGGGCAGCTGGAACTCCCAGCCCGGCAGGTGCTCGCGCAGGGCGGCGGCCAGCGCGTCACGGTTGCGCAGCAGCGTCGCGGCACGCTCGGCACGCACCTCGTCGAGCCGCAGCAGCAGTTCCCGGACGATGAGCTGGTCGAGCACCGGGCTCGCCATGTCCATGGCCTCGCGTGACAGCACCAGGCGCCGCGCCAGCGGCGCGGTGGTACGGATCCACCCGATGCGCAGCCCGCCCCACAGCAGCTTGGACGCGGAGCCGATCGTGATGACACGCCCGCCGGTGTCGTAGGAGCACAGCGGCGCCATCCGGGGCGCGGTCAGGTCGTGCCCCAGCTCGGCGAACGTCTCGTCGGCGACCAGGAAGGCGTCCGCCCGCCGCGCGGCGTCCACCAGCTCGGCCCGGTCGCCGTCGTCCATGAGGCGGCCGGTGGGGTTCTGGAAGTCGGGGATCATGTAGGCCAGCCGCACCGCGGCCTGCCGCATGCTGCCGGCGATCAGCTCCAGGTCCCAGCCCTCGTTGACGCCCACCGGCACCAGCCGGGCCCCGCGCCGCCGCAGCGCGCCGAGGGCGTGCGGATAGGTGGGCCGCTCGACCAGCACGGCGTCGCCGGGGTCGATCATGACCTGGGTCAGCACGGTGAAGGCGTGCTGCGCGCCCGTGGTCACGACGATCTGGTCGGGCCGGGTCGGCACGCCGCGCGCCGCGTACATCGCGGCGATCACCTCGCGGAGCTCGACCAGGCCGGCGGGCTCGTAGCCCGGACCGGCGCTGTAGCGGCCCAGCTCGGCGACCGCAGCGGCGACGGCCGCGTCGAAGATCTCCGGTGCGCCCGGCGTGGCACAGCCGAGGTCGATGAAGCCGGGCCCGTCCGGCGCGTGCGCCATGCCGAACTTGCCGGCGCCGAACGGCACCGCCACCGACGGCACGCTCCGCGCCGACGACGGGGCCGGCATGTTGGTCGGCGGCAGCGCCGTCCAGCTGCCCGCGCCCTGCCTGCTCTCGACGAAACCCTCGTCGCGCAGCCGGTCGTAGGCCGCCGTCACGGTGGTGCGGCTGACGCCGAGGGCGGCCGCCAGGTCCCGTTCGGCGGGCAGGCGGGTGCGCAGCGCCAGCCGCCCGTCGAGGACGAGCCCGCGCACCGCGCGGGCGAGCGCGACATAGAAGGGGCGCTCGTGCGGCACCTCGCCGAGCAGCCGGGCCAGCTGGGATCCGCTCACGTACCGCGTGCTCATGCAGACCACTTTCGCACATTGGCCCTTTAGTTACCAGGCCACTCAGCACCAAAATAGCCATATCGGTCCACCGAGACCGCCACCTTCCCTGGTGAACCGCTAGAAGAGAGACAGAGCAATGGCCTTGATGGTGCGTCGACTGGTTCAGCTGTATGCGGGATTGGCCTTGTACGGCCTCGGCATCGCCCTGCAGGTCGACTCCGCCCTGGGGAACGATCCATGGGACGTGTTCCACGAGGGCCTGTCACGGCGGTTCGGGTTGTCGATCGGGGTATGGATCATCCTCGTCGGGGCGGTGGTCATGCTGGCCTGGATCCCGCTGCGGCAGAAGCCCGGCCTGGGCACGATCAGCAACGTGGTCCTGGTGGGCGTCTTCGCCGATCTGTTCCTCTACCTGCTGCCCGATCCGTCCGCCCTCGCGGCGCGCTGGGCCTACCTGGTCGCGGCGATCGTCGTCGGCGGTTTCGCCACCGGCCTCTACATCGGCGCCGGGTTCGGGGCGGGTCCCCGGGACGGCCTGACGACCGGCCTGGCCGCGCGGGGCCGTTCGATCCGGGTCGTGCGCACCGGCATCGAGCTGGGCGTGCTGGCGGCCGGCTGGCTGCTCGGCGGCACCGTCGGGATCGGCACCCTGCTGTACGCCGTCGCCATCGGGCCCCTCTCGCACGTCTTCATCCCGATGCTGGCGATCACGAAGCCGCCCGTCAGCGCGCCGACGATCAGCACGCCGTCCGGCGCCCGGCCGTCCCCGGAACCGTCCGGCGACCCGCTGGTGGCAGCCGGAGCGCCCGCAGGACGCGCGTAGGACCGCACGCCGACGCCGACCCGTTCTGGCCGCCGATCTACGGCTCGGCGGCCAGCGTGGTCAGCACCGAGCGGAAGTCCTCGGGCAGCACCAGCGTGTCGCCGTCGTAGCGCGTCTCCAGCAGCGACAGCTCGCCGGTACGCCACCAGTAGAGATGCGGGCTCAGCGAACCCGGGCCGTCCTCGTACGCCTGGTGGGCCTGCGCCTGGAGCTCGCGGGCCGCCGCCACCGCCGCCCGGTAACCGGCGCGGATGCCGCCCACCGGAGGCTGGATCGGGTGCGCGATGATCAGGCTCCGGTTGGGCGCCACCACCAGCGCGCCGTACGGGCCGATCGGCAGGTACTCCTCCAGCCAGGCCAGGTGGGTGACGGCGTAGAACGTCCAGCCGTGCAGCACCGACACGCGCACCCCGCCGAGCTCCTGCTCGTCGAGCTGCAACGGCCCGTCGGCGCGCACGTTGGCGCGGCCCAGCATGAACAGCGCGTCGCCGGAGACCGGCCAGCCGTTCATCTCCTCGGTGGTCACCGTGCGGACGGTGGTGGGGGTGTCGACCACCACGGCCTCGATGAGCCCGGGGGCGAACGGGCGGGCGGCGAGCACGCCGTTGTCGGCCTCGGCCGGGTAGATGCGGGTGCGCAGGAGGTTCTGGGCGAGCTCGAAGTCGCTGAGGTCGAGCGGCTCCTCGATCGCGGTGACGATCGTGGTGACGTGGTCGGACACCAGCGCGGGCCAGTCGTTGCGGGGCACGAGCCGCGCCAGCTGCCGCAGGTTGCGCAGGCTGACATGGAGGCGGTTGGCGCCCTCCAGCAGCATGACGTCACCGGGCACCCGGCGGCAGGAGTAGCCGAGGCTCTCCGCGACCAGCACCAGCAGGGAGTCGAGTGCGCCGTCGTCCCAGTCGCCGGGACGCGCGTGCCGGCCGCCGCTCATCGGACACCTCCTGCGGGAACGTGCAGGGTCAGGGTCCCGGCGTCGGCGTCCAGCAGGGCCGGGGCGCCGAGTTCGAGGGTGAGCTGGCGCGTCCCGTGCCCGGCGGGGATGCCCGCCAGGATCGGCACGCCGAGCGGGCCGAGCCGGCCCGCCACCACGGCGTCGGCCTCGGCGGGATCGCCGCAGCCGGTCCAGGGGCCGAGGACGACGCCGGTGGCGCCGTCGAACCAGCCCGCCTGGAGCAGCTGCGTGAGCATGCGGTCGATGCGGTAGGGCGCCTCGGTCACGTCTTCGAGGAACACGATGTGCCCGGCGGCCGGCGCCGGTGCCCACGGTGTGCCGAGGGTCGCCGTGAGAAGCGCGAGAGTGCCCCCGGTAAGCGGGCCCTCGGCCCGGCCTGGACTGAGCGCGTGGGTGCCGACGACGGGCTCGGGCGCGCCGCCGAACCACGCCGTACGCAGGCTCGCCAGGGACGCCTCGTGGTCGTCACCCGCGCCGTCGGCGAGGACGCCCGCGGGCATGGGGCCGAACGCGGTGGTGACGCCGAAACGCGCACCGAAGGCCGTGTGGAGCGCGGTGATGTCGCTGGAGCCGTGCAGGATCTTGGGACCGCGGTCGGTGACCGCCGCCCCGGCCATCGCCGCCCAGTCGAGATGATCGAGAATCCGGGTGGCCCCGTAGCCGCCGCGGGCGCACACCACCGCCCGCACGTCCGGATCACACCACGCGGCCTGCAGGTCGGCCGCCCGGTCGGCGTCCGTCCCGGCCAGCCGCTGCCAGTCGTCCCGGACCGTTCCCACCTCACCGAGATTGACCCGGTCGAGAGCGTGCTTGGCCACGACGACGTCCAAGCCGAGATCACGCAGCACCCCGCAGCCGGACTCCAGCCGGCCCGGGTCCACCGGGCCGCTGGGCGCGATCACGGCCACCCGGTCACCGGGCCGCAGCCTGGCGAACCCCCGGGCGCCCCCGCTTATCAAGCCGATCCCTCCTCGCACCGCAACGGATAGAGCTTGTCAGGAGAAGCACGCCAGCGGAAGGGGCGCCCGGTCACGACCCGCCAACAGATGCGCACCGTCCCCCACCCCCTCATCCACAACCATCAGCCACTGGCTCTCGTGCGGACCGACTCATCTGCCGGCGCCTCGGGCCAGGTCCACCAGGCGCGGGAGCGTCTCGCCGATCGGCTCGCGCAGGACGGCGTCGGCCAGCCCGTCGTAGGGCGTGGGCTGCGCGTTGATGATCACGAGCCGGGCGCCGTGCTCGACCGCCTCCAGGCACAGCCCGGCGGCGGGCTGCACGGTCAGCGAGGTCCCGACGGCCACGAAGAGGTCGCAGGACCGGGCCGCGGCGATCGCGGCCTCCAGCACCTCCTGCTTGAGCGCCTGGCCGAAGGAGATCGTCGCCGACTTCTGGATCCCGCCGCAGGCGGGGCACGGCGGATCCTCCTCGCCCGCGTCCACCCGGGCCAGGACCTCGGGCATCGGGGTGCGCAGCCCGCAGGACAGGCACTCGGCCTCCCGCATCGTGCCGTGGATCTCGATCACCAGCTCGGCGCTCGATCCGGCGCGCTGGTGCAGGCCGTCGATGTTCTGGGTGACGATGGCCCGCAGCCGGCCCGCCCGTTCCAGGGCCACCAGGGCGGCGTGGCCGGCGTTGGGCTCGGCGGTCCAGGCGGGATGGTCGCGCCGTGACCGCCAGGCACGGCGGCGCACCTGGGGATCGGCGAGGTAGCTGCCGATCGTGGACATGGCCGCGGCCGCCGGGTCCCTGGTCCAGACCCCCTGCGGGCCCCGGAAGTCGGGGATCCCGCTGTCGGTGCTGATTCCGGCGCCGGACAGCACCGTGATCGACTGGGCCGTGGGCAGCCAGTCCGCGAGCGTCGCAGGGGCGTCCATGTTCCCAGGCTAGGGCCGGAACGCCCCGTTCTGTTCCGAATATCCGGACACCGACGGGAAATCTTCCCGTGGTGGGCAGGACCGGACCGCCGGACGGGCGAACGTGGTGCGTCGTGGTCGGCGTCATGCCCCGCGAGGTGAGAAACTGGTCTTTCGTATGAGGTCGACGCCGCACATTCTGGTGATCAACGGCACCAAGGTCCGCCGCCCCGTCTTCGTTCTGGGCGCTCCCCACTCCGGTGCGGACCTTGTCGCGCGTGCGGTGAAACGTTCCACCGGCTTCCATCTGACCGTCGGGCGCCCGGGTGTGCTCCGCGTCACCTACGCCTTCGCCCGCCGCCCGTCGATCGCCTCCGAGCGCGGCCGCGGCGCCGCCCGCGTGCTGCGGGACGCGTTCGCCGAGGCGTGGCAGGTCTCGGCGCGCGGCTGCGCGGAGTGCCCGGCCGAGTGCCGGGAGCTGTCCGGGCTGGGCCCGGCCGGTCCGGGTGGCGATGACCTCCCCCCGCCGTGCACCGAGCCGCGCGGGATCTCCCGCTTCGCCGACGCCTCCCCCGATCTGCTCTACAGCGCCGACGTCCTGCTGGACGCGTTTCCCGACGCCCAGCTGCTCCAGGTGATCAGGGACGGCCGGGACGTGGTGGCCGACATGCTCGACGACGAACGCTGCATGGCCTGGTTCCGTCCCGGGCTGGCCAACCTCGACGAGGTCTTCCCCAACCCGTTCTTCGGCGTGGAGGACGTGCTGGAACGCGATCGCTGGCCCCGGGCGGCGATGGCGGTGCGGTGCGCGCTGCGATGGCGCGGCTCGGTGCGGCTCAGCGCCCGGCTGCGGGCGCAGACGCCCGACGAGCAGCTGATGACGGTGCGGTACGAGGAACTGGTGGCCCGGCCGGGACGGGTCGCCGACGCGGTCTCGCACTATCTGGGGACGCCGGTCTCCAAGGCCGCCCTGCACGGGCTGGTGCGGCGCGGCGACCGGGAGGCCGGGGAACGGCAGCCGGGCACGTGGCGCGACCGGCTGACCACCCGCCAGCTGGTCCAGGTCGAGAAGGTCGCCGGGCCGGAGCTGCGCAGGCTGGGCTACGAGCTCAGCGGCGTCTCATGAGCGCCGTGGCGGACGCCGCCACGTCGGGGCCGCGCCAGCCGAGCGCGACGCCCGCGGCGCCGAGGCCGACGAGCAGGACGGTGTAGCGGCCCGGACCGCTCTTCACGACCCGCACGGGATTGATCGTCGCGGTGTTGATCGTCAGTCGCACCCTGGTCTCCTCTCCGTGGACGCTCGTGCCGTGTCACTCGCCTCCAGTCACTGTGACGACGTCAGATGGCCGTCGGGTTGCCGTCCCGGCGCGATCAAAGAAAGTCCAGGAAACCGCATTCGGCTGTCTGTGACAGGAGTTCACGCGGGTTTCCTGGCGCGGGCGTGGCGAAACGGCGGGTGATCTCCAGGTCACGGGCTGAAGACCTGCCGCATCCCGACGATCCGGCCCCGCTCGTCCAGCCGTACGTCGAACATCCGCGCCCGGTCCGGAAGCGGCCCGTAGCGCCGCTCGGCCGTCCTGGACATGGCGGCGAACTGCTCGGGCGTCACCCGGACGCCCTTCAGCCAGTCCTTGAGGTCGCCCTCGTACAGGGGCGCCGTGACGCGGATCCGGGCTCCGGGCGCGAAAGGGGTCGCCCGCGCGGGCCGCACGTTCGCCGGAACGACCGTCTCCGGTCCGCCCGGCTGCCGTCGCGTCGCCCGTGCGAGCAGGACCTCGCCCGGCCGGGCACCGTGGCGTATCACCGCGAACACCCTGGCCTCTGCGGCCGGCCGGGGCGGCGTCGCGGCCGCCGTGTCGCGGGCCGCCATGGTCGCGCGTCGCTCGCCGCAGCCGGTCACAAGTACCGGAACCGCGGCCAGTGTGAGCAAAAGCCCGATCGCCCTCCGCATGCGCGTCACCCCCGTCGCGGCGTACCTACCCAGCGGGGCCGAGACACCATCCTCTCGCTGGGTCTCGGTATGGTCACTCTCCGCATTGCTGCCGCAGGTAGAGTCACTCCGCGCCGAGCCGCTCGGCGGTACGCCCCTTACGTTCGTTCTGAGGGGCGAACTGGGTGCGGTAGAGCTCGGCGTAGAGCCCGCCCGCGAGCAGCAGTTCCTCGTGCCGGCCGCGCTCCACGATCCGGCCGCCGTCGATCACGAGGATCTGGTCGGCCTCGCGGACGGTGGAGAGCCGGTGCGCGATCACCAGCGACGTGCGGCCCGCCAGCGCCGTCTTGAGCGCGCGCTGGACGGCGGCCTCGGACTCGGAGTCCAGATGCGCGGTGGCCTCGTCCAGGACGACCACCGACGGGGCCTTCAGCAGCAGCCGCGCGATCGCCAGGCGCTGCTTCTCACCGCCGGACAGCCGGTAACCCCGGTCGCCGACGACCGTGTCGAGCCCCTCGGGCATGTCCGCGACCAGATCGCCGATCTGGGCCGCCTCCAGCGCCGCGAAGATCTCCTCGTCGGCGGCGCCGGGCCGGGCGTAGCGCAGGTTCTCGCGGATCGAGTCATGGAAGAGGTGGGCGTCCTGGCTGACGACGCCGATCCGCGCCCGCAGCGACTCCAGGGTCACCTCCCGGACGTCCTGGCCGCCGATGCGCACGGCCCCCTCGTCCGCGTCGTACAGCCGGGACACCAGGTGCGTGATCGTCGACTTGCCCGCGCCGGACGGCCCCACGAGGGCGACCAGCTCGCCCGGTTCGGCCGTGAACGTGACGCCGTGCAGAACGGGCCGGCCGGGGGCGGTGTCGTTGCGCGCGATGGACTCCAGCGAGGCGAGGGAGATCTCCTCGGCGGCGGGATAAGCGAAGTGCACCCCGTCGAACTCGACCGCGGGCGCCGCCTCCTGTCGCAGCGGCCCGGCTCCCTTGCGGTCGCGGATCAGGGGCTTGAGGTCGAGCACCTCGAAGACGCGGTCGAAGCTCACCAGGGCCGTCATCACGTCCACGTGCACGTTCGACAGCGCGGTCAGCGGCCCGTACATCCGGGTCAGCAGGGTGGCGAGCGCGACCAGCGTGCCCAGCTGGAAGCCGCCGTCGGCGACCAGGACGCCGCCGACGCCGTAGACCATGGCCGTGGCGAGCGCGGCGACGAGCGTCAGCGCGGTGAAGAACACCCGCCCGTACATAGCGGCCACCACGCCGATGTCACGGACCCGGGCCGCGCGGGCGGAGAAGTTCTCCTCCTCTTCGGAGGGCCGCCCGTACAGCTTGGCCAGCATGGCGCCCGCCACGTTGAACCGCTCGGTCATCAGCGAGCTCATCTCGGCGTCCAGCTGCATCTGCTCGCGGCTGATGCTCGACAGCCGCTTGCCCACCCACTTGGCGGGGAAGATGAAGATCGGCAACAGCAGCAGCGCGATCAGCGTGACCTGCCAGGACAGGATCATCATGGTGATCAGCACCAGCACCAGGCTGATCACGTTGGAGACGACCGAGGACAGGGTGGTGGTGAGGGCGCGCTGCGCACCGATGACGTCGCCGTTGAGGCGGCTGACCAGAGAGCCGGTCTGGGCCCGCATGAAGAAGGCGACCGGCTGGCGCTGCACGTGGCCGAAGACCTGGGTGCGCAGGTCGTAGATGAGGCCCTCGCCGATGCGCGCGGAGTACCACCGCTGCGCCAGCCCGAGCACCGCCTCGACCAGCGCGAGCCCGGCCACCGCCACGGCGAGCCAGATCACCAGGTCCTGCCGGCCGGGCACGATGCCCCGGTCGATGATCGCCTTGAGCAGCAGCGGGTTGGCGACCACGATCACCGCGGCGAACGAGTTCAGCAGCAGGAACAGCACCAGCTCGCGGACGTACGGGCGGGCGTATCCCGCGATCCGCCTGACGGTCCCGGGCTTGAGCTTCTGCTGGGTCACCGAGCCGTCCCGGCGGAACGACGCCATCACCTGCCAGCCGTTGCCCGGCATACCCGGCATCGACACTGCGGCCTCCGAACTCTCGCGTGCAGCTCTGCGTACGCCGTGCGCATACGTAATCAAGTAAGCATCTCAAGTCTGCGCTCACCACAACACAGCTCTTACCGGGCGGCTTCCCGGCTCAGCTCATGGCGAAAACCGGCCGCCCGCCCGCGGCTCACCTGGACCGTCTCGTGACCACCCTGGCCAGCTATGGGCGATCTTGTGGACTTTGGGGCGGTCCGGTAGTAGATGTGAGCCACCTAACTCCACGTCCCCTCAGGAGTCCTCGTGACCCGAAGACTGACGCGTGGCGGCGCAGGCGTGCTCACCCTCACAGCCGCGCTCCTCGCCACGACCGCACCGCCGGCCGGCGCCACAGCGCCCGGTGCGCCGGCCCGTCCCCAGATCAAGGTGGAGAACGGCACGACCCGGCCGGTCTTCTCCCGGGCCGACGCGGTCACCCAGACGGTGAACATCGAGACCACCGTCGACAGCGACCGCGACGGCGTGCGCGACCGCGTGCGCATGCGCGTCATGCGCCCCAAGGAGACCGACTCCGGTCTCAAGGTGCCGACCATCGTGGAGGCCAGCCCGTACTGGGCGGGGACCCATGACGACGTCCCCATGCACCCGGTCGACATCGACGGCCTGAAGGCCAAGTCGCTGAAGGCCGTGCCGCGCAACCTCGCCGAGATCTTCCCCGGCTATCTCGACAACTACTACATCCCCCGCGGCTACGCCGTCGCGCACCTCGACAGCATCGGCACCGGCGGCTCGACCGGCTGCCCGACCTCGGGCGACCGCCAGGAGGCGGCCGGCGCCAAGGCCGCCGTCGACTGGCTGAACGGCCGGGCCAAGGGCTGGGCGGCCGACGGCACCGAGGTGAAGGCGGGCTGGTCCACCGGCAACGTCGGCATGATCGGCCAGTCGTACAACGGCACGCTGCCCAACATGGCCGCCGCCAGCGGCGTGGTCGGCCTGAAGGCCATCGTGCCGGTCGCGGCGATCTCCAGCTGGTACGACTACTACCGCGCGAACGGCGGCGTCCTCGCGCCCGGCGGCTTCCAGGGCGAGGACCTGGACGTCCTGGCCAAGGTCGTGCTGACCCGCGCGAACCCCGAGGTCTGCAAGAAGGTCATCGACGAGCTCACCGCGACGCAGGACCGCGAGACCGGCGACTACAGCAAGGTCTGGGCCGACCGCGACTACGTCGGCCAGGCCCGCAAGGTGCGCGCCGCGGTGATGGTGGTCCACGGCCTGAACGACTGGAACGTGAAGGTCAAGAACTCCGTCCAGTGGTGGAACGCCCTCAAGCAGAGCGGGGTGCCGCGCAAGCTCTGGCTGCACCAGGCCAGCCACGCCACTCCGTTCCGGTGGCGGCTCGAAGAGTGGCTGCGCCAGACCGGCGCCTGGTTCGACCGGTTCCTCTACAACATCGACAACGGCATCACCAAGGAGCCGCGGGTCGACATCGAGCGGGCGCCCGGGCAGTGGGAGACCGCCTCCGACTGGCCCGTCCCCGGTACCCGCACCGTGCCGCTCAGCCTGAACGCGGGCCGTGCCGGTCAGCCCGGCACGCTCTCACTCTGGCCGCGCCGCGGCCCGGCGCAGTCGATGATCGATGCTGGCCGCACCCGGACCGCCGAGCAGCTCCTGGTGAACGAGAACCAGGCCGACCCCAACCGGCTGGCCTTCCTCACCCCCGCCCTGACCAAGCCGGTCCGCCTGAACGGCATCCCCAAGGCCGCCTTCCGGGCCTCGCTCGACGGTCGCTCGCCGTACCTGACGGCCCTGCTGGTCGACTACGGCACCGACACCCGGCCCACCGGCGCCCGCGTCGACACCGGCGAGCGGGTCTGCTTCGGCCAGGGCGTGCCGAACGACGACGGCTGCACCACCCGGCAGGCGCACCGCGTCGAGACCGCCCCGTACAAGATCGTCACCCGGGGCTGGCTGGACGCGCGCAACCGGCACAGCCCGAGCCGCACCGAGCCGATCAAGCCCGGCAAGGCGTACGACTTCCGCTGGAACTTCGAGCCGACCGACTACGTGTTCAAGCCCGGCCACCGGCTCGGCGTGATCGTCCTGTCCACCGACTACGACTACACGCTGCGCTACCCGGCGGGCACCAAGCTGACCCTCCAGCCGGGCACCAGCAAGGTGTTCCTCCCGCTGACCCGAGGAGGCCGTGAAGTCCTGCGGTAGTGAGAAGAGGCCCGCATCCGCGCCAGGCGGATGCGGGCCTCGTCCGGCTGGGTCAGGCTTTCGCGGCGCCGAAGAACTCGCGTAGGCGGCCGATCTGCTCATGGCGCTCGGCGGCGCACTGCTCGTCAAGGGTGTTGCCGGGGGCCGCCAGCAGCAGCCGCTTGGTGGCCGCCGCCGCGCCCGGGTTGACCGCGAGAACCGCCGCGGCGATCTCGGCGACGGTCGTGTCGAGGGTCTCCCGGGGCACGACGTGCTCGGCCAGGCCCAGCCGCGCCGCCTCGTCGGCGAGGACGGTCCGGGCGGTGAGGCACAGCTCCAGCGCCCGGTTGACGCCGACGATCTCCACCAGCGGCTTGGTGCCGGTGAGGTCGGGCACCAGCCCGAGGGCGGGCTCCTTCATGCAGAACCGGGTGTCGTCGGCGATCACGCGGATGTCGCAGGCCAGCGCGAGCTGGAATCCGCCGCCGATGGCGTGCCCGTGCACGGCCGCGATGGAGACGATCTCGGGCCGCCGCAGCCACGTGTAGCCCGCCTGCAGCTCGGCGATGAACCGGTCCGACGCGGCCGCGTCGCTGCCGTCGGGGAACGCGCTCCCGGCGCCGCCCGAGAACATGCCCAGGTCGATGCCGGCCGAGAAGGACGGGCCCTCGCCGCGCACCACGACCACGCGCACGCCCTCCGGCAGGGACTCGCCGATCCGGGCCAGTCCCCGCCAGGTGGCGAACGTCATGGCGTTGCGGCGCTCGGGCCGGTTGAGCGTGACCGTCGCGATCGCGCCGTCCACGTCGAGCCGCAGCCCCGCCTCGGCCAGCTCGGCCTCGCCCGGGCCCGTGGCCGGATCCGGCCTCGGCTCCTCGACCCTCGCGTCCGTCATGACGCTCCCCTCCGCAGTGACGTAGGTCAGAAGACTCAGACCAGGACGTAAGTCGTTCGACTCATGTCCGGGCGGCGTCACGCGGAACCGGCGTCACCGGCGCCATGCCGGCGACCACCCGATCCCGCCGCCGCGACCGAACCCTACTCGGTCGGCCGCGGCGGCAGGTCAGGCGGTGTGCTCATCCGGGGGTCGTCGTCCGTTCAGGACTTCTTGCCACGGGTGGCGCCACCGCGTCCCCGCAGGTTGACGCCGGATTCGGTCAGAATCCGGTGGATGAACCCGTACGAGCGGCCGGTGGCGGCTGCCAGGGCGCGGATGCTCTCGCCGGAGTCGTACCTCTTCTTGAGCTCCGCCGCCAGCTTGTCGCGCTCGGCACCGGTCACGCGGGTGCCCTTCTTAAGGGTCTCGGCCACGAGTACCTCCCGTAGTGATGTGGTGACCGCTGCGTTATCCCCCGCCATGATCAGTCATTCCCGCGAGTTCGGCTACCCACTCCGCCAGAAAAGATCTGCGATAGCTGCCGCCCAGGTCACGCAAGTGCCACCAGATCGGCAAACTCGTCACTCCAGATGTCTTCGACACCATCCGGCAGCAAAATCACTCTTTCCGGCCGGAGCGCCTCCACGGCGCCCTCGTCGTGGGTCACCATCACGATTGCGCCGGCGAAGGTGCGCAGCGCGCCGAGGATCTCCTCCCGGCTCGCCGGGTCGAGGTTGTTGGTGGGCTCGTCCAGCAGCAGGACGTTCGCGCTCGACACCACGAGCATGGCCAGCGCCAGCCGGGTCTTCTCCCCGCCGGACAGAACGCCGGCGGGCTTGTCGACGTCGTCGCCGGAGAACAGGAACGAGCCGAGGATCTTGCGCACCTCGACCGGGGCCATCCCGGGCGCCGACGACTGCATGTTCTCCAGGACCGAACGGTCGACGTCCAGCGTCTCGTGTTCCTGGGCGTAGTAGCCGATCCGCAGCCCGTGCCCGGGGATGACCTTGCCGGTGTCGGGCTTGTCCACCCCCGCCATCAGGCGCAGCAGGGTCGTCTTGCCGGCGCCGTTCAGGCCGAGGATGACGACCCGGCTGCCCCGGTCGACCGCGAGGTCCACGTCGGTGAAAATCTCCAAAGATCCGTACGATTTCGACAAACCCTCGGCGGTCAGGGGGGTCTTGCCGCACGGTGCCGGGTCCGGGAAGCGGATCTTGGCGACCTTGTCCGCCTGCCGCTCCCCCTCGGCCCCGGCCAGCAGCTGCCTGGCGCGGCGGTCCATCTGCTGGGCCGCCTTGGCCTTGGTGGCCTTGGCCCGCATCTTGTCGGCCTGGGCGAGCAGCGTGGCCGCCTGGCGCTGGGCGTTGGCCGTCTCCCTCTTGCGGCGCCGCTCGTCGGTCTCGCGCTGGTCGAGGTACTTCTTCCAGCCGACGTTGTAGATGTCGATGACGCTGCGGTTGGCGTCCAGGTGGAAGACCCGGTTGACGACGGTGTCGAGCAGCTCCACGTCGTGGCTGATGACCACGAGCCCGCCCTGGTGGGACTTCAGGAAGTCGCGCAGCCAGACGATCGAGTCGGCGTCCAGGTGGTTGGTGGGCTCGTCCAGCAGCAGCGAGTCGGCGTTCGAGAACAGGATGCGCGCCAGCTCCACCCGGCGGCGCTGACCGCCGGACAGCGTGCCCAGGGGCTGGGTCATCACGCGGTCGGGCAGGCCGAGGCTGGAGGCGATCGAGGCGGCCTCGGCCTCCGCCGAGTAGCCGCCGAGGACGTGCAGCCGCTCCTCCAGGCGCCCGTACCGGCGGACGGCCTTGTCGCGCTCGTCGCCGGTGGTGGTCGCCATCTGGTCTTCGGCGAGCCGCAGCTTGCGGATGACCTCGTCCAGCCCGCGGGCGGACAGGATGCGGTCGCGCGCGAGCTCGTCCAGATCCACGCCGCGCGGGTCCTGGGGGAGGTAGCCGAGCGTCCCCGACCGGGTGACGGTGCCCTGGGCGGGCTGGGCCTCCCCGGCCAGGACCTTGGTGAGGGTGGTCTTGCCCGCGCCGTTACGGCCCACGAAGCCGACCCGGTCGCCAGGGTTGACGCGGAAGCTGGCGCCTTCGATGAGCAGCCGGGACCCGGCACGCAGCTCGATGTCGTTCGCAATGATCACTGTGACAGGGCTCCCTGACGGAAACGGTTCGGGCGGCGGGACGGCTCAACGGAGAACAGGCGGACGCACAAACGCGCGCCGGCGGTCCGATCGACCGCGACGCGCGCGCTGGGGGCCTGTCAGCTCAGGAGCGAAACCATCTGATCAGTGTACGTGACGCGGGAGGGCGTTCCCCACACGTTAAGAAAGGGCCGTTCCCGGCCATACCGATCTGGGGGAACCGGGGCGGGACGCCCGGGGGCGGTCCAGGATGCGCAGTAGCGGCGTGAAGTGACGACGCCGGGCGCCCCGGCCCGGCACGAGGGGAAGTGTGAGTCCGATGGTCCACGTAACGAGCAACGCACCCACCGGTACACCGAACTGGCTGGATCTCGGCATCCCTGACATGGCCCGGGCCAAGGAGTTCTACGGGACCGTCTTCGGCTGGGAATTCCAGGACTACGGCCCGGAGGCGGGTCACTACCACGCCGTCATGCTCCAGGGAAAGCCGGTCGCCGGGATGATGAAGAACCCCGACGACGCCCCGTCGGAGTACTGGTGGCAGACGTACTTCGCCACCGAGGACTGTGACGGCACCGTCAAACGGGCCTCCGACGCCGGTGCCACCGTCCTGATGGCGCCGGACGACATCATGGACCAGGGCCGCATGGCGGTTCTGAGCGACCCGACCGGGGCCCAGTTCGGCCTCTGGCAGGGCCGTGCCCACGTCGGCTCGCAGATCGTCAACGAGCCCGGCTCGCTGGTGTGGAGCGAGCTGGTCACCGCCGATCCCGGCGCCGCGGGCGACTTCTACCGCGCGGTCTTCGAGTACACGCTCGAAGACATGCCGGGCGGCTTCGACTACACGGTCTTCAACAGGCCGGACGGCCGGGCCATCGGCGGCATGTTGGGCCGGCCGGACACGGCGCGTCCCGCCTGGACGGTCTACTTCGAGGTCGCCGACCCCGATGAGGCCGTCCGGCGGGCCCGCGACACCGGCGGCACGGTCGTCGCGGAGCCGGAGGACTCCCCGTACGGCCGCATCGCGGCCGTCAAGGACCCGTTCGGCGCCGAGTTCAACGTGATGCGCTCGGCGCCGCCGGAAGGGACCTGATCCGCCGTTGAACGCCCCGCCGGGAACGCCGTGCCGTCGGCGTTCCCGGCCGCGGGCGGCCTACCGTTCGCGTTCGGCGGCCAGGCGCTGGCCGATGGTCTGGTGCAGCCGCTGCAGGCCGCCCGCCCCGAGCATGCCGACCTGGCCCTCCAGGTCGCGGAGCAGCGTGTCCTCGTTCGCCACGACCTCTGACGACTGCATGAGCACCGTGCCCTGGCCGGTGAAGTCGAACTGGTGCTCCTCGCCCGAGGTGCCGCCGACGCCGAACATCTGCCGGGCCATCCCCATCACGCCGCGCATGTAGGAGTGGTCGTAGTGGTGGCAGGGCGACGGGCAGTCGGCCCAGCCGAGCAGCGCCTGCGGGTCGATCCGGATGGGCGGCTCCACGAAGTGCACCGGGCCGTTGGAGGCGGCCACGAAGCGGCCGGTGCCGATCAGGGTCAGGAACCCCGGGATGATCGACTGCTTGAGGTCCAGCCCCGGCTCGAACGCCAGCAGGTTGCCGGCGCGGACGGTCAGGTTGCCGTCGTCGAGGTCGAACGAGTTCACGTCGAAGCCGCGGTCGGCCAGCAGCAGCTTGCCCTGGCCCTGGGCGATGACCCAGTCCTGGGCGTACAGCGGCGAGTGGAAGTGCGCGGCGACGAGCGCGTCCAGCGGCCCCGCCGAGAGCGCCTCGAACTTGATCTGCCCGTAGTAGGCGATCATCTTGCCCTTCTGGGTGAACCACTGGCCGTTGAGGTCCACGCTGAAGGCGTAGGGGTTGACGTTGTCGTTCGACGGCAGCGTCATCGGGTTGAACGCAGGGATCGACACGCTCAGATCTTCCTCTCGCTGGCCTGCACGTAGACGACGCCCTGGCCGCTCAGCTGCAGCTGGAAACCCTCGCCCGAGCCGCGGCCGACCAGGTCGCGCAGCCCCATCGCCGTGGTGAGCTTGTTCTGCACCTGGCCGCGGTGCGCGACGTACGCCTGCGGGTCGACGTGCACCGGCCGCTGCGGGGTGATCGGCAGCTCCATCACGCCGCCGTGCGACAGCACCGCGCACGCGCCGTGCCCGGTGAGCGTGGTCGTGAACAGGCCCTGCCCGCTGACCGCGCCGCGGATCACGCCGCCGACGCCGCCCTGCTCGCCCATGAACATCGTCCCCGCCTGCAGGCTCGCGTCGTACACCAGCAGCCGGTCGGCCTCCACGTAGAGGGTGTCGCCCGCCAGGTCGATGACCTGGACGTGCAGGCCGCCGTGCCCGAACATCGCGCTGCCGTGCCCGGTGACGTGCATCATCACGGTGCGTTCGCCGGCCATCGCGCGGCCGAGGGTCTGCCCGAGGCCCTGCCCGGCCGTGGCGGTCGGCGCGAAGTTCACTCGGCCCGTGTAGGCGAGCATGGCGCCGCGCTTGCTGTAGATCTCCTGCCCCGGGCCCACCGGCACCTGGAGCATCTTGGGGTTGATCGAGGTGTATCCCGGCATCAGATCTCCAGAATTCCGCCGCCGCGCTCGGCGGGCTGGACGTAGACGAGGCCCTGCCCCTGGTAGCGGAACTGCACGCTCTCCCCCGAGCCCTGTCCGAGCACGGTGCGCCAGTTGACGTCGGTGACGACGTCCTGCTGGAGCTGGCCGCGGTGGCCCACGTAGGCGTGCGGGTCGACGCACAGCGGCGTCCCGGGGGTCACTTCGAGGGCGATCGCCGGACCGTCGGAGAGGATGGCGACCATGCCCTGGCCCTCGACCTTGGTGGTCGCCAGGCCCTGGCCGGTGCCCATCCCGCGCAGCCCCGTGAACTGGACGCCCGTCTGGAGCCGCCCGTCGAGCGCCAGCAGGCTCTCCGACTCCACGAACAGCGTCTCGCCGTTCAACGGTACGAGCGTCACCTCGGTCGCCTCGCTCGCCAGGAACACCGTGCCCTGGCCGGTGATCTCCATGAGCGTCATGCCCTCACCGGCGATCCGGCGCTTCAGCGCGCCGCGCAGCCCCTCGCCGCCGGTCATCCCCTGCCGCTTGAACGTCATCTGCCCGTCGTAGGCGACCATCGACCCGTTCAAGGCCCTGATGGTCTCACCGGCCAGATCGACGGCCAGCATCCTCGAGCCGTTCAGTCTGAATTGCGCCACGAGGCCACAACATACCGGTCACGGCCCGTCCAGCGGGCGCCGTGCCGCCCGATCGGGAAGGATGTCGGGCATGTGGATCGCTCCCGAACGCCGCGGCCTCGGCCGCTGGATCGCACCCGGTCTCGCCCTCGCCGCCGGCGCGGTGGTCGCCGCCGTGCTCGCCGCCGACGGGCGCGGCGAGACGGGGCTGGTCGCGCTGGGCGTGCTGGCCGGCTACGCCGTCCATCTGGGCTACCGCCGCAACGAGCCGGCGCTGCCCATCAGCGAGGGATTCGGCAGCGGGCACCGCGCCCGCGCCCACCTCAGGTCGGCCGCCATGACCGGTGACGTGCTCACCGCGGCCATCGTCGCCGCCGTCGTGGTGCAGGGGCTGCGCGGCGCCGACATCACGCCGTACGCCTGGCTGGCCGCGCTCGCCGGAGTCGTGTACACACTCTCGGCGATCTTCGGCGGGCGCACGCTCTGATCAGCGAATACTGCGTTAACTTTCGCTAACAACATCCGTTTTGTCATGATCACACCGGCATGATGCGGTTGTGTCAGCCCTTGAACTGCTCGTTCCGGCGCGCGCGGTGTTCCATCCGGTGGTCGACCTCGACACCGGCAGCGTGATCGCCGTCGAACCGCACACAGGTCCGCCGCCGGAGCCGCACGCTCCGGTCCGGCCGGACCCCGCGGCCGACGACCTGAGGCGGGCCGTCGGCGCCGCCCGGGCCGCCGCCGACCTGGGCACCCACCTGCCCCTGACCATCGGGCTGCGCGCGGAGACCCTCGCCTACGGCGAGACGGTCCTGGGCGAGCTGCACCAAGGCCTCGCCGACGCGGGCCGCCGCCCGAGCGAGGTGATCATCTGCGTCACCGGGGGCTTCCCCCCGGCCCAGCGCCAGGCGGTGACGGCCGCCCTGCACAAACTCCGGCGCGCGGGATATCCGGTCGGCCTCGGCGGGCTCGGCGTCGCCCACGCCCCGCTGGACCTCCTGCTCGACATCGCCCCCTACCTCATCCGGCTCGATCCGGACCTGTCGCGGCGGACCTCCTCCGATCCGCGCCGCTCCGCGCTGGTGACGGCGCTGGTCGACCTGGCGCACCGCATCGGCACCCACGTGCTGGCCCCCGGGCTGGAGACCGAGGCCCACGTGCTGCACACGCGCGAGCTCGGCGTACGGCTCGTCCAGGGTTCGGCGCTCGCGCCGCCGGAATGGCGGCCCGGCATGCGGGTCACGGTGCCGGTGATCGCCAGGGAGGACCGCGAGCGGACTCCGCGGAACATCGATCTGGGACCGCGTGTCTCGGAGTTCACGCTGCCGGCGGTCACCATGCCGCACACGGCGACGGCGGACGACGTGCTCGGAGCGCTCAACGCGGAGGCCGGCACCACCAGCATCGTCCTGGTGGACGAGCAGCAACGTCCCAGGGCCACCGTGCACCGGACGCGGTTCCTGCTGAAGCTGTCGGGTGCCTACGGCCACGCCCTCCACGCGCACAAGCCCGCCACCCGCCTGGCCGACGGGCCGCGCCTCGTGCCCCGCACCGTCCCGGCGATCGCGGCGCTGCGCGCGGCGGGCCGGGAGGACGAACGGGTCTACGACGATCTCGTCGTCACCGACGAGGTGGGCCGGTGCCTGGGCATCGTCCGCGTGGGCGACCTCATCCGCAGCCTGTCGGGCTGATCCGAGCCGGCCTGAGGGGACGCGCTGAGATCGTCTCTGCGGCGTCAGGACCCCGCCGGTGACCCCGTGTCACTGATCGACCCGGAAAATCCGCCAGGGGCCGTCTCCTGGGCGAGGATGGCCGCCTGGACCCGGCTGCGCAGGTTCAGCTTGGACAGGATCCTGCTGACGTGGGTCTTGGTCGTGGTCTCGGCCATGTCCAGGCGCGCCGCGATCTCCCCGTTCGACAGCCCCTCGCCGAGGCAGGCGAAGACCTCGCGCTCGCGCGGCGTCAGCTCCGACAGGCCGGCCGGCTCGCCGCGGACCGTCTCCGGACGGCTCGCGAACGCGCTGATCAGGCGCCGGGTCACCTGCGGCGCCAGGATGCCCTCCCCCGCCGCGACCGTGCGCACCGCCTCCACCAGACGGTCGGCGTCCACGTCCTTGAGCAGGAACCCGGCCGCCCCGGCCCGCATCGCGCCGAACACGTACTCGTCCATGTCGAACGTCGTCAGCACCAGGACGTCGGCGACGCCGGCGAGCTCCCGGGTGGCGGAGATGCCGTCCAGTTTCGGCATCCGGATGTCCATCAGGACCACGTCGGGCCGCAGGTGCCGGGCCAGCGCCACCGCCTCCTCGCCGTCGGCCGCCTCGCCCGCCACGACGATGTCGGCCGCGGCGCCCAGGATCAGCACGAGGCCGGCGCGGACCGCCGCCTGGTCGTCTGCCACCAGCACCTTGATCAAGATTTCTCCCTGTCGGTGAGCGGAAGCTCCGCGCGCACCCGCCAGCGCCCGTCCTCGGGCCCGGCCTCGAACGTGCCGTCCAGCATGGTCGCGCGCTCCCGCATCCCGATCAGCCCGCTGCCGGACCCGGGCAGCCGCGACCGCTCGTCGCCGAGCGGGCTGTCGACGGTGACGGCGACGCGGCCCGGACGGTATTCCAGGAGCACCTCGACCCGGCCCGCCGCGGCGTGCTTGAGCGCGTTGGTCAACGATTCCTGCACGATCCGGTAGGCCGCGTGTTCCACCGGCGCGGGCAGCCCGGGCCGCTCCCCGGCCACCTTCAGGCCCGTCGACAGGTCGCTGCGCGCCGTGTGCGCCACCAGCCGTTCGAGACCGTCCAGCCGCGGCGCCGCCGGAGGATCGGCCACGCCGTCGCTCTCCCGCAGCAGCCCGATCATCCGCCGCATCTCGGCGAGGCCCTGGACGCTGTTCTCCCGGATCACCTCCATGGACCGGTTGATGCCCGCACGATCCAGGTCCGGCACCCTGAGGACGGCCGAGGAGTGCAGGGCCACGGCACTGAGGTGGTTGGCGATGACGTCGTGCAGCTCACGCGCCATCCGCGCCCGTTCGGCGTTCACGGCCGCCCAGCGGTCCATCTCGGCGAGGCGGGCCATCTGCTCCGACCGCTGGCGTTCGATGTCGGCCCGGTCGCGATGCTCCCGGACGACCATCGCCGTCAGCACCGGCCCGACCCAGGCCATGCCGGCCAGCGAGCCCAGCAGTACCCCGGCGCTGGCACTGGAGAGGGCGATCCCGGCCCCCACCGCCACGGCCAGCGTGGCCGCCGTCGTGATGCCGAGCAGCCGTTCGGCCGTGCGCTTCGGGCCGTACAGGCCCGCCGCGTACAGCGCGTCACTGTAGATCATCAGGGTGGCGATGCCGGGTCCGATGACCACGTCGGCGAAGTTGAACGGGGTGGAGATCAGCAGGCCGAGGATCGGGCGCGTGCGCCGGAACAGCATCGCGAAGCACAGCCCGGCCAGCGGCAGCAGCCGCCACCACGGCGTGACGTTCGGCCCGTCCCAGGTGCCGTAGCCACCCGCCAGGAGCAGCACCACGCCCGCCGCGAAAGCGGCGACGGCGAGCAGCGCGTCCTGGCGCGTGGTGAATCGCATGCCCCTATCTCAGCATCCCCGAGGCGGTCTTCCGCTCCACCTGACTGAGGGCCACGCGTACATCGTTCGGAGGACGACCGAGTTGCCTGAGATACACGTGAGGCAGGCCCGTCGGGAGGCCTGCCTCACGGTGTTGTCCTGCGTCAGACGTTGAAGCCGAGGGCGCGGAGCTGGTCGCGGCCCTCGTCGGTGATCTTGTCGGGACCCCACGGCGGCAGCCAGACCCAGTTGATCTTGACGTCCTTGACGAGGCCGTCCAGCGCGCTGTGCGCCTGGTCCTCGATCACGTCGGTGAGCGGGCAGGCCGCGCTGGTCAGCGTCATGTCAATGGTGGCGATCTCGTCGGCGAGGTTGATGCCGTAGATCAGGCCGAGGTCGACGACGTTGATGCCGAGCTCGGGGTCGACCACGTCCTTGAGCGCCTCCAGGACCTCCTCCTCGGCGGCGGTGGTCGCGACCGCGCCGCCCTCGGCTGCGGTCTCGGGCGTCGGGTTCTCCGGCGTCGCGGTGTCCGCGGCGGCGGGCGTGTCAGTCATGATGCCTCTCCGAGAGCACGGGCGGTCGCGTCCTTCCACGCCATCCAGGCGAGCAGGGCGCACTTGATCCGGGCGGGGTACTTGGAGACCCCGGTGAAGGCGACGGCGTCCTCCAGGACGTCCTCGTTGGGCTCGGCCTGGCCGCGCGACTGCATGAGCGCGAGGAACTCGTCGCCGATCGCCATCGCCTCCTTGACCGCTTTGCCGATGATGAGCTCGCTCATCACCGACGCGCTGGCCTGGCTGATCGAGCAGCCCATGGCGTCGTACGAGACGTCCGCGACGGTGGCGTCCTGGCCCGCGCCGTCGAGGTGCACCCGGAGCGTCACCTCGTCACCACAGGTCGGGTTGACGTGGTGGGCCTCGCCCTCGTACGGCTCCCGCAGCCCCTTGTTGTGGGGGTTGCGGTAATGATCCAGGATGACCTCCTGGTACATCGCCTCGAGCTGCATGTCTTCCTTTTCCTCGTCGGGGGGCTTCTTTCCCTACAACAGGTGCTGGACTCAGGCTGTTCCGAAGAACTTCTGGGCCTTGCGTACCCCTTCGGCGAGCGCGTCCACGTCCGCGAGGTTGTTGTAGATGTAAAGCGTCGCCCGGGTGGTGGCCGGGATGCCGAACCGGCGGCAGATCGGCCAGGCGCAGTGGTGCCCCACGCGGATGGCGATGCCGAACTCGTCGAGCACCTGGCCCACGTCGTGCGGGTGGATGTCGTCCACGGCGAACGACACGGCCCCGCCGCGCGCCTCGGTGCTGCGCGGGCCGATGATCCGCACCCCGGGGATCTCGCCGAGCCTCTCCAGCGAGTACGCGGTGAGCGTCTCCTCGTGGGCGGCGACCCGGTCCATCCCGATCTCGGTCAGGTAGTCGCAGGCCGCGCCGAGGCCGACCGCCTGCGCGGTCATCGGCACGCCGGCCTCGAACCGCTGCGGCGGCGGCATGAAGGTGGAACCTTCCATGCGCACGACCTCGATCATCGAGCCGCCGGTGATGAACGGCGGCATGGCCTCCAGCAGCTCGCGGCGGCCCCAGAGCACGCCGATGCCGGTCGGGCCGAGCATCTTGTGGCCGGAGAAGACGAGGAAGTCGGCGCCGAGCTCGCGCACGTCGACCGGCTGGTGGGGCACCGACTGTGCGGCGTCCAGCAGCACCAGCGCGCCAACCTGGTGGGCGCGCTCGGCGATCCGCCGGACGGGCGGCACCGTGCCGAGCACGTTGGACTGGTGCGTCAGCGCGACCAGCTTGGTGCGCTCGTTGACGATCGTGTCGAGCTCGTCGAGGTCGAGGCGGCCCTCGTCGGTGATGCCGAACCACCGCAGGGTGGCGCCGGTCCGCCGGCACAGCTGCTGCCAGGGCACCAGGTTGGCGTGGTGCTCCATCTCGGTCACGACGATCTCGTCGCCGGGCCCGACCTTGAACCGTTCGGCCTCGGGGCCGGACGTGGCGGCGTTGCTCAGCGAGTAGGCCACCAGGTTGATGCCCTCGGTCGCGTTCTTGGTGAACACGATCTCGCCGGGCACCGCGCCGACGAACGTGGCGATCCGGGTGCGCGCGCTCTCGTAGGCCTCGGTGGCCTCCTCGGCGAGCAGGTGCGCGCCGCGGTGCGGGGCGGCGTTGTGGCGCTCGTAGAACGCGCGCTCCGCGTCGAGCACCTGGACCGGCTTCTGGGAGGTCGCGCCCGAGTCGAGGTAGACCAGCTCACGGCCGCCCCGGACGGTACGGGACAGAAGAGGGAAGTCCTTCTTCAGCTCCTCCGGAAGCAGGGTCATGACGACGCGCCCGCCTTCGCGTACTTCTCGTAGCCCTCGTTCTCCAGCACGTTGGCCAGCTCCGGGCCGCCCTCCGCGACGATCCGGCCGCCCGCGAAGACGTGCACGAAGTCGGGCTTCACGTAGCGCAGGATGCGCGTGTAGTGGGTGATGAGCAGCACGCCGGTGTCGCCGCTCCCCGAGAAGCGGTTGACGCCCTCGGAGACGACCTTGAGCGCGTCGACGTCGAGGCCGGAGTCGGTCTCGTCCAGCACCGCGATCTTCGGCTTGAGCATCTCCAGCTGGAGGATCTCGTGCCGCTTCTTCTCACCGCCGGAGAAGCCCTCGTTGAGGCTGCGCTGGGCGAACGCCGGGTCGATGGCGAGGTTCTCGAGGGACTGCTTCAGCTCCTTGGAGAACTCGCGCAGCTTGGGCGCCTCACCGCGCACGGCGGTGACGGCGGAGCGCAGGAAGTTGGAGACCGAGACCCCGGGCACCTCGACCGGGTACTGCATCGCGAGGAACAGCCCGGCGCGGGCGCGCTCGTCGACGCTCATCTCCAGCACGTCCTCGCCGTCCAGCGTCACGGCGCCGGAGGTGATGTCGTACTTGGGGTGGCCGGCGATGGCGTAGGCGAGGGTGGACTTGCCGGAGCCGTTCGGCCCCATGATCGCGTGGGTCTCGCCGGCCTTCACGGTCAGGTCGACCCCGCGCAGGATCTCCTTGGTCCCGTCGGCGCCGTCGGCGACGGAGACGTGGAGGTCGCGAATCTCTAGCGTGGCCATATCTATCTGAGCTCTCTCGTTGTTCAGTCGTCGGAGCCGAGCGAGACGTAGACGTCGCCGTCCTCGACCTTGACCTTGTAGGTGGCGACCGGCTGCGTGGCCGGCGGGTTGGTGGGCTTGCCCGAGCGCAGGTCGAAGCACGATCCGTGCAGCCAGCACTCGATCGTGCCGTCGTAGACCTCCCCCTCGGAGAGGGAGACCTCGGCGTGCGAGCAGATGTCGTTGAGCGCGTACACGCCCTCGCCGCTGCGCACCAGCGCGACCGGCGTGTCGTCGATCTCGACGGCCAGCGCGCCGTCGGCGGGGATCTCGGCCAGCGGGCACACCTTGACGAAGCTCATCGGCCGGCCGCTCCCTGGTCGAGCTCGGCCTCGATCGCCTCCCGCACCTTCTCGCGGACCTCGGCGACCTCGATGCGCTCGATGAGCTGGCCGAGGAAGCCGCGCACGACCATGCGGCGGGCCTCGTCGAACGGGATGCCGCGAGCCTGCAGGTAGAACAGGTGCTCGTCGTCCAGCCGCCCCGACGCCGAGGCGTGGCCGGCGCCCGCGACCTCACCGGTGAGGATCTCCAGGTTGGGCACGGAGTCGACCCGGGTGCCGTCGGTGAGCACCAGGTTGCGGTTGAGCTCGTAGGTGTCGGTGCCCTCGGCCTCGGCGCGGATGATCACGTCGCCGATCCAGACGGCGTGCGCGTCCTGGTCCTGCAGCGCGCCGCGGTAGTCGACCCGGCTGCGGCAGTGCGGGACGACGTGGTCGACCAGGAGGCGGTGCTCCAGGTGCTGGCCGCCGTCGGCGAAGTAGACGCCGTAGAGCTCGGCGTCGCCGCCGGGCGCGTCGTAGACGACCGACGGCGAGATCCGCACGACGTCGCCGCCGAGGCTGATGTTGTGGCTGACGAACCGCGCGTCGCGGGCCAGCTTGGCGTGCTGGTGCGAGACGTGCACGGCGTCGTCGGCCCAGTCCTGCACGCTGATCACCGAGAGCCGCGCGCCGTCGCCGACGACGAACTCGACGTTGTCGGCGTAGGTGGCGCTGCCGCGGTGGCTGAGCACGACCGTGGCCTCGGCGAACGGCTCCAGGATGACCGTGGTGTGGCCGTAGGCGGCGCCTTCGCCGTGCTCCCCGCGGGTGCGGATCACCGTCGGCGCGGAGGCGACCGCCTCCTTGGGCACGGTGACGACGGTGGCCTGGGTGAACGAGGCGTACGCCTGCGCGCTCACCCGGTCGGCGGGCACGTAGGCGCCGCCGAGCCGCTCGTCGTCACGGCCGACTGTCTCGACGGTGACCTCAGGTGCCGCCTGGACCTCGACGATCACCTTGCCGGTCGGCTCCGCGGTGCCGTTGTGCAGGCCGCGCAGGCGGCGCAGCGGGGTGAACCGCCACTCCTCCTCGCGGCCCGACGGCACCTCGAAGTCGGCGACGTCGTAGGAGGCCTTCTCGTGCAAGGTCGAGAGAGGCCGACTGTCCAGCCCCATCAGCCGACGGCTCCTTCCATCTGCAGCTCGATGAGCCGGTTGAGCTCAAGGGCGTATTCCATGGGCAGCTCGCGCGCGATCGGCTCGACGAAGCCGCGCACGATCATCGCCATCGCCTCGTCCTCGGTCATGCCGCGGCTCATGAGGTAGAACAGCTGGTCCTCCGACACCTTGGAGACCGTGGCCTCGTGGCCCATCTCCGCGTCGTCCTCGCGGACGTCGACGTAGGGGTAGGTGTCGGAACGGCTGATCTGGTCGACCAGGAGCGCGTCGCACTTGACCGTGGACTTGGAGTGCGCGGCGCCCTCCTGGATCTGGACCAGGCCGCGGTAGGACGTGCGCCCGCCGCCGCGCGCCACCGACTTGGAGACGACGCTGCTGGAGGTGTGCGGGGCCGCGTGCACCATCTTGGCCCCGGCGTCCTGGTGCTGGCCCTCGCCGGCGAACGCGATCGACAGCGTCTCGCCCTTGGCGTGCTCGCCCAGCAGGTAGACGGCCGGGTACTTCATGGTGACCTTGGAGCCGATGTTGCCGTCGACCCACTCCATGGTGGCGCCCTCGTAGGCGACGGCGCGCTTGGTCACCAGGTTGTAGACGTTGTTGGACCAGTTCTGGATGGTCGTGTAGCGGACGCGGGCGTCCTTCTTCACGACGATCTCGACGACCGCGGAGTGCAGCGAGTCGGACTTGTAGATCGGCGCGGTACAGCCCTCGACGTAGTGCACGTACGAGCCCTCGTCCGCGATGATCAGGGTCCGCTCGAACTGGCCCATGTTCTCGGTGTTGATCCGGAAGTAGGCCTGCAGCGGGATCTCGACGTGCACGCCCGGCGGCACGTAGATGAACGACCCGCCCGACCACACGGCCGTGTTGAGCGCGGCGAACTTGTTGTCGCCGACCGGGATCACCGAGCCGAAGTACTCCTGGAAGATCTCCGGGTGCTCCTTGAGGCCGGTGTCGGTGTCGAGGAAGATGACGCCCTTCTCCTCGAGGTCCTCACGGATCTTGTGGTAGACCACCTCGGACTCGTACTGCGCCGCGACGCCCGCGACGAGGCGCTGCTTCTCCGCCTCGGGGATGCCCAGCCTGTCGTAGGTGTTCTTGATGTCCTCGGGGAGCTCCTCCCAGGACGTGGCCTGCTTCTCGGTGGAGCGGACGAAGTACTTGATGTTGTCGAAGTCGATGGCCGACAGGTCCGAGCCCCAGGAGGGCATCGGCTTCTTGTCGAACAGCCGCAGCCCCTTGAGGCGCAGGTCGAGCATCCAGTCCGGCTCGCCCTTCTTGGCCGAGATGTCGCGCGCGACATCCTCGTTGAGGCCGCGGCGCGCGGAGGCGCCGGCCACATCCGAGTCGGCCCAGCCGAACTTGTACTTGTCAAGCCCTTCCAGCTCGGGGTGGGCTGCCGTAGTCATAGGGACGTCCTCCCGGACTCCTCGTTTTTCATGTCGGTGCCGTCGGCATCCGTCCCTCCGCAGAGGGACCGGGGGCTGACGTGGGTGGTGCAGATCCCGTCGCCGTGGGCGATCGTCGCCAGGCGCTGGACCGGGGTCCCCAGCAGTCTGCTGAAGGCCTCCGTCTCGGCCTCGCACAGCTGCGGGAACTCCGCGGCCACGTGCGCGACCGGGCAGTGGTGCTGGCAGAGCTGCTCTCCGCCTGCCTCCCCGGACACGGTCTGGGGGGCCTTGGCCGCCGCGGCGGCGTAGCCGTCGGCCGACAGGGCCTCGGCCAGCTTGCGTACCCGCTGGTGCGGCGGTGCCTCCTGGACGACCGGGGTGTAGCGCCGTTCCAGATCGGCGATCTGGCGCCGCGCGAACTCGGCCACCGCGTGCGCCCCCGCCGTCTCGGCGAGGAACCGCAGCGCGCTGGTCGCAAGGTCGTCGTAGGCGTGCACGAAGGCGTTGCGCCCGGCGTCGGTGATCACGAACCACTTGGCCGGACGTCCCCGCCCGCGCTGCCCCTGCGACCGGGACCGCCGGGTCTCGACCTCGACCATCCCCTCCCCCAGGAGGGCGTCCAGATGGCGCCGGATGGCGGCGGGCGTGAGCCCCATCCGTTCCCCCAGCGCGGAGGCCGTGATGGGACCGTGCTCGAGAATGAGCCGGGCCACCCGCGCGCGCGTGTCACGCTCGCCGTGGCCGGCGCCCGACGGCATGCCGGAAGGCCGCGCGGAGGCGGCCCTGGCGACGCTCGTCGTCTCGCTCACGTTTTTCACAACATCAGTGTGCCGTAATTCCTTCCCGAGGAACAAACGAATCCTGATGTCTTAGCTCACGCAGGTTAGCCTTACCTAACCTGGGCTTTCGCGGCGTTTCCGGGTCGTACTCCACCACTTCGCCGCGCGCCGGCAGGCATGCCGGGCACACTCTATGCCCCTCGGCGGACCGGCCGGGATGCCCCCGCTAAACCCGGTCAGCGGCCGGTCAGCGGCCGGGCGTGCCACGCGGCAGCACCACGACGGGGCAGGGGGCGGCACGGACGATCTTTCCGGAGCTCTCACCGAGGAACACCTTGCGCAGCGGTCCGTCATGGCTGGACATGCAGGCGAGGATCTCGCCGGGGAGCACGTCCAGCGAGCCGAGGGTCTTGGTGACGCCGGTTCCCATGATCGCCTCGGTGGTGACCTCCGCGTCGGCGCCGACCAGCCCGGCGGCGTGCGCCAGGTCCTTCTCGGCCTGCGCGAGCTGCCGCCGCATGACCTCCTCGGCGTTCCGGAACTTGGCCGCCAGGCCCGGCGGGCGCAGGACCAGCGTGACCAGCCGTACGGGCAGTTCGAGCGACCTGGCCAGGCGGGCGGCCGTGGCGAGCGCCGGTTCGGTCGCCGAACGCCGCCAGTACGCGATCGTGAGCCGCTCGAACCTCTTCGGCGCGTCCTCGGCGTAGCCGCGCGGCGCCAGCATGACCGGCACCGGCGAACCGTGCAGCAGCTGGTCCGCGGTGCTGCCGATGGCGATGCGGCCGCGCCGCCCGCGGGGCGCGGAGCCGATGACGATCAGCCCGGCCTCGGCCTCCCCGCCGACCTCCAGCAGGCCCCGCCCGCTGCCCCGGTTGGCCCGGACGACGAAGTCCAGGTCCTTCTTGGGCACCTTGGCCTTGGTGAGGTGGTCCGCGGCCTGGGCGAGCGCCAGCTCGGACTGCTCCTTGAGGTAGGCCACCCATTCGGCGTCCACCGAGCCCGGACCGCGGGCGGGCCAGGCGGGCGGATGGACGTTCGCCACGGTCAGCCGCGCCCCGGCGATCCGCACGATCAGGGACGCCAGCGTCAGGGCGTCGTCCCCGCGGTCGTCGGGCGAGTATCCGGCGAGCACTCGCAGATCGGTCATCCCAGCTCCTTAGCGGGTGGGGCGGACGGCGGCCCGGTGCGCCGCGCCAGGTTGGAGTGACGGCGGCCGTAGGCGAAATAGGCGGCGAGCCCGGCCGCGGTCCAGATCAGGAAGACCACCCAGGTGATCGTGTCGAGGCCGTACACGAGGTAGAGGCAGAAGGCGACGCCGAGCAGCGGCGTGACCGGGAACAGCGGGGTGCGGAAGCTGCGCGGCATCTCGGGCCGGGTCCGCCGCAGCACGATGACGCCGAGGTTCACGAGGGCGAACGCGAAGAGCGTGCCGATGCTCGTCGCCTCGGCCAGCTGGCCGAGCGGCACCACCGCCGCCAGGATCGCGACGAACGCCGACACCATGATCGTGTTGGCCACCGGCACCTGCGTCCGGCTCACCCGCTGGAAGATCTTGGGGATGAGCCCGTCGCGCGACATCGCGAACAGGATGCGGGTCTGGCCGTACAGCACGGTCAGCACCACCGTGCCCATCGAGATGACGACGCCGAACGACAGGATGAGCGCGGCCCATCTGCTGTCGCCGGTGGCGAGGTTCAGCACGTCCGCCAGCGAGGTCGTGGACGTGAAGTCGCCCCAGGCCATGACGCCCACCGCGGCGATGCCGACCAGCACGTAGACCACCGTCACGATCACCAGCGAGAGCAGGATCGCGAGCGGGAGGTCGCGCCTGGGGTTCTTGGCCTCCTCGCCGGCGGTCGAGGCGGCGTCGAAGCCGATGTAGGAGAAGAAGACCTTCGAGCCCGCCGCGCTGATCCCCGCCCAGCCCATCGGGGCGAAGTCGGAGAAGTTGCCGGTGTGGAAGGCGGTGAAGGCGACGAAGCAGAAGAACGCCAGCACCGCGATCTTGAGCATCACCATGATCGTGTTGGCGGTGGCGCTCTCGGAGGTGCCGCGCAGCAGCAGGAGCATGGCCAGCATGACGATGACCACGGCGGGCAGGTTGACCATCCCGCCGCTGTCCCCCGGCGAGTGGCTGATCGCGGGCGGAATGCTGAAGCCGAACGCCGAGTGGAAGAACTCGTTCAGGTACCCGCCCCAGCTCGACGCCACCGCTGAGACCGACACCGCGTACTCCAGCAGCAGGCACCAGCCGCACACCCACGCGACGAGCTCGCCCATGGTGGCGTAGGTATAGGAGTAGGACGACCCGGAGACCGGGATGGTCCCCGCCAGTTCCGCGTACGACAGCGCCGAGAACAGCGCGGTGACGGCGGCGAGCACGAATCCCAGCACCACCGCCGGGCCCGCCACCGGGACCGCCTGCCCCAGCACGAAGAAGATGCCGGTGCCGAGCGTGGCGCCCACGCTGAACAGCGTCAGCTGCAGCAGGCTCATCGAGCGCTTGAGCTCGCCGCCCTGGCCGTGCCCGCCCTCGCTGAGGATCTGGTCTACCGGCTTGGTCCTGAACAGGCTGCGCAGCGGTGAGCCCGCCTGGGCGCCCGGTCTCTTTTCCGTGGCCACGCTTCCCCCCGTTCCCACATCTCGGCGTCGAATGGCGCGGGGGCCGCCATGTCATCCGGCCGGTGTCAAAGTGTGCTGGTCAGCGGCCACATGGCGTTGGGCGTGACGATCGTGCCCGCGGCGCCTTCGAGGATCTGCAGGCACTGGTCGAGCCGCCCGATCGCGGCCATGTCGCCGGTCTTCTCCACGAACCCGCACACGGCGTCCACCTTGGGTCCCATCGAACCGGCCGGGAAGTTCTCGGCACGCAGCTCGTGCGGTGTGGTGTGCGTGATCTCCTCCTGTCTGGGCGTGCCGAAGTTCCGCATGACCCGGGGCACGTCGGTGAGGATCAGGAACGCGTCCGCCTCCAGCGTCTCGGCGAGCAGAGCCGCGGTGAGGTCCTTGTCGATGACCGCCTCGACGCCTTCGAGCTGCCCGACGTCGTTGCGGACGACCGGGACGCCGCCGCCGCCCGCGCAGATCACGACCGTGCCCGTCCGGACCTGCCGGCGGATGAGCCTGGTCTCGATGACGCGCTGCGGCTTGGGCGATGGCACCACACGGCGCCAGTACTCCCCGTCCTGCTTGACGGTCCAGCCGTACTCGCCGGCCAGCTTGCGGGCCTCGTCCTCGCCGTAGACCTGCCCCACGAACTTGGTCGGGTCGCCGAACGCCGGGTCGACCGCGGAGACCAGCGTCTGGGTGACCAGCGCCAGCACCTGCCGGCCGGGCAGGGCGTTCTGCAGCGCCTGGAGGATCCAGTAGCCGATCATGCCCTGGGTCTCGGCGCCGATCGTGTCGAGCGGATACGGCCGCGACAGGTTGGCGTCGTTGACGCTCTCCAGGGCGAGCACCCCCACCTGCGGCCCGTTCCCGTGCGTGATGACCAGTTCGTGCCGTTCGGCCATCGGCGCCAGGCACTTGATCGCGTTCCGGACGTTGGCCCGCTGCGTATCGGCGTCGGGCTTGTCCCCGCGCCGCATGAGCGCGTTCCCCCCGAGCGCGACGACGACGCGCATGCCCCTCCCCCTTCAGCCGAGCGTGGCGACCATGATCGCCTTGATGGTGTGCAGCCGGTTCTCGGCCTCGTCGAAGACGATCGAGGCGTCGGACTCGAAGACGTCCTCGGTCACCTCCAGTGCGTCCAGGCCGGTCTTCTCGTAGAGCTGCTCGCCGATCGCGGTCTCGCGGTTGTGGAAGGCGGGCAGGCAGTGCATGAACTTCACTTCCGGGTTGCCGGTGGCCTTCAGCACCTTGGCGTTCACCTGGTACTTCTGCAACAGGCTGATCCGCTCGCTCCAGACCTCGGCGGGCTCGCCCATCGACACCCACACGTCGGTCAGCACGAAGTCGGCCCCCTTGACGCCCTCGTTCACCTTCTCGGTGATCGTGATGGCGGCGCCCGTCCTGGCCGCCATCTCCCTGGCGGGCTTGACCACCATGTCCTGGTCGGGCCAGAGCGTCTTGGGCGCCACGATCCGCACGTCCATGCCCATCAGGGCACCGGACACGATGTAGGAGTGGGCCATGTTGTTGCGGGCGTCACCGAGGTAGGCGAAGGTGACCCGGCGGAGCGGCTTGTCGCTGTGCTCGCGCATCGTGAGCTGGTCGGCCAGCATCTGCGTGGGATGCCACTCGTCGGTCAGGCCGTTCCAGACGGGGACGCCGGAGTACTGGGCGAGCTCCTCCACGGCCCGCTGGCTCCTGCCGCGGTACTCGATGCCGTCGAACATCCGCCCCAGCACGCGGGCGGTGTCCTTGAACGACTCCTTGTGGCCCATCTGGGAGCCGCTCGGATCCAGGTACGTGACCTGGGCGCCCTGGTCGTGCGCGCCGACCTCGAAGGCGCACCGGGTACGGGTCGAGGTCTTCTCGAAGATCAGCGCGATGTTCTTGCCGGCCAGGTGCCGCCGCTCGGTGCCGGCGTACTTGGCCGCCTTGAGGTCGGCCGACAGGTCGAGGAGGAACGTCCACTCCTTGGACGTGAAGTCCAGCTCCTTGAGGAAGCTGCGCCCGCGCAGGTTGAATGCCATGGTCGTCGTGTCCTCCGTACGTGCTCGGCTGGAGTTCGGGTGGCCGGCGCGGTCAGGCGCCGCGTTCGAGCGGGCAGCTCATGCAGCGCGGCCCGCCGCGGCCGCGGCCGAGCTCGCTGCCGCGGATGGTCAGCACCTCGACGCCGTTGTTGCGCAGGTGGTTGTTGGTGGTGGTGTTGCGCTCGTAGGCGATCACGACCCCCGGTTCGATGGCGAGCGCGTTGGAGCCGTCGTCCCACTGCTCGCGCTCGGCGGCGAAGGCGTCCTGGGTCGCGGTGAGCACCGTGATGTCGTCCAGGTCGAGCGCCGCGGCGATGGCCCGGTGCATGTCCTCGGCCGGGTGGTCGGTGATCTTGAGCTCCTTCTCGGTGTCACCGGGCTCGACGGTGTACGAGGGCAGCATCCCCATGCCGGCGTACTTGGTGAAGACCCCGTGGTCGACCATCGTCAGCACCGTGTCGAGGTGCATGAACGCCCGTTTCTGCGGCATCTGCAGCGCGACGATCTTCTTGGCGCCCGTTCTGGCGAACAGCGACTGGGCGAGCATCTCCACCGCCTGCGGCTGGGTGCGCTCGCTCATGCCGACGAGGACCGAGCCCTTGCCGATGACCAGGACGTCGCCGCCCTCGATCGTGGCCGGGGCCATCGCGAGCCCCTCGTTCCACACGTTGAAGCCGCCCGTCTCCGGACTGCCGTAGCCCTCGGCGAACATCGGGTGCCACCGGTAGATGGCCTCCATGTTCACGGTCTCGCGCATCCGGGCCTTCTTGCGCATCGCGTTGATCGAGACCCCGTTGTAGATCCAGCACGAGGTGTCGCGCGTGAACAGGTGGTTGGGCAGCGGCGGCAGGATGAAGTCGTCCATGTCCAGCGAGTGGAACGCGATGGACTTGGGCTCCTCCATCCGCTCCAGCAGCTCGCGCTTGGTGATGCCGCCGATGAGGAACGACGCGAGCTCCTTGAGGTCCATCGAGTCGAACCTGTTGCGTATCGGATCGGTGGACACCGGGCCGAACCAGTGCGGGTCGATCACGTAGTCGAGGATGTGCTTCCTGGCCTCGGGGATCTCGACCGTCTCGCGCAGCAGGTCCAGCAGCAGGTGCACCGTCACGCCGTGGGAGCGCAGCACCTCCTGGAACTCCTCGTGCTCCTCCCCCGCGCGCTGGACCCACAGCACGTCGTCGAACAGCAGGTCGGCGGCATTGGACGGGGTGAGCCGCTTCAGCGACAGCTCCGGCTTGTGGAGCAGCACCTGGTGCAGCTTGCCGACCTCGGAGTCGACGTGGAAGGTCATGACGTTCCTCCTAGTGATCGGGTCGCCCGGGCGGCGGCGGCCCGCCTCTCCATCGGGCCGTACTCCCCGCGCCTGGCCTTGGTCCAGATGTAGACCGGCACGCCGACGAGCATCATGAGGACGCCGAGCATGACGGCGGACTCGCCCGAGCCGTACACGATCCAGGCGCCGAACAGCAGGGCCAGCGTGGCGAGCGCCAGGTCTCTGGCCATCCGCGCCTTGTTGACCTCGCGGCCCCCGGTGACCAGCCAGAACAGTTGCGCGCCCGCCGAGAAGAAGTACGGGATGGCGGTGGTGAAGGAGGCGAGCAGCAGGATCGTGTCGAAGCCGCTCTCCGACCCGAGGTAGGCGTACGCCAGCATGAGCGAGGTGAGGATCGTGCCGACGATGATTCCGACGATGGGCGCGTCACGGCGCGAGAGCCTGCCGAAGGCCCTGGGGAACATGCCGTCGCGCGCCGCCGCCATCGGCATCTCGGCCACGAGCATGGTCCAGCCGTTCAGCGCGCCGATGCCGGAGACGACCGCGCAGGCGGCCATCAGCCCGCCGCCGAGGCTGCCGCCGAACATGTTGTTGATGGCGTCGGCGAACGGCGCGGTGGACGAGGCGAGGCGGTCGGCGGGAACGGTGCCGAAGACGGCCACGGTCGCGAGCATGTACATCGCCGCGCAGGCGAGGACGCCGAAGACGCTGGCCTTGCCGATGTTGCGCTCCGGGTCCTTGACGCGTTCGGCGACGATCGTGACGCTCTCCATGCCGGAGTAGGCGAACAGGATCAGCCCGGCCGCCAGCGAGAGCGCGCCCAGGAACGAGTCGCCGCCGGCGTTGAAGGCGGGGAAGTTGCCCGCCGAGATGAAGAACAGCCCGACGATGCCGACGAAGATCAGCGGTACGAACTTCAGCACGGTCGTGACCATCTGGAACGCGCCGATGTTCTTGACGCCGCTCAGGTTGATCAGCGCGGGGATCCAGAGGCCGACCAGGCCGATCAGGAGCTTGCCGGCGGTGCTGTCCCACTTCAGGAAGTAGTTGACGTAGCCGACCCAGGCGAAGGAGATCGCGGCGTTGCCGATCCACGCGGTGAGCCAGAACGACCACGCGGTCCAGAACCCCAGGAACTCGCCGAAGGCGTCGCGGGCGTAGGCGTAGGGTCCGCCGCTGGCCGGGATCCGGGCGCCGAGCTTGCCGAAGACGATGGCGAGGGCGAGCGCTCCGATGGTGACCAGGCCGAAGACCAGGATGCTGATGGTGCCGATTCCCGCGAGCGAGGCGGGGAGCAGGAAAATGCCGGTGCCGACGATGTTTCCGACCACCAGCGCGGTGGCCGCGGGCAAGCCGAGTTTGGGACCGCCGACGCCTTCGACGGCTTCTCTTTCCGGTTCCTGTGCACCTGCTTTCGTCAGTTCGGCGGCTTCCCAGCCTGCTTTAGGCTCTCCCATTCGTGTCCCCCCGACAGAAGCAGAAGCCCAGGTCACCGCCATCGCACTGGCGACATTCTCGGATTACCCGGGGGCCTGTCAGGCAAACTCGGCCGTCTCTGGGACCAGATCTGCGCCACCACGAGGGGCCGAGCGGGAGGAACGCTTCTTTCCGCGCGGGAGAGTTTGGCTTTGAGCGAGTTTTATCTTATGGAGCCGTGCTGGATCTGCGAGCTTCCGGTGGCCGGATTGCGCGCGTTCCCGGCATGCTCGCCGGTGGCGGCCGCGGCGAAGACGAGCACCAGCATCAGCAGACCCACGAGCAGCACCGGCAGCAGCGCCCAGCGCGACGGCAGGCCGAGCGCGCTGCCCTCGTACCCGCCGAAGGCCGACAGTCGCCGGCTGTACTCCGGATCCTCGGCGGCCGTTCCCTCGGCGATCTCGTCCAGGACCCGGCGCTCGGCCGCGGACAACGTCATGCCGCCCCCACCCTGTCGCGGTCACATGTCCATGAACGTCCGTTTCTATGTTGTTTGACGCTTTCTGTCCAATCGGATGACCGGCTCATGACCGTGTCGCGTCTCACTCCCGAATCCCGCCGCTACCGGGGATGCCGCGCGCGGAGCTGTCGGAGGCCCTGCCTAAAATCGTCTCCATGGCACCCCCGGAAGAGAGCGCCGTCGAGCTCGACGGCTTGGTCAAGCGCTACGGCGCGGCCACCGCCGTCGACGGGCTCTCGTTCCGGGCCGGACGCGGCGCCGTGACGGCCCTTCTCGGCCCCAACGGCGCGGGCAAGACCACGACGATCGAGATCTGCGAGGGCTTCCGCCGCGCGGACGCGGGCACCGCGCGGGTCCTCGGGCTCGATCCGCACCGCGACGCGCGGGCGCTCAAACCCCGGGTCGGCGTGATGCCGCAGTCGGGCGGCGTGCCCGGCACGGCGCGGGCGGCCGAGTTCCTGCGGCTGGTCGCCGCGTTCCACGCCCGCCCGCTCGATCCCGCCGCGCTGCTGGAGCGCCTCGGCCTCACCGAGCACGCGCGCACGCCGTTCCGCCGGCTGTCGGGCGGCCAGCAGCAGCGGCTCTCGCTGGCCGTGGCGATCGTCGGGCGGCCCGAGCTGGTCTTCCTCGACGAGCCGACCACCGGGCTCGACCCCCAGGCCCGCCTCGCGACCTGGGACCTGATCGGCGAGCTGCGGGACGCCGGGGTCTCGGTGGTGCTCACGACGCATCACATGGAGGAGGCCGAGCGCCTCACCGACCAGGTCGTCATCGTCGACCACGGCCGGGTCGTGGCGCAGGGCACACCTGCCGAGCTCACCGGCGCGGAGCGGCAGCTGCGCTTCCGCGCCCGGCCCGGCCTCGGGCTCGACGAGCTGCTCGCGGCGCTGCCGGACGGGAGCGCCGCCAAGGAATCGCCCGCCGGGCACTACCTGGTCGAAGGGGACGTGCGCCCCGAGCTGCTGGCCACGGTGACCGCCTGGTGCGCCTCGCACGGCGTCCTCACCGAAGACCTGCGCATCGAGCGCCGCACTCTGGAGGACGTCTTCCTGGAGCTGACCGGACGGGAGCTGCGCTCGTGACCACCGATCGGGCCGCCGCCCGGCTCGACCTCACGCCCGCGCCCGGGGCGGTGCCGCTGCCGCGGATGATCCTGGCACAGACCGGCTACGAGCTGCGCACCATGCTGCGCAACGGCGAGCAGCTGCTGCTCACGATGATCATTCCGGTGGTGCTGCTCACGCTGTTCAGCGCGACCTCGCTGCTGGACCTCGGGACGGGCCGCCGGGTCGACTTCCTCGCGCCCGGCATCCTTGCGCTGGCGGTCATGTCCACCGCGTTCACCGGGCAGGCGATCGGCACCGGCTTCGAGCGGCGGTACGGCGTGCTCAAGCGGCTGGGGGCCACCCCGCTGCCCCGCACCGGCCTCATCGCCGCCAAGACGCTGACCGTCCTCGCCGTGGAGGCGCTGCAGGCCGTGGTGATCTCCGCGGTGGCGCTCGCGCTGGGCTGGCAGCCGCACGGCAACCCGTTCGCCGTGGTGGCGCTGATCCTGCTCGGCACGGCCGCGTTCAGCGGTTTCGGGCTGCTGATGGCCGGGACGCTGCGCGCCGAGGCCACGCTGGCCGCGGCCAACCTGGTCTACATCCTGCTGCTGGCGGTCGGCGGCGTGGTCTTCCCGCTCGACAAGTTCCCCGCCGGGGCGCGGTCCGCCCTGGAGCTGCTGCCGATCTCGGCGCTGGCCGACGGGCTGCGGCAGGTGGTGCAGCACGGCGCCGCCCTGCCCGGCAAGCCGCTGCTCGTTCTCGCGGTCTGGGCCGTCGCCGGCCTCGCGCTGGCCGCACGGTTCTTCAGATGGGAGTGATCTGTGGCGCTCGCTGAGGCCCCCGGTTCGCAGGGCGGGACCGGCGGGTTCGTGCTCCGTGCGCGGACGCTGTCGCCGCTCGGGGCGGTGCCGCCACCCGCGCTGATCCTGTTCGGCATCCTGTCGGTGCAGCTGGGCGCCGGGCTGGCCAAGCACATGTTCGACCGGATCTCGCCGGACGCCATCGTGCTCATGCGGCTCGGCACGTCGGCGATCGTGCTGGGCTTCCTCGGCCGTAGGGCCCTGCGGACCGTGCTCCGCGACCACAGCAGGAGCGATCTCGCCGTGGCCGTCGGGTTCGGGCTGACGCTCGCCCTGATGAACTACTCGATCTACCAGTCGTTCTCGCGCATTCCGCTCGGCGTCGCGGTGACCATCGAGTTCCTGGGCCCGCTCATGGTCTCCATCGTGGCCTCGCGGCGCCTGCGCGACGTGGTGTGGGCGCTGCTGGCCTTCGGCGGCGTGGTGATGCTCGCGCGCGGCGGCGAACTGGATCTGGTGGGCATCGGGTTCGCGGTGCTGGCGGGTGCCTGCTGGGCCGGCTACATCCTCCTCAGCGTCGCGACCGGCAAGCGCTTCTCGGGCTCCACCGGGCTCGCGGTGGCCAGCATCGTCGGCACGCTCGCCATGGCGCCCATCGGGGTGGCCTCGGGCGGCTCCGCCCTGCTCAGCCCCGAGCTCCTGCTCATCGGGCTCGGGGTGGGCCTGCTCTCGTCGGTCATCCCCTACACCCTGGAGCTGGAGGCCCTGCGGCGCATGCCCGCCCGCGTCTTCGGCATCCTGATGAGCCTCGAACCGGCCGTCGCCGCCCTGATCGGCGTGCTGCTGCTCGGCGAGATCCTGTCCGGCCGCCAATGGCTGGCGATCGGCTGCGTGGTCGTGGCCTGCGTGGGCGCCACCCGCGGCCAGAAGGACCCGCCCGAGGCGCCCGAAGCCTGACTAGGATCATCGAAGAGGACGCCACGACCGCATCTCCGACGGAAAGGGGCCGCCGTGACCGCCTGGCGAGAAGAAGAGGGGCTGCCGCCCGAGTTCTTCGAGGCGGGCTCACCGTCGTTCGTCGACTTCCTGCGCACCCGCGCGCCCGAGCTGCTGCCCGTCAACCGCGAGCGCAAGGACGTCCCGGACCTGCCGCACGGCACCACGATCCTGGCGCTGACGTTCCCCGGCGGCGTGATGATGGCCGGCGACCGGCGCGCCACCCGGGGCAACGAGATCGCCTACCGCGAGCTGGACAAGGTCCAGAAGGCCGGTGAGCACTCGGTGGTCGCGTTCGCCGGCACCGTCGGGCTGGCGCTCGACATGGTCCGGCTGTTCCAGGTGGAGCTGGAGCACTACGAGAAGATGGAGACGGTGACGCTGTCGCTGCAGGGCCAGGCCCGCCGCCTCGGCACCGTCATCCAGGCCAACCTGGCCCAGGCCCTGCAGGGGCTGGCCGTGGTCCCGCTCTTCGCGGGGTACGACCTGGAGTCCGACACCGGGCGGATCTTCACCTACGACATCATCGGCTCGCCGCAGGAGGCCCGCGACTTCCACGCCGAGGGCTCGGGCTCCCCCTACGCGCACGGCGCGCTCAAGAAGCTCTACCGCCGCGACCTGTCGGAGGACGACGCCGCCGCCGTTTGCGTGCAGGCGCTCTATGACGCCGCCGATGACGACGCCGCCACCGGAGGCCCCGACCTGACGCGGCGCCTCTACCCCGTGATCGCGTCGGTCACCGCCGACGGCTACCGGCGCCTCCCCGAGGACCGCGTGGCCGCCATCGTGAACGAGGTCGTCCAGGCCCGCCACGACCGGCCGGACGGGCCGGCGGCGCCGCTGCGCTGACCTCCGGGCTGTCGGACCCGCTCCCTAGGATGGGTCCATGGCACGCGCGAACGACGAGGCCGCCGAGCTCATCCAGGAGCTGGCCGACCTCCTCTCCATCACCGGCGGCGACGCCTTCAAGATCCGGGCGTACGAGAAGGCCGCCCGGGCGATCGCGGGCCATCCCGACGACATCTCCGGGCTCGATCTGGCCGGGCTCAAGAAGATCCCGACCGTCGGCGAGGCGATCGCCAAGAAGGTGCTCGACTACCTCACCACCGGCACGATCCGCCAGGTGGAGGAGCTGCGCGTCCAGATCCCCGCGGGCGTCCGCGCGCTGACCACGATCCCGACGCTCGGCCCCGAGAAGGCGCTCGCCGTCTACGAGGAGCTCGGCATCTCCTCGGTGCCCGAGCTGGCGCGGGCCATCGAGGAGGGCCGCCTGCGCGATCTCAAGGGGTTCGGCACCAAGACCGAGGACAACATCCGGCGCGGCATCGAGCTCATGCGGCAGTCCGGGGAACGCGTGCTGATCGACGTCGCCGCCGGCCTCGCCGACGAGATCGTGGCCGCGCTGGCCGCCCATCCCGCCGTGCTGCGCTGCGCCTACGCCGGATCCCTCCGCCGCATGCGCGAGACCATCGGCGACATCGACATCCTCGCGGGCTCCACCGACCCCCACCCGATCATGGAGGCGTTCACCGCCCTCCCCTACGTGACCGAAGTGATCGCGAGCGGCGACAAGAAGACCTCGGTCCGCACGACCAGGGGCCTCCAGGTCGATCTCCGGGTCGTCCCGCCGGAGTCCTGGGGCGCCGCCCTGCAGTACTTCACCGGCTCGCAGGCGCACAACATCCGCACCCGTGAGATCGCCGTCCGCGCGGGCCTCAAGCTCTCCGAGTACGGCCTCTTCGACGCCGGCTCCGGCGAGCTGATCGTCTCCGAGACGGAGGAGGAGGTCTACGAGCGGCTCGGCCTGCCCTGGATCCCCCCGGCCCTCCGCGAGGACGGCGGCGAGATCGAGGCGGCCCTCAGGGGCGAGCTGCCCCGCCTCGTCACCGTCGAGGATCTCAAGGGTGACCTGCACAGCCACACCGACCTCACCGACGGCCTGGCCACCCTGGAGGAGATGGTCGAGGCCGCCGCGGCCCGCGGTCTGGAGTACTACGCGATCACCGACCACGCGCCCGACCTGTTCATGCAGCGCATGACCGACGAGAAGATGCTCGCCCAGCGCGAGCGGGTCCGCGAGCTCCAGGCGAAGTACCCCGGCCTCACGCTCCTGCACGGCACCGAGCTCAACATCGACCCCGACGGCGGGGTCGACTGGGACGCCGGATTCCTCGCCGGGTTCGACGTCTGCGTCGCCTCGGTGCACTCGGCGTTCACCCAGGACAAGGCCGACATGACGCGCCGCCTCGTCCGCGCCTGCGAAAACCCCCACGTCCACGTCATCGGCCACCCCACCGCCCGGCTCATCGGCAAGCGCCCGCCCGTGGACGCCGACTGGGACGAGGTCTTCCGCGCCGCCGCCCGCACCGGCACGGCCCTGGAGATCGACTCGTTCCCCGACCGCCTGGACCTGCCCGCCGACCTGATCCGCCGCGCGCTGCGCCTCGGCGTCAAGTTCTCGATCGACACCGACGCCCACGCCCTCGGCCACCATCGCAACATCCGCTTCGGCGTCGGCACCGCCCAGCGCGGCTGGCTCACCCCGGACGACGTCATCAACGCCTGGCCGCTGGACCGCCTCCGCGCCTTCCTGGCCAAGTCCTGACCCGGGTGACGGCGGTCAGGCGGGCTGCGGGGTCCTGCGCTCCTCGGTGACGGCCGCGGGCGCGGCGAGGGGGCCGCGGTCGCGGGCGGCGAAGACCACGCGCAGCGCCGCGATCCACATGATCGCCGAGCCGAGCATGTGCAGGACGACGAGCACGGCGGGCACCCCGGTGAAGTACTGGACGTAGCCGATCGCGCCCTGGGCCAGCTCGATGACGAAGAGCTCGACGGCACGGCGCCGCAGCGGCGCGGGCGCGCCGGTCCGCCACAGGACCGCGAGCAGGACGACCGTGAGGGCCACCGTGAGCCAGGCGAAGGCGCTGTGGATGCGGGCGACGTCCTCGATGTTGAAGCCCCAGCGGCGCGACTCGGCATCGCCCGCGTGCGGGCCGGTGCCGGTGACGACGGTCCCGGCCACCATGAGCACGGCCGTGACGCCGACGACCGACAGGATGAGCCGCCGGACGGCCCGTCCGGCCAGCGGGCGGGGCGCCGCGTCACCCTCGCCCGCCCGCACCCAGAGGGCCACGCAGAAGATCAGGAGTGCCGGCGAGATCAGGAAGTGCAGCCCCACCGAGGCCGGGTGGAGCTCGGTGAGCACCACGATGCCGCCGACGATGGCCTGGGCGAACACGCTCGCCGGCTGCGCGGCGGCCAGGAGCAGCAGGTCCCGGCGGCGGGGGCGCAGCCGCAGCGCGGCGACGAAGACGGCCACGCCGATCGCCAGCACCAGGAACGTCAGCATCCGGTTGCCGAACTCGATCGCCATGTTGACGGTGGCGTGCTCGGGATGCGCGGTCGGCACGAGGCTGTCGCCGGTGCACTTGGGCCAGTCGGGGCAGCCGAGACCCGACTCGGTGACCCGGACCGCGCCGCCGGTCGCGATGATGCCCGCGTTGCCGATCACGCCGAGCAACGCCAGCAGGCGCAGCGACGCCGGGGTGGGGTGCCACACGGCGGACCACGCCCGGGTCAGCGGATTGCGGGAGGGGACGACATCGGATCGCTCAGCCACGGCATTCATCGTATGGCCGCCCTCCGGCGACCTTGACCCGACCCCGGGTCAGATGCCGGCCAAGGTCGCCGGGTCAGCCATAAGGCCCGCGCCCAGGCGGCCCAGGCGGAGGCCCGGGCGGAGGCTGGGGCGGCATGAAGCCGGACGGCCCCTGCGGAGCCCACGGTGGTGCGGCGGGTGCCGCCATCCGCGGCGGAGTCCGGAGGAAGGTCTGCCGGGCGGCCGCCATCAGGCCCAGCAACGCGTCGCGGCGGGTGGCGAACCAGAGGGGCTCGGCGACGCCGCGCTCGGCCCGCTTGTGGAGCAGGGTCAGCTCCGTCGCGGCCAGCTGGTAGTCGAGCATGGCGCGCCCGGCGGGCGGGCCGCCCACCGAACGGGCCCAGCGGCGGGCGGCACGGCGCGACGGGATCGTGCGCAACATCCGGACGTCCTGCGGGGTGACCAGGCCGGTGCCCTCGTACGTGGGCAGGTAGGCCTCGATCCGGCGGACGATGTGGCGGCGCTCGACCACGACGATGACCACCAGGATGATCAGGACGCAGAAGTCCAGCAGGTAGACGATGCCCAGGCCGCCCAGCCCGAACGCGGTGGCGCCGTTCCACAGGCCGTGCAGGACCATCGCGCCGAACAGTCCGAGTAGCGGTGCCAGGGCCTGCTTGCCGCGGTGGGTGGCGGCGTAGGCGACGCCGAGGCCGGTCATCGAGGTGAAGATCGGGTGGCTCAGCGGGGCCACGAGGCCGCGCAGGATGAACACGGCCTGCAGCTGCTGTGTGCCGCCCTCCTCGTACGCCCGCATGTAGTAGGTGATGTTCTCCATCATGGCGAACCCGAGGCCCACCATCGTCGCGTAGATGATGCCGTCGGCGAAGCCGTCGATCTCGTTGCGGCGTATCCACAGCAGGACGAAGAGCACCGCGCCCTTCAGTGTCTCCTCGACCAGCGGTGCGCCGAAGGTCGCGCTGACGAAGTGCCCCTCGGTCTCACCGAAGATCGGCACGGTCACGTACAGCAGGCCGAGCGTGTTGAGGATGAGCGCGCCGAGCACCGCCACCCCGGCGCCCCACATGAACGCGAACGCCAGGGCGCGCGGCGGCTCCGGCTCCAGCCGGTCCAGCGTCAGGGCCAGCGCGATGAGCAGCGGGATCGGCAGGATCGCGAGGAACACGCCGACCCAGAAGCCCGCGCCGCCCCAGAGCGCGTCGACGCCCAGGGCGACCACGGCGCACAACGAGGACACGACCAGGCCGATGATCAGGCCGACCGAGGGCCGTCCCGGAACACGCCCTTCGAGCACCGCCTTGGGATCCACACGCGCCATGTCGCGAGCGTAACCGTCCCGTCAGCGCCGCGTTAAGGCGGGCGGCTCGCTCAGAAGAACATCGGATCGATCGCGACGGCGGTGAACAGCAGCGCCAGATAGACGTTCGAGAGGTGGAAGAAGCGCATCGGCCGCAGGTGGACGCCGGTCACGCCCGCCCGCACGGCCCGCAGCAGCCGGTGCCCTTCGAGCAGGAACACCGCGCCCAGCACGACCGCGACCGCCCCGTACACCGGGCCCATCCCGGCCACCGGCCACAGCGCCAGCGAGCAGGCCACCGTCGCCCAGGTGTAGAGCAGGCTCTCGACGACGACGCGGCGCTCGGTGGCGACCACGGGCAGCATCGGGACGTTGGCCAGCTTGTAGTCCTCGCGGTAGCGCATCGCGAGCGTCCAGGTGTGCGGCGGGGTCCACAGGAAGACCACGCCGAACATCACGAACGGGGTCCAGCTCAGGCTCTCGGTGATCGCGGCCCAGCCGATGAGCACCGGCATGCAGCCCGCGATGCCGCCCCAGACGACGTTCTGGGAGGTGCGGCGCTTGAGCAGCAGCGAGTAGACGAAGACGTAGAACAGGATCGCGAAGACCGAGAGGGCCGCGGCGAGGACGTTGACCGTCAGCGCGAACCCGGCCGTGGAACCCACGGCCAGGACCACACCGAAGATCAGCGCCTCGGCCGGCGAGACCTGCGCCCGGGCCAGCGGGCGGCGCCGCGTCCTGCGCATCTTGGCGTCGATGTCGCGGTCGATGTAGCAGTTGATGGCGTTGGCCGCCCCGGCCGACATCGTGCCGAACACCAGCGTCGCCAGCGCGGCGCCGAGCGGCGGCACTCCCCGCGCCGCCAGGAACATCACCGGCAGCGTCGTGATCAACAGCAGCTCGATGACGCGCGGCTTGGTCAGCGCGACGTAGGCGCGCACCAGCGCGCCCACCGGCCTGCGGCCCGCCACCGGCGCCGCCGGCGGCGCCGGGAGCTCCGCCGGCATCTCCTCGGTCAGCTCGATGTCGAGCTTGTTACTGAGCACCGTCACAATCGGGTCCACGTCCATGTAGGCATGAGAGGCCGGTCAAGACCTCGGCGGTGCCCCCCGTGATGGGCCGCACCTACGGCTTGATGAATCGGCTTGGTGAAACTGCCGCGGCCGCTGTTGTCAACCGCGCAATCACTGTAGTGCGCCCCCTCCCAGGGTCGAGCACCGGGGCACCGAACGCGCCGGAGGGCGGGCCGCGGAGTTCGCTGGATCACAGTTCGTGGGGGCTTCGGCTCCCCCGTGAGTTCACTCCCATGGGGGGTTAGTCAGCGGGATCATCGGGCAAGGGTCGGATTGTGCGGCGCGGGCCGCCCGTGCCCCGCCGTTCACCGCGACGTCAAGAGGTACGGTCCGCCGGTTCGATAGGCTCGGAGGGCAGGGCGTGATCTTCGCCGGGACGGGGCGTGACGGCCTCGTTCTCCAAGATCGTCGAGACGACCGCACCAGGCGGTCCAACGGGGAAAGCGGGACGGGCCACGTTTCGGTGAGCGACGGCGAGGACGACGCGCCGTGTTGAGGACGTACGGCCTGAGCCGTACGGCATAGAGATCCGAAGCAGTGACGTTGAAGCTGTGGTGTGAAGCCGGCACAGCGGTTCGAGAGGAGCCTGGCGTTCCGTGAGCAGGGACAGCAGCACGTTTGAATGGTCCGACCTGGACCGACGGGCGGTGGACACGGTCCGCGCCCTCGCCATGGACGCGGTGGAGGAGGCGGGCTCCGGGCACCCGGGCACGGCGATGAGCCTGGCCCCGGCGGCCTACCTGCTCTTTCAGCGGTTCCTGAGACACGACCCGACCGACCCCGCCTGGCCGGGCCGGGACCGGTTCGTCCTCTCCTGCGGGCACTCCAGCCTGACCCTCTACATCCAGCTCTACCTGTCGGGTTACCCGCTGACCCTCAACGACCTCAAGTCGCTGCGCAAGTGGGACAGCCTCACGCCGGGCCACCCCGAGCACGGGCACACCGCGGGCGTGGAGACGACGACCGGCCCGCTGGGCCAGGGTCTGGCCAACGCGGTCGGCATGGCGATGGCGGCGCGCCGCGAGCGCGGCCTGTTCGACCCCGACAGCGGTCAGGGCGAGTCCCCGTTCGACCACACCATCTGGGCGTTCGCCTCCGACGGTGACATCGAGGAGGGCATCAGCCACGAGGCCAGCGCGCTCGCCGCCCATCAGCGGCTGGGCAACCTGGTGCTGCTGTACGACGACAACCACATCTCCATCGAGGACGACACCAAGATCGCGCTCTCGGAGGACGTGCGGGCCCGCTACGAGGCCTACGGGTGGCACGTCCAGACCGTCGACTGGACGGCCGGCGACGAGTACTCCGAGAACGTCCAGGAGCTGGCCAAGGCCTACGCCGCCGCACGGGCCGAGACCTCGCGCCCGTCGCTGATCGCGCTGCGCACGATCATCGGCTGGCCCGCGCCCAACAAGCAGAACACCGGCAAGATCCACGGCTCGGCGCTCGGCGCCGACGAGGTCGCGGCGACCAAGAAGGTGCTGGGCCTCGACCCGGCCGCGACCTTCGACGTGCCCCAGGAGGTGCTGGAGCACAGCCACCGCGTCATCGAGCGCGGCCGTGAGCTGCGCGCCGCGTGGGACAAGTCGTTCACGGCCTGGCGCGAGAACAACGCCGAGCGCGCCGCCGAGTACGACCGCATCGCGGCGCGCCGCCTGCCCGAGGGCTGGGCGGCCAAGCTGCCCGAGTTCGAGCCCGGCAAGGACCTGGCGACCCGCGCCGCCTCCGGCGAGGTGCTGACCGCGCTGGCCGGGGTGCTGCCCGAGCTGTGGGGCGGCTCCGCCGACCTCGCCGAGAGCAACAACACCACGATGAAGGGCGAGCCGTCCTTCATCCCAGAGGAGTTCCAGACCAAGGACTTCCCCGGCGGCCCGTACGGCCGCACGCTGCACTTCGGCATCCGCGAGCACGCCATGGGCGCGATCCTCAACGGCATCGCGCTGCACGGCGGCACCCGGCCCTACGGCGGCACGTTCCTGGTCTTCAGCGACTACATGCGCCCGGCGGTACGGCTCGCCGCGCTGATGAAGCTGCCCGTGACCTACGTGTGGACGCACGACTCCATCGGACTGGGCGAGGACGGCCCGACCCACCAGCCGATCGAGCACCTGTGGGCGCTGCGCGCCATCCCCGGGCTGGACGTGGTCCGGCCCGGCGACCCCAACGAGACCGCGGTGGCCTGGCGCACCATCCTGGAGCACACCGACCGCCCGGCCGGCCTGGCGCTCACCCGGCAGAAGATCCCGACCTTCGAGCGCGGCAACGGCTTCGCCCCCGCCGACGGCGTGGCCAAGGGCGGCTACGTCCTGGTGGACGCCTCCAACGGCTCCCCCGAGGTCATCATCATCGCGACCGGCAGCGAGGTGCAGCTCGCCGTGCGGGCCCGCGAGACGCTGGAGGCCGAGGGCACCCCGACCCGGGTGGTCTCGATGCCGTGCGTCGAATGGTTCGAGGAGCAGGACCAGGCCTACAAGCAGCAGGTCCTGCCGCCGTCGGTCAAGGCCCGCGTGTCGGTCGAGGCCGGGATCGCCCTCGGCTGGCGCGGCTACGTCGGCGACACCGGGGAGTCGGTGAGCCTGGAGCACTTCGGCGCCTCGGCCGACTACAAGACGCTGTACGAGCAGTTCGGCATCACGGCCGAGCGCGTCGTGGCGGCCGCCCACTCCAGCCTGATCAAGGCGGGCACCGACAACGCGGGCCGCGGCCACACCACCGGCAACTGACCGCCGACGGCTCGAACAGGAGGAAAGCGATGAGTGACAACCTGAAGAAGCTCTCCGACCAGGGTGTGTCGATCTGGCTCGACGACATCAGCCGGGAGCGGCTGCGCACGGGCGACCTTGAGAACCTGGTCAAGGAGAAGCACGTCGTGGGCGTGACGTCCAACCCCACGATCTTCGCCAAGGCGCTGAGCAAGGGCTCGGCGTACGACGAGCAGGTGAGGGATCTCGTCCGGCGCGGCGTGAGCGTGGACGAGGCCTCCCGCGCGATCACCACGTACGACATCCGCTGGGGCTGCGACGTGCTGCGGCCGGTCTACGACCGCACCGAGGGCCTGGACGGCCGGGTCTCGATCGAGGTCGACCCGCGGCTGGCCCGCAAGACGGCCGAGACGGTCGCCGAGGCGCGGGCGCTGTGGTGGATGGTGGACCGGCCCAACCTGTTCATCAAGATCCCGGCGACCGAGCCCGGCCTTCCGGCGATCACCGCGGCGCTGGCCGAGGGCATCAGCGTGAACGTGACGCTGATCTTCTCGCTGGAGCGGTACGGCAAGGTCATCGACGCGTTCTTCGAGGGGCTGGAGCAGGCCCGCGCGAACGGCCACGACCTCACCAGGATCGCGTCGGTCGCGTCGTTCTTCGTCAGCCGGGTCGACACCGAGATCGACAAGCGGCTCGACAAGATCGGCGGCGACGAGGCCAAGGCGCTGCGGTCCAAGGCCGGCGTCGCCAACGCCCGCCTGGCCTACGCGCTGTACGAGGAGAAGTTCGGCACCGACCGGTGGAAGGCGCTCAAGGACGCCGGGGCGCGGCCCCAGCGGCCGCTGTGGGCGTCGACCGGCGTGAAGGACCCCGACCTGCCCGACACGCTCTACGTCGACCGGCTCGTCGCGCCCGGCACGGTCAACACGATGCCGGAGGCCACGCTGGAGGCCACCGCCGACCACGCGAACATCACCGGTGACACCGTCACGGGAGCCTACGACGACGCCCGCGCCCACATGGCGGCCCTGAAGAAGGTGGGCGTCGACTACGACGACGTCGTCAAGGTCCTGGAGGACGAGGGCGTCGACAAGTTCGAGGTCTCCTGGAACGAGCTCCTCGGCACCATCTCCGGAGAGCTCGGCAAGCAGGAGGCCGGCGCGTGACATCGGTGGTGACCGCCGGCGGGGTGTCGGTCACCATCCGGGGCGTCGTCGTGGACGAGACCGAGACGGTCCTGGACCGGCTCGTCTCCGACGGCGTCCCGGGTTCCCTGACGTCCGGCGGCACCGGGCTCTGGGGACCGGACGCGGCGCCCACGGCCGCCCGGAGGCTGGGCTGGCTCGGCTTGCCGGAGCGTTCGCGACGGCTGCCCGGGCGCCTTGCCGAGCTCGTCGGCGAGGCGCGCGGCGCGGGGCTCGACCGCATCGTGCTCGCGGGCATGGGCGGCGCCTCCCGCGCGGCCGAGGTCATCGCCTGCGCCGGCGGCGTGGAGCTGACCGTTCTCGACACCACCGACCCGCACCAGGTGGGCGACGTGCTCGCCGGCCGCCTCGACCGGACCCTGCTGGTGGTGTCCAGCAAGAGCGGCGCCTCGGTGGAGACCGACGCGCACCGGCGTGTCTTCGAGCACGCGTTCGCCGAGGCCGGGATCACCGGTGCCGCGCTGCGGCGGCGCTTCGTGGTGGTCACCGACCCCGGCTCGCCGCTGGAGGCCGTCGCGGAGGCGGCCGGTTACCGGCTGGTGCACGCCGATCCCGACGTTGGCGGCCGCTACGGCGCGCTGTCCGCGTCCGGCCTGGTGCCCTGTGCCCTGGCCGGTGTGGACGTGGCTCGGCTCCTGGACGAGGCGGCGGCACTGGTTCCCGCCCTCCGGCAGCCCTACGACAACCCCGCGCTCGCGCTGGGCGCGGTCCTCGGCAGTTCGGCGCTCGGCGGCCGCGACAAACTGGTGATCGCCGACAACGGCTCCGGCCTGCCGGGCCTCGACGGCTGGATCGAACCGCTCGTCGCCGAGTCCACCGGCAAGGACGGCAAGGGCCTGCTGCCGGTCGTCGTCGAGAGCGTCGACGCGCCGGGCTTCGAGCCGACCGGCGACGTGCGCCGGGTCGTGCTGGGCAGCCGCCCGGACGACCCCGCGGCGGGGCGCGACGCGGGGCTGAGCGTCGCGGGCCCGCTGGGCGCGCAGTTCCTGCTCTGGGAGTACGCGACGGCGGTCGCGGGCCGCGTCCTCGGGGTCAACCCGTTCGACCAGCCCGACGTCCGCGAGTCCGAGGCCAACACCGCGGCGCTGCTGCGCGCCGAGGAGGGCGCCGCCCCCACCGTCGTCCGCACGGCTCCCGCGCTGGTCGAGGGCGCCGTGGAGGTGCACGCCCGCGAGGAGTCGCTGCAGGGCGCCAAAGACCTCGCCGGCGTCTTCGGGGCGATCCTGACGGCGGCCCCCGACCGGGGCTATCTGGCGGTGATGGCCTATCTGGACAGGTTCGGCGACGCCTCGGCGGCCGGGCTCCGGTCCCTGCTGGCCGAACGCGGCGCGCGGCTGCGCAGGCACGCCGCGCCGGTCACGTTCGGATGGGGACCGCAGGCGCTGCACACCGCGGGCCAATACCACAAGGGCGGACCGCGGAACGGGGCGTTCCTGCAGATCACCGGGGCCGTCAGGGAGGACGTCGAGGTGCCCGGGCGGCCCTACACGCTGGGGCAGTTGCAGCTCGCCCAGGCGTTCGGCGACCTGCGGGTGCTGCGGTCGCTGGGACGGCCGGCCTTCCGCCTCCACCTCCGGGACCGCGACGAGGGCATCGCGCAGCTGACCAAGGTCCTCACCGGCTGATCAATGTTCGGTTCCGGTCGTGCACTTGTGCACAAATCGTCATCCAGAAGATCGGCGTTTTGGTGGCTGTTGCCCGTTCTCTCCTGAAACGATGGGAGTAGGACGACTGCGGCGGGTGGGGGCTGGAGGACGGTGGCCGGATTCGACGTACTGACCCGCGGCGACGCGCTCGACGCGGCGCTGCAGGCTCGCGACTACCTCGTGAGCTGCGGCGTCCCCGGCGCGCTCGCGGCGAAGGACCCCCGGCTCTGGGGGCGGCGCACCGTGGACCACAGCCGGCTGGGCTGGCTGGACCTGCCGTTCGCCTCCCACGGTCTGCTCAACCAGATCGAGGGGCTGGTGGCCGAGGCCCGCTACTCCGGCCTGGACCACATCGTGCTCATCGGCATCGGCGCCGAGACCCTCGCGGCGCAGGCGATCGTCGAGACGCACTCTCCGGCGGGGCGGCCGCTCGCCGCTCAGAGCGCGGGCGGCGTTTCCGGCGTACCCGGCACCGGCGGCGGGCAGGACGCTGAGCGTTCCGGCGAGCTCACCGTTCTGGACGGCTCCGACATCGCCGCCCTCACGTTCGCCCTCGAACGTCTCGACCGCACGCTCGTCGTGCTCTCCAGCAAGGCCGGCGTCTCGCTGGAGGGCGACGCCTACCGGCGCATCTTCTCGGCGGCGTTCCGCGAGCACGGCCTGTCCGAACGAGAGATCGCCGGACGTTTCCTCGTCATCACCGACCACGGCAGCCCGCTGCACGACTTCGCGCGCCAGTGCGGTTACCGCGTGGGACTCACCGACCCCTACCTGCCCGGGCACTTCGGCGCGCTGTCGGCGTACGGCCTGGTGCCGGCGTTGCTGGCGGGCGGCGACGTCTACCGGCTGCTGGACGAGGCCGCCGCGCTGGTGCCCTCCCTGGCCCGCGAGGACGAGAACCCCGGGCTCCTGCTCGGCGCGGTCCTGGGCGGCTGCGCGCAGCAGGGGCCGGCCGGCCACGCCCGCGACAAGGTGGTGCTGCGGGAGCCCGGGGGGCCGAGCGCGCTGAGCGCGTGGATCTCCCAGCTTCTCGCCGTCGGCACCGGTAAGCGCGGCCGCGGCGTGCTGGCGTTCGAGCCTCCCGGCAGTCCCGGCGAGCTCCCCGACCTGCACACCGTGGCGCTGAACCCGACCGCGGCGTCCGGCGCCGACGCCGACACCTCGCTGTGGGCGCCGCTGGGCGGCCAGTTCCTCGTCTGGGAGTACGCGACGGCGGTGGCGGGCTGGCTCCTCGGCGTCAACCCGTTCGAGCCGGGCGGCCCCGTCGTGCAGGACGCCGAGGACGACGCGGCGACCATGCTCCGGGCGGCGGGCGAAGGCCCGCTGATGTCCGGCGAGCCCACGTTCGTCGACGGCGACATCGAGGTGCACACCGACCTGGCGCACACCGGCGGCACCGGGCTCGACGCCGCCCTCGGCGACCTGCTGAGCCGTGTCCCGGCCAACGGATACCTGTCGGTCGTCACCTACCTGTCGGGGGACTTCTCCGGCCGCTACCTGGCGCCCGCCCTGGCACGGCGCACCGGGCGCCCGGTGTCGTACGGCCCCGGCCCCGGCTACCTGCACGCGACCGGTCCCGTGCACAAGGAGGGGCCGGGCAACGGCGCGTTCCTCGTCATCACCGGCGACACGGCCCAGGACCATCCGGTCCCGGGCCGCCCGTACACGCTCGGCAAACTCCAGCTGGCCCGCGCCGTGGCCGAGGTGCGGGCGCTGCGCCAGCGCGGCCTCCCCGCGCTGCGGCTGCACCTGCGGAACCCCGCCGAGGCGGTCGGCCGTCTCGCCGAGGCGGCCCGCTCGACGTGACCGTGCCGAGCTTCACCGCGGTCGTCTCGGGCAACACGACCGTCACCGCCCGCGGTCCCGTCAAGGACGCCGCCGAACGCATGCTGGGCAGGCTCTGGATCGACCAGGTGCCGGTCCGGCTGGCGTCGGAGGATCCCGCGCTCTGGCCGTCGGCCGCCGCGGCGGCCGACGACGGGCGCACGCTGTGCTGGCCGGGCCAGCCCGGTGCCTCCCGCGCGCTTCTCGCCCGGCTCGGCGAACTGCGCGCGGCGGCCCGCGCGGAGGGACTGACGGAGCTGGCGCTGCTCGGCCGCGGCGCCCCCGCACGCGCCGCCGGGCTCATCGCCCGCAACTCGGCCGCCGGACGGCCGCTGACGCTGCTGGAGAGCGCCGAGCCCGGCCCGGTGGTGCGCCTCGGCGCCGACCACGAACGGCTGCGCCGCACGATGGTCGTGGTGACCGGGGACGACACCGTCACCGAGACGCTCCGGCGGATCTTCGTGCAGATGTTCCAGGACCTCAGCCTGTCCGCGGCGCAGATCGCCCGGCGCTTCGTCACCGTCGCCGAACCGGGCGCCGCCTCGGCGAAGCGGGCGGACGAGGCGGGCCATGCGCTGATCGAGGCCCCGGCGCGCACGCCGTTCGGCGCCCTCTCCCCGTACGCGCTCGTCCCGGCCGCGCTCGCCGGGACCGACGTGGCGCGCCTCCTCGAACAGGCGACGACCGTGCTGCCCGCGCTGACCCGCCCGGAGAACAACCCGGGCCTGGTGCTGGGCGCGATCCTCGGCGGCGCGGCGCGGGCCGGCCGCACCACCGTGGTGCTCGGCGACTACCCGGCGTCCTTGCCCGGGCTGGCCGACTGGGCGGCGGTGCTGCTCGCCGAGGCCACCGGCGGCCGGATCCTTCCGCTCGTCCAGCACGGCGGTCTGCCGGTCGTGCCCTCCGACGACGTCTTCCTCGTCACACTGGACGGGCGGCCACGGCAGGACGACGCCACCGTCACCGCTCCCCCGTCCGCGCAGCTGGTCGTCTGGGAGTACGCCGCCGCCGTCGCCGCCCAGCTGCTCGGCGTGGACCCGCTGACGCCCGAACGCGCACCCGCGGCCGCGGCCGGTGGTGGAACGGTGGAATCGGTCCCGCCGGCCATGTTGGTCGAGGGCGAACCTGGGCAGGCCGTCGAGGTGCACACCCACGATCCGGTGCTCGGCGGCGCCACCGACCTGGCCGGGCTGTTCGACGCCCTGGCCGAACGCGTCGGCGCCGACGGCCATCTGGCGATCGTGGCCCATCTGGACCCCGACCGGGCCCGCGGGCAGGGCGCGCAGGTGCGCCGGCTCGGCGCGCTGCTGGCCGCCCGGTGCGCCCGCCCCGTGACGATCAGCTGGGGTTCCCGTTACCCGGCGGTCGGGAATGATCGTCTGGAGAGGGGCGTATACCTGGTGTTGACCGGGAACGTCGTTCACGACGTGCCGGTCCCCGATCGGCACCACCGGTTGAGCCGGCTCCAGCTGGCGCGGGCCCTCAGCGAGGCCCGCGCGGCACGGAACGGCGGCCGCCCGGTGGTGCGGCTGCACCTGCAGAACCGCTGGGCGGGACTCGCCCGGCTGCTCGAATCCGCCCGAGGAGAGGCATGAGGTCGGCACGACCCGCGACAGCCAGAGACACAGCGAAAGTCAGAGAGATACCGACAGCCACGGATATGCCGACAGCCAGAGAAAGCCAGCGCAGACTGAGGGCGGGAACGCGCCCTGCCGGCCTCCGAGTGGAGCGGGGCATGTCGCGAGTAGAGGGGGGCGCCACGTGAGCACGAAAGACAACCCGCTCCGGGATCCGCGGGACAAGCGGCTTCCCCGGGTGGCAGGCCCCTGCGTGCTGGTGTTGTTCGGCGTCACCGGGGACCTGTCGCGCAAGAAGCTGCTGCCCGCCATCTACGACCTCGCCAACCGCGGGCTCCTGCCGCCCGGCTTCGCGCTGGTCGGCTTCGCCCGCCGCGACTGGGACAACCAGGACTTCCGCCAGATCGCCTACGAGTCGGTCAAGCAGCACGCCCGGACCCCGTTCCGCGAGGACGTCTGGCGGCACCTGTCGGAGGGCATGCACTTCGTGCCCGGCGAGTTCGGCGACCCCGGCGCCTTCGACGCCCTCGCCATGGCCGTCAAGGAGCTGGACACCACCCGCGGCACCGGCGGCAACTACGCGTTCTACCTCTCGATCCCCCCGAAGTTCTTCCCCCAGGTGGTCGAGCAGCTGCAGCGCAGCGGGCTCGCCGAGCACGACCGCACGTCGTGGCGGCGGGTGGTCATCGAGAAGCCGTTCGGGCACGATCTGACGAGCGCGGTCGAGCTGAACGACACCGTGCACCGCGTCTTCCCCGAGGAGTCGATCTTCCGGATCGATCACTACCTCGGCAAGGAGACCGTGCAGAACATCCTGGCGCTGCGGTTCGCCAACACGATGTTCGAGCCGATCTGGAACCGTTCCTACGTCGACCACGTGCAGATCACCATGGCCGAGGACATCGGCATCGGCGGTCGCGCGGGCTACTACGACGGGATCGGCGCCGCCCGCGACGTCATCCAGAACCACCTGCTCCAGCTGCTCGCGCTCACCGCGATGGAGGAGCCGACGTCGTTCAGCGCCGAGGCGGTCCGCGCCGAGAAGTCCAAGATCCTCTCCTCGGTCCGCCTGCCCGACGAGCTCGGCCTCGCGACCGCCCGCGGGCAGTACTCGGCGGGCTGGCAGGGCGGTGTCAAGGTGCGCGGCTATCTGGAGGAGGAGGGCATCCCGCCGGACTCCAGGACCGAGACGTACGCGGCGATCAAGATGGAGATCGACAACCGCCGGTGGGCGGGCGTGCCGTTCTACCTGCGGACCGGCAAGCGGCTCAGCCGCCGCGTCACCGAGGTCGCGATGATCTTCCAGCAGGCTCCCCACCTGCCGTTCTCGCAGACCGACACCGAGGAGCTCGGCGAGAACGCGCTGGTGATGCGGGTGCAGCCGGACGAGGGCATCACGGTCCGGTTCGGCTCCAAGGTGCCCGGCACCTCGATGGAGATCCGCGACGTGAACATGGACTTCGCCTACGGCGAGTCGTTCACCGAGTCCTCCCCCGAGGCCTACGAGCGGCTGCTGCTCGACGTGCTGATCGGCGACCCGCCGCTGTTCCCGCGCCAGACGGAGGTCGAGTTGTCCTGGAAGATCCTCGACCCGGTGACCGAGTACTGGGCGTCGAAGCCCAAGGTCGAGCAGTACAAGTCCGGCGGCTACGGCCCGGCCGGCGCCGACGAGCTCATGGCCCGCGACGGGCGCGCCTGGAGGCGAATCTGAGATGAACATCGATCTCACCGACACCAGCACGCGCCGGATCCAGGAGGCGCTCACCCAGGCGCGGCACCTGATGGGCGGGCCCGCGGTCGGCATGGTGCTGACCCTCATCATCGTGACCGACGAGTCGGCGCAGTACGACGCCGTCCGGGCGGGCACCGAGGCGTCCCGCGAGCACCCGTGCCGCGTGCTGACGGTCATCTCCCGCGAGGCGCGCGGCAGCACCTCGCGCCTGGACGCGGAGATCCGGATGGGCGAGACCGGCCCGGGCGAGACCGTGCTGCTCCGGATGTACGGGCCGCTCGCCGAGCACGCCGACTCGGTCGTGACGCCGCTGCTGATGCCCGACACGCCGGTGGTGACGTGGTGGCCGGGCGGAAAGGTCCCGAAGGTGCCCGGCGAGGACCCGCTGGGCGCGCTGGCCCAGCGCCGGGTGACCGACTCCTACGCCGCCCGCGACCGGCTCGGCACCCTGGCCAAACTGGCGGAGGGCTACCGGCCGGGCGACACCGACTTCACCTGGACGCGGCTCACCTCGTGGCGGTCGCTGCTCGCGGCGGCGCTCGACCAGGACCACGACCAGGTCGTCTCCGGCGAGGTGTCCGCCGAGCCCGACAGTCCCAGCGCCGAACTGCTCGCCGCGTGGTTGTCGATCCGGCTCGGGGTCCCGGTGACCCGCGTCGTCTCCGAGGGCCCGGGCATCACGGGCGTCCGCCTGTCCACGACCGGCGGCGACATCGAGGTGTCGCGGCCGGACGGGCGGGTGGCCACGCTGTCGCGTCCCGACCAGCCCGACCGGCAGGTGGCGCTGATGCGCCGCCCGATGGCCGAGCTGCTGGCCGAGGAGCTGCGCAGGCTCGATCCCGACGAGCCCTACCACGAGGCGGCGGCCCGGTTCGCCAAGGACCTGGCCAGTGGCGACGGGACCACCGCTCCGGACGGCGCCAAGGCCAAGCCCGCGGCGCGCGGCAAGGCGGCGGCGAAGCCCAAGCAGGACGGCCGATGAGCACGCCGGCCGTGCTGATCCACCGCGACCAGCAGCTGCTGGCGCAGGCGGCCGCGGCCCGCCTGATCACCCGGATCGTCGACGTGCAGGCCGCCCGGGGCACCGCCTCGGTGGTGCTGACCGGCGGCGGGGTGGGCACCGCGGTGCTCTCCGAGCTCCGCGCCGGCCGGGCCCGCGACGCCATCGACTGGCGGCGGCTGGACATCTGGTGGGGGGACGAGCGGTTCCTGCCGACCGGCGATCCGGAACGCAACGAGACCGGTGCCCGCACGGCGCTGCTCGACCACGTGGACGTGGACCCGGCCCGGGTGCACGCCATGCCCGCCACCGACGGCCCGGACGGCAAGGACCCGGAGGCCGCGGCCGAACGGTACGCCGCGGAGCTGCGCGCCGCCGCCCGGCCGGAAGACCACGGGCCGGTGCCCTCGTTCGACATCCTCATGCTGGGCGTGGGGCCGGACGCGCACGTCGCGTCGTTGTTCCCGGAGATGCCGGCGGTCTACGACGAGCGGCCGGTGGTGGCGGTGCGGGGCGCGCCCAAGCCGCCGCCCACCCGCGTCTCGCTGGCCTTCCCCTCGATCAGGGCCGCCCGCGAGGTCTGGGTCCTGGCGGCGGGCGAGGAGAAGGCCCGGGCGGTCCGGCTCGGGCTGTCGAAGGAGGCAGGTCCGGTGCAGGTGCCGGTCGCCGGGGCGCGCGGGCGCCAGCGCACGCTGTTCCTGCTGGACCGGGCGGCGGCGTCGCAGCTGCCGCCCGGCATCGAACGCATCGCCTCACCCTGATGTAGTTCCCCGAGCAGGCGTGGGCGGGTCTCGCCGACGGGACGATCACTCTGGCGTTCCGGCGGTGGGACCGCCCGCGCGTGCGGGCGGGGACGAGGCGAGACCGTGCTCAGGGCACTCGAAGCCGACGACGCCTAGCGGGCACCGCGCGGCAGGCGGCGACCGCTCTTGCGGGCCTTGGACCGGCGCCGGCCGGCGCCCGGGTCGTGGACGGGCAGCCGCCACTGGAGGGCCATGCCCTCCCCCACCGGGACCTCTGCCCAGCGGGCGGCGGCGGCCCGCAGCGCGCCGATCGCGCGTTCGACGTCCGCCACCTTGATGGGCAGCGGCTCGGTGCTCACGACACCGTGCATCCTGCGAAGCGCCGCCAGCGCATGCTCGGGCGTGTGGCCCTCCTCGACCGCGTCGTGGACCGCCCCGGCGAGGGCCTCGGACGCGCCGACCCACATGCCGTTGGCCTTGAGGATCCGCTTGGAACGCTCGTCGGCGTGCGGCCTGCGCCGTCCCTCCACGACCTTCATGTTCGTGAACATGGCGCCCGCGGCGACACTGCCCCAGAATCCCCGGTCCAGGCCGAACTCGTGTTCGGCGACGAAATGGGCGAGGTCGTGCGGGACCGGGCTGGTGCGGTCGTAGCCCGGCACCATCACGGTCACGCCGTCATCCCGTGCCGCGGTGCTGAAATAGATGGCCTCCGCCAGCCGGTGAAAGATGACCTGCATGCGCCCAGCGTCACCGATCAGCCGAGCCACGGGCAAACGGTTTTCCCGACATACTCTGGGGAACGGGGGGAACCCCTTGTCAAACGATGAGGAGGGGCAAAGTGCTCAAGGGTCGTGCCGGAAGAGCCTGCGCGGCGGCCGTGCTCGCGGTGGCGGTCGCGGCCGGATGCTCGTCGGGTGGGGACGGCGACAAGGGCGGCGGAGACGGCGGCAAGACCGAAGCCGCCAAGCTGGCGATCACGCCGGCGACCGGCGCCAAGCAGGTCGCGCCCGACCAGCCGGTCACGGTCAGGGCCGACAAGGGCAAGCTGACCGAGGTGACGGTCGCGGACGCCAAGGGACGCAAGGCCGAGGGCGCGCTGGCCCCGGACGGCCGGTCGTGGAAGTCGCGCTGGACGCTCCGCCCGGCGACGACCTACACCGTGACGGCCAAGGGCACCGACGACGGAAAGCCGACCACCGCCACCTCCACGTTCACCACGCTCACGCCCCGCAAGAAGCTCGAAAGCGGCATGGCGCCGCTGGAGGGCGAGAAGGTCGGGGTCGGGATGCCGGTCCAGCTCCTGCTGACCCAGCCGGTCTCCACCAAGGAGGGCCGCGCGGCGATCGAACGCTCGCTTGAGGTGCGCATGTCCAAGCCGGTCGAGGGCGCCTGGCACTGGATCAGCGACAAGGAGGTCGACTTCCGGCCTCGCGTGTACTGGCCCGCGGGCTCCAAGGTCCAGGTGGTCGCGCACCTGGCGGGCGTCAAGGCCGGTAACGGGCTGTACGGGGTGAAGGACCGCACGCTGAACTTCACCGTTGGGCCCAAGCACTACACCAAGATCAACGCTAGGACGCACCGGGCGACGGTGACCGACGGCGGCGAGACCGTCCGGACGATGAAGGTCAGCCTCGGCAAGCCCGGCGACGACAGCTACACCGGAGTCATGATCGCGCAGGAGAAGATCCCGCACATGGTCATGGACTCCTCCACCACCGGCAACCCCGGGGCCTACCGCACGCCCACCGACTGGAACGTCCGCACCACCTACAGCGGCACGTTCGTCCACTCGGCCCCCTGGTCGACCGGCTCGCAGGGCAGCGCCAACGTCAGCCACGGCTGCGTCAACGCCTCCCCTTCCGACGCGAAGTGGTTCTACGACTTCACCCAGCGCGGCGACATCATCGAGGTCACCGGCACCACCCGCAAGCTGCGGTTCGGCAACGGGCCGACGCCGTGGGCGATCTCCTGGAGCGCCTGGCTCAAGGAAAGCGCGCTCGGCGCCCCGGTGACCGGGCAGCCCCTCACCTAGCGGAACGCCATCGACCAAAGTCTCTACCGCATCGACCTGCGGTCACTCCGGGCACCCGGCCGGATCGGTAACGTTGATCAGGTGGATCTGCGGCGCTCGAAGCGCGAGTGGGCCGCCGACGCCGGCGCCACCCTCGTCGCGGCGGTGGTCGGTGTCCTCATGCTCTTCGCCTCGCTGGACAGCTTCCCCGAGAAAGAGAACGCGATCATCCCCGACCTGGCGATCGGGACGGTCGCGTGCGCCCTGTTCCTGGCGTTCCGGCGGGCACGGCCCGCGGCCATCGCCGTCGTTCTCATGATCGTCCAGATCATGGCCTCGACCGCGTACGGACCCGCCGCGATGGCGGTGTTCACGGTCGCGATCCGCCGTTCGTGGCGGGTGACGGCCCTCGTGGCGGCGGCCAATCTCGGGATCATCACCACCGTCTTCTCGCTGGTGTCGCTCGACCGCGCCGACTTCCGAGACGGCCTGGTCACGTTCTATCTGGGTTACGCCGTCCTGGTCAGCGTCGGCCTGCTGATCCGTTCGCAACACCAGCTCATCGCGTCGCTGCGGGAACGCGCTCGAGAGGCGGAGGAGGGCCAGCGGCTGCGGGTCGAGGAGGCCCGGCTGCTGGAACGCGAACGGATCGCGCGGGAGATGCACGACGTCCTCGCCCACCGCATCTCGCTGTTGTCGGTGCACGCGGGGGCGCTTGAGTTCGGCCCGGACGCCCCGGCGGCGCAGCGGGAGGCGGCGGGGATCATCCGGCAGTCCGCGTACGAGGCGATGGAGGACCTGCGGGAGGTGATCGGCGTGCTGCGCGCCGACACCCCGCTCACCGGTGACGCCGTGGTGACGGGAGGCGAGCGCGACCGGCCGCAGCCGACACTCACCGACCTGCCCGCGCTGATCGACGAGTCGCGTGAGGCGGGGGCGCACGTCCGGCTGGACGCCCGTGTCCCCGACCCGGCCGCGATCCCGGCCCGGATCGGCCGGCACGCCTACCGCGTCGTCCAGGAGGGCCTGACCAACGCCCGCAAGCACGCGCCCGGCTCGCACGTGCGGGTCACGGTCGAGACGGCCGGCGGCGAGCTGACCATCGTGGTCGCCAACCGGCTGCTGCCCGCCCTGGCCGCGCTGGACCTGCCCGGCGCCGGGGCCGGGCTCGTCGGCCTCCGCGAGCGTGTCGACCTCGTCGGCGGAACGATCGAACACGGCCGGATCGGCGACGAGTTCCGGCTGCGCGTGTCCCTGCCCCTGCCCGCCCGGCCAGGCCATGACGCCGGGCCCGACCAGTAAGCGAGTGTCAGCCACGTGACCGAAACGGACTCGCCCATCCGGGTGCTCATCGTCGACGACGACGCCCTCGTCCGCAGGGGCCTGTCGATGATGCTGGCGGGCGCCGACGACCTGGAGGTGGTCGCGGACGTCGGCGACGGCGCCGAGGTCGTGGCGGCGGTCAACCAGCACCGGCCCGACGTCGTGCTCATGGACATCCGGATGCCGCGGATGGACGGGCTCGCCGCCACCGAGCTGCTGCGCTCGCGGCGGGAACCGCCCGAGATCATCATCTTGACCACGTTCGACACCGACGATCACATCCTGCGCGCGATGCGCGCCGGCGCGGGCGGGTTCCTGCTCAAGCACACGCCGCCACCGGAGATCATGCGCGCGATCCGGCAGGTCGCGGCCGGGGAGCCGATGATGTCGCCGGCGGTGCTGCGCCGGATGATGTCCTACGTCGCGGACGCGGGCGTCGATCCGCGCCAGGCCCGGGCCCGCGAACGGCTGGCCGGGCTGAGCGAGGGCGAGCGGGCCGTCGCGCTGCTGGTGGGGCGGGGCAAGACCAACAGCGAGATCGGCAAGGAGCTGTCGCTCAGCGTCGCCACCGTCAAGGCGTACGTCTCGCGCCTGCTCACCAAGCTGGAGCTCAACAACCGGGTCCAGATCGCGCTGCTCGTGCACGACGCGCGCGGCGACGATCCATCGGACGACTGATCGTCGACTTTGGTCGACCCGGGTCTCGCCGCCCGGCCGACGCGCCGCCCGGGCCCCGACCGGCAGCCTGGAGGCATGATCAGTGTTGCGAGCCTGACCAAGCGATATCGCGAGGTCGCGGCGGTCGAGGACGTCTCGTTCCGCTGCGAGCCCGGGACGGTCACCGGCTTCCTCGGCCCCAACGGCGCGGGCAAGTCCACCACCATGCGGATGATCTGCGGCCTCACCCCGCCCACCTCCGGGTCCGCGACGGTCCAGGGCGTCCCGTACCGCCGCATCAGCAACCCCGGCCGCCACGTCGGCGTCCTCCTCGACGCCGCCGCGCAGCACTCCGGCCGCACCGGCCGCGAGACGCTCGTCCTGACCGCGCAGGTCCTCGGCGTCGACACCGCGCGCGTCGGCGCGATGCTCGACCGGGTGGGGCTGCCGCCCAAGGCGGCCAAGCGCCGGGTCGGCGCCTACTCGCTCGGCATGCGCCAGCGCCTCGGCATCGCGCAGGCCCTGCTCGGCGATCCGACCGTGCTCATCTTGGACGAGCCCGCGAACGGCCTGGACCCGGAGGGCATCCACTGGATGCGCTCCATGTTGCGCGACTTCGCCGACCGGGGCGGGACGGTCCTGCTCTCGTCACACCTGCTCCTCGAAGTGGAGGCCGTCGCCGACCGGTTCGTCGTCATCGCGGGCGGCCGCATCGCCGCGCAGGGCACCAAGGGCGAGCTGCTCACCAAGCCCACCGGCGTGGTGGTGCGCGCCTTGGACGGCGCCGCCCTGCGGGCCGCGCTGGCCCGTGACGGGCTGCCCGCCCGGCCGGACGGCCAGGGCGCCTTCGTCGTGGACGCCTCCGCCGAGGCCGTGGGACGGGCCGCCGCCGCGACCGGAGCCGTCCTGCTCGAACTGCGCCAGGCCGGCGGGAGCGGCCTGGAGGAGCTGTTCCTCTCCCTCACCAACCCGGCCGCGGCGGCCCCGGCCCCGCAGGAGGCGCTCCGATGACCGCCATCACCGCACCGGCCCTGCTGAAGCCGGCACGCCCGTCCCTCCTCCGGCTCACCGCCGTCGAGGTCCGCAAGATGACCGACACCCGCTCGGGCCGCTGGCTGCTCATCCTCATGGGCCTGACCGCCGTGGCCATGATGCCGGTGGTGCTCTACGCGGTGCCGAAGCAGGACCAGACGCTGCCGGAGTTCTTCAGCGCCTCGCTGACCGGCGTCGCGCTCCTGCTGCCCGTGCTCGGCATCCTCTCGGTCACGAGCGAGTGGTCCCAGCGCACGGCGCTCACCACGTTCACCCTCGTGCCGGAGCGGCCCCGCGTCCTGGTCGCCAAGCTGCTCGCCGGCTCGGCCCTCGGGGCCCTGTTCGCCTGCTTCGGCCTCGTGACCGCGTTGATCGGCCGTACGGCCGGCGAGGTCATGGGCCGTTCGGACGGCGGCTGGGCGCTGTCCCCGGGCCGCTTCGGCCTGGCCCTGCTCATGGCGGTCATCGCGGTCTTCACGGGCATCGCGTTCGGCATGCTGTTCATGAACGCGCCGCTGGCGATCGTCTTCTACTTCCTGCTGCCCACCCTCTGGACGACGCTCAGCGAGCTGGTCGCCAAGCTCCGGGGGCCGGCGGGCTGGCTGGACACCAACCGCACGCTGGAGGCGCTCAGCGAGCCGGGCGTCACGGCCGGCGAATGGGCCCGCGTCGGCACGTCCCTCGCGGTGTGGATGCTCCTTCCGCTCGTCATCGGGACCCTCCGCCTCATCAGGCGGGAGGTGAAGTAGAGCCGCGGCCGAGCATGCGGGCGATCTCGCGGGTGCCCGGCCCGATCCGGGCGCCCGGACCCGGCTCGGCCGGCACGGCATCGGCGGTCAGCGCCTCGCCGCAGGCGGGGCAGCCGACGACGGGGGTGATCACCTGGCCGCAGGTCTCGTGGCGGACGATCATCGGGGGCCCGTCCTCGCCCGCCGTCCAGCGGTCGCCCCAGGCCATCAGCGCGAGCAGGATCGGCACGAGCTCGCGGCCGCGCTCGGTCAGCACGTACTCGTCGCGGGGCGGGCGTTCGCTGTAGGGACGGCGGGCGAGGACGTCCTCCTCGACCAGGCGCTCCAGACGCTGGGTGAGCACCTTGCGGGAGATCCCGAGATTGGACTGGATCTGCTCGAAGCGGCGCAGCCCGAGGTGGACGTCGCGGACGATCAGCGGCGTCCACCATTCGCCGAAGACATCGAGGGTCCGGGCGATCGAGCAGGAGAACTCGGCCAGCGAGGTGCGTTGCATGCCACCAGGCTAGTTGGTCTCCTCAAGAAACTCACGTGCGGCCACGTCCCCGGCGGGCCAGCCGGCCGGCGAGCGCCGGCATGAGGCGCAGGGCGTTGCCCTGGTAGATGGCGTGGCGCATGCGGTCGTTCAGCGCCGGGTCGCGTTCGAGACCGCGGGTGGTGTGCATGACGTCCGCGGCCGTCGTCTGCGCCCAGTCCGTGCCGTACAGGAGCCGCCCGGCACCGGCGGCGGCGAGCAGTGTGGGCGTGGCGTAGGGCGAGGGCGGCGCGGCCGTGTCGTAGTAGAAGCGGCGGACCGCCCGGCGGAACGCGGCGGGGCTGGGACCGCGCCCGGTCCTGCCCGCGTGCTCGATCCGGCCGCCGATGTACGGCAGGAAGCCCCCGGCGTGGGAGAGGATCACCGAGATCCGCGGGTGCCTGTCCATCGTGCCGGAGGCGACCAGGTTGAACGCGGCCCTCGTCGTGTCGAGCATGAAGTCGGCGATCCAGTCCTCCATCCCCGGGACCCCGGCGGCACCGCCGGGCAGCGGGCCGGGATGGGTGAAGATCACCGCCCGGCGCCGGTCGAGCTCGGCGAAGAGGGGGTCGAACGCCCTGTCCCCGAGGTAACGGCTCCCGTCGTTGGTCATCAGCAGCACGCCGTCGGCCTTGAGCACGTCGAGCGCGTACGCGGCCTCCCGCAGCGCGACGTCGATGTGGAGCAGCGGCAGGTAGGCGAAGAACCCGAACCTGGTGGGATGGTCGCGGACGAGGTTCGCCAGGTCCTCGTTGATGATCCGCGTCCCCGACACCGCCAGCGACCGGTCACGGAAGGCCATGGACGGGACCGGGGCGGACGCGACGCCGATGGCGATCCGGGCGCGTTCCATCGTGTCGAGCGTCTCCGACAGGCTCCACTGTCCCCAGCGCGGCCCGCCCTTGGGCGGCAGCAGCCCGTGCTCGACCGCCCATTCGCGCATCTCCGGCGGAACGGCGTGGTGGTGGGTGTCGATCCGGAAAGGGCGCCTGGCGGGGCTCGCGGCGTCCGCGGCGGCCGGGCCGAACCCGACCGCGGCCGTGGTGAGCGCGGCCGCCTGAAGGGCCCGCCGCCTGCTCATGTCCTGCATCGCATCTCCCATGCTCGTCGGAGCCGCCCGCTTGAGAGCATATAAGAAAGTCTCACTTGAGACTATATGCTCTGCCACTACCATGGAGCCGTGGACACACCGGAGACGTCGGTCCTGGGCGACCCGCGCGACGACGACCTCGCACTGGGACTCCTGCTGGCCACGGCGCACTTCAACTCCCGCGAGAGGCTGGGCGAGCGGCTGCGGCCGTTCGGCATCGAGGTCCGTCACTTCGGCGTGCTGTCGGCGCTGCACCGGCACGGGCCGACCAGCCAGCGGCATCTGAGCGAGCTGCTCGACCTGGACAAGTCGGCGATGGTCCGGATCATGGACGAGCTCGAACGGTCCGGGCTGGCCGCCCGCAACCGCGCCGCGCACGACCGCCGCGCGTACGCGATCGAGCTCACCGCCGACGGCCGCGAGCGGCTGCGGTCGGCCCAGGCGGAGGCGGCCACGGTGGGCCGGGAGGTGTTCGGCTGGCTCCGGCCCGCCGACCGCGAGCGGCTCGTCGGGCTGCTGGAGGAGCTCGTGGCGCGGACCGAGCCGTCATCGCCGGGCTGACCGGTGGCCTCGGACGCGGCCGATCAGCCGGTCAGGTGGTCCAGCAGGGCGGCGGCGGCCGGGTTGGCCGGCCGCGGCGTGCGGCCGGCGAGGACCGTGGTGCGGGCGGGATCGGGCTGGCGGATCGTGAGGCAGGGAAGTCCCGCCCGCTCCCCCACGGCACGCGGGACGATCGCGATGCCGATCCCGGCCCTGACGAGCTCGACGAGCAGCCTGATCTGGGTGACCTCGCAGGTGATGTGCCGATCCAGGCCGCAGCCCGCCGCCAGCCGGCGCACGGCCGCCTCCAGGCCCGTTCCGGCGCGGAAGTCCACGAAGTGCTCCTCCGTCAGGCTCGACAGGAGCGCACGGCGCTGCCCGGCGAGCCGGTGGCCGGGCGGCGTGACCAGGACCAGCTCCTCCTCCCAGGCGCCGAAGGCCGTCAGCCCTTCCGGGACCGCAGGGCCCGCCGCGGCGAGGTAGGCCAGGTCCAGCTCGCGGGCGAGCAGCCGGTCGACGAGCTCGCCGACCGGCGCCTCGTGCACCGAGATCTGGACGCCCGGCCACTTGAGGTGGAACGCGGCGAGCTCGGCGGCCAGATCGACGCGGGTCAGCGTCTGGAAGGTGCCGATCGCCACCCGTCCCGTCGCCAGCCCGGTGACCGCGGCGACCGCGTCCCGCGCGGCCGTCGCGTCGGCCAGGAGCGCACGGGCCGCCGGGAGGAACGCCTGCCCCGCGGGCGTGAGCACCGGCCGCCGCCCGGTGCGGTCGAAGAGGTCCGCGCCGAGATCGTGTTCCAGCTTGCGGATCGACGTGCTCAGCGCCGACTGGGCGATCAGCTCCGCGCGGGCCGCCGCCGTGAAGCCGCCGTGGACCGCGACGGCCACGAAGTGCCGGAGTTGCCGCATCTCCATCCATCTACATTAGCGATGGCTGGTAGCGAAATGATGTGTTGGACCGATCGCCCGGACGGGGACCAGGCTTGTTCTCATGAACCGCGTTCCCACGCTGTGGTCCGTCGCGTACGGGCCTGACCGATCACCCGTGACCCGCCACCTCGTCCGTGCGTGGCTGAAGCTCATGGCCTTCGCGCGGGACCTCGCCCGCGCGGACCACCATCCCTTCGCGAGCCTGTAGAGGCATGCCCCGCGGGCGTACGTTTCGGCGGGCGTCGAAACGATCGCGCCCTACCGTCGCCACATGGAGATCCGCACCCATGCCGGTGTCACCGCCCTGCTGTCCGACGAGAGCTACACCGTTCCCAGCGTCCCGGGTCAGGCCACGCGGGGCACACTGCGGTGGCTGCGCCAGAACGTGTGCCGGTTCAGCGAAGGCGAAGTCCATGACCGCCGTGTGGCCATCGTGCAAAAGGAACTGGCGCAGATGGACCCTGCATCCCTCTACGACGAGGCCCGCGAACGTGCCACAGCCATCTTGGAGGCCTCGCCGCCAGATCCGATCGAGGCCGTCGCCCGCCCCGTACCGACCGCCGTCCTCGGCCGCGCCTTGGGCGTGACCGACCTGGACGCCCTTGTCAAAGTCGTCCCGACGGCGGCGGCCGTCTATCTGACAGGCACCGACCACCCAGGCGAGGCCGATGAGGCCGTCGCCACCCTCGCCGCCCTTCTCGGCCCCGGACCCGACGAGGAGGTCGCCAACCGCATCGCGATCCTGACGCAGTCCTGTGAAGCGACCGCCGCCCTGATCGCCAAGACCGCCGCCCGTCCCGGCGCGGACACCGAGAGCGTCATCGCCGAAACCCTCCGCTTCGACCCGCCCGTCCCCGCTCTCCGCCGCCTGGACCCCGGCGGCCGCCCCGTGACCCTGGACGTCAGGTCCGCCAACCAGGAAAACTCACCACATCTGACGTTCGGCGCAGGCAGACGCCCCTGCCCAGGTGCCGAACACGCCGTCCGGCTGGCCGCGGGCGTCCTCGACGCGCTCCGCGCCGTAGACTTCGGCCGCGGTCGAAGCATTCCGATTCTACGGTCGAGGACATGACGAGCACCTTCCACGCCTTGCACCACGGCGACAAGCCGTTGCTCCTGCCGAACGCCTGGGACTTCGCCAGCGGCGCCCTCCTCGCCGAGGCGGGTTTCCCCGCCATCGGCACCACGAGCCTCGGGGTCGCGGGAGTGGCGGGGAAGCCGGACGCCTCGGGTGACACCAAGGAGGAGACCATCGCGCTGGCGCGGACGCTGGCACGCCTGCCGGTCCCGGTCACCGTCGACCTTGAGGGCGGTTACTCGGAACGGCCCGACGAGGTGGGCGCGCTGGTCGGGGAACTGGCCTCGTTCGGGATCGCCGGGGTCAACCTCGAAGACGGGCTGGCCGATGGAACGGTGAGGCCGGTCGGTCACCTCGTCGCGGTCATCGAGGCGGTCAAGGCCGCCGCGCCCGAGGTCTTCCTGAACGCGCGGACGGACCTGTTCTGGCTCGGGAAGGGTTCCCGCGACGAGACGCTGGAGCGGACCAACGCCTATGCCGACGCGGGCGCGGACGGAGTCTTCGTGCCGGGCGTCTCCGCGGACGACGACGTGCGCGCGCTCGTCCAGGGCACCCCGCTGCCGCTGAACGTCCTGCACCTGCCCGGCCGTACCGACTTCACGCGCATGGGTGAGCTGGGAGCGCGCCGCGTGAGCTGCGGCTCGCTGCTCTATCGCGCCGCCCTGCGCACGGCGCTCAACACGGCCCTCGACATCGCCGGCGAACCCGCCGACCGCCCGATCCCGTCCTACGCCGACGTCCAGAAGGTGCTGACGACGCCGGTCACTCGTTCTCCAGACCCGCAAGCCACATGATCGGCTCCAGCACGTTGACCGGAACGACGCGACCACGGATCACCGCCGTGCCGCTGTCCGGGTCCACCCAGTGGTTGGAAAGCTCCCCGGCCTTCCAGTCCTGGGAGCCGTCATCCAGATAGAAGCCGATGGACGACGTCGCGAAGATCTGGATTTGTACAGGTGCGAAGTACTCCCCCAACGCGGGCAGCACCAGTCCCCCGCAGTCACTCGCTGCGGACAGGCTCTGATAGAGGAGTTCCGGCACCCGCACCATCGGGAACCCGTGGGGATCGTGCGGCGCCCTCGTGAGAAGTCCCTGCTCGACGGCGGCTCGGACCAGCCGTTCATCGTCCAGCTTCGAGATGCAGAAAGCCATGCGCTGCGGAAGCCTCCCCTGCATCCGCGCACCGCCGGTCCGGACGGACAGCTGGGCGAGCACACCGTGGAGGTGCTCGAACGCGTCTCCGATGGCGGCCTCGCGGATCGCGTCGAAGAAATAGACGATGCCGTCGCTGGCGGCCAGCTGGTCGAGCAGGGCACCCCGCACGCCGCGAGCGGCGGCCCCCCTTCCGAAGTCTCCGCCCGGGCGATCGAAGATCCGCAGCGGAATCCGGACCTCACGGTCGACGTTCAGGCGTCTGCCATCCCAGCTCCGTCGCCGTTCCGTCTCCGTGGCGACGAGCGCCACGTCGACCTCCGTCGCCGCCGCCGTCGCCGCCGGGAAGAGCCTCTCGACGGCGATGCGATGCGCCCCGTCAGTCACGGCCTTCGCAGAAGCGTCATTCAGGCCGATCAGCTGCGAACTCTGCTCACCCTGCGCGGCGGCGATGCTCAGAGCGTTCAGGAACGTCGTCTTTCCGCTTCCGGGCGCTCCCCACAGCGTGATCTCACACCGGGATCGCACGTCCATGGCCTCCATCAGCCACCCTCCGTCCAGCCGAGAATGAGCGCCTCGCCCGGCGCGCCGGAGTGCAGGCGCCGGCCGAGCAGCGTGATCCCGGCCGCTATCTCACAGAGCGCACGGGTCGTGGCCTGATGGGTCAGGCCGGCCTGGGCGGCCAGGCACAACGCCATCAGCCGGACAGCCGATATGTCGTCCGAGGTGGGTTCTCGTCGGCGTTCGAAGACAGGGATCGCCTCGTTCCGCAGGTTCTCGGCCACCCATGAACTCCAGGTCCGGGCGGACCCTTGGCCCGACAGCCGCTGGACGGCCGCAGTGGATTCCCTGACCAGGTCTGCCAGCGCCTCCATTCGGACCACGTACGGCCCTCGGTCCCCTCCTGCCATCTGGATCACCCTCTCGGAGAACCCGTGCCGCACGGCCTCCGGCATGACCGTCAGTGCCGTGAAAGAGACGGCCTCACCCAGGGCATGGCCGAGCATCGCCCGTGCCACCCTCTCGAAGTGGACCGGTGGGGGCACGGTCAGTGACCAACTCTGGTCCGTGAGAACCTCGTGACTAAGCCAGAGCTGCGCGGCGTCCCTAACGACGAACCGTGTGGGACCCATGCGACCGGCCTGCGGAGCGAACGCGAGAGCCGCACGCAGATCGGCCGCGATCGTCCGCATCCGACAGTGGAGCAAGTCCGGCCTCGGAGGGCCGCCGGCCCGGTGCGGAACGCTCATCGACACGACACGCAGGACCAGACGGGCAGCGGGAAAACCGGTGTCCATGAGCCGGCTGATCTCAGCCAGCCTCCCGGGGTCCGCCCGGTCCGCGCATTCCTCGGCGAGGAGCGTGACCAGCTCGCTCAGCATGGCCAGTCTGATCGTTGCCGACATCTGCTCTAGGGAGGCGGGGTCCACCAGATCCCTGAGGTCGTCCGCGAGCGCCTCCGCGAGGACGCTCTCGTCGAGCACGTTCGCCTCCTCCAGCCCGGCGGGGGTCCATCTCCGCTGAAGCCCGTCCGCCCGGCTCACCCAGGCGCTGGGGACACGGCGGCCGAACGCGCGCCGGGCGGCCGGACCGTCCAGCTCCTGCCCGGTGGGCAGCCGGGCGACCTGTGCGCCGACGGTCCTGTTGACCCAGGCGACGAAGGCCTCGGCGTCCTCGTGGCGTATGCCGGTGACGGAGTCGTTGTGCGAGGCGGGCGGGAGCGGAACGTCGGGCGGACGGTGCTCCCCGCGCGCCTCGGCGTCGTCCAGGAACAGCCGGTAGAGCAGCCCGCCGACCGGCTCCGCGCACAGGTGCCCGTTGTCCTCCGCACGAAAGCGCCGCCGCATCTGACGGGACAGCAGCACGTGGGTGAGCAGGAGGCGCTGTTCCGGGGCACCGGCCAGGCTGGTCGTGATCAGTTCGTTGAGCCGCCGCCGGAGGTCCGGGGCCAGTTCGGGGTTCTCGTCCGCGCAGTCCAGGGCCAGGGCCAGCGCGTCAGGGGTGCCCGATTCGAGCGCCGCCACCACGATCGGGTCGGCCGGTGCCCGGTTGACGTACAGGAGGATGCTCTCCCGCCACCACGAGTCGTCGATCGCCTCGACCAGCGGGCCCGGCTGACGCTCGTCCCGGAGGAACGCGGCGGCGAGGTACTCCTGGAACGTCAGGTGAGCGAACGAGTAGACGCCCTCCTCCGTCTCCACCATGAGGCCGCTGGTGGCAACGTCGGCCACGAACTCCTCGGGCGTGACGGTGTCGGACAGCCGGTTCAGGGCCGGTGACACCTCCGCCAGAAGGGCCTCCTGCGGCAGGTCTCGTATCCGTAGCCGCATCATGGTGTACGCGAGGCCGCGCAGCACCCGTTCCTTGTGCTCGCCTCGCAGGCCTGTGCTGAGGCGTTTGGCCAGCTGCCTCCGCCAGAGCATGACCTCGCAGATGTCGCGATAGAGATCGCTCCGGCTGCCGGGCAGGGCGCTGTGGAAGCGATGCACGTTGGCGATCATCGTGAGCAGCAGCGGGTTGGTGGTGAGGTCGTAGAGTTCGGGCGCGAGCTGCAGGCGCCCGAGGAGGTCCTCGGCCGACTCGTCGGCCAGGCGCCGGGTCGCCTCCCCGCTCTCCCCCGTGCTCAGGCTCTCGGTGGCGAGATACCAGCCGCGCACGAACCGTTCGACCTGGGCGTCGGTGAACGGCCGCGCCTGCAGCACGACCGCTCCCGCGATCGGAGCCGCACGGTAGCCCTGAGGCCGCGCCGTCACCACGTAGTCGTTGCCGGGGAACCGCTGGATCTGGCTTTCCACCCAGGCTGAGACCTCCCGGCGGCGGTCCTCCGAGGCGATCTCGTCCAGCCCGTCGAGGAGCACGACACAGCGCCCCTCGTCGGCCCAGCGCTCGACGGTCCCGGGCGGGGCCAGCGCGCCGAGCCCGCCCACGGACATGGTGATCAGCTCGGGCAGCGTCGTCGTGCCGGTCATGGCCTCCTGGTGCTCGCGAAAGTAGATCAGAACGGGCAGGGACCTGTGATCGGTCGGCGGCAGGCGGCAGAGGTCCTGTGCGGTGTGGCGCAGCAGCGTCGTCTTGCCGCTGCCCGGCGCGCCGGTCACGGCGACGCGGCACGGTTCGGGCAGGCCGAAGAAGTCCCCGAGCGAGCGCCGCTCGGTCTCGCGGCCCGGAAGGTCGGCCAGCGGATGGCCGGAAAGCCTGTGCGGTGCCCGGTGCGCCAGGCTCACGTCGACGTAGACGTCTTCGAGTTTGGGCGTGTAGGGCCCGATGGTCGCCAGGCCCCGCTGGTCGATGAACGTGATGCCGTCCAGCACGTACTGGCGGTACCGCTCCTCGAACTCCGCCGCCGGAAGCGCGCCGCCCGGCGCGCGGGCCGCGCCACCGGCCGAACGGCGGCGCTGCGCCCAGTCGAGCAGCGCGGCGAACGCGGCGGCGGGAGCCAGCCAGACCCACGCGACGACGCCGCCGTTGAGGATCTGGTTGATCGCGACACCGAGCACGACCGTCAGCACGACGACCGCCGCGTCGAGCCCCACCCGCCGCAGTTGTGGCCTGGTCACTGTCATCGTCCGAACGCTCCCCCGGTCACTGACGGAGAAGAGTCAACACACGATCCGCGCCAACCGCAGTAAAGCGCCGCATCCGATGACGAAATGCGACCTACGCCCGGCCGATGGAAGTCACTCCTTCAGGAGGGGGCGCAGGTCGTCGAGCTTGTCGAACAGATGCCAGACGTAGGCGGACGAGCCGTTCTCGCGGTGCGGGTGCAGATCGGCCAGCGCGGGGTCGCCGCGGTAGGAGTCGAAGGCCTCCTTGGACTCCCACTCCACGAGGATGAGCACCTGGCGGGGTTCCACATCGCCGGTGACCTGCTCGCGGAACCTGCCGAGGGCCACGACCCGGCCGCCGTGCGCGGCGACCTCGCGGGCGGAACGGCGGGAGTAGGCGAGGTACTCGTCACGGTCGGCGACGTCGAAGAGATTGAGCGCGTAAACCGGGGCCATCAACGCACGATAGCCGGTTCAGTGGCCGGTGATCGTGTCGGCCACATGGGCGAGGAGCGAGGTGCGCGCGGAGGACGAGGCCGACTCCCGCGCGTCGGCGGCGCGGTAGAGGGCGTACATCGCCTGGACGCCGAGCCAGCGGAGGGGCTCGGGCTCCCAGCGGCGGACGCGCCAGTTCACCCAGGGCAGCGCCGTGAGTTCGCTGTCCTCGCGCAGCACGAGATCACGCAGCGTCCGCCCGGCGAGGTTGGCGGTCGCCACGCCGTGCCCGGTGTAACCCCCGGCGTGGCCGAGACCGGACTCGTGGTCGACCACGACGGTGGAACACCAGTCCCGCGGGACGCCGAGCACGCCTGACCAGGCGTGGGCGACCCGCGCCTCCCCCGCCACGGCGGGGAACATCTCCGTGAGCATGCGCCACAGGACGTCGATGGTCTCCGGCTGCGTGCGGCCCGCGTCGTCGATCCGGGACCCGTACCGGTAGGGCCTGCCGCGTCCGCCGAACGCGATGCGGCCGTCGGCGGTGCGCTGCGCGTACACGTAGTAGTGGGCCATGTCGCCGAGGAGCTCGGCGTTCTCCCAGCCGACGCGTGCCCAGACGTCCGCGGGCAGCGGCGTGGTCACGATCATCGAGCTGTTCATCGGCAGCCAGTCGCGATGGTGGCCGGACAGCGCGGCGGTGAAGCCCTCGGTGGCGCGGATGACGTGCTCGGCGGTGACGGTGCCGTAGGGAGTCGTCGCGGCCGGGCAGACGTGGGCCGTGCGCGGCCGGATCCGCAGCACCGGGGTCCGCTCGAAGATCTCCACGCCCAGGGCGCGGACGACACGGGCCAGCCCCCGGGCCAGCGCGGCGGGCTGGACGCGGGCGCAGTGCGGGCTCCAGACGGCGCCGACCGCGCCCTCGACCCGGATACGGTCGCCGGGACCGGTCACGACGAGATCGTCCTCGGTCCACCCCCACTCGCGGGCATGCCTCACCAGGCCGGTCAGGCGCGCGCGCTGAGCCTGGTTGCGGGCGACGGTCAGAACGCCGCCCTTCACCACGTCCGCGTCGATGCCTTCCTCGGCCGCGACCCGCACGACCTCGTCCACGGTGTCGAACATGGCCCGCTGCAGAGCCACGGTGGCGTCCTTGCCGTGGCGCCGGGCGTAGGCCTCGCGGGACCCGGCGAGCTCCCCCACGACCCAGCCGCCGTTACGGCCGGAGGCGCCGAATCCGGCGAACTCCTTCTCCAGCACGACGATGCGCAGGTCGGGCCGCGCGCGCTTGAGGTAGTAGGCGGTCCAAAGTCCGGTGTAGCCGGCGCCGACAATGCACACGTCGCAGGCACGCGGCCCCGGCAGGCGGGAACCGGGCTCGGGCACTCCCCCGTCGCGGAACCAGTACGAGACATCCCCGTTGACATGATCATCGGCACGCGGTGCGGACGGTGTCGAACCCATGGCTCCATACTGGCGTAATCAGCGACCAAAGGCAGCGGGTCACACTGAATCAGTCGTCAGGCGTCGATGGAGTGCCGAGATCCGTGCCAGCTGGCGCGTTCGGCCTGGTAGTGGCCAGGGTCGCCGTTCGGGCGCATGCCCAGCCGTTCGGCCAGCTCGGCCGAGGCCACGTTGGCCTCGTCGATCTCGGCCGTGACCCGGCGGAGCTGGAGCACCTCGAACGCGTAGGCGAGGACCGCGCGCGACGCCTCCGCCGCGAGCCCCTGCCCCCACCGGTCAGGTTCGAGGCTGTAAACGATCTCGACGTCGGCGCCATGACCGCGCAACCCCGCGACCCCGACAAGCGCGCCCCCAGGCATCACCGCGTCGACCGCATCACCGAGCGAGACCGCGCCACCGCGCGAGACCGCACCGCCACGCGAGACCGCACCACCGCGCGAAGCCGCATCACCCCGGAAGGCCGCACCGCCCCGGAAGGTCGCGTCGTCGCAGGAGGTCGCGTCGTCGCGGGCGGGCGCATCGCTGCGGTAGGTCGCGCGGATCGCCCATAGGCCGTAGCCCTCGGTGGCGAAGTCTCGCTGGCTGGCCGCGATGATCTCGGTGACCTCCAGGGCCGAGAGCGTCTTGTCGTCGAAGAGGTGGCGGCGTACGTGCGGTCCGGTCCAGTGCGCCAGCAGCGCGCCGTGATCGCTCATGCTGACCGGGTGCAGCGCCAGCCGCTCGGTCCGCAGCACGTCATCGCCCATGTCCACGCTGTCACTCATGCCCACGCTCTCTCCACTCGGGGGCCGGTCCGGGTTCCTTCCAGACCGGAGCGGGCTCGCCTTCAGGCACGCCCGCCCGGAACACACGCAACTGCAGCGCCAGTGCCGCGTAGTAGCCGACCAGGGTGACCAGCTCGACGAGGGCGGAACGGCCCAGGGTGGCGACCGCCTCGGTGTAGAGGGCGTCACCGAGGTCGCGTTCGGCGGCGAGCTGCCGGGCCGCCTCGTACACCACCCGCTCGCGCACGTCGGCCAGCATCGGCGCCCGGCCGTCGCGCAGGGCGTCGAGCTCGTCGTCGGTCAGGCCGGCCCGGCGGCCGACCCGCTCGTGTGCGTACCACTCGAAGTCCGAGCGCCAGTGCTCGGCCACCACCAGCGTCGCGATCTCCCGTTCCCGCCGGGTGAACGAGGTCCGGAAGCGCAGCGCCGCGCCGAGCTCCTGCAGCGGAGCGCCGACCGCGGGGCTGTAGAGCATGGCGTTGAACGGGCCGAGGAGGCGGCCGGCGTCGTCGACGAACCGGAAGGCCGCCGCCCGACCGCCACGCGGACCGCCGCGCACCGCGTCGTACACCTCGCGTTGCTCGTCGCTCAGCATCCCCGGTGGCAGGAGGGGCAGCCGGGCGGGACGACCGGTGGTCACGGGTTGATCGTTGACGTCCTCACCACTCAGCGGGTCGATCACTTACGGAACGGTAGGCGGTCGGCGCACGGGCCTCAAGCCCGTCCCGAAAGGTGAAACCGTCAGCTCATGATGACGTAGCGATTCCGTAACAGCGACGGGCGAACGTGGCCGATGCACCCAGCACCGAACGATCCACCCGAAAGCACGCCGACCAAGGGACACCGCCATGCCGCTCCTGCGCATCCGCACCGAGATCGAGGACAGACCGGGACGCCTGGCCCTGCTGACGGCGGCGCTGGCCAGACGAGGCGCCAACATCCTCGCGTTGAACGTCCAGGTGGACACCGAGGGGGTGGTGGACGAGTTCGTCGTCGCCGTGCCGTCCCGCGGTGACTCGCCGGACGAACTGCGGGCGGCGCTGGAGGACGCGGGCGGCGTGCGCACGGCCGTCGTCCCGGCGACCCCTCACGAACTGGTCGACGAGCCGACCCGGGTGCTGGCGCTGGCCGCCCGGCTCCGCACCGAGCCGCACGCGCTCCCGGCCGTCCTCGCCGAACTGCTGCGCGCGGACTCGTCGGACTGGGCGGCGCCGGAGGCGGAAGCCGCCGACGCGCTCGTGGTCCCCGTAGGGCATCGCCGGGCGGTACGGCTGCGGCGCCCGGGCCTGCCGTTCACCACGACCGAGGCGGCGCGCGCCGACGCTCTCGTCCGCGCCGTGCTGCCCGCCGGAGACCCGCGGCCGGTCTCCCGGAGGGTGGCGCTGCGCGACGGCACGCGGGTCGTCGTCCGGCCGATCGAGCGCGGCGACGCCGAGGCCGTTCGCGCGATGCACGGACGCTGCTCGCTCGACAACCGGAGGATGCGCTACTTCAGCGCCAAGCCGTTCCCGTCGCGGCGGGCGGTCGAGCTGTTCTGCGACCCCTCGCACGGCCTCACGTTCGTCGCCGAGGGCCCCGACGGGTCGCTGCTCGCGCTGGCGCATCTGATGCACATGCTCGACCCGGGCGTCGCAGAGCTCGGCTTCCTTGTGGAGGACGCCTGGCAGGGGCGTGGCCTCGGCCGGGCGCTGGCCGAGCTGCTGCTGGTCCAGGCACGCGACCGCGGGCTGGTGGAGCTGCGGGCGACCGCGCTGAGCGAGAACGCGCGCATCCGGCGGCTGCTCGGCTCGCTCGGCGGGCGCACCGTGCGCACAGGCGAGCCCGGGATCGTCGAGGTCAGGCTCCGCCTCGACGGCCGTCCTGCCCGCACGGGATCAGAGCGGGCGGTCCGGCGCTAGCTGCACTGTCCGTCCTGGCAGGATGGCCGGGTGACCGGCATCTATGACGATCCGTGGGCCTACGAGCTGGCCTGTTCGTTCCGCGACGTGCCTGCCGAGGTGGACGTTCTGCTGGCCTGGTACGCCGAGCACGCGGGCAGGCCGGCCCGGACCGTCCTCGAGCTGGCCGCCGGGCCGGCCGAGCACGCCCGCGAGTTCGCCCGGCGCGGCATCCGGGCGACCGCGCTGGACCTCAACCCGGCAATGTGCGCGTACGCCGCCAAGCAGGCCGGGCTCGCGGGCCTGGAGGTCGAGGTGGTGCGGGCGGACATGACCGACTTCGACCTCGGCCGCCGGTTCGACCTGGTCGTCACCATGCTCGACTCCACCTCCCACCTGATGACGCTCGACGCGTTCACCGCCCACCTGGGCCGGGCCGCCGCGCATCTGGCGGACGGCGGGCTCTACATCGTGGAGATGTCGCATCCCAAGGACCGGCTCACCGACGAGCCCAGCGTCGGAACGGCCTGGCGGATCGACCGCGAGGGCGTGCACGCCACCGTGCGCTGGGGCGAGCCCTCCGACCGGCTCGATCCCGTCACGCAGATCGCCGCCGACCACGTCACGATGACGATCACGGAGGGCGGGCGCGAGCCCCGGGTGATCCACGACGTCGTGCCGTACCGGTTCTGGACGGCGACCGAGCTCACCGCCGCGGTCCGCCTGTCCGGCGCGCTGGAGCCGGTGGCGCGGTACGGGGACTTCGGGGACGTCGGGCTCGCCGATCCGGAGGCCTGGCGGATGATCACGATTCTCCGGGGCGCGGAGCCGTCCTAGGATCTCGGGCATGGAGGTCATTGGGCGCGACGGCACGTGGACGTTCGACGGCGAGGTACTCCGGATCGTCCCCGGCCGTGACCGGGGGGTGCACAAGCTTCGCAGGGCTCTCGGCGAACTGGTCGTCCCGGTGACGGCGATAGCCGGGGTGGCTTACGAGCCGGGCCGCAAGGGCGGGCGGCTCCGGTTGCGGCTGCGCGCCGCGGCCGACCCGTTCAGCCAGGCCGTCGCGGGCGGCCTCGCCGACTCCGCCGCCGACCCGTACCGGCTGTCGGTCGACACCGGGCGCACGGGCGTGGCCGAGTACTTCGTCGACGAGGTGCGCAACGCGCTGATCCTCGAACAGGTGCCGGACGGACCATGCGACCGCTATCTCATGCCCGGGCCGCCGGTGCCGGTGAGCGCCTCGGCGGGAGACGGGACGGCCTCGTTCGACGGCGAGCGCGTCCGTCTCGAATGGAACTGGATGGCCAGTTCCAAGAAGGAGGAGGCGGGGCCGCAGCTGTTCGAGCTCGCTGAGATCGCGGGCGTGGAGTGGTCGCCGCAGTCCGGGATGGGATACGGCTGCCTGCGCTTCAGGCTCAGGCAGAGGCAGGGCGACTCCAGGGCGGTCACGGCCGAGGACGACCCCCAGTGCCTGGCGTGGGGCATCCAGAAGGAGGGCGGCCTGACCGCGCTGGTGGCGGCCGCGGTCGTCGCGCGGCTGCCGCATCCGGCCGCACCGGCGATCGAGCAGGCGGCGCCGGGCCCGGAGCCCCGTGACACCGAGACTCCGGGCGAGGATCACGACACGCTTCTACGGAGGCTCCGCGAACTGGGCGCGCTCCACAAGGAGGGCATCCTGGACGACGAGGAGTTCGCCACGGCCAAGCAGGCCCTGCTCCGCCGCTTCTGACGACGCCGCGGCATGCGCCGCGTCACGGCGTCGGCGCCCACCCGGGCATCGGATAGGCCGCGAGCAGCTCGCGTACCTGACCGGCGATCCGGGCCAGTACGGCCTCGTCCTGCTTGGCGGCGGCCTGCACCACCTCGTCGATCCAGGCGGCCACCTGCGGCATCTGCCGCTCGGTCAGGCCGCGGGTGGTGATCGAGGCGGTGCCGAGGCGCAGGCCGGACGGGTCGAACGGCTTGCGCGGGTCGAACGGCACCGCGTTGTAGTTGAGCTCGATCCCGGCGCGGTCGAGGGCCTGCGCGGCGGGCTTGCCGGCGACCCCCTTGCTGGTCAGGTCGATGAGGATCAGGTGGTTGTCGGTGCCGCCGGACACCAGGTCGTAGCCGCGTTCGAGCAGGGCGCCGGCGAGGGCGCGGGCGTTCGCCACGATCTGGCGGGCGTACGCGGCGAACTCGGGCCGCGCGGCCTCCTTGAGCGCGACCGCGATGGCGGCGGTGGTGTGGTCGTGCGGGCCGCCCTGGAGGCCGGGGAACACCGCCTTGTCGATCGCCTTGGCGTGCTCCGCCGTGGACAGGACCATCGCGCCGCGCGGGCCGCGCAGCGTCTTGTGGGTGGTGGTCGAGATGACCTCGGCGTGCCCGACCGGGGAGGGATGGGCACCACCGGCGATGAGCCCGGCGATGTGGGCGATGTCGGCGGCGAGCACGGCGCCCGCCTCCCGGGCGATCTCGGCGAACGCGGGGAAGTCGATGGTGCGCGGGATCGCGGTGCCGCCGCACCAGATCAGCTTGGGCCGCTCCTTCAGCGCCAGGTCCCGGACCTGGTCCATGTCGACGCGTCCCGTGTCGGCGCGCACGTCGTAGCGCACGGGCGTGAACCACTTGCCGGTCACCGACACCGACCAGCCGTGCGTGAGGTGACCGCCCATCGGCAGCGACAGGCCCATCACCTTGTCGCCGGGCTCCAGGAACGCCATGTAGACCGCGAGGTTGGCGGGCGAGCCGGAGTACGGCTGTACGTTGGCGTGCTCGACGTCGAACAGGGCCTTGGCGCGTTCGATCGCGAGGAGCTCGATCGGGTCGACGTTCTGCTGGCCCTCGTAGTAGCGGCGGCCCGCATAGCCCTCGGAGTACTTGTTGGTGAGGACCGAGCCGGTGGCCTCCAGTACGGCGGGCGAGACGTAGTTCTCGGAGGCGATGAGGCGGATCTTCTCGTACTGGCGGCGGGCCTCGGCCTCGACGAGTCCGGCGATGTCGGGGTCCTGGTCGTGCAGATGGGGGATGGCCAGCTGATGCATGAACAACCTCCGCGCTGATCACGCCGGGGCTCGTGACGGGAACCCCCGGCTGAGGGACCCGTACACCCAGGCGCGCGGTGTGCGGACGGTCTTCGCTCCCCGGTGGTGATTCCACCTTGACTGCGCCAGTCGCGTGGGCGCCAGCATAGCCCAGACCGGATTGACGGAATTCCGGAAATCCGTACGCTGGTGTCATGAGGTCCTTCATCCTGCGCGCGGCCCGCTTCAAGACGCTGATGGTCCTGCTGGGCGCCGTCATCAGCCTTTCGACGTTCCTGCACGACGTGGGATGGGTGCTGCTGGGCGGACTGGTCGTGATGGTCGCCGGGTTCGCGCTGATGACGGTGAAGCCGTCCAGGACCGGCCCGGAGGCGTTCAGGGGCAGGCCCGCCGGCACGACGGCCGCCGCCGGGCCGCGGCCCGTCCAGGCTCCGGTACGCGGACGCTGGATCGCCGTCAACAGCCCTGCGGACAAAGTGCCCAGCCACGGCGTGGACGCCTACGGGCAGACCTACGCCGTCGACCTCGTCCACCACGACGAGGACGACGAGTGGTCGGCGATGCGCGCCTGGCCTCCGGCGCGGCGGGCCGGCGCGTTCTCCGGGTTCGGAAAGCCGATCTTCGCTCCGGCCGACGGCGAGGTCGTGCGTGCCTCCGGCTGGCGACGCGACCACTGGAGCCGCAACTCGTGGATCACGCTCCCGTTCATGATGATCGAAGGCATGCTGCGCGAGCTGGGCGGTCCCGGCTTCATTCTCGGCAACCACGTGATCCTCGACCTCGGCGACGGCACGTACGCGGCGTTCGCCCATCTCAAGCGCGGCTCGATCAAGGTCAGGCGCGGTCAGCGCGTCCGGGCCGGCGAGCACCTGGCCGACTGCGGCAACTCGGGCAACACCTCCGAGCCGCACCTGCACTTCCAGCTGATGGACCGGCCCAGCCCGATCGTCGCCAACGGCGTCCCCTTCGTCTTCGACCGTTACGAGGCGGCGGACGGTGAGGAACACCGCGGCGTGCCGGCCGCCGGATCGGCGATGAGACGGTGACGAGACCCGTCCTGGAAAGCGTCTGAGCACGCAAAAGGCCCGGCTCCCCGAGGGAGCCGGGCCTTCGCCATGTCCGTGCGTCCGCCGCTCTCGAGCCGGCGGCGGGCGGTCTCAGACGCGGGCGGCGGCCTCCATGGCGGCCTTGACGGCGGCGCGCTTCTGGCGCAGCTTGGCCAGGGCCTCCTCGAGGATGGCCTCGCCGTCCTCGTCGCTGCGCCGCTCCTTCACGTACGCCAGGTGCGTCTTGTAGGGCTCCGTCTTCGGCGGAGCGGGGGGGTTGTCGGAATCCTGGCCCGCCGGGAACCCGCAGCGCGGGCAATCCCACGTGTCGGGCACCGCGACGTCCGTCGCGAAGCTGGGGCGGGTCTCGTGCCGGTTGGCGCAGTAGAAGGTCACCCAGACGCGGGGTGCCGCGTCCCCGCGCTCGGCCTCTCCCATCGGCCCTGCCCCGACACGGCTGCCCCGAATCGCGTTGCCACTACCCACGGACTACTCCTCGCTCAATGTTCCGCTGCCGCCCGCCGGCCTGACCCCGGCCGGAGCGGCGATCGTTCGTGTGTGCCGGACTGTCCGGCTCAGGCGCCCTTGCTCTTGAACAACAGGCCGAGGACGATGATCGAGGCGAACCAGATCACGCCCGTGCCGATGGTCAGCCGGTCGAGATTGCGCTCCACCACCGACGAGCCGCCCAGCGAAGACGAGACGCCGCCGCCGAACATGTCGGACAGGCCGCCGCCCTTGCCCTTGTGCATCAGGACGAGGACCACCATCAGCAGGCTCGTGAGGATGAGCACGATGGACGTTGCGAGAATCACTGCAGTTGCGCCTCTTCTGGCCACCCCCGCTGGCGCGGGGCTTGTCGTATCAAGGACGGAGGAACGAGCCGGGCGGTTTACCCGTCAGCTACGAAGGGTACGACGAACTCTTCGCTGGTTCGTCAAGAACCCCCATGTCGTCGCCGAATTGATCAGAATTGATCAGACGGGCAGGTCCCGGTACCGGCAGATCTTGACGAACTCACCCGGGTCGAGGCTGGCACCTCCGACCAGTGCCCCGTCCACATCGGGCTGGGCCATGATCCCGGCGATGTTGGCGCCCTTCACCGACCCTCCGTACAGGATACGTACAGAGTCGGCGACCTCGCCGTCATATAGCTCGGCGAGCCGGGCCCGGATCGCGCCGCAGACCTCCTGGGCGTCCTGCGGGGTGGCGACCTCGCCGGTGCCGATGGCCCAGACGGGTTCGTACGCGATCACGATCGTCCTGGCCTGGTCGGCGGGGATCTTCTCCAGCCCGCCGTCGACCTGGGCCAGCGTGTGGGCGACCTGCTCGCCCGCCTTGCGGACGTCCAGGCCCTCCCCGACGCACATGATCGGCGTCAGGTCGTTGGCGAAGGCCGCCTTCACCTTGGCGTTGACGAGCGCCTCGTCCTCGTGGTGGTACTGGCGGCGCTCGGAGTGCCCGATCACCACGTACGAGCAGCCGAGCTTGGCCAGCATCGCCCCGGAGATCTCGCCGGTGTAGGCGCCGGAGGCGTGCTGGGAGAGGTCCTGCGCCCCGTACTGGATCTGGAGCCGGTCGGCGTCCACCAGCGTCTGCACCGAGCGGATGTCGGTGAACGGGGGGAGCACGACCACGTCGACGGCCTCGTGGTCGGCCTCCTTGAGCCCGAACGCCAGCTTCTGCACCAGCGCGATCGCCTCAAGGTGGTTGCAGTTCATCTTCCAGTTGCCGGCCATGACCGGCTTGCGTGCGGGGGCCTTGGGGGCCATGGTTCAGTCCTCCAGCGCTTGCAGGCCGGGCAGCGTCGTGCCTTCGAGGTATTCGAGGCTGGCGCCGCCGCCGGTCGAGATGTGGGAGAAGGCGTTCTCGTCGAAGCCGAGCGTCCGCACGGCCGCGGCGGAGTCACCGCCGCCGACGACGGTGAACGCGCCGGAGTCGATCAAGCCCTGCGCCACGGCGCGGGTGCCGTGGGAGTACGGCTCCATCTCGAACACGCCCATCGGGCCGTTCCAGAACACCGTCTTCGTCCCCGCAAGCCGGGATGCGAACAGCTTCCCGGACTCGGGGCCGATGTCGAGGCCGAGCCGGTCGGCCGGGATGGCGTCGGCGGCCACCACGTCGTGGTCGGCGTCGGCGGCGAAGGCCGTGGCGGCGACGATGTCGACCGGCAGCACGAACTCCACCCCCGCCTCCTCGGCGCGGCGCAGGTAGTCGCGGACGGTGTCGAGCTGATCCGCTTCGAGCAGGCTCTGGCCGACCTCGTGGCCCTGGGCCTTGAGGAAGGTGAAGACCATGCCGCCGCCGATGAGGATGCGGTCGGCCTTGCCCAGCAGGTTGTCGATCACGCCGAGCTTGTCGGAGACCTTGGAGCCGCCGAGCACCACCGCGTACGGCCGCTCCACGTCCTCGGTGAGCTTCTTCAGGACCTCGACCTCGGTGACGATCAGACCACCGGCCGCGTGCGGAAGCCGTCGCGGCACGTCGTAGACGCTGGCGTGCTCGCGGTGCACCGCACCGAAGCCGTCGCCCACGTACACCTCGGCGAGGGCGGCCAGCCTGTCGGCGAACGCCCCCCGCTCACCGTCGTCCTTGCTGGTCTCCCCCGCCTCGAAACGGAGGTTCTCCAGCAGCGCGACCTGGCCGCCGTCAAGCCCGGCAACCACACCCCGCGCGGACTCGCCCACCACATCCGTGGCGAACGTGACGTCGGCACCGAGCAGCTCCCCCAACCGCACGGCCACGGGTGCGAGCGAGTATTCAGACTTCACCTCACCCTTGGGACGGCCGAGGTGGGCGCAGACGACGACCTTGGCGCCCTTCTCCCGCAGCGCCTGGATCGTCGGCACACTGGCCCGGATCCGGCCGTCGTCGGTGATCTTCCCGTCCTGGAGCGGGACGTTCAGGTCCGCGCGGACCAGCACCCGCTTCCCGGCGACGTCGAGATCGTCAATGGTGCGCATCGAAACGCGTGTCCTTCCGGAATACGCCGCCGCCGTGATCACGTGCGGTACGTGATCACGGCGGAACGAGGAGACTAGAGGCTGGAGCCGACGAGCTTGACGAGGTCGACGAGGCGGTTGGAGTAGCCCCACTCGTTGTCGTACCAGCCGACGACCTTCACCTGGTCGCCGATGACCTTGGTCAGCCCCGAGTCGAAGATGCAGGAGGCCGGGTCGGTGACGATGTCGGAGGACACGATCGGGTCCGCGGTGTAGGTCAGGTAGCCCTTCAGCGGCCCCTCGGCGGCGGCCTTGAACGCGGCGTTGACCTCGTCCACGGTGACCTCGCGGCCCAGGGTCGCGGTCAGGTCCGTGGCCGAGCCGGTCGGCACCGGAACGCGCAGCGAGTACCCGTCGAGCTTGCCGTTGAGCTCGGGCAGCACCAGCCCGATCGCCTTGGCGGCGCCCGTCGACGTCGGCACCACGTTCAGCGCGGCCGCGCGCGCCCGGCGCAGGTCCTTGTGGGGGGCGTCCTGGAGGTTCTGGTCCTGGGTGTACGCGTGGATCGTCGTCATCAGGCCCTTCTCGATGACGAAGTTGTCGTGCAGCACCTTGGCCAGCGGAGCCAGGCAGTTGGTGGTGCAGGACGCGTTGGAGATGACCGTGTGGGCCGCCGGGTCGTACTTGTCCTCGTTGGCGCCCAGAACGAGAGTGACGTCCTCGTTCTTGGCCGGCGCGGAGATGATGACCTTCTTGGCGCCGTTGTCGGCGTGCACCTTGGCCTTCTTGCCGTCGGTGAAGAAGCCCGTCGACTCGACCACGATGTCGACGCCGAGGTCGCCCCACTTCAGATTGGCCGGGTCACGCTCCTCGAACGCCTTGATCGCCTTGCCGCCCACGATGATCTCGTCGGCGGTCGCGGTGACCTCCTCGGGGAAGCGGCCGAGGATGCTGTCGTACTTGAGCAGCGTCGCCAGTGTCTGGTTGTCGGTCAGGTCGTTGACCGCCACGACCTCGATGTCGGCCCCGCTCGCCTTGATCGCGCGGAAGAAGTTGCGGCCGATGCGGCCGAACCCGTTGATGCCTACTCGGATGGTCACGGAACGCCACTCCTCGTACGTCGATGTCCAGCATGCTGCGGAGGAGCCCCCAGGGCCCTCCATCAGCGACCCTACCGAACCGAGGCCCCCCGCATCGCCACCGGTCCCGGTGATCTACCGGGTAAGTCTTCCTCCCCCACCAGAGGGATCCAACCCGCCCAGCCAGCGGTCGAGACCGGCCCGTCTAGACCAATCCCCCAAATCCCGCGACCGCGTTCAAGCGGCGATCACGGTCGCACAGACCCGCATCCGCACGCGATTGCGCTACCTGAGCCGGAGCGAGCGCCAGCGAAGCTCCGAGCGAAGATCGCGAAGCGATGTCGCAATCGCTGCTTTTGTGGTTCGGGTCTGAGCCGCCAGGCGAAGACCCGAGGCCACTAAAGCTAAGAAAGCATGTCAGCCGTCAGGTTGGCTTCGGTGCCGGGGACGCCCTGGTCCTGGGCGCGCTTGTCGGCCATGGCCAGCAGACGCCTTATACGGCCGGCGATCGCGTCCTTGGTGAGCGGCGGGTCGGCGAGCTGGCCGAGCTCTTCCAGCGAGGCCTGCTTGTGCTCCAGGCGGAGCCTGCCCGCGTTGACCAGGTGCTCGGGTGCGTCGTCGCCGAGGATCTCCAGCGCGCGGGCGACGCGGGCGCCGGCCGCGACGGCGGCGCGGGCGGAGCGGCGCAGGTTGGCGTCGTCGAAGTTGGCGAGCCGGTTGGCGGTGGCGCGGACCTCGCGGCGCATCCTCCGCTCCTCCCAGGCGAGCACGCTGTCGTGCGCGCCGAGCCGGGTGAGCAGCGCGCTGATCGCGTCGCCGTCCCGCACGACGACCCGGTCGACCCCGCGGACCTCCCTGGCCTTGGCGTGGATCTTGAGCCGGCGGGCGGCGCCGACGAGCGCGAGCGCGGCCTCCGGGCCCGGGCAGGTCACCTCCAGCGACATCGAGCGGCCGGGCTCGGTGAGCGAGCCGTGCGCGAGGAACGCGCCACGCCAGGCCGATTCGGCGTCGCAGGCCGCTCCCGCGACCACGTGCCGCGGCAGCCCGCGCACGGGCCGCCCGTTGTTGTCGATCAGACCGGTCTGCCTGGCCAGCGACTCGCCGTCGCGGAACACCCGGACGACGTAGCGGTTGCCTTTGCGCAGGCCGCTCGGCGCGAGCACCACCACGTCCGAGGTGTGCCCGAACACCTCGGCGATGTCCTTGCGCAGCCGCCGGGCGGCCGAGCCGGTGTCGATCTCCGCTTCGATCACGATGCGCCCGCTGACCAGATGAAGGCCGCCGGCGAAGCGCAGCAGCGTCGACACCTCGGCCTTGCGGCAACACGGCTTCATGACGGACAACCTGCTCAGCTCGTCCTTCACCAACCCGGTCATCGCCATAGATGAACCCTCCCCCTAATGAAACTTCCAGCAGTCTGGCCGATCGCGGCCCGCGCGGTCGTCAGTCGGCGAATATCTGTACGAAGGCTTGGGCCAGCAGGGTGGGATCATGACGTGGCGATCCGTCCGCCGCCGCGACGTCGGCGAGCACCAGGCTGCCGCCGAGGGCCTGCACGGCCTTGTCGAGGGCCGCGGTGTCGTCGACGACGCCCCGGTCGGCGAGCACGACGTCGATCCGCAGATCCGGGGCATGCGCCTGCAATACCTCCAGATGGGTCTGCGGCGAGAAATCGTCGGTCTCCCCGGGTTGCGGCACCAGATTCAAGGCGACGATCCGCCGTGCGCGGGTGCGGGTCAAGGCCTGGGCGAGCTCGGGCACCTTCAGGTGCGGCATGACGCTGGTGAACCAGGAGCCCGGGCCGAACACCACCCAGTCGGCCTCGTCCACCGCCTGCAGCGCCTCGGGGCACGCGGGCGGGTCGGTCGGGACGAGGGAGACGCTCAGCACCGTCCCGGGCGTCTTGGCGCACGCCACCTGGCCCTTGACCCGGGAGACGGCGTCCGGGCGTGCCGGGTCGGCGCCCCGCACCTCCGCGACGATGTCCATCGGCACCGAGGCCATCGGCAGCACGCGCCCGTGGGCGCCGAGCAGGCGGCCCACCCAGTCGAGCCCCTCGACGGCGGCCTCGGCCCCCAGCAGCTCCCAGAGCGCGACGATCAGCAGGTTGCCGACGGCGTGGTCGTGCAGGTCGCCCTGGCTGCGGAACCGGTGCTGCACCACGTCGCGCCAGGTCTGGCCCCACTCGTCGTCGCCGCAGAGCGCGGCCAGCGCCATCCGCAGGTCGCCCGGCGGCAGCACGCCGAGCTCCTTGCGCAGCCGACCGCTGGAGCCGCCGTCGTCGGCGACCGTCACCACCGCGGTCAGCCGTTCGGTGACCCGGCGCAGCGCCGACAGCGACGCGTAGAGGCCGTGGCCCCCGCCGAGCGCGACGACCTTGGGCCCAGGGGGGTTCACCGTGCCGCTCGTCTCCTCGTACCGGACCTGATCGGAACGCTCACTCACGACCGAGGTCACGATGGGCCACCTGGACCTCGATGCCCTCGTCCCGCAGCCGGGTGGCGAGCTGTTCCGCCATGGCCACACTACGGTGTTTGCCGCCGGTGCATCCGACGGCGAGCGTGACGTAGTGCTTGCCCTCGCGCTCGTAGCCGTCGGTCAGCAGCCGCAGCACCTCGGTGTAGGCGTCGAGGAACTCCTTGGCGCCGCGCTGTGCCAGCACGTACTCGCGCACCGGGGCGTCCCGGCCGGTCTGGGGCCGAAGCTCGGGCACCCAGTGCGGGTTGGGCAGGAAGCGGCAGTCGACGACGAGGTCGGCGTCGACCGGCAGGCCGTACTTGTAGCCGAACGAGAGCACGGTGGCGCGCAGCCGGGACTCGCCGGTGTCGTTGCCGAAGAAGCTGACGATCTTGGCCCGCAGCTGGTGCACGTTGAGGTCGCTGGTGTCGAGCACCAGGTCGGCCTCGGCGCGCACCTCGCGGACGCGCTCGCGCTCGCGGCAGATGCCGTCGATGAGGGTGCCGTCGCCCTGCAGCGGATGGGGCCGCCGAACGCTCTCGAAACGCCGCACGAGGGCGGCGTCGGAGGCCTCCAGGAACACCACGCGCGGATGGACGCCGCGGGCCTCCAGCTCCTCGATCGAGGAGTGCAGGTCGGCGGTGAAGGCGCGGCTGCGCACGTCGACGACGACGGCGATGCGCGGCACCGCGTCCTTGACCCGGCCCCCCAGGTCGGCCATGGTCGCCAGCAGGCCGGGCGGGAGGTTGTCGACCACGAACCAGTCGAGGTCCTCCAGCGACTTGGCGGCCGTGCTGCGTCCCGCCCCGGACATGCCGGTGACGATGACGATGTCCGGGACCTGTGTCTCGGCGGTCATCTCGGTCTCCCCCTGTGCTCCCCGTCGTCGTTGCCCGCGCGTTCCTCGATCGCCGCGGTCGCGGACCCGCCCGGGACCGGCGCTCCCCCGAGCGCCGCGGCGATCTGCGCGGCACTGCGCAGCCCGATGCCCGGCACCTCGGCGATCTGCTCGGGTGTCGCTTCCTTCAACCGTTTGAGCGAGCCGAAATGTTTCAGCAGGGCCTTGCGGCGGGCCGGGCCGAGGCCGGGAACGTTGTCGAGCTCGCTCGCCGTCATCGTCTTGGAACGTTTCTGGCGGTGGAAATTGATCGCGAACCGGTGCGCCTCGTCCCGGACCCGCTGGACGAGGTACATGCTCTCGCTGTTGCGCGGCAGGATCACCGGATCGTCGTCGCCGGGCAGCCAGATCTCCTCCAGCCGCTTGGCGATGCCGCAGACGTCGATGTCGTCGATGCCGAGCTCGTCCAGCGCCCGCTGCGCCGCCGCCACCTGCGGCGGGCCGCCGTCGACGACCACCAGGTTGGGCGGGTAGGCGAACTTGCGGGGACGGCCGGTCTCGGGGTCGATCGGCTGGTGCGCCGCGGCGTCCAGAGAGCCGACCTCCGGGCCGTCCGCCGGTGCGGCCCCCAGGGCGCCCTCGATCTCGGCCTCCATGCCCGCCTCGGGATCGCCCAGGGTGTCGAGCTCGCCGGTCCGCTCGCTCTCGGCCAGGTAGCGCTTGAACCGGCGGGTGATCACTTCGTGGATGGAGCGGACGTCGTCCTGGCCCTCGACGCCCCTGATGGTGAACCGGCGGTATTCGCTCTTGCGGGCGAGCCCGTCCTCGAACACGACCATGGAGGCGACCACGTTGGTGCCCTGCAGGTTGGAGACGTCGTAGCACTCGATCCGCAGCGGCGCCTCGTCCAGGTCGAGGGCCTCCTGCAGCTCCTGCAGGGCCTTGCTCCGGGTCGTCAGATCGCTGGCGCGGCGCGTCTTGTGCTGCTTGAGCGCCTCCATCGCGTTGCGCTGGACGGTCTCCAGCAGCGCCTTCTTGTCACCGCGCTGGGGCACCCGCAGGCGCACCGGGCCGCCGCGCTGCTCGGTCAGCAGCTCGGTCATCGCCTCCTCGTCCGGTGGCAGCGCGGGCACCAGCACCTCGCGGGGCACCGAGTCGCTCTCGCTGTAGATCTGGATGAGGAAGTCCTCGACGAGGTCGGCGGTGGTGACGGCCTCGACCTTGTCGACGACCCAGCCGCGCTGGCCGCGGATGCGCCCGCCCCGGACGTAGAAGACCTGGACCGCCGCCTCCAGCTCGTCCTCGAAGAAGGCGATCATGTCGCAGTCGGTCGTGTCGCCGAGCACGACGGTCTGCTTTTCGAGCGCGCGTTCGAGGGCTCGGATGTCGTCGCGCAGCCGCGCGGCCCGCTCGTACTCCTGCGACGCGGCGGCCTCGCGCATGTCGCGTTCGAGCCGTTTGATGAAGCGGGTGGTGTTGCCCGCCATGAAGTCGCCGAAGTCTTCGGCGAGGAGGCGGTGCTCCTCAGGCGTCACCCGTCCCACGCAGGGCGCCGAGCACTTGTCGATGTAGCCGAGCAGGCACGGCCGGTCGAGCTGGTGCTGCCGCTTGAACACGCCGGGACGGCAGGTCCGCACCGGGAACACGCGCAGCAGCTGGTCGACCGTCTCCCTGATCGCCCACGCGTGGGAGTAGGGGCCGAAGTAGCGCACGCCCTTGCGCTTGGCGCCTCGCATCACCATCACCCTCGGGAATTCCTCGTCGAGGGTGACGGCCAGATACGGATAGGACTTGTCGTCGCGGTAACGGACGTTGAACCGGGGGTCGAACTCCTTGATCCAGGAGTATTCGAGCTGCAGCGCCTCGACCTCGGTGCCGACGACCGTCCAGTCCACGCGGGCGGCGGTCTGGACCATGGTCTGCGTGCGGGGGTGCAGCCCGGCGAAGTCGGCGAAGTAGGAGTTGAGCCGGGAGCGCAGGCTCTTGGCCTTGCCCACGTAGATGACCCGCCCGTGCTCGTCACGGAAGCGGTAGACCCCCGGCGAGTCCGGAATGGACCCCGGGGCGGGTCGGTAGGTCGCCGGATCTGCCACGTGAGAAAGCCTAGTGGGCGCCGCCGACAGAGTGCGTGCGCACGCCGCGCCGCCGGCACCGGGGCGGGGCGGCGGCCGAGTGATCCTGATCTCACCGGCCCGCCCGTGCCCTCGAGGGTGATCCAGATCTCGATTCGGAGCCGGGACGATCGGAAAGGGGGACCCGGATGGCATCCAGCCCGCGATCAAGATCAAGGGAGGTCGTCCGGACGTGTCCGCGTTCTGGTCCTGGATCATTCTGGCGATAGCGGTCACCACCTCGGTGATCGTGGTCGAGGGGGGCCGGCGCCTGCTCGCCGGGCGGCTGTCCGTGCGGTGGCCCGCGGTCGGGGCGGTGGCCCGCCGCTGCACCGCGCCCGCGTTCGCCACCGCGGCGGTGATCAGCGCGAACGCGGCCATGCCGTACCAGGTGCTCGACGGCGGCGCGCAGGGCGTGGTCCGGCACGGGATGCGCATCGCGGCGATCGGCGTCGCCACCTGGCTGCTGCTGCGGATCTCGTACGCGCTGACCGATCCGGCGCTGGACCGGCTGACCCGGATCGAGGGCGAGCGCAACCGCCGGGCGCGGCGGGCGCGGACGCAGATGACGCTGCTGCGCCGGATCGCGGCGGTCGTGGTCGTGATCCTCGCGGTCGGCGCGGCGTTGTTCACGTTCCCGGCGGTGCGGGCGCTGGGCGCCGGGGTGCTGGCCTCGGCGGGAGTCGCCGGGCTGGTGATCGGCATCGCGGCCAGGCCGACGCTGGGAAACCTCTTCGCCGGGCTGCAACTGGCCTTCAGCGACGCGCTCCGGCTCGACGACGTGGTGGTCGTCGAGGGCCAGTGGGGACGCGTCGAGGAGCTGACCCTGTCGTACGTCGTGGTGCACCTCTGGGACGACCGGCGGCTGATCCTGCCCGTGTCGTACTTCACCGAGCAGCCGTTCGAGAACTGGACCCGCCGCTCCAGCCGGGTGATGGGCACCGTGCTGGTCCACGTCGACTGGTCGGTGCCGGTGGAGGAGCTGCGCACCGAGGTCTACTCGTTCCTGCGCGAGAACCCGCTGTGGGACCGGCGCGAGTGGGTGCTGGAGGTCACCGACGTCCTGCCGAACGGCCTCGTGCAGGTCCGCGTGCTGGTGAGCGCGGCCGACTCCGCGAGCGCCTGGGATCTGCGCTGCGACGTGCGCGAGCACCTGGTGCGCTACATCCGCGAGAACCACCCGCAGGCGTTGCCGAGGTTCCGCACGGAGCTCCCCGAGCCCCTCCTGGCCCATGCCGATGGCCGTTAGAGGGGCCCGGGACCCGGGCCCGGCGGTCGTCAGGCGAGCTTGATCTGCCCGCCCGAGACCGTGACCTGCTTCTCCTCCAGCGGCCTGGTCGCGGGACCGCCCGCCACCGAACCGTCGGCGATCTTGAACTTGCTGCGGTGGCACGGGCAGTTGATCGTCCCGTCGGCGACCTCGTCGACCGGGCACTGCCGGTGCGTGCAGATCGCGCTGAACGCCTTGAACGTGCCCTGCGCCGGCTGGGTGACGACGACCTTCTGTTCCTTGAAGACCTTGCCGCCGCCGACCGGGATCTCGCTCGTCTGGGCCAGGGCCGCGCCGCCGCCCGCCGCCGGCGACTGCTGGCCGGCGGCGCCGTTGCCGCCGGAATCGCCGGAGTCATCGGATCCGCCGCACGCCGCGGCCACCCCCGCGACGCCGGCGAGGCCGACCCCGATGAGAACCCCGCGCCGCGTGTTGCCGCCGTCCGGTGCCTCGGTGGCCGGCCGCTCGTTCTCCTCCACCTGCGATGCGGGCTCCGTCACCATGAATTCCTACCTCCGTGTGCGGCGTTCGATTACTCCCCTATCACTAGGAGATACGTACGCATCACAGGGAAGGTTCAATCCTGAACAGGCGAACCGAGATCGAATTTGTTGGCCGCGCGCGCTGAGGAGCCGCCGCGGGGAAGCGCGGGCGGATCGCGGGGCCGCGAGGTAGGGTCGGCGAAGATGACAGGACGCATGGTCGGCGGGCCCGTGCCCCTTGGCGGGGCGCAGACCTGGTCAGGCCTCGGACGCCTACAGCTTGAAAAGCTTGGCGTAGGGCGCGACGATCCGCGCCTTCACCGTGCCGAAGTCGACGAGGACGGCCTGTCCCTCGACTTCGAGAACGCGTCCGAGACCGTGCTTGTCGTGGGTCACCTGGTCGCCCGGCTCGAACTCCTTGACCGGCGGCGCCGGGAGCGGAGGCTTGAAGGGGCTGGTCGGCAGGTGTCGCCGCTGCGCGGCTCGGGAGGGTTTCATCACATCTCAGTATGCGTCACGGAGGAAGGTTCCGGGGCATTTCCCCGGCACCTGACCTCGAATCTTTCGGGTCGCGGACGATCTGGCACGTCCAGGCCTGGAGGTGTGCTAGCGTAGTCCCGTTGCGGTTCCCATAAACATTGTTGTGTGCGCCTGACGGTTTCCTCAGGCGCTTTTTGTTTTTTCTGGATCTTCCGGATGGGCGGTCGCGGCGTTCTCGGGCCCACAAGGGGTGGGTCCGGGACCTATCCAGAAGGAGATGGCTATGGCCACCGGTACGGTCAAGTGGTTCAACTCGGAAAAGGGCTTCGGCTTCATCGCGCAGGACGGCGGAGGCCCGGACGTCTTCGCCCACTACTCGAACATCGCCGCGCAGGGTTTCCGTGAGCTCCAGGAAGGCCAGAAGGTGACGTTCGACGTCACCCAGGGCCAGAAGGGCCTCCAGGCGGAGAACATCCTTCCCGCCTGACCTGAACCACTGACGATGCCCGTGGCGGGCACGACCCCCCTGGGGCCGGTCCCGCCGCGGGCATCGTGCGTTCACGTCACAACTGGACCAGCGCGGAGGACTGGCCGGTGTCGGCTGGGCTCGCGGGGTCGTGCCGCCCTCCGGTCCACCGCATGCCGTCACCTGCCCGGCCAGTCCCGCAGGCCTCGCACCGGTGAAGACGCCCCGCGGGCCTGTCGCCTGTGACGGGGCAGCAGGCCCGCACCGGCGCGAGGAGTCGGCGGACGTGCCGCCGTACTCCTGTCACGGCCGGCGCGGGCGGCCGGTTCAGGCCGTGGGTCAGCCGTTCTGGTCGAGCATCTTGGCCAGGAACATGCCGGTGTGGCTGGCCTCGACCTTGGCGACGTCCTCGGGGGTGCCGGTGGCGACGACGGTGCCGCCGCGCGAGCCGCCCTCGGGACCCATGTCGATGATCCAGTCGGCGGTCTTGATGACGTCCAGGTTGTGCTCGATGACGATCACCGTGTTGCCCTTGTCGACCAGGCCGTTGAGCACGCCCAGGAGCTTGCGGATGTCCTCGAAGTGCAGGCCGGTGGTCGGCTCGTCCAGCACGTAGATCGTCCGGCCGGTCGAGCGCTTCTGCAGCTCGGCGGCCAGCTTGACGCGCTGCGCCTCGCCGCCGGAGAGGGTGGGCGCGGGCTGGCCCAGGCGGACGTAGCCGAGGCCGACGTCGCTCAGGGTCTTGAGGTGACGGTGGATCGCGGTGATCGGCTCGAAGAAGACCGTGGCCTCCTCGATCGGCATGTCGAGCACCTCGGAGATCGTCTTGCCCTTGTAGTGGACCTCCAGGGTCTCCCGGTTGTAGCGGGCGCCGTGGCAGACCTCACACGGGACGTAGACGTCCGGCAGGAAGTTCATCTCGATCTTGATGGTGCCGTCACCGGAGCAGTTCTCGCAGCGGCCGCCCTTGACGTTGAAGGAGAAGCGGCCCGGCTGGTAGCCGCGCACCTTGGCCTCGGTCGTCTGCGCGAACAGCTTGCGGATGTGGTCGAAGACGCCCGTGTAGGTGGCCGGGTTGGAACGGGGCGTGCGGCCGATCGGCGACTGGTCGACATGGACGACCTTGTCGAGCTGGTCGACGCCGTTGACCCGCTTGTGCTTGCCCGGGACGGTGCGGGCGCCGTTGAGCTGCTTGGCCAGCGAGTTGTAGAGGATGTCGTTGACCAGCGTCGACTTGCCCGAGCCCGAGACGCCGGTGACCGCGGTGAAGACCCCGAGCGGGAACGCCACGTCGACGTTCTGGAGGTTGTTCTGGGCGGCGCCCTTGACCGTGACCTCGCGGCCCTTGGTCCGGGGACGGCGGATCTGCGGGATCTCGATCCTGCGGCGGCCCGACAGATAGGCGCCGGTCAGCGACCTGTCGGAGGTGAGCAGCTCGTCGAGCGTGCCGGAGACGACGATCTCGCCGCCGTGCTCGCCCGCGCGGGGACCGATGTCGACGATCCAGTCGGCGGCCTGGATGGTGTCCTCGTCGTGCTCGACGACGATGAGCGTGTTGCCCATGTCACGGAGGCGGATGAGGGTCTCCAGGAGCCGGTGGTTGTCGCGCTGGTGCAGGCCGATGGACGGCTCGTCCAGCACGTACAGCACGCCGACCAGGCCCGAGCCGATCTGGGTGGCCAGCCGGATGCGCTGCGCCTCGCCGCCGGCGAGGGTGGCCGAGGCCCGGTCGAGGGTGAGGTAGTCGAGCCCGACGTCGAGCAGGAAGCCCAGGCGGGCGTTGACCTCCTTGAGGACCCGCTCGGCGATGTGCGTCTCGCGCTCGTCCAGCTCCATGGCCAGCAGGAACTTGGCGCACTCGCCGATGGGCATGGCCGCGACCTCGGCGATCGACTTGCCGCCCATGGTGACCGCGAGGATGACGGGCTTGAGCCGCGCGCCGTGGCAGGTCGGGCACGGGATCTCGCGCATGTAGCCCTCGAAGCGCTCGCGGGTCGCGTCGCTCTCGGACTCGGCGTGCCGCCGCTGGATGTAGGGGATCGCGCCCTCGTAGGCCGTGTAGTAGGAACGCGTCCGGCCGTAGCGGTTCTTATAGCGGACGTGCACCTGGGTCTCGTGGCCGTTGAGCACGGCCTTGCGCGCCTTGGCGGGGAGCTTTTCCCAGGGGGTGTTGAGGTCGAAGCCCATGGCGTCGCCGAGGGCCGACAGCAACCGCAGGAAGTAGTCGCTGACGTGCCCGTTGGACCAGGGCTGGATCGCGCCCTCACCGAGGGTCTTCTCCACGTCCGGGACGACCAGCTCGGGGTCGACCTCCATGCGGGTGCCGAGGCCCGTGCAGTCGGGGCAGGCGCCGTAGGGCGAGTTGAACGAGAACGAGCGCGGCTCCAGCTCGTCGAACGACAGGTCGTCGTACGGGCAGTAGAGGTGCTCGGAGAACATCCGGGTGCGGTGCTCGTCGTCTTCGGGCAGGTCGACGAAGTCGAGCACGATCGTGCCGCCGGCCAGCCCGAGCGCGGTCTCGACCGAGTCGGCGAGGCGCTGGCGGGCCGAGTCTTTGACCGCGAGACGGTCGACGACGACGGCGATGTCGTGCTTCTCCTGCTTCTTGAGCCGGGGCGGCTCGTCGAGCCGGATCATGGCGCCGTCGACCAGCGCGCGGGAGTAGCCCTTGGACTGTAGCTCGCGGAAGAGCTCCAGGTATTCGCCCTTGCGGCCGCGGATCACCGGTGCGAGCACCTGGAAACGGGTGCCCTCCTCCAGCTCCAGCACCCGGTCGACGATCTGCTGGGGCGCCTGGCGGCTGATCGGGCGGCCGCACTCGGGACAGTGCGGGTGGCCGATCCGCGCGTACAGCAGCCGCAGGTAGTCGTAGACCTCGGTGATCGTGCCGACGGTCGAACGCGGGTTCTTGCTGGTCGACTTCTGGTCGATGGACACCGCCGGGGACAGGCCCTCGATGAAGTCGACGTCGGGCTTGTCCATCTGCCCGAGGAACTGCCGGGCGTAGGCCGACAAGGACTCCACGTACCGGCGCTGGCCCTCGGCGAAGATCGTGTCGAACGCCAGACTCGACTTGCCGGACCCCGACAGCCCGGTGAACACGATCATGGAGTCCCGCGGGAGGTCCAGCGAGACGTCCTTCAGGTTGTGCTCGCGTGCTCCACGCACGATGAGTCGGTCATGCACAGCGTTCTTCCGGTTCCTCTTGGGCGCGGCGAATAGAGACTAGAGAGCGTCGGTCTCAGGCTAGCCAGGGGGTACGACAGAATCCCCCGTCCTGCGACAACAGCGGCGACCGCCTCCGCATTTCGAACCGTACACGTGTTCGAACGGCTCTCGCCACCGGAACGCGCCGGGCCCTCCGGGCGGCCTACCTGTGCGCTCTGACCCCGACCACGTTGTAGGTCGTGTCCGGCGTCGGCGGTGTGGTGAACCGGGCGTTCGGCAGGTAGAGACGGTCCTTGAACGACGCGACCGTGGTGGGCACGTCGAAACGAGTATCACCGATCCGCCGGACCACCCGTGCCGTTTCGCCGGACCGGTCGAGCCTGAGGACGGCGATGACGTTGAGGCGGTTCTGCACCACGTACAGCGTCCGTCCGTGCCGCAGCATTCCGTCGCCGTTGGGCAGCGACTCGCCGCCGAGGTCGACGGTCCGCGTCACGCCGGTGGCCGGGTCGACGCGGAAGAGCTTCCCGGCGTTGCTCTGGACGATCAGCAGGCCCTTCCCGTCCGGCGTCGAGACGATGCCGTTGGCGTTCGGGCCGGTCGGGTTGAAGACGAGATCACCGCTCAGCGGCAGCCGTTCGACGCCCCTCGGCAGCCCGTCCCGCCCCAGCCGCATCTTGTACAGGGCGGGCTGCGGGGTCGCGGAGTCGGTGAACCAGGCCGTGTCCCGTGTCACATGGACGTCGTTGACGAACGTCGGCGTCCCGGCCGACAGCTGGTGGCTGGAGATGATCCGCCCGGTCCGCGCGTCCACGACCCGCGCCGTCCCGGTGGGCCCGCCCGCCGCGAAGATCCGGCCCCGCCGGTCGACCTTGATGCCCACGGTCGGCGTGCCGGGGCCCTGGCTGACGACCGCGCCCTTCCCGGTCCGCAGGTCGGCCCGGTAGATGTCCCCGTCCGCCAGCGACCCGACATAGGCGAACGGGCCCGCCCCGATCGCGATTCCCTCGGGCCGCCAGCCGTTCGGCAGCTGGATCTCGCTCACCAGGCCCCCGCCGTGCACGGAGGCCTCCGCTGGAGGCAGCACGACGACCCCGAGTATTCCTGCGGACACGACGACACCGGCACGGCGAAGCATGGGATCACTCCTCTCCGGAGATCGAGTCTCGCACCGCCGCGGACATCCATGAACCCCTGGACCGTGGCCGAACCGCGCCACCCGGACCGGCGTTCGGCCGTCGGCCCGGCACCGGGCAGGATGGAGGCCCTGGCGACGAGAGGAGCGCGTCATGCGGGAGTGGGGAAAGGTCCTGGAGGAGATCGACTCGGGGACCGAACGGGTCGTGGCCACGTTGTCCGGGCTGTCGGACGAGGAGCTCGCCGCCCCCTCCGCGCTGCCCGGATGGACGCGCGCGCACGTGGCCACGCACATCGCGCGCAACGCCGACTCGCTCTGGAACCTGCTCGAATGGGCGCGGACGGGCGTGGAGGTCCCGCAGTACCCGAGCTTCGCGGCGCGGGAGGCCGATCTGGAGGCGGGCGCCGGACGGTGCCGGTCAGCGCTGGTCGCCGACGTCCGGGCGACGGCGGGGCGGTTCGCCGAGCAGGCCCGCACCCTGCCCGCCTCGGCGTGGGACGCCGAGGTACGGGCGCTGGCCGGGTACGCGCACCCCGCCTGGTACACGGTGTACCGCCGCTGGAACGAGGTCGAGGCGCATCACGTCGATCTCGCGGCGGGGTACGGTCCGGCGGACTGGCCCGAGCCGTACGTGCGGTGGGCGCTGCCCGCGACGCTCGCGGATCTGGCCGCCCTCCCGGCGGAGCTGCAGGGCGAGGTCGCCGGATTCCGGCTCGTCGCCACCGACACCGGCGAGTCGGCCGAGCTGGGCGACGCGGCGGGGTCGGTCATCTCCGGCTCCGGCCGCGCGCTGCTGGGCTGGCTCAGCGGCCGTTCCGACGGTTCCGGCCTGGTGCTGCGGCCCGACGGCGCGCTGCCCGTACCTCCCCCGTGGCCGCACGAGCCCAGCGGCCTATGAGCGCGGGTCACCGCCCGGGGCCGGGTCCGCGTCGTCGCCGGCCAGGCGGCGCAGGACCTCCGGCGACCGCGCGGTGATCGTGTTGCGGGTGACGGAGAGGCCGCCGCGGACCCGCTCCCCGGCGAGGATCTGGGCGACCTTCCGGCGGCCCATGCCCGCCCACCGGCCGAGGTCCTGCTGGCAGATCGGCAGGCGGACGAGGAGCGAGCCGTCCTCGTCCTCGGAGGGGACCCCGAAGCGTGCGAAGAGGCGGAGCAGCCGGGTCCCGAGGCGCCGTTCGGCGTCGTCCGGGAAGTGCGAGATCCGCAGCTCGTTGGCGTCGCGGAGCCGTTCGGCGAGGACGCCCGCGACCGCCCACACCCACTCGGGGTCGGCGTTCAGCACCGTCCGGAACCGGTCGGCGGGCAGCACCAGCGCCTGGACCGGGGTCAGCGCCTCCACGCTGGCCTCGCGCACGCCGCCGTCCACGGCCTCCAGTTCCCCGACCAGGTCACCCGGGCCGAGCACGTCGAGGATGACCCGCTCCCCGGCCCGGTCGACCCAGACCTCCACCGCTCCCGACCGCAGCACGTACACCTGGGACGACCGGTTGTGCTGGCGCGTCAGGAACGCGCCCTGCCTGATGAGGACCGAGGTGCCGGCCTCCTCCAGCGCCCTGCGCCCCGGGTCGGGCAGCGCGGCCCAGAACGTGCTGATGTCCATCGGCGCCCTCCCTCTTCCAGTGAACGCGGCAGAGCGACGACGATCTGCGTACGACGACACACGTGCGGCCGGCCGTCGGTATCACCGCGGCCCGCGCCCGCGTGGTCACTGGACCTTGAAGATCATTCTGCCTCGGGAACCTCCTCGCCGCCCTCGGAGTCCAGCCACAGGTCGATGGCGCGCATCCGGCGGACGCAGTCGGCGGCGGCGGTCTCGTCGCCGAGCGCCACGTACGACTCGCGCAGCTTTTCGAGCGCGGTCCGCTGGCCGCTGTGGTCGCCCACCTCGCGGCGGATGACGATCTCGGCGGCGAAGTGCCCGGCCGCCTCCGGATGGTGGCCCTGGCGCTGGCAGGCGCGGCCCATCGTGTGCATGGAGTACGCCTGCTCCCGGGCGTCGCCGAGCCTGGTGGCCAGGTCGAGCGCCTCCTTGCCGGTGGCGAGCGCCTCGTCGGTCCGGTCGAGGTCGAGGTAGATCGCCGCCAGGTGGACCAGCGCGGTGCCCTCGCTGTGCTGGTCGCCGACCTCACCGAGGACGCGCAGCGCCTCCAGCTCGGTCCGCAGCGCCTCGTCGAGGCGGCCGCTGCGGCGCAGAACGAGGGCGTAGGTGTCCAGGCCGGTGCCGAGCCCGTACCGGTCGCCGATGTCGCGGCGGATCTCCAGGGCCTGCGTGGCGGCCCGTTCGGCCTCCTCGTGCAGGCCCAGGCACAGATAGGTGCGGGCGACGCTGCCGAGCGTGCCCGCCAGGCCGTCCTGGGCGCCCAGCCGGTGCCACAGGTCCAGCGCCTCCAGGCCGAGCACGAACGCCTCCTGGTAGCGGTTGAGGCGCCGCATCACCATCGACAGGTGCTCCAGGTCATGGGCCTCGCCGTGCAGGTCACCGATCTCGCGCCGGATCTCCAGCGCGCGGGCGAGCTGTTCGCGGGCCTCGCGGTAGCGGCCGAGGCGCCAGTGCACGATGCCGACCTGCGCGAGGGCTTCCGCCTCGCCGTGCCGGTCTCCTATCTCCCGGTGCAGGCGCAGCGCCTCGCCGCAATAGGTGAACGCCTCGGCGAAGCGGGCGGCGTCGCACGTCAGCCGTGCCAGCGTGGTGAGGGCGCGGGCCTCGCCTTGGCGGGCTCCGAGGGCCCGATAACTCTCCAGTGCCTTCTCGGCGTCCTGCTGTGCCAGCTCGCGCAGGCCGAGCGAGGCGTACACGCGCGCCAGCTCGGTGAGGGCCTGCGCCTCACCGTGCCGGTCGGCGAGCTCCTGCCGGATGAAGAGGGCCTCAAGGGCGTGGGAGACCGCCGCGTCGATGGAGCCGCGCCGCCGGTGCACCCGTGCGAGGGTGAGCAACGTCTCGGCCACTCCTGTCATGTCTCCGATCCGGCGGCGTATCTCCAGCGCCTTGCCCGCGTTCTCCAGGCATGCCCCGTAGTCGGCGAGGAGGAGGAAGCTCCTGGCGAGCGTCTCGTGTCCTCTTGCGACGCCACTGCTGTCGTTGAGGGACTCGTGGATGGCCAGTGACTGCCGCGCCCGTTCGATCGCCGTCATGTAGCGGCCGAGCGCACAGTGCACGTCGGCGAGGGTGGCCAGCGCCAGCGCCTCCCCCCGGCGGTCGGGCGGATCGGCGGAACGGAATCCGCGCTTGGCGTCCTCGCAGTATCCGATGGCCTGGACGGGCCGGCCGAGGTCGGAGTGGGCGACGGCGAGGTTGTGCAGCATGACGGCCGCGGCGGCCCAGTCCTCCTCCGTCCGTGCGGCGCGCAGCCCCGCGTCGTGAACGGTGATGTTGTCCTCGCTGTAGCGCCGGAACTCCTGGAAGTCGAACAGCGAGTCGGCCAGCTCCCAGCACGTACGGTGCAGTCCGTGCTGGGCCGCGAGATGCACGGCGGCGACCAGGTTGCGCCGTTCGGCCTCGAACCACGCGAGGCTCCGCGCCCGGGCGGCCGGGTCCGGCGGCGACGCCGGCTCCTCCGCGCCCTCGAGCACAGGACGGCCGCCTCGTCCCAGCGCCTGCCCCGCCTCGCGCGCCTCCGCGAGATATCCGCCCAGCAGCCGCCGTTGCGCCGCGAGCCGGTCGTTGTCGTCGTCCTCGCTGAGACCGCGTTCACGGGCGAAGTCGCGCAGCAGGTCGTGCATGCGGAACCTGCCGGACGCCACGTCCTGCACGAGGTAGGCCTGGCACAACCCGTCGAGCAGCTCACGTGCCTCCGCGACCGGACGGTCCAGCAGCGCGGCCAGCGCGGTCGGCGTGAAGTCGGGGCCGGGGACGAGTCCCAGCCTGCGGAACGCCTCCCGCTGGTCGCGGCGCAGCGCCCGGTAGGCGACGTCGAACGTCGGGCTCAGCACACCGTGCAGGCCGCCGGTCGCCGGCATGCCGCCGCCGGCGAGCCCGGGCCCGTACGGCGCCGGTTCCGGGCCGTCGCGGTCGGCCAGCTCCCGGACGGCGTCGGCGATCGACTCCTCGGGATTCTCGGCGAGCCGGCCCGCCATGATGCCGAGGGCGAGCGGCAGGAAGCCGCACTCCCCCGCGAGCCGTACCGCCGCCTTCTCCTCGTCGCGGACGCGCCGGTCGCCCGGGCCGAGGACGGCGGCCAAGAGCGCGACCGCCTCCCGCGGCATCATCTCCCGCAACTCCAGCGTCCGGACGTCGGCGCCGTCGAGCAGGTCCGGCAGCTGCCGGCGGCTGGTCACCACGGCCAGCCCGGGCCCCATGGCGCCCAGCAGCGGCCGGACCTGCTCGGCCCCCGCCGCGTTGTCCAGGACGAGGAGCACCCGCCGGTCGGCCAGCACCGACCTGCACTGCGCGTGCATCCCGCTCTCGGTCCGGGGCAGCTGGTCGCCGGGCACTCCCATGCCGCGCAGTACCTGCCCCATCGCCTCGCCCGCGGTGACGGGAGAACGGGTCGTCCCCCGCAGGTCGACGAAGATCACACCGTCCGGGAAACGCACGGCGACCCGGTGCGCCCAGTGCAGCGCGAGCGTGGTCTTCCCCACCCCCGCCATGCCCTGGACGATCACTGCCCGCGGCATCTCGGCCTGGGACACCAGCAGATCGAGCTTGTCCAGACTGACCTCACGGCCGGCGAAGTACGGGTTGTCGGGTGGGAGCCTCAGGACGGGCGGGCCGCCTTCCGGCGACTCGAGCCGTACGGACGAACGGGTGGCGATCCTGATGCTCATCGCCTCCTCCACCGGCGCGACGGGCACCGGTTCCGCCGTCCGCGTCTCCGCGGGCCACTCGTCTCCCCAGGGGCTGGCCGCCCGCCGCAGCGCCTCCGGGGCGAGCACGGTGAGCGGGCGGCTGCGGGTGTCGAGGATGCCCTTGGAACGCCAGACCCGGAACCAGCGCACCAGGGTCTCGCGGGAGATGCCCGCCCAGTTGGCCAGATCGGCCTGGCTGAGACGCAGCGGGATCTGGACGCCGTGCGCGGTCCGCACGCCGAACCGATGCGCCAGCTCCAGCAGGTGGTACGCCAGACGCTGCGGATGTTCGGCCGCCCGTACCGCATGGCGGCGCCCGCCGTAGGCGTCGGCCTCCGCGATGGTGTGCATCATCGCGTCGGCTACCTGTGGATTGGCCGCGAGCAGGCTGGCGAACTGCCGCCGGTCGATGCGCAGCACGGCGATCTGGTCGAGCGCGGCCACCGTCCCGCGCTGCGGATGCCCCCAGGGCGCCAGCGCGCCGACCAGGTCCCCGGGACCGAAGAGATCGATGATGGACTCGTCGCCCTCGCTGGAGTCGACGAACTCCTTGGCCACCGCGTTGGACACGGTCCGCGCGTTCGCCTTGAACATCACGAAGACGCCGGGCGCCACCACACCCTGGTGGCACACCATCCCGCCCTTCGGGATCTCCGAGCGCCGGCCCATCGCGCGCAGCGCCTGCCGGTCGGTGGCCGCGAGCCGATCCCAGAAGCTGCCCGGCCTGACATCGTCGTCGATCACAACGCCACCATCGCCATCGTCCAGACGATGAACGCCACGGCCGTCACCATCCCCCACACCACCGCGCGCCAGGACAGCTCCGAACAGCGGTGCGCCGCCGCCAGCAGCCGCCGCAGCTCCCCGTCGCGCACCCGGACGTCCAGTGCCGCGTCCAGCGCGAACGGCCGCCACGGCACGGCCGGGTCGAGCGGCGACCCCGTGTTGCCCCGGGCGGTGCTGAGCGCCGCCACCAGCGTCATCCGCGACCGCACCACGAAGCCGGCCGATACGGTGTAGGCGACCGCCAGCACGCCCAGCAGCACCAGCTGAACGACGCCGGGCCTGACCGCGGCGAGCTGCGCGGCCACTCCCGCGAGCACGAGCGCCAGCAGCACCGCCGCGATGAGCCCGTCCTGTCCGCACAGCCGGACCAGCGCACAGGCCTGCCGCAGCAGTTCGTCAGGGGCGTCGTCCCCACGCGGAGGGCCGACCGGGGAAGTCCTCGTCACCACCGCGTCACCGTCCTCTCGACCTGACCTTCCACGAACGATCGTCCGTCAAGAATCCGTCAGGAACCATCCGGTACGGCACGCTTGCGCTGAGTCTGGTGACTCAATTCCGTGGTCCCCTCCACCGGATGGGGGAGGATGGGTGGGCGCGCACCACCGAGGAGGACACATGAGCTACACCGGCTATGTCGAGGTCGGAGGGAAGCCCGATGTCCGGGAGCTGCCCGGCCTCACGATCACCAAGGTCGCCGTCGGCCCGTACGACAACAACGCCTACCTGCTCCGCTGCGCCGCGACCGGCGACCAGCTCCTGATCGACGCCGCCAACGAGCCCGCCCGCCTCCTTGAACTGATCGGCGACGGCCCGCTCAGCCGCGTCGTCACCACCCACCGCCACCAGGACCACTGGATGGCGCTGAGCGACGTCGTCCAGGCGACCGGCGCCCCGGTCGTCGCCCACCCCTTCGACGCCGAGCCCCTCCCCGAACCCGTCACCGAACCCGTCGACAACGGCGACACGGTCCAGGTCGGCGAGGCCGTCCTAGAGGTCGTGCACCTGCGCGGCCACACCCCCGGCTCGATCGCCCTGCTGTACGACGCCGGGGGCGAACGCCCCCACCTCTTCACCGGCGACAGCCTCTTCCCGGGCGGCGTGGGCAACACCTGGGGCGACCCGACCCGCTTCAAGCAGCTCCTGAGCGACGTCGAGGAGCGGGTCTTCGACCGCCTTCCCGACAGCACGTGGTTCTATCCGGGCCACGGCAAGGACAGCACCCTGGGCCGCGAACGCCCCTCCCTCCCCGAATGGCACAACCGGGGCTGGTGAGTCGAAGTCACGTCCTCGCGGCGCGGGCGAGCCCCAGGACCGGGTCGGTGGTGACGTAGACGCCGTCCAGTTCGGCGGCGAGCCGGCTCGGGTCGGACGGGTCGGCCCACAGGTCCCGCAGCGGCCGCATGTCGACGCCGAGGGTGCCTGACACGCGGTGCTCTCCGGCGGTCCGCTGCGCCTGGTCGGCTTCGACGATCAGCGCGTCGGTCATGATCCGTGTGCTCGCGTCGGCGACTTCCCGCAGGTCGGTGGTGCCCGCGGTGATCTCCATGAACGAGTGGATCGGCGGCCGGTCGTCGTGCTCGGTCAGGTGCAGCCGCTGCGCCTGCCAGAAGTAGGAGTCCTTGCCGTCGTAGCGCTGGTACAGATGCGAGACAAGGGTGATGAGCCGCGCGTAGGCCCGCCGGTAGGCGTACTCGAAGAAGGCCAGCGCCTCCTGTTCCGACAGCCCGCCGTTCAGCGCCGAGTTGATCGCCGCCGCGCCGGTGAGCGCGCTGTAGAGCGCGAGGTGCACCCCGGTGGACAGCAGCGGGTCCAGGAAGCACGCGGCGTCGCCGATCGCGATGTAGCCCGGACCGCTGAACGAGTCGGCCACGTAGGAGTAGTCCTGCTCGGCGCGGACGTCGCCGACCCGGCGGGCGTTCCGCAGCATCGGCCCGAGCGTTTCGCAGGATTGGACCTGATGCAGGTAGTACTCCTCCAGCGAGGCGAACCTGGGACGCTCCTCGGCGAAGATGTCCTTGTGGGTGACGTGTCCGAGGCTCAGCTGGCCTCCCGCGAGCGGGATCGCCCAGAACCAGCCGCCGTCCGTCGAGATCGAGTTGACCGAGCCCTCCGGCGATCCCGGCAGGAGCTCGGCACCCGTCCAGTACGCCCAGGCGGCGACGTTCTGGAAGACGTCGTGCCGCCGCCGGTTGGCGAAGTGCCCCTTGGTCAGGACGCCGGTCCGGCCTGAGGCGTCCACCAGGAAGTCGAACTCGGCGACGCGAACGTCCTCCGGGTCGTCGCGGTGCGCCCATTCGGCGGCGACGGCCCGCCCGCCCGCGAAGATGATCTTCTTGACGGTGGCGCCCTCGACGATCTTCGCGCCCTGGTCGGCCGCGTTGCGCAGCAGCTCGTGGTCGAACTCCGCCCGATGGACCTGCCAGGAGTGCGCGTCCGGGTGCACCATCGCCGGCCAGTCGATGACCCACTCGTCGGTGCCCCACCGGAAGACGCTGCCCCGCTTGACCTGGAAGCCGTGCCGGGACACACGTTCGTAGGCGCCGGACACGTGAAGCACCGGCACGCAGGACAGCAACAGGGACTCCCCGATGTGGTAGCGGGGAAAGACGGAGCGTTCCAGGAGGAGCACGTCGTGGCCGGCGCGGGCGAGCAGTGCCGCGGCCGTGCTCCCGGCGGGCCCGCCGCCGATGACGAGGATTCGCTCAGGCATGGGGGTGACCTTTCTTCGAGGAGATCAGCGGTACGCCCATGCCGTTGACGTCGTCGGCAGTGGCCCGGGAAATGCACACACTCCATTCCGTAATTGACTGCGCACACGCCCAGTCCACGCCCAGAGATCGGTTCCGGCAATCAAGGGAACACGCTAGATCGACACTTCACACTGCGATACCTATTGAAATGGTTATAAACATGTCACTCAAGCAATCTTCCCCGACTCCGCCGTTTCGGCTGAATATTCAGGCCGTCCATCGCCGTTTTTCCGCACTTATGCCCGCGTCCTCGCCCGCCACTGGTGCGAAGCGTGAACGCGAAAGCGGGCCCGGCCCTCCGTACGGTTCGCACGGAGGACCGGGCCCGCCCGGGCACGGTCAGCGAGTGGCGGTCACTCTCGTTCCGAGGCCGTCGTGCAGCGCCCTGGTGAGGACGCCGGGGTCGCCCGACATCTCCCAGATCATGGCGCCGAGCAGGTTCTTGCTCTTCAGCCAGGCGGTCTTCTTCCCGATCGACCAGGCGTCGTCGAACGTCCACCACTGACCGCCGTCACCGGTGAAGCAGGACGTCGCGATGGCCTGTTCGTCATGGCTGATGGTGCAGTTCGGCACGCTCGATATCAGGTTGCTGTAGCCGCGCGTTCCGGCCTCCTCCTGGAACTGTCCCGGAGCGGCGCCCTTGGCTGCCTGCCATTCGCCGCGCTTGCCGCCGTCGGTCACGCCCTGCCAGCCACGGCCGTAGTACGCCAGCCCGATGGTGATCTTGCGTGGGCTGACCCCGGCCTTGAGATAGACGTCCACCGCGTTCTCGACACTGAAGTGGAACGGGTAGGGATCGTCGGTGTCGGTGTGGAGGTTGCCCTGGTGGCCGGTGCGGTTGGGCTCCCAGGAGTTGTCGCTGCCGGCGCCGTGGAAGTCGTACCCCTGCACGTTGAAGATGTCCATGTGCTTGTTGATCTGCGGCAGGTCCCAGCCGGCCTCGATCTTGGCGGGGTCGGCGGGGGTGAACGCCGTCAGCTGATAGCGCTTGCCGGTCTGCGCGCCGAGCTCGTCGAGCTGGCGGCGGAACTCGGCGACCAGGAGGGTGTTGTTGGCCTTGTCGTTGGGGCTGACGTGGTTGCCCGCGTGCCCCTCGGCGCCCGGCCACTCCCAGTCGAGATCGATGCCGTCGAAGATCCCCGCACCGGTGCCGGGGCCGCCCGCGCCGTTGTACACCGGCAGGTTGCCCTTGATGTAGATGTCGAGGCAGGACGACACGAACTTCTTGCGGGCGGCGTCGGTGGCGGCGACGTCGGAGAAGTACTTGGAGTACGTCCAGCCGCCGAGCGAGATCAGCACCTTCAGATGGGGGTGCTTGGCCTTGAGCTTCTTCAGCTGGTTGAAGTTGCCGCGCAGCTTCTCCCAGCCGGTGTCGGCGACGCCGTCCACGGACTGGGCCGCGCTGAACGGCCTGCCGTAGTCGGCCTCGGCGTCCCCGGCGCCGTCTCCCTGGTTGGGGTCCTGCGGGTTGGGCGTGGTGCCCTTGGTGACGCCCTGCAGGCAGGTCAGGTTGACGGGGTCGATGTTGCCGAACGCGTAGTTGATGTGCGTCAGCTTGGCGGCGTTGCCGGTCGTGTCGAGGTTGCGCACGAAGTACTGGCGGCCGTAGATGCCCCACTGCACGAAGTAGCCGACGCGGGCATGCCCGGCCTCGATGTCGCCGGTGGTCACCTTCAGCGCGGTGCTCGCCGCCGAGACGTTGTCGTACAGGTCGCGGGCCCTGACGGTGAACGTGTAGGCGGTGGACGGCGACAGGCCCGTGACCGTCGCCGTCGTGCCGGTGACCGTCGTCGCCACGGCGCCGTCGGCCAGCACGTCGTAGTTGGCGACGCCCTTGTTGTCGGTGGAGGCGTTCCAGGCGAGCGTCACGGTCGACGACGTCTTCGCGGTGCTGCGCAGGTCACCGGGGACGCTGGGCGGCGTCGAGTCGTCCGCCGGGTTGTTCGTCCGCACCTTCAGCGGAGCGCTGGCGGCCGAGAGCGCTCCCTTGCGGTCCTTGGCCTTCACCGTGAACGTGTACTCGGTGTCGGGCGTGAGCCCGGTGACGACGGCGCTCGTGCCGGTCACCGACGCGGCGTGCGCCGAGCCGTTGTAGATCTCGTACCCGGTGATGGGCAGGCTCCCGGGCGCCGCCGCGTCCCAGGCGAGCGACGCGGTCTTGGTGGTCTTGACCGGCGAGCGCAGGTTGCCGGGAGCGCCCGGTGGCCGGTCGGCCGTCCCGTCGCAGTTGACGTCGTTGATCCGGCAGTTCACCGGCTCGGCCCCGGACGTGCTGACGCTGAAGGTGGGGCTGTAGGGCTCGGTGGTCGAGTTCGCCCTGACCGTGGAGTTGTAGTGCGCCGGGGTCAGCGTGACCGTACGGCCGTTCTGGCTGAGTGACCCGTTGTCGGCGGCGCTCGCGGTCACCCCGGCGGGGAGGTCGAACACGATCGTCCAGCCGTTCAGCGCGGTCGCGGTGTTGTTGGCCACGACGAACTTCGCACGGGTGCCGCTGACGGAGTAGCCGGCGGTGACCCCGGCGGACGGCGCCGGCGGATCGCCGGTGCCGTCGCAGTTCGCGCCGTTGACCAGGCAGGTGGTCGGCTGCGCGGCGGAGCTGAGGGCGAACGTCGGGCTGTAGGGCTCGGTGTCCCGGCCCGCCTGGATGGTGTTGATGTAGTGGGCCGGGGTGAGCGTCACCCGCGTGCCGTTCTGGCTGAGCGCGGCGTTCTGGGGGTTGCTCGCGGTCACTCCGGAGGGCAGCTCGAAGGCGATGGACCATCCTGTGGCGGCGGCGGTGCCGGGATTCTTGACCACGAACTTGCCGGTGGTGCCGGACAGGCTGAACGTGGCGATCAGCCGGTCGGCGGCGCGGGCGGCGGTGCCGGGGGCCGCGAGCGCGGCGGCGGCGAGCAGGAGGGCGAGGAGGATACTGACCGATCGGCGCATGGGGAGCCCTGTTCCGGGGTGAGGGGATCGGTGGCGGGGAGAGCGCGGCGGACGAGCGCCAGCAACAAACAGAAAGGTTTCCTTTTAGTTTGAGCAGCGCTAACCCGCAGGTCAATGGCCTGCCATACCCTCACGACCACGGCCCGCCGCAGGTGGAACGCCGGACCACGCCGACCGAACAGGCATATCGACAGTGATTGCTCGCACGCCCGGTGCCCTTTGGGCAAACCTGACCGTTCTTGCTGGTCAGCCCACCTCTGGCCACGGCGGCGCAGCCGCCGCCTCACCGGCCGTCCGCCGGGCCAGCACCCGGTAGGTGTTGGACCGCGGCCCGCGCTTGATCAGCGGAGCCAGCAGCTGGTCCGCCGAGGCCGCCGCGAACATGGCGGGACCCGCGGCCAGATAGACGCCCGTGCGCAGTGCGCGTCTCAGCCGGGCGTGCCGCTCCGTCCGCCACGGCTTGGCGGGATCGGGAACGACCCGGTGCGCGAGCATCATCACGATCATGAGGAGGTCCACCGGCTGGTGCGCCCGCCCGCGTTCGACGGCGACGGTCTCCAGGCCGCGGTCCGCCAGCGCGGCGACGAGGTTGCCGACCGGGACGAAGTGCAGGTGCTGCGGCTGGAACCACGCGTGCCACCAGCGCCCGGCGAGCCTGCCGATGATCCACTCCGGATCGGGGACCTCGACGAGCAGGTGCCCGCCCGGCGGCAGCACCCGCTCACCCGGCTGAGTAGCCGAAGCCGACCACCATCCCGTCGCGCCGAAGACGTGCGGAGCCTGAGAGCGGTGGCCGTTCGGGAAGGTTCTGGCTACCTCACGAGCCGGAGGAACGGCCGCCGCGTTCTCCGGTCGGGCGTTCGCCACCGCTGAGCACCGATGGAACGTTTGTGGGCATATCTCGTGACTTGCGAGATGCGCGAAAAGGAATCGTCGCGCTGTCGCGCTGACCGGAACGTGAGCAGATGCCACCGGGGTTAGGTTGGCGGAAAGGTATCTGTGGAGGTGGCTCGTGACCGGGGCTTCGGAGTTTCGGCCGGCGGCGGAGATCGACACGACCGTGTCGCATTCCGCGCGCATCTGGGATTACTGGCTGGGCGGGAAAGAGAACTATCCGGTCGACCGCGAGCTCGGCGATCAAATCGAGAAGGTCCTGCCCGACATCGTCACGCAGGCCCGCGCCGACCGGGCGTTCCTGAGCAGGGCCGTGCGCTTCCTGGGAGAGGCGGGCATCCGCCAGTACCTCGACATCGGGACGGGGTTGCCGACCGTCGACAACACCCACACCGTGGCCCAGCGGGTGGCGCCCGAGTCACGGATCGTCTACGTCGACAACGACCCGCTGGTCCTCACCCACGCCCGGGCCCTGCTCACCAGCACCCCGGAGGGAGCGACGGACTACCTCGACGCGGACATGCACGATCCCGACACGATCCTGGAGGGGGCGGCGGCGACCCTCGACTTCGGCCGGCCGGTCGCGATCACGATGCTGGGCGTGCTGTGGCACGTCATGGACGACGCGGAGGCGCAGTCCATCGTCGACCGGCTGCTCGACGAGGTTCCGGCGGGCAGCTACCTGGCCATCGCGCACCCCACGATCGAGGTCACCGGGGAGAGGATGGCCGAGGCCATCAGGCAGTGGAACCGGTTCGGCAAGCCGCCGGGCAAGCATCGCGGCCCGGCCGAGCTGGCGCGGTTCTTCGACCGGCTGGAGCTGGTCGAGCCCGGCATCGTCTCCTGCACGCTGTGGCGGCCCGAGGCCACACCGTTCGGCGAGCCCGAACCGATCGACCAGTTCTGCGGGGTGGGCAGGAAACCCTGACGGACGTGGGAAGCGACGCCGTCCTGCGCGAGATCGTCCGTGGCCTGTGAGTACGGACCTACGTCGTCATTCGCCACAGACGCCCACCGCTTCACATAGCATCCTTGCGTGGTGAGGAGATATCCGGCACACCCGGTGCGGGACGCGTTCGCGGCGAGGCTGCGTCGCTTCTACGCCGACTGCGGACGCCCCCGGTACAAGCTGATCATCGAGCTGGCGCCGCGCCTGCCCGGCCTCTACCCGGATCTGGAGAACGTGACGACGACGTTCTCCAAGAGCGCCCTCAGCGAGAACCTGCACGGCCGCCGCGAGACCATGCCGGATCCGGCGTGGCTCGCGTGCTTCGTCCTGTGCTGCCAGCGGCTCGGCTTCGAATCCGGCCACCTGGCGAAGGACCCGGGCCGCGCCAGCCTGCTCGACTGGCAGCGGCGCCTGAGCGAGGCCGAGGACGAGGCGCGGCGGCTCGGCCTGCCCGTCCGCCCCGGTCCGCACGCCCTGCCGGCCACGGCGACGCTGTACGTGCCGCCCGACGATGACCACGGACTCACCGGCCCGATCCGGGTGAGTGAGGCCGCCTACGAACACACGATCACGTTCGGGCCCTACGGACGGATCCTCCTGCTCCAGGCGTCGGCCCGCGACCCGCACGCGGTCTACCAGGTCGCGGTCCTGCTGGCGGCCGACCCCGCCCGCGCCCAGGACGCCCTGTCCCTGCTGACCGACGCCGCCGCGACCGGCCACCCTGAGGCCCTCGCGCTCCTGCAGGCCAGCCCGCGCCACCTCGACCGCTCCCTCGCCGCCCGCCACGCCCACCAACTGGCCAAACTCGCCAACAACGCGGGCTTCGTCGACGCCTCCCTCGCCTTCTACGAATGCGTGGCGCGCTTCACCATCGCCCAGGACGCGATCGCAGACACCCCGCACTCCTGACCCCACCCGCGCGAGCGGTCGGCGGCATGTGCAAGGGCGTTGACGCCCGGCGTCAGGCGCTGGGGACGATCATCGTGACGCCGGGGGTGTTCATCGCGGCCAGGGCGGCGGGGGCCTCGTCCAGTCCGATGGTGCGGCTCACCAGGAGATCGGGGCGCAGGGTGCCCGCCCGCACCATCTCCATCATCGGCCCGTAGGCGTGGGCGGCCATCCCGTGGCTGCCGAGGATCTCCAGTTCCTGGGCGATGACCAGCTCCATGGGGAGTTCGGCGCGCCCGGCGGCCGGGGGCAGCAGGCCCACCTGGACGTGCCGGCCGCGGCGGCGCAGCCCGGCGATCGACGCGCGGGCGGTCGCCGGGCTGCCCAGGGCGTCCAGCGACACCTGCACGCCGCCGCGGGTGAGGTCGTGGATCGCCGCCGGGACGTCCGTCTCCTCCGAGGCGTCGAGGGTCACGGCGGCGCCGAGGCGGGCGGCCATCGTCAGCGCGGCCGCCGCGATGTCCACCGCGATGACCCGGGCGCCCAGTGCCGCCGCGATCATGACCGCCGACAGGCCGACGCCGCCACAGCCGTGCACGGCGACCCACTCCCCCGGCGTGACGCGGCCCTGGGCGACGACCGCGCGGAACGCGGTGGCGAACCGGCACCCCAGGCCCGCCGCCGTCGTGAACTCCATCTCGTCCGGCATCCCGACGAGGTTGACGTCGGCGTTCTCGATCACCACGTAGTCCGCGAACGAGCCCCAGTGCGTGAAACCCGGCTGCGTCTGGTTCTCGCAGACCTGCTGGTCACCGCGCAGGCACGACCGGCAGCGCCCGCACGCGCACACGAACGGGACGGTCACCCGGGCACCGGGTTTCCATCCGGCGACGCCCGGTCCCAGCTCGGCCACGGTCCCGGCAAGCTCGTGGCCCGGTACGTGCGGGAAGATCTGGATGTCCGCGTCGTGCCCCTGCCACCCGTGCCAGTCGCTGCGGCACAGACCGGTCGCCTCGACACGGATCACCACTCCGCCGGCCGGAGCGACCGGGTCGGGCGCCTGGCGAACTTCGAGAGGCGCACCGAACGCCTCGTACATCACGGCCTGCATCGGCCCTCCTCACGTGATCGGTCCGAGCCTATTCCGCAGGGCCGCGGCGGTGGCGAGGGTGGTCAGCAGACCGCCCGTTCCGGCGACGATGAACGCGGTGCGCGGGCCGGTGAGGTCCAGCAGGAGCCCGCCGCCGAGGTAGGACAGCGCCGCGGCGACGCCGATGGCGCCGTAGAGCGAGCCGAAGACGCGGCCGAGCAGGTGGGCGGGGACGTTCCGCTGGATGAGGGTGTTGGTGGCGACGTCCATCGCGGCGATGCCGACGCCGCGGGTGGCCTGGACGACGAAGGCCGCCCCTACCGCCCAGGCGAAGCCGGTGAGGAGGTTTCCCGCGCTGCTCACCGCGAAGCCGGTGAGCAGGAGCGCGGGCAGCGCCAGGCGGGGGCGCGAGAGCAGGGCGTAGCCCGCGAAGAGGCCGATCCCGACGGCTGCCAGGAGCAGGCCGACGGCCGCGTCGCCTCCGTCGAAGGTGTCCTTGGCCAGGAAGACCAGCGCGACGTCGTCGATCCCGTTGCACGCCACCACGGCGATGAAGCCGAGGCCGACGGCGCGCAGGAGCGGAGTGGCCGCGATGTGCCGGAGGCCGGTGATCGCGTCGTTCAGGATCGTCGCGCGCTCGTCCGGGGCGGGCGGCCGGGCGGCGGGCAGGAACACCAGGAGGACGGCGGACAGCAGGAAGGTGGCCGCGTCGACCAGCAGGACGCCGCGCACGTCGAGCAGGGGCAGCAGCAGCGCGGCGAGCAGCGGCCCGAGCGCCTCACCGCCGTTGGTGCCGAAGCCGATGGCCGCGTTCGCGCCCTCCAGGTCGCGGTCGGGGACGAGGGCGGGCACGACGGCGCGCGACGCGGGCTGGAAGATCTGCCCCGCGATCGACCGCAGCGCGACCAGGCCGAGGATCAGCGGCAGCGGGAACACGGTGATCCCGAGCGCGATCACCGCGATCAGGGCGGCCTGCGCCACCTCACAGACGATCATGACCCGCCGCAGCTCGAACCGGTCGGCGACCACGCCGGTCAGCGGGCCGAGCAGGGCGGGCGCGAAGTCGCCGACGAGCAGCAGGAGCGCGACCGCCAGAGCCTGGCCTGTGGTGTCCGCCACGTGGACCATCAGGGCCACCAGGCTGAGCGAGTCGCCGAGGAACGAGACCGCGCGGGCGGTCCACAGGCGGCGGAACGGCGGGTCGGAGCGAACGAGCCGCAGCGCGCTCCTGCCTTCGGTGGTCATGGAGGGGAGTTTTCCGCATGTTGGGAGGCCGATGTCGGTGATCTCCGGTACGGTGGCGCATTCCCTCGCCGGAACCACCGGCGCCGGGCGTTCGTTTTCTGAGCACCGCCGACCTCGGGGGCCTAGACCAGGAGAGACAATCCGCGAACTCAACGAGAGGGCCACGTCCGCGCAGCTCACCGAACTGCGCTATCCGGCCGGATCGCTGGTGCTCGTCGCCGGGCTGCCCGGCGCGGGGAAGAGCACCCTGCTCGACCGGCTGTACGGCCTGCGCGGTGACGAGACCCTGCCGGTGATCTCCGGCGACGCACGGGTGATCGACTCACGCCAGTCCCGTAACTGGTGGGCGCGCTTCCTGGGTCCCGTGCCGCAGCGGCTCCGCGTCCCTGTCGTGCACGCCAGCCATGTGTGGCGGATCGCCCGGGCGATGTTCCGGGGTCACGCCGTCGTCGCGCACACCCGCGGCACCTGGCCGCACATCCTGCGCGGCTTCGCCTGGCTGGCGCGGCGGCGCGACGCCGAGGTGCACCTGATCCTGCTCGACGTGGACGCGCGCACCGCGCGGGCCGGCCAGGTCGCCCGGGGCCGGATCGTGACGCCGGCGGCGTTCGCGCGGCACGTCCGCCGCTGGCGGCCGCTGATGGAGCGCGCCCGCGACGGGCACGTGCCGCCGGCCGACGGCGTCACGGTGCTGGACCGCGCCGCCGCCGACCGGCTGAAGACGATTCGTTTCGACGCGGCCCCGGGAGGCGAGCCCGAATCCCGGTAAGGCGACCAGCGCGGTCCCTCAGCTGAAGAGCAGCCCTTCAAGGGCGGCCAGCATCTCCTCGCGCGCGGCATCGCGGTCGGCGGCCCGGGCCACGACCATCGCGGCCTCGTCGAGTGCGCCGAGCACCAGGTGAGCCAGGGGGCGGACCGCCTGCGGACGCAGGGCTCCGGCGTCGATCGCCGTCTGCAGGGCCGTCTCGATCACGCCCAGGCCGTGCCGCGCGCCGATCTCGCGCCAGCGTTCCCAGCCGAGCACGCCGGGGGCGTCGAGCAGCAGGATGCGCTCGACCTCGGGGACGGCGCAGGCGTCGAGGAACGCGCGAGCGCCGGCCCGGAGGGCGTCCGCCGGGTCCGCGGGACCGGTCAGCGCGTCCTCGACGACCCGCCGCGTGACCTCGGCCTCCACCTCCTCGACGACCGCGTCGAACAGTGCCCGCTTGTCGCTGAACTGGTGGTAGAGCGCGCCGCGCGACACCCCCGCCGTGCGGACGATCTCCTCGGTGCCGACGTCGGCGTACCCGCGCTCGCCGAACAGTCCTCGTCCGGCGGTGATCAGGGCCGTCCGGGTCGCCCGCGAACGCTCGGCGTGCGTCCTGCCCACAGCCGTCACCGTTCCCCCACCCCTCCGCGTGCGTACAGACTGCTGGCAAATATCCAGACAGTCTGTACGCATCCTAAGTGGAGACCGCGAAGTCGCGGATCAGCGCGGCCGTGCGGTCGGGTTGGTCGATCATGACCCAGGTGAGGCTGTCGTCGATGCGCTCCACCCGCGCGTCGGGCAGGACCGCGGCCAGCAGCTCGGCGTGCGCGAACGGGAAGAGCCTGTCGTCCGGGGCGAAGGCGAGCAGCGCCGGCCGGCCGAACTCCGCCAGCCGGATCGCCGCCTCCCGGGTGACGTCGGGCCTGAGTCCCCGGGTGACCTTGACGCAGTCGCGGCGCACGCCCGGGTGGCGGCGGAACGCGGCGATCCACCCGTCGATCAGGTCGTGCGGCAGAGGGCGTCCGGTGAGCAGGCCGTAGGCGAACGGCAGCCGGCGCAGTGCCCGCACCCGGAGTGACCCGATGGCGAAGGTGATCAGGGCCGGAACCCGGGCGGCGGTCACCAGCGGCTTGAACAGCGCGGGCGGGCAGTTGTCGAAGCAGTCGCCGGGGGTGAGGACCAGCCTGGCCACCCGCTCGGGGTGCCAGGCCGCCACGACCTGGGCGATGGCGTCGCCGCTGTCGTTGCCGACCAGCGTCACGTCCTCCAGGTCGAGCGCCGCCAGGGCGTCCGCGACCAGCGCGCCCAGTCCGCGCAGGCTGAGGTCGGCATCGGGCGCCATCGGGACGGTGTGCGCGCCCATCGGAAGATCCAGCGCGATGCACCGGAACTCTCCCGCGAGCCGTTCGATCACGCCGTCCCACAGGCGGCCGTCCATGACGTAGCCGTGCAGGAACACGATCGGCGGCCCGGCCCCGGCCTCCCGGTAGCGGATCGTGCCCTGGCTCAGTTCGATGTGCGGCATCACGCCTCCGGAAAATACATACAGGCTGTCTGTAAACCGTCATGCCGAGAATCACATACAGGCAGTCTGTATTTCAAGTGCTCCGGACGGGCGGTCGCGACAGCGGAACGGGCGCCGGCCCCGTCCTCAGTGGCCGGACTTGGTCGGGCGGAAGTCGTGCGGGATCAGCCACCAGCCGATCAGGCCTGAGGCGAGCAGCAGCACGGCGGCGGCGAGGCAGGCCGTGCCGAGAGAATCGGTGAACGCCTGGCACGCGGCCACGATGATCTCCCGCGCCTTCGCACCGCCGACCTCCTCCGCGACGACGGTGGCCTCGCCGATGGAGTCGCGCACCTTGGCGTGGACATCGCGAGGGAGGCCCAGGGCGGGCATCGCGTTGAAGTACAGGACGTGGGCCAGGCTGCCGATCACCGCGACGCCCATGGCTCCGCCCAGTTCGTAGGAGATCTCCTCGACCGCCGCCGCGCCGCCCGCCTCCTCCTGCGGAGACGACGACAGCAGGGCTACCGACGCGGCCGTCGCGGCGACGCCGAAGCCGGTGCCGAGACAGGCGAGGGCGATCGCGACCTCGACGTAGTGCAGGTCGCCGTCCAGATCGGCGGCCCAGGGGACGGCCATGCCGACGGCCGCGAGCAGCATGCCCAGCCCCAGCACGGTGCTCACCCGGAACCGGTCGAGGAACCTGGGCGTGAACAGCGGAGCGATGATGAGCGCGACCGGGGCGGGCAGCAGCCGCACCCCGGCCTCGAACGGCTTGAGGCCCTCCGCGTACTGGAACCACTGGCTCAGCAGGAACAGCACCGCGCCGAGCGCCATCATGCCCAGGAAGATCGAGACCGCCGAAACGCTGAACGTCCGGTCGCAGAACATCCGCACCTGCAACAGCGGGTTGTCCAGCCGCAGCTGGCGGCGCACGAAGACGGTCAGCACGACGGCCGCCACCGCCAGGAGAACGAGCCCCAGCGGCACGTCATGGCCGCCCACCAGCTTGATCCCCCCGGCCAGCGCGACCATCCCGACCATCGACTGGCCGACGCCCCACCAGTCCCAGCGGCCCTCGCGCGGGCTGACCGACTCGGGGACCAGCCACCACGCCAGCCCGATGCAGACGACGGCGACCGGCACGTTGAGCAGGAACGCGGCCTCCCACTCGTACAGCTGCACGACCAGGCCGCCGACCAGCGGGCCGAAGGCCATCCCGGCGCCCATGACGGCGGTCCAGACGCTGTAGGCGAGCGCCCGCTCCCGGGGATCGGTGAACACCACCCGCAGGATCGAGATCGTCGAAGGCATGATCGCCGCGCCGCCCACGCCGAGCAGCGCACGGGCGGCGATCACCACCCAGGGGGCATGGGCCACGACCGCCAGCAGGGAGGCGAGCGTGAAGATCACGAATCCCGCGATCAGCAGCCGGCGGCGGCCCCACCGGTCACCGAGCGCGCCCGCGGTGATCAGCAGTCCCGAGAGCACCAGCGCGTACGCGTCGATGATCCACAGCTGTTCGACCGAGTTCGGCCGCAGATCGTCCACCAGGGAGGGGAACGCCACGTTCAGGATCGTGGCGTCCATCGCGATGATCAGCAGGCTGCCCGACAGCACGGCCAGCACCGCCCAGCGCCGCCTGCCCACGCTCCACCCCCCGTTCCGGCGGGGGGCTGATCGACATCCTTCCCGGGTGGAACGGTCCCACACGCCCCGGTCGATAGGGTCGTCCTGGTGCAGGACGAGGAAAGGCGGCAGCGGCAATGGCGCAGCAGGTACGCGGAGTCATCGCTCCGGGCAGGGGCGAGCCGGTCCGGATCGAGACCATCACGATCCCCGATCCCGGGCCGGGCGAGGCGGTCGTACAGGTCCAGGCCTGCGGGGTCTGTCACACGGACCTGCACTACCGCGAGGGCGGCATCAACGACGAGTTCCCGTTCCTGCTCGGGCATGAGGCCGCCGGGATCGTCGAGTCGGTGGGCGAGGGCGTCACCGAGGTGGCGGCTGGCGACTTCGTGATCCTCAACTGGCGCGCCGTGTGCGGCCAGTGCCGGGCCTGCCTGCGCGGGCGGCCCTGGTACTGCTTCAACACCCACAACGCCGCGCAGAAGATGACCCTGGCCGACGGCACCGAGCTCTCGCCCGCGCTCGGCATCGGCGCGTTCGCCGACAAGACGCTCGTCGCCGCGGGGCAGTGCACCAAGGTCGACCCGGCCGCCGCGCCCGCCGCCGCCGGGCTGCTGGGCTGCGGCGTCATGGCCGGGCTCGGCGCGGCCATCAACACCGGCGGAGTCGGCCGGGGCGACTCGGTCGCGGTCATCGGCTGCGGCGGCGTCGGATCGGCCGCCGTGCTCGGCGCCCGGCTCGCGGGCGCCAAGACGATCATCGCGATCGACCTGGACGGGAGGAAGCTCGACGCGGCCACCGGGCTGGGCGCCACCCACACGGTCAACGCCGGGGAGGCCGACGTGGTCGAGGCCGTCCGCGACCTGACCGGCGGCTTCGGCGCCGACGTGGTCATCGAGGCGGTGGGCCGCCCGGAGACCTACCGGCAGGCCTTCTACGCCCGCGACCTGGCCGGAACGGTCGTGCTCGTGGGCGTGCCGACGCCGGAGATGACGCTGGAGCTCCCGCTGCTGGACGTCTTCGGCCGCGGCGGCTCGCTCAAGTCCTCGTGGTACGGCGACTGCCTGCCGAGCCGCGACTTCCCGATGCTCATCGACCTCTACCTCCAGGGCCGTCTCGACCTGGACGCGTTCGTGTCCGAGACGATCCCGCTGGACGGTGTCGAGGCCGCCTTCGAGAAGATGCACCACGGCGACGTGCTCCGCTCGGTGGTGATCCTCTGATGGCGGGCGGATCGCGGGTGCGCGTCGACCACCTGGTCACGTCCGGCACGTTCTCCCTGGACGGCGGTACGTGGGAGGTCGACAACAACGTCTGGATCGTCGGCGACGACACCGAGGCGATCGTCATCGACGCCGCGCACGACGCCGACGCCATCGCGGCGGCGGTGGGCGACCGCACGCTGGCGGCGATCGTCTGCACCCACGGCCACGACGACCACATCGACGCGGCGCCCGCGCTGGCGGCCCGCACCGGCGCGCCGGTGCTCCTTCACCCGGCCGACCTCATGCTCTGGAAGCAGCGCCACCCCGACGTGGAGCCCGACGCCGAGCTGGCCGACCGCCAGGTCATCACGGTCGCCGGGACGGAGCTGACCGTCCTGCACACGCCCGGCCACAGCCCGGGCGCGGTGTGCCTGTACGCGGCGGACCTGGGCACGGTCTTCTCCGGCGACACCCTTTTCCAGGGCGGCCCCGGTGCGACCGGGCGGTCGTTCTCCGACTTCCCGACGATCATCACCTCCATCCAGGAACGGCTGCTGACCCTTCCGGCGCGGACCCTGGTCCGCACCGGGCACGGCGACGACACCACCATCGGCGACGAGGCCCCGCACCTGGAGGAGTGGATCGCACGCGGGCACTGAGCCCCGCCGGCGGCCGGCCGCGGACCCATCGAATCGGACACATCAGGACGCATCGACGGGATAGAGTCCACCTTCGGTGCTCCGGGGAGCACCGGACGACGGCCGCCGAGACGGGAGACGCGATGCGAGGCGGAGCACGGCCCGTCCTGGCCGCCGTGCTCGCGTGCTGCGCCGTCGCGGCCACCGGCTGCGGATCCGACCCGCCGGCCTCGGCCGACGCCCCGCCGGTCGCGATCCCGCCCCTGGCCACGGCCTCGGCCGAGGCCACCGTTCCGGTGACTCCGTCGTCCCCCGCTCCGGACCGGGCGGCAAGGCAGCCGCTCTCCCCCGGCCCCGGGAGCAGGCCGGTGGGCAAGCCCGGACGCTGGCGGGTCACGGTCTATTACACGCTGGTCGAACGGTTCCACGGCGGCAAGCCCAAGGCCGTCCGGGGGTGCACCGAGTTCCACTGCAAATGGGGGAAGACGCCGCTCGGCTCGTACCCCGAGGACTTCATCAAGGCCGTGCAGATCGAGGGCAGCGGCCGCATCACGACGGGGCCGCGGCGCGGCCGCTACCTCAACTGGTCGTCCAGCGTCGGCTGGTGGCTGGACGACACGACCCGCGACTCGGCGGGCCGGCCGCTGCGCCCCTGGAGCACGGCCGCCGCCGACCGGGACGTGCTCGCGCGGGGCGCCAAGTTCCTGATCACCGACTGCGGCAAGAACGGCGCCGGGCGGCAGATCAAGGCGGCGACCTGCGCGAAGTTCCGGTCCCACGAGTGGACGGTGACCGACGTCTTCCGGCCGGGCTGGGGCGGCGACCACCACGCCGACATCTACATCGGTGAGGAGACCGGCCCCGGCTTCACCAAGTCACCGTTCTACACCGAACTCCACGGCGCGACCCTCTACACCCGCTGAGCGAAGTCAGTCCGCTGTGCGGGGTTCGGCCAGGCGTGTCGCGGCGGCCCGGCCGCGCAGCATGACCTCTTCGCCGATCCGCCACCGTGCGGCTTCCCTCGGGTCGGCGGACTCGACGACCGAACCGGCCGCGAGCACACGCCCGGCACTCGACTTGGCGAGGTCGGTCAGACGGGCCGCCTCGTTCACGGGATCGCCGATCACGGTGTACTCGAACCGTTCCTCGGCGCCGATGTGGCCCGCCACGGCCTCCCCCGCCGAGACGCCGACGCCCGCCGCCACGCCGGGCACCTCGTCCCGCAGCCGGGCGGCGAGCTCGCGCGCCGCGGCCAGCGCCCGGGTGGGCGCGCCGTCCAGATCCAGCGGCGCGCCGAAGACGGCCAGCGCGGCGTCGCCCTCGAACTTGTTGATCCAGCCGCCATGGCGTCCGATCACCTCGACCACGACGGCGAAGAAGTCGTTGAGCAGCCTGACCACCTCGGTGGGCGGCCGGTCGGCGGCCAGCCGGGTGGAGCCGACGAGGTCCACGAAGATCACCGCGACCTCGCGCAGTTCGCCGCCGAGGTCGATGCCGCGCTCCAGCGCGACCCGCGCGACGTCCTCCCCCACCTGCCGGCCGAAGAGGTCCTGGAGCCTCGCGTGCTCGCGCAGGCCGGACGCCATGTGGTTGAACCCGGCCTGCAGCAGCCCGACCTCGCTGGCATCGTAGACGGGCACCGCGACGTCGAGATCGCCGCGTTCGACCCTGGCCAGGCCCAGCCGCACCGACTCGACCGGGTCGGCGATGGCCCGCGCGGCGCCGTAGGTGACGCCGAGGCCGACGACGAGCGCGATGCCGCCGAGGGCGAGGACCGCCAGTGCGAAGTCCCGTACGGTCACCCGGGCCATCAGGAACGAGCCGACCGCGAGCACGATCAGGCCGAGGATCGGCACGGCCGTGCCCAGTGCCCAGGCGAGCACGGACCGGGCCACCACGCCCGGCAGCCCGGTGTGCTGCGGCATGCCGGTGCGCAGCGCGGTGGTCACCGCCCGGCGCAGCAGGCGCTCGGTGAGCAGGTAGACGACGGTGCATGTGGTCAGGCCGCCCAGGAGGCTCGTCAGGCCGAGCTTGACCGCCAGCAGGCCGTCGAACGGCGCGTTGATCACGACCCAGCCGACCGTGCCGATTCCCCAGAGCGTGAGATGGAGGGCCATCAGCCGCAACGGCCCGTACAGCAGCAGGAGGCGTTCGCGCTTGTCGGGCTTCCGGTCGGTCTCCACCAGCCGCCGGACGCGCCGGAAGAAGCGTTCGCCCAGCACCAGGCCGACCGGCACGGCCAGCACGACGTACGCGCCGAACACCGCGAAGTTGATCAGGCGCAGCCGGCCGGAGACCGCACCGTCCGGGTTGGGAACGATGACCGTGAACAGGAGCACGACCAGGGCGCCGACCAGGTTGGCCAGCCCGGTGGCGACGGTCACCAGCAGCCGCGCGCGATGGACGATCCGGCCCCGCGAGTCGTCCGGACGGCCGTCGATCAGCCGCCATAGGGGAGCGAGCAGGCTCCGCTGCGGGCGCACGGCCGCGGCGTCCACCTCTTCGATCTCCATGAGGGTGCAGGGTAGCCGGTCGATTCCCATGGTCAGACGGCACCGGATCCGCCGAGGCCTGCCGAACCTCACCCTGCGGCCAGGAGGGACGAGCGCGCCGGGCAGATTGACCGGCCGGTCAATCAGGGGATCCATAAACGACAAAGAGGTCCAAACGTGATCTCCTGGAGGTGGGGAAATGGACAAGTTCGCATGGCAGGACGCCGTCGCCTTCGTCGCCGGCCTCGCCGCTCTCCTCGCGCCCGAGCTGTGGACCGACGGCCACGGCGAGCAGCCCCTCATGGTGCTCGGCGCCCTGCTGGCCCTCGCGGGCCTGTACGCCCTGCTCAGGGCACCCGGCCCGTCGGCGTGGACGGCCACGGCGTTCGCGCTGCTGATCTTCGTCTCCCCGTGGGCGTTCGGCTTCACGAGTTACGACGCTGCAGCCTGGACGGCATGGATCGCCGGTGGCGTCGCGACTATCGTCGGCCTGTGGGGAGCCACCCAGGCGCGTGGCACGGCCACGACCTGAAACGAAGACCCCGAAGGTGGTCCCTGGCGCGTACGCGGCGCGCCCAGGGGCCACAAGCCTTTCAGGAGGCACAAGCCATGAGGGCGTCGAAGAAGGACGACGGGGTCGATGCCCGCACCCGCATCCTGGACGCGGCCGAGACCCTGTTCGCCGAACGCGGTTACGACGCCAGCTCGACGGCGCGCATCGCCAGGCTCGCCCACGTCCCCAAGGGCCTGGTCTTCCACTACTTCCCGCAGAAGATCGACGTCCTGGTCGCGCTGGTCGACGAGCGCACGTTCATCGAGGAGCTGCCCGAGGACGCCGTCGAGGCCCTGCCCGGAGATCCGGCGGGCACGCTCTCGCGGCTGGCCCGCCGGTTCCCGCTGCGCGCCTCCCCGGCGATGCGCCGGATCCTCTTCCGGGAGGCCGCCACGCACACGTCCGTCGGCGAACGGCTCGGGCGCCTCAACAGCGAGGTCTTCCGCCGGGCCCGGCGCGCCCTCGAACTGGCGCTGCCCGGCGCCCGCGGCGACCAGGCGCGCCTGGAGGTCGCCGCCGCCACGTTCGCGGCCGTCCTCATCTACCAGGAGAACCTCTCCCAGCTCACCGGCCAGGCCGTCGACCCCGACGCCGTGGCCGACCTCATCGCCCGCGCCCTGGGCGGCACCTGACCCGGATCTGTGCGAAGAGGGCCAGCCCGCCGCCTGCGGTGGCGGCGGGCCGTACCTCGATGCCATCGCGGACGCTCAGCGCGATTCCACGACCTCGACGTTGAGCGTGGCCCAGTCGTTGGCGTGGTCGTTGTCCACCGGCGTGTTCTCCGCGGCGTCGATATCGGCGTTCACGCTCAGCCGCTCCCCCGCCTGGAGCGCCGTGACGCCGGTGACCTTCACGTCCTTGGCCTCACCGGTCAGCTGCGGGATCGTGCATTCGAACCGGTCGTTCGGGATGCTCTGCATCCGGCAGGTCCCGCCCTCGACCTCGACCCGCGCGTCGCTGAGCGGCACGCTGGTCCTGACCACCACCCGCGAGTCGACCCTCGGCAGGGGGCCGTGGTTGATCACCTTGGCCACGAGGGTCACCGGCTTGCCGACGACGACCGGATCGGTGCCCGCGGCGAGCTGCACGCCCAGGTCCGCGTGGTTGCCCGGCACCTTCACGTAGGCCGTCGACTGGTTGTCGCCGGGCCTCTCATAGTCGTCGTTGGCGGCGGTGACCTCGGCCCAGGCGTCGAAGACCTCACCGCTGATCTGCGGGGTGGCCTTGGCCTTGATGACGAACTCGCGAGAACCGCCCACGGGCAGGTCGCCCGCGTCGCAGTCGACGACGCGGTCGTATGTGCAGCCGTCCGGGACGGAAACGGACTCGATCCCGTGGTCGCCGTTCAGCCTGTGGACCTTCACTCTGGTCCGGCGTGCCGTGCCGGGGCCGGCGTTGGTGACGACGGCGCGGTAGGTCAGGACGGGCCTGTCCGGAAGTTCGGCGGCCGGTACCGAATCGGGGGTGACCGACATCGCCACGCCCAGGTCGGCGCGATGCTCGACCTCGGTCGTCTCGGTCACGGTGTTGTTGCCGGGTTCGGGATCCGGCGGAGGGTCCTGACCGGTGAACCCGGCGGTGAAGGACGTCAGGAGCTTGGTGCCCGCGGCGCCCGCGTCCACGGTGCCCGACACGGACACTTGGAGGAACCTTGTGAACGGGCACCGGAACCCCTCCTCGGTCCGGGCGCAGGAGTTGGGCGGGTCCGCGGAGGTGCGAGGATCGGTCAGCTGCGGACCGGGCTTGATGACCAAGGCCGCCGGTGCGGTGGTCAACGGGCCGTTGTTGGTCACCCTGACGTGGTAGCGCATCTCCGCCCCGGGAGCGACCGACTCCCGGGAGGCGTTGATCTCGACCTCAAGGTCGGCGCTGTTGTCGACGACGGTCGGCCCCATGTCCTCGGAGCCGCCGCCGCCGGGGTTGCGGTCGACGTTGTCGGCCCACGCCACCAGCGTGGCGCCCAGGCGATCCCCCACCTTGGCCCGGACGACCCTGGTACGAACCTTCACGGTCTTGACCTCGTCGGTGGGCACTGTGCCGAACCCACAGGTGACGACACGGCCGCGTACCGCGCAGCCGCCCGGCGACACCGACTCGACCCTGACGCCATACGGAAGCGTCAGTTTGGCGATCGTGCCGTAGGCCTTGGGCACCGACTCCCACCCGCGGTAATAGAAGGATGCTTCGTAGGTGACGACGGGCTTTGGCCGAGCCGCCGACGGCGCCAGCACCACGGGCGGGTCATAGGAAATCTGAGCGTCCATCTGAGGCCGGAACTCAGCGGCCGCCGGCGCGCTGAGGCCCGCACAGGAAATGGCTACCGCAAGTGACAGTGTGATCAGTTGCCGTGACCGTTCTCTCAGGCAACGCGAATTCATCCAACCCCGTTGTCGCATGTGCACTCCTGATGTGGGAGACGTTGTCATTACGACGCCTCTCGCACGGCCAGGAGATGACCGTAATGCCGGAGAAACTTTCGCGTCCCTGGTTTAGCCGCATTCCGAGAAAGGCCGTGACCGGCCACGATGTGCTCTCCGGAGTGGTCACGGGCGTCCCTTGATCTCTCGATCCGGCCAAGACCACGCACTGGGACTTCGACCAGGAAAAACGCTCCGGGGACGACCACGCCCGACAAGCCCGGCCATTCAGCGGGCGGGGGCCTCGCGGGCGGACGGCCGGATACCAAAGGAGACGTCAGACAGGCTGGCAGTGGCTGAATCCGGCCATCACTTCTCGTTGGCCAAGCGGTCTACGGAGGCGCCTGCTCCGCCGCTGCAGAATCCCGTCTGGCTCCGCCGGGGTCAAGGGCGGATCGGCTCAAGCATGCGGTGCGGCTCGCGGAGGAGCTTGCTGACCGGGTCGTCCCGCCGCTCGGATCCCGCGCCGGGACGCAGTTCGACGTCGTCGGGCGCCACGAGCGTGGTGCAGGAGGGGCAGCGGCCGTCGGAATCGATGCGGGTGCCGCAGGCGGCGTGAAGGAAGAGGCGGTACTGGAGTGAGCCGTGCAGTTGCTCGCCCCAGCGGCCGAGGGTGTGGACGACGGGCCACAGGCCGCGGCCCCGGGAGGTCATGACGTACTCGTGGCCCTGCTTGTCGAGCACCCCGGCCTCGACGAGCTTCTGCAGCCGGTCGGAGAGCACCGCCTTGGGCACGTCCAGATGGGCGCGGAAGTCGCTGAAGCGGCGGACTCCGTAGAACGCGTCCCGGACGATCAGGAGCGTCCAGCGCTCCCCGACGACCTCCAGAGCCCGGGCCAGCGAGCAGTCCTGCGAGGTGTAGTCCTTGCCGAGTGCCATGCCCGCCAGCCTACCCGGCACTAAGTTCGGTCACCGAACCATGATGGCCGCGATCGCGCTAGGCGAGTTCCTCGATGAACTCGGTGAGCTGGGTGAGATTGCGGCACTCGTACATCGGCAGCAGCTCGCCGTATCGCGAGGCCGCCGAGTCACCGGTGTCCCACTGGGAGCGCGGCTCGGGATTGAGCCAGTAGGCGTGCCGCGCCTGGCCGACCACGCGGCGCAGGAGCGGCAGGGAGAGCTCGCCGTAGTTGGAACGCGCGTCGCCGAGGACCAGGAGCGAGGTCCTGGGCGTGACGGCGTCCGCGTACTTCTCGTCGAAGACCTTGATGGCATGGCCGTAGTTGCTGCGCCCGGTGATCCAGACGAGCTCGGCCTCCGCCGCCATCCGGGTCATCGCGTCGACGACGTCGGTGCCGGGGGCGAAGTACTTGGTGATCTCGTCGGTCGTGTCGATGAACGCGAACGCGCGCACCTTGGTGAACTGCTCGCGCAGCGCGAACGTCAGCAGCAGCGTGAAGTGGGCGAACGCCGAGACCGAGTCGCTGGCGTCGCACAGGATCACCAGTTCGGGCTTGTGCGGGCGGCGCGGCCGGTGGTGGGTGGTGAGCGGCACTCCCCCGGTGGCCAGCGACGCCCGGACCGTCCGGCGGAAGTCGAGGCGCCCCCGGTGACCGAGCCGGTGCTTCTGGGCGAGCCGCGAGGCCAGGCGCCGGGCCAGCGGATAGACTTCGCGGCGCAGCGCGGCCAGGTCGGCGCGTGAGGCGGAGGCGAAGTCGAGCCGTTCCAGGGGCGGGCGGACGGCCAGGCGCGCGGTGCGCTCCACCCCGGTGTCCTCGGCGATCCGCCGGCGGACCTCGGTGGCGACCTGGCCCTCGAAGCGGGAGATCCGGTCACGGAACGTGCGGCGCGCGACCTGCTCGGCCATGCCGCCGCGTTCCCGTCCCGTGAGCACGGCGTTGAGGAGCCTGGCCATCAACGTCTCTGGCGACATCGCGCGCAGCACGCCGGAGGAGAACCACGACTCCTGGCCGGGTGTCTGCCCGTACTCCGCCACGGCCGTACGCGCGAACCGGCGCAGGCCCGCGTCGTCGCCCGACAGCAGCAGCTCGAACAGCTCCTCGCGCCGGGCCTGCACCTCGGGGTCGAGCGCCGGCGGAACGCGGCGTTCCTCCGGATCGCGCCGCCGGGCCGGCCGGTCCGGCGGGACGGCACCGTCGCCGAGGGCCGCCGGGAACCAGAGGTCGAAGAGCGTGTCGAAGGTCCGCCGGTGCGCGGGCCGCTTGACGAGCGTGGCGGCGTACGCGGCGCGCAGCGACTCCCGTTCGCCCAGGTCGATGAGCCGCATCGCGCGCACCGCGTCCAGGCCCTCGGCGACCGACACCGGCAGGCCCGCCTCGCGGAGGGCCGCGACGAAGGCGGTGTGCCGGTCGACGAGCGAACGCCGCGCGGGGGTGGTCACGTCAGCCCTTGAGACCCGAGGTGTCGAGGCCGAGCTCCTTGGCGGCGCGCTCCTGGTCGGAGACGTGCTTGAGGACGACGCCGAGGGTGCGGGCGACGGCGGCCTCGTCGAGCTCGTCCAGGCCGAGGGCGAGCAGCGTCCGGGCCCAGTCGATGGTCTCGGCGATGGACGGGGCCTTCTTGATCTCCAAGCCGCGCAGCGTTCCCACGGTGCGGACCAGCTGCTCGGCCAGCTCGGCCTCGATGCCGGGCACCTGGGCGAGCACGATGTCACGCTCGCGGTCCGGCCGCGGGTAGTCCAGATGCAGGTAGAGGCAGCGGCGCTTGAGCGCCTCCGACAGCTCGCGGGCGGCGTTGGAGGTGAGGACGACGAACGGCCTGCGCACCGCCGTGACCGTGCCGAGTTCCGGGATGGTCACCTGGAAGTCCGAGAGCACCTCCAGCAGCAGCCCCTCGACCTCGACGTCGGCCTTGTCGGTCTCGTCGATGAGCAGGACGGTCGCGCCGCTGCGGCGGATGGCCGCCAGGAGCGGGCGTTCGAGGAGGAACTCGTCGGTGAAGATGTCGTCGTGCGTGGAGTCCCAGGCCTGGTCGTTCGGCGCCGCCTGGATGCGCAGCAGCTGCTTCTTGTAGTTCCACTCGTACAGCGCGCGGGCCTCGTCCAGTCCCTCGTAGCACTGCAGCCGGATCAGCTCGGCGTCGGCGGCCCGGGCGACCGCCTTGGCCAGCTCGGTCTTGCCCACCCCGGCCGGGCCCTCCACCAGGAGCGGCTTGCCGAGCGCCTGCGCCAGGAACACGGTGGTGGCGATCGAGTCGTCGGCGAGATAGCCGGCGTGGGCGAGCCGCCGCTCCACATCGGCGGGCGAGATGAAGAGCGAGTCAGGATTCAGGCTCAAGGATCACGCCTTCGCTTTCGTGTAGGTCTGGTTCGTGCCGGCGAAGGTCATCTTCTTGCCGTCGGCGCTGACCTCCGCGCCCCAGTACGAGGCGCTCTTGGGGTCACCGCCCTGCCACGAGAAGCGGAACCTGCCCTTGCTCTCCGGAATGGCCTGACCGCTCCAGAGCGTGTTCTTGTCCTTCATCCAGACGCCCGTGCCGTCCGGCTTGAAGAAGAAGTAGTCCTGCCGTATCCCGACCCAGCGGCCCACGAGGGGCTTCACGTCGGCGGGCGCGACCTTGGGCAGCGGGGCCAGCTTCGCGGGCGCCTCCGAGTCGGCCTTGGCCGGGGCGTCGGCCTTCTTGTCGCCGCCGCCGCAGCCGCTGAGCACGAGAGCGACGGCGATCGCCGCGCCGGCCGGGGACAGGATCGAACGGGCCCGCACGCGCACGTGGACCTCCGGGAGGAGTGGGAGGAGGAAGGACGAAGGATTCGGCAGTTTACCGGCGCGCAGTCCCCTGACCCGCCTCAACCCTGGGCGGTACATAACGTTTCGTCCCCAGGAGGGACGCCAACCCACCGACCGGCGGCCTATAACCGAAGAATGACGACTCCACGGCTGCCACGGGACGATCTCGCCGCGGCACTGTCCGCCCGCCGCGAGCTCGGGCCCGACTACGACGACGCCTTCATCGACTCGGTCGTCGACCGGATCGAGCAGACGCTCGACGCGCGCCTGGCCGGTCAGCAGCGGCCGGCGCCGGGGCCCTCGTACGCTCCCGCCCCACCGCGCGCGACCCGCGGCGGCGGCAACGGCAACGGCGCCGACCTCGCCCTGGCCATCGTGTCCCTGGCCGCGGCCATCCCGCTGAGCGCCATCGCGGTGGTGAACGAGGGGATGGGCGCGCTCATCATCGTGTGGTTCTCGATCGTGGCGATCAACGTCGCGCACGCGCTGCGTCCCCGGCGCGGCTGAGCTCCACGCCTCGTCGCGCCGGGGCACGGTCACGCCTACTTCCCGGGCTCCGGGTCGCGGGGCAGGCCGAGCAGCCGCTCGCCGATGATGTTGAGCTGCACCTCGGTCGTCCCGCCGTAGATCGTCATCGCGCGGCTGAACAGCATCGCGCGGGCCACGATGCCGCTTTCGGCCAGCGGCACCTCGGTGGCCGCCGCCTCGCCCTGCGCCGCCCAGCAGTAGTCGGCCACGTCCTGGTTGAACTGCACGCCGAGGAGCTTGCGGACGCTGGCCTCCGCGCCCGGCTCCACCCCGTTCAGCTGCTTGAGCGTGGTGCGCAGGCCCAGCAGGTCGATGGACTGGCCCTGGGCGATCAACGTGCCGACCTCGGCCGTGGCGACCGCGTCCAGCTCCCTGTCCTTGAAGAAGTCCAGCAGCTCCGGCACGCCCATGCCCATGCCGCCGCCCGTGGACAGCGACACGCGCTCGTTGGACAGGGTGTTGCGGGCGACCTGCCAGCCCTTGTCGACCTCGCCCACCACGCAGTCGTCGGGGACGAAGACGCCGTCGAGGAACACCTCGTTGAAGATGGCCTCGCCGGTGAGCTCCTTGAGCGGCCGCACGTCGACGCCCTCGGCCTTCATGTCGACCAGGAAGTAGGTGATGCCGTCGTGCTTGGGCGCGTCCGGGTCGGTCCGGGCGATGCAGAAGCCCCACTGGGCGAACTGCGCGACCGAGGTCCAGATCTTCTGCCCGGTCAGCTTCCAGCCGCCCTCGACCCGTTCGGCCTTCATCGACAGCGAGGCGAGGTCGGAGCCCGCTCCCGGCTCGCTGAACAGCTGGCACCAGACCAGCTCGCCGCGCAGGGTCGGCCGCAGGAAGCGCTCCTTCTGCTCCTCGCTGCCGTAGCGGACGAGGGAGGGCACCAGCCAGGCGCCGATCACCAGGTTGGGCGCCTTGACCTTGGCGGCCTTGAGCTCCTGCTGGATGAGGATCTGCTCGACCGGCCCGGCGCCGCGTCCCCACGGCTCGGGGAAGTGCGGCACGGTCCAGCCGTCGTCGCCCATCTTCCGGTTGCGCTCGTTCTTGTCCTCGATCGCGGCGAGCTCGGCGATCTGGCCGCGGATGCGCTCGCGCAGCGGCTGGGTGTCGTCGTCCAGCTCCAGCTCGACGGGCCGGCGGCCGCCCTGCAGCGCGAGCTCGGCGACCTTGGCCGCCCAGCCCTTGGCGCCCCCGAGCAGAGCCCGCAGGGTCAGCGCGCGGCGCAGGTAGATGTGCGCGTCGTGCTCCCAGGTGAAGCCGATGCCGCCCAGGATCTGGATGGCGTCGCGGGCCGTCCGCACGCCCGCGTCGGTGGCGACGACGGCGGCCACGGCGGCGGCGAAGCCCGCCTCGGCCACGCCCTCGTCGAGCGCGCGGGCGGCGTCCCAGGCGGCGGCGCCGGCCTGCTCGGACGCGATCAGCATCCGGGCGGCCTTGTGCTTGACGCCCTGGAACTGGCCGATCGGGCGGCCGAACTGCTCGCGCACCTTGGCGTAGTCGGCCGCCGTCGTGACCAGCCAGCCGGTCAGACCCGCGGCCTCGGCGCCGAACAGCGTGGCCGCGAGGTCACGGACCTGCCCGGTGGTGACGCCGTCCAGCACGCGGTCGGCGGCCACGGACACCTCGGCGGCCTCGACCCGGGCGACCCGGCGTACCCGGTCCAGGCTCTCCACCGGCGTGACGGTCAGGTCGGCGGCGTCGACCGCCACCCACTGCTCGCCGTCAGAAGTCGCCACGGGCAGCACGACCACATCGGCGAGCAATGCCCCGAGCACCGTGCCGGCGTGCCCGCCGACCACCAGCGCGTCACCGTCGCGGCGGCCGGTCAGCTCGCCGGTCAGCGCGATCGCCGCGGTCTTCTCGCCCGAGGCGAGCGCGGGCAGCAGCTCGCCGCGCACCTTGGCGTTGCTGGAGACGTCGACCACGGCGCTCGTGAGCACCGTCGGCAGGAACGGGCCGGGCGCGGCGGCGCGGCCCAGCTCCTCCACGACCACGGCCAGTTCGAGCAGCCCGTAGCCCTGCCCGCCGTGCTCCTCGTCCAGGTGCAGGCCCAGCAGTCCCTGCTCGGCGAGGGCCGGCCAGAACGGCGGCCTGGTCTCCTCGTCCGCCTCCAGCGCGGCGCGCACGGCGGTCGCCGGAATGTTGCGCTCGGCGAACCCGCGCACCGAATCGGCGAGCGCCTCGTGCTCCTCGGTCAGCCCGATGGCCATTCGTCACCTTCTCCCAAGACCGCTGTCGCTCTGAGAACCGGTTCACTGCTCTGAGAACGTTGTTGACCACGATTCTAGAACAGCATTCTGGTTCCGTGCGGCAGTGACCTTACTCTCACACCGAATCCGACTCCAGTTTCTCCGCCGGTGTGCCGGACGTGTCGTCCGGGGTGATCGCGGCCGGTCGCTTCGGTGAGACAAGACTGGCGACGGTGACGGCGACCAGGGTGCCGCCGATCACGCCGAGGGACAGCCAGATCGGGATCTCCGGCGCCCAGGACACGCCGTACTCGTGCATCGCGTGGAAGATCAGCTTGATGCCGATGAAGCCGAGGATGAACGCCAGGCCGTGGCCGAGGTAGACCAGGCGCTCGGCGAGCCCGCCGAGCAGGAAGTAGAGCTGCACCAGCCCCATCAGGGCGAACGCGTTGGCCGTGAAGACCAGGTAGGGCTCGGTGGTCAGACCGAAGATCGCCGGAATGGAGTCCAGCGCGAACAGCACGTCGGTGGAGCCGATCGCGATCATCACGATGAGCAGCGGCGTGACCATGCGGCGGCCGTCCCGCTTGGTGACGATCTTGTCGCCGTCGTAGGAGTCGGTGGTGTGGATGAGCCGCTTGGCCATCCGCAGCAGGCGGTTCTCGTTGAACTCGTCCTCGTCGCCGCCGCGCACCAGACCGATCGCGGTCCAGATCAGGATGCCGCCGAAGATGAAGAAGACCCAGGTGAACTGGGAGATGGCCGCCGCGCCGACGGCGATGAAGATGCCCCTCAGCACCAGCGCGATCACGATGCCGACCATGAGCACCTTGTGCTGCGCCTGCTTGGGCACGGCGAACCTCGCGAGGATCACCATGAAGACGAAGAGGTTGTCGACACTGAGACTCTTCTCGGTGACGAAACCCCCGAAGTACTCGGCCGCGTAGCGGCCGCCCGAGAAGATCCAGACCCCGATGCCGAACGCGACGGCCAGGCCGATGTAGACGACCGACCAGAAGGCGGCCCTTCGGGTGGTGAACTCCTTGGTCTCGTCCCTGTTGATCACAAACAGGTCGATGGTGATGACGGTGAGGATCCCGATCAGAGTCAGGGCCCACACCCATGGCGATACGTTCAACGTGACACCTCCGGCGGCATGGCGAAGCGCCGGAGGTCTCTCCCGCCTTGACTGGCAGGCCGACGGCCCCGGGTCGATATGGATCGACCGTGCTGACGAGACCGCCGCGCAGGGATACTCCCCTCCACTATTCCGTTCCAACGACCGCAGCGATCTTTCCGTTCCCGGCGGCGGGAACTTTTTCCTAAAAACCGGAAACTCGTCCCGTCGGCCGCGAACAACGCCCGCGCCGAGGGCGTCTAAGTGGCTTTCGCTCCGAGGTCGAGGTAGAGACCGGCGAGCTGCTGGACGGCGTCGGCCTCGGTCGGCAGCTCCGTCGCCCGCTGGGCCGCCGCCGCGCCGAGCCGTACCGCCAGCGCCGGATCGTCCAGGATGCGGCTGACGGCCCGTTCCAGCGCGGTGGCGTCCCCGGGCGGCACCAGCAGCGCGGCGGCGCTCTCAGGCCCGTGCAGCAGCGGCTCGCCCGAGCCCGGACCCGGGCCCTCCGCTCCGAGCATCATCGGGATCCCGCCCACCCGGGTCGCGACCAGCGGCCGCCCCGACCGGAGGATCTCCTGAACGATCAGGGGCTGGCCCTCCCAGACGCTCGGCACCACCGCGACGTCGGAGGCGGCCAGCAGGCCCGGGACGTCGGATCGCCGTCCGAGGAGCCGCACCGGCAGGTCCTCGGCCTCGATCCGCCCCCGGAGCTCGGCTTCGAGCGGGCCGTCTCCGACGATCGCGACCAGCGGCGCGGGCGTGCGGCGGCCCCAGCCCGCGGCGGCGTCGAGCAGCGTGGGCAGCCCCTTCTGGTCCGCGAGCCGTCCGACCGTGAGGATCAGTGGCCGCTCCCCCACGCCGAGCTCGGCCCGTACATCCGCCCGTACGGCGGGTCCGGGCTGCGCCCGGGGCGCCGGAGCGGGTACGAGCGCGTGCCCGACCGACCGCGCCCCGAGAGCCCGCATCCGCTCTTCGAGGTCGGGGGACACGCCGAGCACCATGTCAGCGCCGCGCGCGACGACCCGTTCGAGCGCGCCGTAGATCGCGGCCGTCCTGCCACCGGCGATGACCGCGTTGTGGAGGGTCACGACCAGTGGAGGGCCGCCCTTGGCGAACCTCAGCGGGCCGGGCGCGACCCTGGCGCGGGCGGCGACCGCCAGTGCCCCGGCGCGCAGCCCGTGGGCGTGGACGACGCCGGCGTCACGCAGCAGCGTGCGCAGCCGCCGGACCGCCCTGGCGTCGTTGAGCGGGCGCGGACGATCGGCGAGATCGACCTCGGCGAACCGGGCGCCCGCCTCGCCGAACCCGAACAGCTCCTCGGTCTCGGCCGGCCCGCACACCAGCACGCGGGCGCCCGCCGCCACCAGCCCGGCGGCCGTGGACGACACGTGCCGTCCCACGCCGCCCGCGCTGGTCCCCAGTACGAGCGCGACCCGCAGGCCGCCCAGCTCCAGGTCAGACATCGCGCGTCACCCTCCGGCTCAGGACGGCCCGCAGATCCCGGCCGTCGATCACGAACGCGACCACCAGGAACACCACACCGGCGGCCAGGCCCGCCAGCGCCGCGACCCCGGCGTTCGCCACCTGGCCTCCGGTGCCGAGCACCGTGGCCAGGGCGTACCCCGCCGCACCGCCCGCGCCGGCTCCGGCCAGCCCGGCGGCCAGCGCGCGGGGCACACCGTGCACCGCCGCCCGGCCCCTCGCCCGGACGAGCGTCCCCAGCAGCAGTATCCCGGCCACGGTCATCCCGGCGGCGTTGCCGAAGCCCAGCGCGGCGACGACCCACTCCTCGTCCACGGACAGGACGAGCACGAGATCGGCGGCCATCACCACCAGCCATCCCGTGACGACGGCGATCGCGCCCATCCTGCCCCGGTGGCACGCGAACAGCACACGGCCGAGATGGGCGACCAGGCCGTAGCCGAGGAGCCCCGGCGCGAACGCGTACACCGCCCGGCTGAGGACCTCCTGCTGGAGCGGCTGACCCGGGTTGAACAACGCGGCGACCGGCGGCGCCACCGCGACGAGCGCGGCGGCGCCCCCGCACGAGACCAGGATGACGGCGCGGGTGGTCGCGGCCGTGATCTGGTCGAAGCGGCCGGTGTCCCCATCGCTCGCCCTGGCGGACAAGGCCGGAAACGCGCTGGTCGCGATCGGCACCGCCAGGATCGCCCACGGCAGCAGATAGACCGCCCAGGCGTACTGGTAGTTGGCGAGGGCGCCGATCGTCCCCTCGTAGCTCAGCCGGACGACCAGCAGGGCCGAGAGCTGCTGCGCCGCGACGGTGGCGAGCCCCGCGACGGCCAGCCGCCGCACCCGGCCCGCGACTCCGTCGGGAAACCTCAGCGTCGGCCGCAGCCCCAGGCGCAGCCGCCACGCCGCGACGCCCGCCGTGACCGCCATCGCGACACCGCCCATCGCGGTGCCGATGGACAGCACCAGCTCGGCGGAGCGCGGCAGGTGCTCCAGGTCGTTCTCGTAGCCGTGCCCGAGCGGCGCGAACAGCAGGTAGGCGCCGATGACGACGAGGCTGGACATCAGCGGCGCGAGCGCGGGCGCCACGAACCGCCGATGCGATTGCAGGAGCCCGTACAGCACCACCGCCAGCCCGTACATCACCATCTGCGGCGCCATGATCGCCAGCATGTCGGTGCCGGTCGAGACGATCCCCGAACGGGAGCAGCCGCTCAGGTCGTCCCCGACCATCAGCCGCATGACCGGGCCCGCGAGCAGCGCCATCAGCAGCGACAGCGGCACCATGAGCACGACGATCCACGTCAGCAGCGCCGAGGTGATCCGCCGCACCGTCTCGCGGTCACCGCGTTCGGCCGGGCCCGCCAGCACGGGAACGACCATGCTGGCCAGCGCGCCGCCCGCCACGATCTCGTAGACGATGCTCGGGAACTGCGTCGCGGTGAAGTACGCCTGGCTCAGGCACGACGTCGTGACCGTCTGCGAGAAGACGTACGTACGGCCGAAGCCCGCCAGCCGGGACAGGACGGTGATGATCCCGATGAGGACGGCCGCCCCCGCGAGGCCGCGCGTGAGGCCGCGGGCGAAGCCGCCGCTGACGGGACGCAGACGTGAGGACAAGGTACGGCGACCGTCAGACCGTGGGGTCTCCCGCACGCGGGTCGCCAGGCCGCGGGTCGCCCGCGGGCTCGACGAGCCGCAGCCGGGCCGGTCCGTTGGCGGAGTCGGCGTCGGAGGCGGGCCTGGCGGCGGAGTCGGCGTCGGTGACGCGCCGGGCAGCGGAGTCGGCGTCGGCGTCGGGCCTGAACGCCGCGTCTGGCCCGGCGGCGGACCCAGGGTGGGAAGCGGCGGCGGTGCCGTCGGCGGGCGGGGCGGACCGCGGCGGGGCGGGGGACGGCTCGACCGGCCGGCGGCCGAGCATGTCGAGCCGGTCCAGCACCGGCGTCTGCTTGATCACCTTGGTGAAGCTGACGAACTCGCTGGCGACGTTGAGGCCGACGAGCCCCGCCAGCACGGCCAGGCGAGGACCGCGGCCCAGCCGGGTGGCGGCGAGGCCGAGCAGCGCCCCCAGGGCGTTGGAGCCGGTGTCGCCGAGCATCGCGCGTTCGCCGAGGTCCTCGGGGAGCAGCACGGCGGCGGCGCCCAGCGGGGCGGCGACCACCGCGGCACCGGACGAGGTCAGCGCCAGCGGCGTGCCGGTGAGCAGCCCGACCTTGATCGCCCGGCCGGGACGCAGGTCGAAGAGGTTCATGAGGTTGGCGCCGCCCGCCACGATCGCGCCGTTCACCACGGTGTCGAACGCGCGGCCCGGACGGCCGGGCGCACCGGATCCGGCGATCGCGGCGGCCGCCAGGCCGGTGGCGCCGATGCCGAGGATCTTCACCGCGCCGCTGGTGACCTCGCCGCGGGCGAGCGCGGCCAGATGTCCCTTGAAGCCACGCGACGATGTCGTGCCCGCGAGGTCGTCATATCCGCCGAGCAGACCCGAACCGGCGCCCGCGAGCAACACGGCGGCGCGCATCCGCCCGCCGAGCCCGGGGGTCAGCAGGCCGCCCGCCGCCGCTCCGGCGACGAACGCGGGACCCTCCAGCAGGGTGACGGGCTCACCGCGATGGTTGGTACGGCCCCACACCTCGTCGCCGGGCACTCCGTTCACGCCGGGGGGACGCCGCGTCAGCGCGACGTAGGCCGCACGGCCCGCGGCCGCGCCGAGGGCGGTCCCGATGAGCACTCGCCGCATCGCCGTCACCCGCTCTTCCCGGCGGCGGGCGCGGGCGAGGGCAGGTAGCCGCCCGCGTCGGGCCCGATGCCGAACTGGCCGGCCTTGCCCGCCAGCTCCTGCTGGAGCGCCAGGATCATCACGACCTGGCCCGAGGGCTGGTCGGCGACGTCGACGGAGGAGACGTTCTTCTCGGCGTCCGAGCCGCGCAGCGCGGCGATCAGCCCGCCGCTCTTCTGGGCCGCGGTGTTGGGGCCGCCGAGGGCGGTCCCCCGGCCGGCGGCGTCGAGCGCGGTGGCGAGGGAGAGGAGCGCCTCGTTGTCGCTCTCCCCGCCGGTGCCGGTGTACGGGGTGGAGGGTGCCATCACGACGGCGAGTGTCGCATGCTGACCCGGCTTCCCGCTGGTCGTCACGTAACCCCGCTGCTTGAAGCCGCTGAGGATCGCACCGCCGGAGGTGTCCTCCCGGCCCGCCTTAGTCGCGTCCCTGGTGGTGATCGCGCTGGCCAGGACCGCGGCGGCCTTGTCGTAGGGGTCGGCGTCGCCCGGGAAGGTCATCCCTTCGGGCGTCAGCTGGCCGGCGAGCTCGTCGACCGTGTTCTTCTCGTTGTCGTCGAGGAACTTCTTCTGGATCGTCACCCGGCCGGTCACCGCGGCGCCCGCCTGCCGCGCGAGCTCGCTGAGCCGCTCCAGCGCGTCGCTGGCCGCGCCGGGCGTCTCGACGAAGACCACCGACTGGCCCTTGAGCCGCTCGGCGACGGTCTGCGGGCCGAGCACCTGGGCGAACTGCTGGCCGCCCTTGAGCTGCTCGCTCAGCTCCGTGTTCTCGGCGCGGAGCCGGTCGCCGCGCTCCTTGGCATCGTTGGCCTGGCTTCGCAGGCTGTCGGCGACCGACTGCGAGAGCGTCGTCGAGCCGAGGATGATGCCGAGCGCCAGCGCGAGGAAGATCGCGACGATGGAGACGAGGTGATAGCGGAAATCGATCACGTGAAGAGTCCGGTCAGCCAGAAGAGGAAGGCGTGCCAGCGGTCGGCCAGCAGCGGGAGCAGGACGTCCCCCGCCGGCGACATGATCACGGCGGTGGTCATGGCGATGAACGCGCCGAGCACCAGGAACAACAACGACCAGGTGGAGATGCGGCTGCGGTAGAGGCGGCTCACACCCTTGGCGTCGACGAGCTTGCTGCCCACCCGCAGCCGGGTGAGGAACGTGCTCGCCATGCCCGCGCGGCCCTTGTCGAGGAACTCGACCATGTTGGCGTGCGTCCCGACCGCGACGATGAGCGTGGCGCCCTTGTCGTCGGCGAGCAGCATCGCGATGTCCTCGCTCGTCGCGGTCGCGGGGAAGGTCACGGCCTTCTGGCCGAGCTCCTCCACCCGCTTGAGCCCCGGCGCGCGGCCGTCCCGGTAGGCGTGCACGACGATCTCGGCACCCGAGGTCAGCGCGTCGTCGGAGACCGAGTCCATGTCGCCGACGATCATGTTGGGCCGGTAGCCGGCCTCCATGAGCGCGTCCGCGCCGCCGTCCACGCCGATGAGCACCGGACGGTATTCGCGGATGTACGGGCGGAGGGCGGCGATGTCCTCGCGGTAGTGGTAACCGCGCACGACGATGAGCACGTGCCGGCCCTCGATGCGGGTGGCGACCTCGGGCACTCCGACGCCGTCGATGAGCAGGTCGCGCTCGCGCTTGACGTACTCCATCGTGTTGGCGACGAACGCCTCGAGCTGGTGCGACAGACCCGCCTTGGCCTCGGTCAGCGCCTCCTCGACCGTCTCGGGCGTCTGCACGGTGCCCTTGGCGACCACCTCGTCGCCGCGGTAGACGGCCTCGTCCTCGATCCGGACGAGGTCGCCCTCCTTGAGCTTGGCGAAGATCTCAGGACCGACGTCGTCCAGCAGCGGGATGCCCGCCTCGACCAGGATCTGGGGCCCCAGGTTGGGATAGCGGCCGGAGATGCTCGGCGCGACGTTGACCACGGCGGCCACCTGGCACGACACCAGCGCCTCGGCGCTCACCCGGTCGAGGTCGACGTGGTCGATCACGGCGATGTCGCCGGTGTTCAGGCGCTTGGTGAGGTCCTTGGTCCGCCGGTCGAGGCGCGCGGTGGCGGTGATCCCGTGCTGGCCGTCCTCCCGGCCACGGCCCAGTGCGCGCACGCGCCGCTGGAGCCGCGGCGAGATCAGCGCGCGGCGCTCGGTGATGGGAGACGGGTCGTTCATCGAATGACATCCTGCCAGAGCGCGGGAGGCGAGACCGGCAACGACGAGCGGCGGGGCGTGTTCGTTCGTGCGCTCTCTGTGGCTTTGGACCGTTCGCGATCGGGATCGTCGTGCCGGTGTTCCCTTGCGCATCAACGAGCACCGCCGCCCGAGTGTTCCTCAACGCCACGTCCGTACGGGTCGTCCGTACGGGTCGTCGGTCCGGGTGTCGTTCCTGGGTCAGTGTTCCTCGGCGGCGAGCTGGAGCAGTTCTTCCGCGTGGGCCCGGCCGAGCTCGGAGTCCTCCAGGCCGGCGAGCATGCGCGACAGCTCGCGCAGCCTGCCCTCGCGGTCGAGCGCGGTGACGCCGCTGCGGGTCACGAGGCCGTCGTCGGACTTCTCGACCAGCAGGTGCTGGTCGGCGAACGCGGCGACCTGGGGCAGGTGGGTGACGACGATCACCTGGGCGTTGCGGGCGAGCCGGGCCAGCCGCCGGCCGATCTCGACCGCGGCCTTGCCTCCCACACCGGCGTCCACCTCGTCGAACACGAACGTCGGCACGGGGTCGGCGCCGGCGAACACGACCTCGATCGCCAGCATGACGCGCGACAGCTCACCGCCGGAGGCGCCCTTGTGCAGCGGCAGCGGCTGGGCGCCGGGGTGCGGGGCGAGCCGTACCTCGACCTCGTCGGCGCCGTGCGGCCCGTACTCCGGCATCTGGGTGACCGAGACGACCACGCGCGCGTGCGGCATCGCCAGCGCGGTGAGCTCCTCGGTGACCGCCTCGGAGAACCGCTCGGCGGCGCGCGTGCGCACCTCCGTCAGCTCCGCGGCCTCGGCGGCGAGCCGTTCGGTGAGCTCGGTCTCCTCGGCCTGGAGGGCCTCGATGCGCTCGTCGTCGCCCTCCAGCTCGATGAGCCGGGCCGCGGACCGGCGCGCCCATTCGAGGACCTCGTCGAGGGTCTGCCCGTACTTGCGGGTGAGCCCGGTCAGCTCCGCGCGGCGCTCCTGCACGGCGGCGAGCCGCGCGGGGTCGGCCTCGACGGACTCGGCGTACGCGGCCAGCTCCGTGCCGACGTCGGACACCAGGTATCCGGCCTCGGCCAGGCGGTCGGCGAGCGTGGCGAGGGCGGGGTCGTGGTCGCGCACGTTGTCGAGCGCGTGGCGGGCCGTGCCGAGCAGCCCCACGACGTTCGCCGCCTCCATCGCCGCCGCAGGGTCGCCGAGCAGCGCCTCGTGCGACGTCGTCGCGGCGCTGCGCAGGGCGTCGGCGTGCCCGAGCCGCTCTTCCTCGGCGGCCAGCTCGGCGTCCTCACCCGGTTTTGGATCGACCTTCTCGATCTCCTCCAGGCCGAAGCGCAGCATGTCGGCCTCCTGCGCGCGTTCGCGCGCCCGGGTGGTCAGCTCCTCCAGCAACGCGCTCACCTGCCGGTGCCGCTGGTAGGCGGTGGTGTAGGCGCGCATCGGCTTGGTGAGCGCACCTCCGGCGTACCGGTCGAGCGCGGCGCGCTGCCTGCCCGCCTGCAGCAGCCGCTGCTGGTCGGACTGGCCGTGCACGGCCACGAGGTCGTCGGCGAGGTTGATCAGCAGGCTGACCGGCACCGACCGGCCGCCCAGGAACGCGCGCGAACGGCCCTCCGCGGACACCGACCGGGTGATGATGAGCGCGCCCTCGTCGAGTTCGCCGCCGGCCTCCTCGACCCGGTCGAGCACCCGGCCGCCGGGATCGACCACGATCCGTCCCTCGACGGTCGCGCGCTCCGCGCCCGGCCGCACCCGCTGCGGATCGGCGCGGCCACCGAACATCAGCCCGAGGCTGGTGACCACCATGGTCTTGCCCGCGCCGGTCTCGCCGGTCACGACGTTGAACCCCGGTGAGAGGTCCAGCACGGCCTCGTCGATCACGCCGAGGCCCTGGATCCGCACCTCATCGACCATCGGACGCACCTGCGTCAACCCCTCGCAAACAGTTCCCGGTTTCCGCGCCTCGCTGTCTCGCTGTACCGCTGGTGAGATTATCGCTCTTGTCCAGGTCCGGCTTCCCCGCTCGCGGCAGGGGTTTGGTCACGGACAGGCGCCGCGGCCCCGGCGCCGCCAAGGGCGCCGTCCGCTCCGGCCTGCGGGACCGCACGTTCCACACCCTCGGACGCGGCATCGGACGCGGCCTGGCGGAAACGGCCGCGCCAGCCGGTGACGGGCAGCCCGAACTTGGTGACCAGGCGGTCGGTGAACGGCGTGAGATGCAGGCGGGCGAGCCGTACCGGCTCGGCGCCCCGGCGCACCTCCACGCGCGCGCCGGGCGGCAGGTCGAGCGTGCGGCGGCCGTCGCACCACAGCACGGCGCGCGGTGTGCCCGGCAGCACCTCGATCGCCACCACCGAACGCGGCGACACGACCATCGGCCGGGCGAACAGCGCGTGCGCGCTGATCGGCACGACGAGCATCGCCTCGACCTCAGGCCAGACGATCGGGCCCCCGGCGGAGAAGGCGTAGGCGGTGGACCCGGTCGGCGTGGCGCACACGACGCCGTCGCAGCCCCAGTTGGACAGCGGCCGCCCGTCGATCTCCGCCACGACCTCCAGCATGCGCTCGCGTTCGGCCTTCTCCACGGTGGCCTCGTTGAGCGCCCAGGTGGTGCCCGCGATCGAGCCGTTGCGGCGCACCGTGACGTCGATGGTCATGCGTTCCTCGACGTCGTAGCGCCTGGTGACGACGCCCTCGACGGTGGCGGTGAGGTCCTCGCGTTCGGCCTCGGCGAGGAACCCGACATGGCCGAGGTTGACGCCGAGCAGCGGCGTGCCCGCGGGCTTGGCGAGATCGGCGGCGCGCAGCAGCGTGCCGTCGCCGCCGAGCACCATGACCACCTCGGCGTCCGCCGCGGCCTCGGCGGAGGGCGGCATGACCTCCACGCCCGAGCAGCCGATGTCTTCGGCCTCGCCGGCCAGCACGCGGACGCCGATGCCGGCCTCGCTGAGCCGCTCGATCACCAGTTGCGCGCTGCGCACCGCCTCCCGCCGCCCGGTGTGGGCGACGACCAGCACCGACCTTGTGCTCACTGGGGCCCCTCCGTGATGGCCTTCTTCAGCTCGGGCTCGTCCAGCGGCGGCGCCCCCGCGCGCAGCCACAGGAAGTACTCCACGTTGCCGGACGGGCCGGGCAGCGGGCTGGCCGTCACGCCGCGCACGCCGAGCCCGAGCGTCCGCGCGTGGCCGGCCACGTCCCGCACCGCCTCGGCGCGCAGCTCCGGATCGCGGACCACACCGCCCGCGCCGACCCGGTCCTTGCCGACCTCGAACTGCGGCTTGACCATGAGCGCGTAGTCGGTGCCGGGCGCCACGCACGCCTTGATCGGGCCGAGGACGAGCTTGAGGGAGATGAACGACAGATCGCCGACCACGAGGTCCGGCGGATCGGCGTCGGGCCGCCCCAGCCGCTCGGGGGTCAGGTCACGGATGTTGACCCGTTCGAGCACGCTGACGCGTTCGTCGGTACGGAGCGACCAGGCGATCTGCCCGTATCCGACGTCCACCGCGTACACGTGCGCGGCACCGGCTCGCAGCAGCACGTCGGTGAAGCCGCCGGTGGAAGCACCCGCGTCGAGGCAGACCCGCCCCTCGACCCGGAGATCGGAGAAGGCCTCCAGCGCCCCGGCGAGCTTGTGCCCGCCGCGCGACACGTACTCCGGCCCGCTGTCGGCCGTCTCCACCACGATCGCGGCACCGGTCTCGACCTGCGTGGCCGCCTTGGCCGCGGCCTGCCCGCCCACCTTGACCCGGCCGTCGGCGATGAGCTGCCCGGCGTGTTCACGTGACCGGGCCAGCCCGCGCCGTACCAGCTCGGCGTCCAGCCGTCGTCGGCTCATCGCCCGAAGCCGTCCGGCGGCACACTGCCAGGCCCGGGGAGACCTGGCGGCCGGGGAACGGCCTCCTCCTCGTCAGCCGACAGCAGCAGTTCCTGGAGCCGCTGATGAATCTCCTCGAAGACTTCGACGTGATCGGCCACCTGCGTACCGCCCAGCTCGCCCAGGGGCGCGAGCGCAGCGTCCACCCTCGCGTCGCCGGTCGGCTCAGGCGGCGGCCCCGGCCGGAAGGGAGGCGTCACATAGGGCCGTTCCCCACTCTGGACGGGCTCGGGAGCCTCCTCAGTGCCCTCAGGCGCCACGGATTCGTTCCCTGGCGGCTCCAGCCCGGGCAGGCCGGCACCGGCGCTCTGCGGCGCGCCAGGGGCCGCCTCCCCCGCCGGCGCACCTCCGGCCTCGTGCTCCCCCGAAGCCTCGCCAGACATCACGTTTACCTCCAAGAAGACCCCCGACCCCGTGCCGCGGGTCGCTTCGGGCTCAGTCAGAACGCTACCGTCCCATCACGACATCGTTGGCGACCGAACGGGGAACGGCCTGACCATGGCGAACGAGGAGGACTGCCGCACCGCCCTCATCCGGGTGGCGGACCGGCTCGCCGAGGTGGATTCCGACAAGCTGGCCGAACATGTCGTCGAACGGACGATCAGCTGCCGGATCCCCGACCTGGGCGTGGCCTATGTGACCAGAATCCATGCGGGCGGGCTGGACGCGTTCGAGTCCACGCCGGACCCCAAGGCCGCCCAGGTCCGGTTGACCGTGAACAGCGACGACCTGGTCGCGCTGGCGAACGACGAGCTCAACCCGGCCAAGGCCTGGGCGAGCGGCCGCCTCAAGATCGAGGCGAGCATCTTCGACCTGCTTCGCCTCCGCAGGCTGCTGTGATCGCGAAAGCCCTGCCACCTCGGGCGGCAGGGCTCTCCGGCGTCGGATCAGTGCGCGTGATAGCGGCGCGGCAGCTTGAGCCCACGCTCGGCCATCAGGGCGCGCAGCCGGTCGGGATGATCGGTGATGATCCCGTCGACCCCGTCGTCGATCAGCTTGCTCATGGTCGCCGTGTCGTTCACCGTCCACGGGACGACCTTGATCCGCATCCGGTGTGCCCGCTCGACCATGGCCTTGGTGACGTACGGCCGGTAGCCGGGATCCGTGATCTTGCCGTTCTGCGGGAAGCCGTGCACCGGAGAGAACGCCACCGCACCGAAGGTCTTGATCGCCTTCAGCGGGTCACCGCCGAAGTCATCGATGTCGATACCCCCGAGCCACGGTGATCTGCCGGGCTGCCCGACCTGCAAGAAGTCGAAGTTCGTCAACGCCACCAGCGGCAACCGGCGTTCGACCTGACGCATCCGCATGAGGGCGCCCCAGTCGAAGCTCTGGATCGTGACCTGCCGGAGCAGACCGGCCCGGCGCACCTCCCTGGCCGTCACCCGCACGAACTGCTCCCGCGGCGCGGTCTCGCTCGGCGCGCCCGCCTCGACCTTGGTCTCCACGTTCAGCTTGACCCCGTACGCCCGGAAGCGGTGCACAAGCCCGAACACCTCACGCAGCAGCGGCATCCTGGCCCCGGGGACGGCCCGCTGACCGGGATACTCCGGCAACGTCTGCGACCCGCAGTCCATCGTCCGCACCTGCTTCAACGTCAGCGTGTTGATGTACTTGCCGACGTAGGGGAACTCCGGATCCCCCGGCGTGACCGGAGCGGTGTCCTTGCACTTCCTCGCACTGACCCGCCGGTCATGGGTGACGACCGCCTGCCCGTCCTCGGTGATCTGAACGTCCAGTTCCAGCGTGCTCACGCCCAGCCGCAGCGCGTTGGCGAACGTGGGGAGCGTGCTCTCCACCATCAGGCCGAGCCCGCCCCGATGGGCTTGCAGGTCAAAGCCTCTTCCCGCCCACGCGGGCTGGACCGCCCCCATCCCCATCACCAGCGCGCAGCCGATGGCCCCCGCACCGATACGACGCCAATTGCTCATCCGAGTGTCCCTTCCGTCTACTGCGGCACACGGTCTGGCACACGCACGTCCACCGGATGATTCCAAAGGAAACGATCAGTGACACCCAGGTGCCCATCTCGGCCACCCCAACGTCGGGTCCCCCGACGCCGCCAACACCCATCGCCTCCGGCATCAGTACGACTTCGGCGCGGCGCTGGCGGAGGCGGGGTTCTCGGGCTTGGCTCGCGTGGAGGGGCGTGGTCTTGGGACGGGGGTCGGGTTTCGTTAGGGAGTGGGGTTGAGGTTCAGCGTTTTTAGGGCGGGGGTGACTGACTCGGGAGGGGCGGGGGCGTCTGTGCGCCATGCGGCGGCGGCTAGGGCGCGTAGGCCGTCGTACGGGTCGCCCTCGCCGGTGAGTGTGATGTGGTCGCCGTCCCAGCGGGCCGTCCAGCCGACGCAGTGGTAGCCGTCGTCGTCCGTGCGTACGTCGGGGTGGGGAACCAGCAGTCCGGTGAGGTCGGGGGCCAGGTAGGTGGGGCGGTGGTGGGGCTCGGCGGTGAGCGCGGTCAAGGGGTCCGTGACACCGGTGAACACGAGCAGGCTGTCGGCGTTCCCGTTGTGGGCGCCTTCGATGTCGGTGTCCAGGCGGTCGCCCACGACGAGGGGCCGCTGGGCTCCCGTACGGATGATGGACTCGTGGTGGAGCGGCCGTTCGGGCTTGCCCGTGACGATCGGTTCGACGCCGGTGGCGGTACGGATCACCTGGAGCAGCGAGCCGTTGCCGGGCTTGGGCGGGCCGCCGCCGCCGGGGATGGTGAAGTCGCCGTTCGAGCCCAGGAAAAGGGCACCCTCGGCGACGGCCTTGGCACCTTCGGCGATCAGTCCGTAGGAGAGGTTGGGGTCGTATCCCTGCACGACGGCGGCGGGGCGTTCGGACGCGGTGGAGACTGGCCGTAGCCCACGGGCGTAGAGCGCCTGGCGCAACCCCATTCCGCCCACCACCAGAACCTTGGACCCAGCGGGCAGGCGTTCGGCCAGGAGACGCGCGGCGGCCTGGGCCGACGTCACGACGTCCTCGGCGGTGGCGGGCACCCCTACCCGGGTGAGGAGCGCCGCGACCGCGCTGGGCGTCCGGGAGGCGTTGTTGGTGACGAACGCGAGCCGCTGACCCGCCGCGCGTGCCTTGGCGAGTGACTCGGCGGCGGCGGGCACCGGATGGTGTCCCACGTAGACGACGCCATCGAGATCGAGCAGAGCGACGTCGTACGCCTCGCTCAGCGGGCGGTCACTGCCCTTCATCGTGCCCCTCTCACCACTGGTGCCTTGATTCACTTGCGAGCGGCCAAGGTAGCGCGGACGTGGCGCAGTGCCTTGGCGTAGTCCTTGTTGTCGGGGCGCATCGCGACCGCGAGAGCCAGATGCTCGACCGCCGCCTCGAACTCTCCCATCCGGCTCAGCGACAACCCCAGCCCGAACAGCGCGTAGTCCTCGGCCGGATCAGAATCGACGATCCATTGGAAGCTGGCCGCCGCCTCCTCGAACAGCCGAGCACCGTACTGGGCCCTGGCAAGCGCCTCCCGGATGCTGCGGGAGGTCGGCTCAGCCTCGGCGGCGCGCGTCAGCAGCTGGACCGCGGCGGCCGGGCTGCCCGATTTGAGGAGTTCGAGGCCACGCGTGTACCACTCGTACACTCCGCCGTCGGGTGCGGCGGGCCCGGGATCCTCACCCGGGGAATCCCCTGACCGCCCCGGCCCTTGAACACTCACGTGGACCTCCCCTTCGATCCTGACGACGGTACCCGGGCGCGGCGCGTGTCCCCGCCCCTCGTTACCATGCCCACAGTGGACGACGATCTCCCTTCCGGGCTGGACCCCGAGGCGTTCAGCGCCTGGATCTTCGGCGCCCCCGGCCCCGCCGCGCCCGCCGGACTGGAGCTGGCCCCGTTCCGGGGGGTGCGCTTCGCGCCCGAGGTCGTCGGGGATCTGGCCACGGTGACCTCGCCGCCGTACGACTTGATCGACGATGAGGCGGTCGCCCGGCTGATGGCCAGCGACGGGCACAACATCGTCCGGCTGATCCTCCCTCCGACCGCGAGCGAGGGTGCGGCGACCCTTCAGCGCTGGCTCGCGGACGGCGCGTTGATCGTCGACTCCGAACCGGCCCTGTACGTCTACGAGGCGGCCTCGGACGGCACCCCCGTCCAGCGTGGCCTCATCGGCGCGCTGGGCCTGCGCGCCGAAGCCGACGGGGTCGTTCTCCCGCACGAGAACGTCTATCCGGGCCCGGTGCGCAATCGGCTGGATCTCATGGCGGCCACGCACGCCAACCCCGAACCGATCTTCCTCGTGTACGAGGGCGGTGGTGACGCCGCGCAGATCATCGACGAGATCGCCGGCACGCCTCCGCTGGTGGAGTTCCGGTCCGACGACGGTTTGGTCCACCGGCTGTGGCGGACCTCCGACCCCGGCCACCACGCCCGCGTGGCGGCGGATCTCGGCCCCCGCCGGGCGTTGATCGCCGACGGGCATCACCGGTACGCCACGTACCGGGCGCTGCAGGCTCGCCACCACACGGCGGGAGACGGCCACGGCCCCTGGGACTACGGCCTCGCCCTCCTGGTCGACTCGACCCGCTATCCACCGCACCTGGGCGCGATCCACCGCGTTCTGCCAGCCCTCCCCCCGGACACGGCCCTTGCCCGCGCCGCCGAGATCTTCGAGGTCACCCACCTTCCGGACCTTCCGGCCGCGATGGAAGCGCTCGCCACCGCCGAGGGACCGGCGTTCCTCCTCGGGGGCGCCGGACTGCACCTGCTCACGGCGGCGGACCCGCGCCGACTGCTAGACGCGATGCCCGTGGGCCATTCCGAACGCTGGCGCGGGCTGGGCACCGCCATCCTCGACGCCCTCCTCATCGAAGGCGTCTGGAACCTGCCCGAGAACGAGCGCAGCGTCGAAGTCGTCCACGACGACCCCGCCGCCGCGATCGAACGAGCGCGCCGCACGGGCGGCACCGCCGTCATCCTCAACCCGCTCAAGGTCGAGGACGTCCTCGCCGTGGCAGGCCAGGGCGAACGAGTCCCCCGCAAATCCACCTCGTTCGGACCCAAACCCCGTACCGGCCTGGTCCTCCGCCTCCTAGACCGCACGTAAGCACTCGAACCGAAATCCCGACCAAGAACGGCTCAGCTACACCCGAGCCACCGCACCGGCCCGCACCTGAACTGCCGCACCGAGGACCCGGCGAACAGCTGTGGCGAGACACACCCGAACAGGCGTACCGGAAGGCGCTTGAGCTGCCGAGCTGACCCGTGCCCAAACAGAGGCTGGCACGCACCTCAACGGACGTTCCGGAACGGACACCGCCTATGCCGCCACAACGAGAACCCTCCCGGACGGGCGTGCAACACGCCTGGCCAGCGAGCCGGACCACACCTAGACACGCGAGCGGGACCGCGCTCTAACAGGCGCGCGCTGGCACGCGCCCGAACTGCTCACCGGACGCCACCTGGACAGCCGCAGGCAGATGCACCTGGACTGGCGCGGACCACCTAAGCCTCCGAGCCAGCCCACGCCTGGACTGACGCGCCCGACCACGTCCGAGCATGTGAGCCCGGACGCGCTGGCGTGGGGAACCCGCACCTGAACAGGCGAGTCGGACGACGCCCGAGCTGGTTTGCCTGGGCGCGCCTGAGCTGGGGTGGTGGGCACGGTTACTCAATGCGCTGGGCTGTGCCTGGGCGGAACGCCCTCGATCGCGCTAGGCATGAGTGGGAGCCGGGACGTGGCTTGCCCAAGTGAGTCGGACCGGCAATGCCAGCGGGGTGGCGGTGGCTTCGTCAAGGTGCTTGGTTGCCTCCTGCCGGGATGGGAGCCACCGCTATCAGGGCGGCTTCGTAGACCTCCACCTCGTAGCGGCCTATGCCGAGGTCGTCCGGGCGCCAGAAGCGGCGGCGGAGAGAGCCGTGCACTTCGATGAGGTCGCCTGTGCGCCAGGTCGGCGTCTGGTCGATCACCGAAGGCTCGTACGTGGCGCAGGCGAGGGCGTCCACGACGCGTCGGCCTGAACCCTTGCGGGGGCGATCCACGATCAGGCGCCAGGCCACGACGAAGCCACTCGGTAAGGCGCGTCGGACGGGGTCCTCGGCCAGCTTGCCGAGCAAGGTCACGTCGTTGATGTGGGGGCAGGCCATGAACGACTCCTCTCCGTGTGCTGGGGTCACCAGAGTGGAAGACGCGCCCTTGGGAACGGAAGACCGGGCCGAAACTGTGGATAACCGGGCCACGGCAGGGCGATGATCTATCAATGGACACCGAGACCACGGTCACGCCGCTCGGCGGTGACGTCTACGAGATCGACACGCGGATGGCGGGCTACAGCGGCATCACCGCCGGATACCTGATCCTCTCCGACCGGCCATGCCTGGTGGAGCCGGGTACGGCGGGATCGGCACCCGTGGTGCGGCGTGCTCTGACGGAGCTGGGCGTGGGGCCGGCCGATCTCGCGAGCGTGGTCGTGACGCACATCCATCTCGACCACGCAGGCGGGGTCGGGGACATCGCGGAGATGTATCCGCAGGCCGAGGTGGTCGTCCACGAGAAGGGGGCGCGACACCTGGCAGGCCCCGAACGTCTCATGCGCAGCGCACGCATGGTGTATGGCGACGCTCTCGACACCCTTTTCGGCGAGCTCAAGCCGACGGATGCGGCAAGGATCCGCGCAGTCCAGGACACCGGTGCCATTGACCTCGGCGGGGGCCGGCGCCTGGAGTCGTACTACTCCCCCGGCCACGCCAAGCACCATGTGGGGCTGATGGACTCGCAGACGGGCGACCTGTACGTGGGCGACGCGGCCGGGATCTACATCCCCGAGACCGCCGACGTGCGGCCCGCGACCCCGCCGCCCGACTTCGACCTGGAGACGGCGCTGCGGTCACTCGCCAAGTTCCAGGCCCTGCAGCCCGAACGGCTGCTGTTCGCCCACTACGGGCCGGTCTCGGAGGTCACCGGCACGCTCGAACGGTCGGCCGAGGAACTGCGCGTCTGGGTCGACGCCGTGAAGGACGCCCGCGACGAAGGACTGGACCTGGACCACGCCGCCGCGATGGTGCACGAGCGCACCAAGGACCGCTACCGCATGACCAAGGAGATCACCGATCCCGAGACCGTCGAGAAGTACGAGGTCCTCAGCGGCACGGTGAACAACGTCGCCGGCATCATGCACGCCCTGGACCGGCACGCCTGACCACCGCGGGTGCCGGCGGCCTCAACGCCGGAAGGGACCGGTCACCTCGAAGGTGTGGCCGTCCGTACCGGCGACGAATCCGCTCTTGCCACGTTGCGACGAGAAGTACAGGCGGGTGCCATCGGGCGAGAACGCGGGACCGGTGATCTCGGACTTGTCATGGCCCAGGACGCGCAGGAACGGTGTGACCACACCGTCGGGCGTGATGACGTTGATCTCCATGTTGTCGCCGTCCTCGGCGATGTAGAGGTCGCCGGAGACGGCGCCTGTGATGTTGTCGACGCCGCGCAGCGGGGCGGCTCCGCCGGTCACGAGGTCGTCGTCGTACGCCAGGTCGAGGCGTTCGTTGACGGCGTCGTACGCCCAGACCCGGTTGTCGCCCTTCGTGGTGAAGTAGCAGACGCCGCCCGCGTAGTGGCAGCCCTCGCCGCCGTCGAAGCGCATGGCGCCCTCGACCTGGTCGCGGGTCGGCGTGATCCACATCTCGGGACGCGGCACCTTGGCCCAGCGTACGGCGCCGACGCCTGTGCCGATCAGCACCTCCAGGGTGCCGCTGGACAGGTCGCCCCAGGTCGTCGGCCTGAACCGGTAGAAGCAGCCGTTCCCCTGATCCTCGGTGAGGTAGACGACCTTCCGCACCGGGTCACTGGCGGCCGCTTCGTGCTTGAAGCGCCCCATGGCCGGGCGCGGCTTCGCCGAAGTCCGGCCGTACGGGTCGGTCTCGTACACCAGGCCGTAGTCGTGTTCCTCGCACGACAGCCAGGTGTTCCAGGGAGTGGCACCGCCTGCGCAGTTGAGCGTGGTCCCGTTCAGGATGCGGTACGCAGAGGTGATTTTGCCTGTCGCGTCGAACCGTACGGCCGAGGCACCGCCCACCAGAGGCACCTCGGAGTTGCTCACGTAAATCCAACCGTCGCCGTCGCGGTAACAGGCGCCGCCGTCCGGCGCCGCGTGCCAGGTGTGGCGCGTGCCCTCGACCCGCTGCAACGACCGCGCAACGATTCGGCTGGTGAAACCGGCGGGCAGCTGAACGCCATTGCCATCGGCCGCCAGCAGCGGACCGTACGGACCAGGCCCGGGCTGCGCGGGCCCGGCGAACGCCTGCTGCCACAACGCACCCGCGAAGGCGGTCGTGCCTCCCGCGACGGCGGTGGCGCGTAGGAACATACGTCGGTTCAGGGCGATGGGCATAGTGCTCCCTCACAGGCTCCACACGACCGGTGGAGTTCATCACCACCGGACGACTCCGGCGGCCCCCGAACGACACGATCATGCGAATATCCGGTGAAATGCCCCACCCGTCAAGGCCCCTGCGAGCGCCCGCACCGACCAGGCACCGGCGGCCGGATGGCCGATCGTCACCGGCGTGATCGAAGGCGCCGTCCGCCACATCGTGGCCGAGAGACTCGGCATGGGGGGCGCCCTCAGCTTCGCTGAGGATCCTTCAGTTCGTCGCGAAGTGAGTTACCAGACCGGGCTTGTGACGAAATGGGTGTCGTAACGGCTCTGTTCGGTGAGCAGGCTGTCGCGGTCGGCGTCGCCGCGCCGGATCCGGGCGACCTGCCGCAGGTAGTCGAACCGTTCGACGCCTGGGGTGATCACGATCAGTGCGTCCGCGGTGTCGTCCGAGGTGGCGCGAAAGGCGTGGTCACAGCGCGGCGGGACGACCAGGAGATCGCCGGAACCGGCGGTGATGATCTCCGTTCCGACGAGCAGCTCAAGCGCTCCGTCGACGACGAAGAACAGTTCGGACGAACGGTCGTGCCGATGTGGGACCGCGCCATCGGCGGCGCGGACGACGACCGGGTCGTGCGGCTTCGCCGCTGGGACGGACATACGGAACTCCCCCGGGGCTAGGTTAGTAGCTTGCTAGCATGCTAGCATTGCCTCATGGGTGATGCCGAAGTCAAGCAATTCAACGTGTACCTGCCGGTAGAGCTGATCAGGCAGGTCAAGCATCACGCGATCGAGACCGGTTCGTCGTTGTCGGCGCTGGTCACCGAGGCGTTGCGCGCCTACCTCGACAATCCCCACGGACAACAGCACACATCCGAAAAGGAGTCATGACATGGCGACCGAAGGAATCGAGGCGGTGTTCCTGGAGACCCGCAACTGGGGCAAGACCGCGAGGTTCTTCCAGGCACTGGGTTTCGAACTGGAGCTCTCCGAAGGCGACGGGTCCGGGGTGTTCCGCAACGGCGAGGGAACTTACCTCGTCGTCGTGGAGATCCCCGAGGGGCGAGAGCCCGGGGTGCAGGTCGCGCTCAGGGTGCCCGACGCGGACGGATTCCGTCCCGATCCTGCCGTCGAGGTGGTCACTCCGTTCGAGGACACCCACTACGGGACGCAGGAGATGACCGTCCGCGATCCCGACGGGCGGCTGTGGAGCCTGCAGGCACCCGCCAAGAGCTGACGCCTGGACGAGCGCGCCGGCGCGACGGAGCCGACCCGCACACGCGCGCCTCGGATGAGGCGATCAGAGCCGCGTGGCAATGCCGACCGCACTCGATGGCGGCGCCAGTGCCAACGGCGGTGGCCGCGCCAACGGCGGTGGCCGCGCCAACGGCGGTGGCCGCGCCAACGATGGTGGCCGCGCCAACGATGGTGGCCGCGCCAACGGCGGTGGCCGTGCGAGGAAACGGAGGGGAATACGCATGAAGAGATGGCGCGGCAATCCCTGGGGGGTGCTGCTGACGCTCAGCCTGGGATTCTTCCTGACACTGCTGGACCTCACGGCCGTCAACGTCGCCATCCCAGCCATGATCGACGACCTGCACGCGTCGCTGGACCAGGTGCTGTGGGTCATCAATGTCTACGTCCTGGTCCTGGCCGCACTGCTGATCACGTTCGGGCGGCTGGGCGACGTGCGCGGGCCGCGCACCATGTTCATCGGGGGCGTCACGCTGTTCACGGTGGCGTCCGTGCTGTGCGCTCTGGCGCAGGATCCGGCGCAGCTCATCGCCGCCCGGGCCGTGCAGGGCGTGGGCGCGGCGGCGCTGATGCCGCAGACGATGACGATCATCATCGGCACGTTCCCGGCCGAGCGCCGGGGCACGGCGCTCGGCGTCTGGGGCGCGGTCGCGGGCGTCGCCACGATCGCCGGGCCCACGCTGGGCGGACTGCTGGTCAGTGCGGCCGGCTGGCGGTGGATCTTCTTGGTGAACGTCCCGATCGGGGCCCTGGTGCTCGCGATGGCCGTCACGCTCGTGCCCGAGGCCCGGCAGGACGCCCACCGCAAGCTGGACCTCCCCGGCGTACTGCTGGCCACCGCGACGTTGGGATGCCTGACGTTCGCACTCACCGAGGGCCAGCGCTATCACTGGAACGCCGTGATCTGGGCACTGCTGGGCGGGGCCGGGCTACTGCTGGCGGCGTTCCTGATCTACCAGCGCACGCGGCAGGACCGCGAACCGCTGCTGCCCTTCGCGCTCTTCCGTGATCGCAACTACGCGGTCATGAGCGTGGTCTCCGCGGCCGTCCAGGTCGGGATGATCGGCCTGTTCCTGCCCGTGATGATGTATCTGCAGTCGGTCCTGAACTACAGCGCGCTCAAGGCCGGACTGGTGATGGCTCCGGCGATGGTGGTGTCGGCGTTCCTGTCGCCGGTCGCGGGCCGGATGGCGGACCGGCTCGGCGGCAAGTACGTCCTGATGACCGGCCTGACGCTGTTCGCGGCCGGAATGGCCTGGCTGGCCTGGACGATCCAGGTCGGCCGCGCATGGTGGGAGTTCCAGCCGCCGCTGACCGTCGCCGGAGTGGGCATCGGCTGCGTGTTCGGACCAATGGTGACCCTGGCGATGTACAACGTGAAACCCACGATGGCCGGAGCCGCCTCCGGCGTACTCAACACGATCCGGCAGATCGGCACCGTCATCGGCAGCGCCGCCGTCGGTGCGGTATTGCAGAACCGCCTTGCCGCCTCCATCCACGACGTGGCGCCCGGCCGGGCCGCCGAGCTGCCCACCGGCGTCTCGGGCCAGTTCGAGGCCGGCCTCGTACACGCGATACGACCGACCATGGCGCTGCCCATCGTGGTGATAGCCGTCGGCGCCGCCGCGTGCTTTCTGGTACGACACCGACAGGACGACACGGAGAACGGAACGAACCGCGGGAACCGTCCGGTCAATCGCGCTGGTCGACCGGTGAGCCGAGGCCTGTGATGTGCCGGGGTGGGCCGGGAGGCATCGGCTTCAGCCGACGGTCACCGCGTCGCGCCAGAGCAGTTCGGCGCGGTGGCTGCGTCCACCCAGCCGTTCCCATAGTCGCCGCCGGTGGGCGCCGGGGTCGTCCATCGGCTCGCAGATCGCGTCAAGACGCATGACCGTTCTTCGGGCGGTGGTGTAGGGCGCCCAGTCCGGCAGGCCTTGATGGCCTGGGTCGCCAGTCCGGGTGAAGTCGATCCATGCCCGATGCATCGACTTGGCCAGTGCGCCGCGCTGGTGGGTTTCGTTTCCTTGGAGTAGGGCGCTGTCGCGCCAGGCGTGGAAGTTGTCGAACGCGAAGGGCACATCCATGCAGTGGGCGGCCCCGAGCAGACCTTCGAAGGCCGGCGAGGCCCAGTCCAGTTGGTAGGCGTAGGTACCGCCTCCACGGTCGGCGTTGGCGTCGGCGAACCGCATGGCGTCGATACGGAAGCACTCGTCGTCGCAGGCGTCGATCAAGACCTGTACGGGGCGGGCTCCGGGGCGCATCCGTGCATACTCCGCGTACGCCTCAGGTGCCGCCTCCCCGAACTGCAACCGCAGCGCCGCGATGACCTGTTCCTCATCGATGGCGCGCATCTGTGGATCGGGCGCCAGGAAGAAACCGTGCTCCTCCCGGGTCCATCCGATGAGAACGTCGATGTCTCCGGTGAGCGCCTCACCGCGGGGCCGTTGGATCGGATGGTCGAGCACCGCCGAGAAGGGAGGCATCAACGTCTCGGTGAGCACCTTCACCGGTTCCAGAAGCCGTTCCCAGGGCAGCCGCCTCGCCTCGGCCGCGGTGGACGCCCCGAGGGCGTGAAGGTAGCGCTCGGTGAGGACCGCGGCCTCCGCCGGTGGAATGGCGCCGACACCGAGTGGAGCGCTTTGCAGGATCGCTCGGCGAAACAGCCCGCGCGCTTCGGCGACTCCCATCATCCAGGCGATGGACGCCGCACCGCCGGATTCTCCCGCGACCGTGACGGTATCGGGGTCACCGCCGAACGCGGCGATATTGTCCCGCACCCAGCGCAGTGCGGCGAGCATGTCACTCAACCAGAAATTGCCGTGGGCCGTTCCGTCCTCTTCTCCCATATAGAGGTAGCCAAGCGGGCCGAGCCGATAATTGATCGACACGAAGACGAGGTCTCCGTCGCGGCAGAAACTCCGCCCGTCGTACCAGTCCCACGACCCGGCGCCGCTGACGTTCCCGCCTCCGTGGATCCACACCAGAACCGGGCGCCGCCGGGCATCGGCCTCCGGCGTGGCGATGGTCAGGGTCAGGCAGTCCTCGTCCATGGACTCAAAGTCCCCGCCCGTCGAGCCGAAGACCGCGTAGTGGGGCAGATCGGAACGCTGCGGCGCGATCGGCCCATGCTCCTTCGCGTCCCTTGTCCCCGTCCATCCGGGATGGGGCGCGGCATCGCGCCAGCGCAGTTCACCGACCGGTGGAGCCGCGTAGGGAACGCCACGGAACATGGTGAGACCCGATTCCTTCGTCCCGCGCAGCCGACCCAACGTCGTACGCACGACCACATCTTCGGCAGGAGTCATCCGGTTCCTTCTTTCTGGGATATCGAGGTCGGCAACCGCATATCTGCGGACCTCGACGACATTAGGAACTCCGGCCTCCTCCCGTCAAAGATCAATTTCCGATGGCCTGATCAGTGACATGCATCAGGAGAACGCCACGGGAAACGTCACCTCAAGCGCCTCGCGGATTCTCGCGACCACCGGAGAGGAATCATCGCTGCGCCAGGCCGCGCACCTCGACACCTCAAGCCGCGTGCCCGCCAGAGGCACATAGACGACCTCACCCGGCAGCGGTGACCGCGACGGCCTGGGGACCAGCGCCACGCGCAGTCCGGCCGCGACCAAACCCAGCTGGTCGCTGATCTCGCTGAGCTGATGGGTGATCCGCGGCGAGAAACCCGCGCGACGGCACAGCGCGATGATCTCCTCGAACCATTCACCGCACCGGCCGCGCGGCATCACGGCAAAGCTCTCCTGGGCGAGGTCCTCCGGCGCGATCTGGGAACTCGCCGCCAGGCGATGGCCTTTGGGCAGAGCCGCCACGAGCGGATCTCGCCACAGCGGCCGGGCCGTCACCTCACCGGGAGGCCGGACCTCCCCCAGCACCGTCATCAGCGCGATGTCAATGCGATCCTCAAGCAACGGAGCCGTCTGCGATCCCGGCCGCAACCCCTGCAGCATGAGTTCGACCTCCGGAGATCGCAGCTGGAAACCAGCGAGGGTCTCCAGAAACGGACCGGCGGACGACGGCGCGTAGCATCCGACGCGAAGCCGTCCGCACTCCCCCTTGTGGGCACGCCATGCGGTGGTCTCGGCGATGGCGGCCTGCTCCAGCGTGCGGATGGCCTCGGGCAAGAACGCCTGCCCGGCCGGGCTCAGCGCGGTCCCGCGCCGATCCCGGACCAGCAGGATCACCCCGAGATCGGCCTCAAGCCGCTGGATCTGTTGCGACAGCGCCGGCTGGGCAATGCGCAACCGTTCGGCCGCACGCCCGAAATGCAGCTCCTCGGCAAGAACGACAAAGGCCCGCAGATGACGGAGTTCGAACTTCATACAGAGCACACTGCCAGCAGTCCGCCCTTACCCCAGACTCGCCGCACGTTGTGCCGGTGTGCGGAAACGGCTGCGGTCCTTCAGCGGCGCGTGCGGCGACCGTGCCGTCCCCGATCGTCAGGGCCGGTTCATCCGGGGGTGATGTCCTCATCTTGGGCGGTGGCCGATCTGCGGCCTGCGGTGGCCATTCCGAGCAGCGCGGCGACGGGCCACACGGCGGCCAGGCCGACTGTCAACGCGAGGCCCGGGGCGTGCCAGGACGGACGGTTTTCGAGCAGCCCTGACTGGTCGTCGGGGAAGGCGGTGTGGCCGAGCGGTTGGTAATCCCAAACCAGCCGGAGCACGAGCAGGTGGACGACCAGCAGCGCACCCGCCGCCGGCAGCGACGCGGGCCAGGCGCGCACGTACCGCAAGCGGACGCCCAGGATCGTCCAGCCCGCCGCCACGACGGCGAGAACCGCCGTCATGGCGATGGCGATGCGGCGGGAGATGTCCGCCGCGCCATCGGACGCGTCCCCCGCATGCGCGGCGGCGGCTATCGCGACAAGGTTGACGGCCGCGTACAGGATGGGAGTCGTGGCGGGCATCAACGTCAGGAGCAGTGCGCTGCGTCTGTGGGCGCGCACGGAGACCACGACGGTGCGGCCTCCCGCGATCCAGGAAGTGGCCCGGGGCCTGCTGAGCAGGGCGCAGGCGGCGACCGGCGCGGCGGCCGCAGCGATCAGCACCGCCGCGAGCGCCGGGATGTACCAGTCAGGGCTGAGCGTGTCCATCGCCCACGGCACGGTCGCCGACCCTGGGCCCGGCGTGTCGACCACCTGCCCGGTGAAATCGTGCACCGGGTCGTGCGCGAACACCTGGAAGAGCCCGGCCAGGTAGGCGGCGGTCAGTGTGCCCGCGGCCAGCAGGAGCGCGGCGGGCCACCGGAACGCGCCGCGGCGCAGGACCCACGCGAGCGTGGCGAACGCGAGAGTGGCGGCCGCGAAGAACCCCGCGATGAGCGTGAGGCGGTGCGGACCGAAATCGGCGAACGCCGCGAGCGCGGGGCCGACCGCGTCGGCATTGACGTTGGGGCGGGCACCGGGGAGCGTCGCTTTGGTGCGGGTGTAGGCGAGCAGATCGATCAGCATGACCAGCAGTCCGGCGGGCAGTACCGCGAGCAGCAGCAGAGCGGGCAGCAGCGGCGGGCGGTCCGTCACCGGCGCGGCGCCCTGCGAGGTGTCGATCATGAACGGCCTCACGGCCCAAGGCGGGGACGGTTCGGAACACCCCAGCCTTCATGAGGCAGCCAGAAGCGCAGCGCCAGCAGATACAGGCCGAAGATGATGATCGGGGACACGCGCGCGCACAGCCGCGAGCGACTTGCCACCCAAAGCAAGATCCCTGCGATGGGAGTCGCCAACAGCGCGAACACCACGCCGAGAACATGGAGAACCGGGCCCACTCGGTGCAGACATCCAAATGTGCCGGCGCCCTCAGATCCGCCGCAGACCTCCCCGGGGATGTCCGCGAAGAGGTTGAAAGGAACGCCGAACAGATATTGATTGAGGGTGAAAAGCCCACCGAAGAGCCACGCGCCCAAGGTCAGCGCCAGGGCGATCCGTTGAGCCCGGTCCTCCGGTGCCCCGTCATCATGCCAAGTGGCGGGATCCTTCACGACCACGGTTGCCAGCGTTCCGAGCAACACCACGACGCCCAGCGTCCCCAGGCTCCACGCCATATTCGACACGTAGAAGGGTCGTTCGTCGTCGCTCATGCTGGACGGCCAGGCCCTCAGGGTCATCACGAACAGGAGCGTTATCGCTATCCACCCGCCGGCGACGATGCGGTTCGGATGCATCGACCGTGTGCCCGTCATTCCGCTTTCACGCGTCATGTGAGCGACCCTAGAGCGGTCTCGTGCGGCGTTGTCCAGCCCTGGGTGACGTGGCGCCGCGGCGCAGAATCCGGGCGTTCAGCCATGGTGGCCGGTGTGGGGCGCGATGGACGTCGCCGGGGCCTGGCCGGGCTCGGTGACCACGAACTGGCCCATCATGCCCTGATCTTCGTGGTAGAGGATGTGGCAGTGGAACATGTACGGCGTCCGTGGGTCGGCATGGTCGCCGAACCGGACGGCCACCCGTACCGGTTGCTGCGCCCGCAGGAAGATCGTGTCCTTCCAGCCGCGCAGTTCGGGGGGCGGCGGCGCGCCGGCCACTGACAGGGTCTGGAAGTGGGTGTCGTGGACGTGGAAGTTGTGTGGTTTGCCGCCCAGGCTGGTCAGCTCCCAGATCTCAGTGGCGTTGGTGGCGGCCGCGAAGTCGATCCGGCTCATGTCCATCTTCTTACCGTTGAGCTTGGAACCGCTCAGTTCGAAGCGGCGATCGACCCGGGCGCCCGCACCGCCGGGCGGGCCGATCCGGGGCGCCTCGGCGAGGCTGCCGGGCAGCGCGGGTGAGGGGGCGAGGCGGTCGGCGGCCCGCAGTTCGAGAACGTCGAACGCGTCGTCGCCGCCGACGAACCGGGCGCTGCCGACCTCCCCCAGGTCGGGCGGATCGCTGCGCAGCACGACCTTCTCCCCTGGCGCGAACGCCACCACGATCTCGGCGCGTTCTCCGGGAGAGAGCTGGATGTGGTCGGTGGTGTGCGGGGCGGGCAGCAGGCCGCCGTCGGTGCCGACGAGCGCGAACGTCCGCCGGTCCGACAGCACGAAGCGGTAGGTGCGCGCGTTGGAGGCGTTGAGCAGCCGGAGCCGTACCCGCCGGGTGGTCACGTCGTGGTAGGGCCCGAGCGTACCGTTGACGAGGATCGTGTCGCCCATGATGCCGAGCCCGCCCATCAGCGGGTGTCCCTCGTCGAACCGGTTGCCGTCGCCGAAGTTCTTGTCCTGAACGATCACCGGGACGTCGTCCACCCCGTACCGGCTCGGCAGCCCGAGCCGGCCGGTCGCCGGATCGTCCACGATGAACAGCCCCGCCAGCCCACGATAGACATGTTTCGCCGTCTCGCCGTGCGGATGCGGGTGGTACCACAGCGTGCTCGCCGGCTGATCGACCTTCCAGGTCGGCGACCACGTCGTACCCGGCCGGATCGGCTGGTGCGGGCCACCGTCCATCGCGGCGGGCAGGCGCATGCCGTGCCAGTGGACGGTGGTCGTCTCGGGCAGGTCGTTGCGCACGTTCACCAGCACCGTCTCGCCCCGGGCGGCGCGCAGCGTCGGCCCCAGATACCCGCCGCCGAAACCCCAGGTGCGGGTCGCCCCGCCGGAACGGAAGCGGCTGGTGCCCGTGGTGGCGCGCAAGTCGAACACCCGCCGTCCCGCTTCGTCCCGGCGACCCGCCGCCAGCGATGGGATCACCAGCCGGTTGACGAACCGCACCTTTCCCACGGTGCTCACGTCGGCGGATGCCCACAGCAGGCCGAAGCCGCCCGCACCCACCGCCGCCGCCGCCGCACCAGGCACCCCGATCAGCGTGGCCTTCAGGAGCCGCCGCCGGGTGAATCGCGGGCGCGACGCGGCGGGTGTTCCGGGCGCCGACGTCATGGAGCGGTCCAGCGGTGGGGTCAACGTTCCAATCCTTGTCTTCGTCAGGCGTGCAGGCATGCCCAAAGAACGCACGGAACGTGATCAGGGCAGGGTGTCAGCGGGAGAGTGCGGCGATCAGCACGCGGCGGAGTCGGCGCTCGGCGACCGGACAGGGGAAGTCTGCATCGTGTCCGGAATCGCGGCCAGTGCCAAGATCACTATCTCCGGATGAGCTCGTCCGGCTCCGGGATGCCGTGCTCATGCGCCGCCATGAGAAATTCACGCCGGTTGAAGGACCACGCCGGTTGAAGGACCACGCTGGGTGAAAGGTCCCGCCGGTACGGGCCGGATGGGGGTTCAGAGCCAGCCGGCGCCGGTGGCGATCCGGACGGCGTCCAGGCGGTTGCGCGCCCCCAGCTTGCTGACGATCGCTGTGAGGTAGTTGCGGACGGTCCCGATGGAGAGGTTGAGCCGATCGGCGATCTGCGGCGCGTCCAGGCCCTCGGCCGCCAGCCGCAGAACGTTGATCTCCCGTTCGGAGAGCGGGCTGTGCTCGATCTCCAGGGCGGCCACCGCGAGCTGCGGATCGATCACTCGCAGGCCGTCCGCCACCCTGCGCACGGCCTCGGCGAGCTGCTGCGGAGGCGCGTCCTTGAGGATGAAACCGGAGGCATGGGCGGCGAGCGCGCGCCGCAGGTCGCCGGGTCTGCCCACTCCTGTGAGGAGGAGCGTGCGGCAATGCGGCAGCTCCTCGTGCAGCTCCGCGGCGGCGGTGATGCCGTCCACCCCTGGCAGCATGATGTCGATCACGGCGACGTCGGGACGGTGTTCGAGGGCGGTGGGCACGATGTCATTTCCGCTGCTGACCTCGGCCACGACCTCGATGTCCCGCTCCCGCTGCAGCAGGGCGACCAGGGCGGCACGGATCATGTGCATGTCCTCGGCCAGCAGTATCCGGATCACCACGTACCTCCCGATCCTGCGGTTCGCTCCGAGCCTCTGATTATCCCGCTGCGGCGTTCCTGACCGGCCACATACGCGATCATGAAGTTCCCGGCGAGGGAGGACCTGGATGATGTGCGCGGACGCGCCGGCCGCGGCGATCCATCCGCCGGACGACACCGGCTCGGTGCCCGGCCGGTGGAGGGCGATGAGCGATGGTGAGCAGCGCGGCCCCCGGCTCGCCGAAGCAGTGGTCCTTGGTTTTCTGCTCAGCAGCGCCACCGCCTTCGTGCTCTCGCGCCTGACGTACTTCGGCCTCTCATGGCGGACCGCCGGGTACCTGGCCGCGGTGGCGCCGGTGGTCGTCCTGCAGCTGGTCCATTCGAGCACGCGCGGCGGAGGCCGTGCTTTGGCGCGCTATACCCTGCCCCTCCAGGCGCTGTTCACCTATTTGCCCTACCTCTACTTCGGTGAGATATGGGTGGGGCTGCCGGCGTTCCTGGCCGGCTCGGTGCTGATCCTTTTGCGTGGATGGGCGGCCTGGGCGCTCTTCGCCCTGGTGGTGGGAAGCTCTGCGTTCTTCGGCGGCGGGTACGGCGGCGGCACGGAAGGCACCTGGTACGCGCTGCTGTGCACGTTGAACATCAGCCTGGCACTGTTCGGGCTCTCCCATCTGGGCGCCCAGGTGGCGCGGGTGGCCGCCACGCTCGACGAACTGGCGGGGATGGCGGTGATCGCCGAACGCCTGCGGGCGTCGCGCCATCTCGACCAGGCGATCGGCCGCGGGCTGTCGGCGATCGCCCGGCAGAGCGCGACCGCGGCGGCGGCGCGTTCCGCGGCCGAGACCGCCGCCGCGACGGCCGAGATCTTGCGGCTGTCGCGGCGCGCGTTGAACGAGGCGCGTACGGTGGCCGTCGCCTATCGGGCGCCGTCACCGGTCCCGGCGGCGTCCGGTGACGAGACCGCGGCGCACCTGGCACTGCGCCTCCTGTTCGTCCTCTACGTCATGTATCTCACCGCGGGGCTGCATTTCCTGGTGGAGACGCGGGCGGGCCTCGTCGAATGGCTGGCCGCCGCTGGAAGCGTCGCGGGAATCCTGCTGCTGCAACTCCGTCACGTGTTGCTGCGGCTGCGCGGCAGCCCGGTCCGCGACCGGTACCGGAACCTCGCCGGACAGGTGGTGCTCGCCTATGTGCCGCAGGCGGTGCCGGGCTTCTATTGGTCCCTGCCCCTGGGGCTGGTGGCGGCGTCGGCGCTCCTTCTGCTACCCCGCCGCGCTGCCTGGACACTCTGTGCGATCCTCCTGGTCAGCGGTCCGATGCTCGCGTCCCTGGGTTCGCGGTCGCCGCTGCAGACCGCCTACGGCTGGGTCGCCGGCGTGGCCTCCGGAACGGTCATCTATGGGCTGATCTGGCTGGTGGAGATGGCCGGCGACCTGCGGGCTGCGCGGGCGGAGCTGGCGCGGATGGCGGTGCTGGCCGAGCGGCTGCGCGTCGCGGGCGACGTCCACGATCTGCTCGGGTACGGACTGTCGGCGATCACACTCAAGACCGAGCTGGCTCGGCAGTTGCTGCCCGAGGCCCCCGGCCGGGCCCACAGGGAGCTGGTCGAGGTGTCCCGGCTGGCCCGAAGCTCGCTCGACGAGCTCCGTGACATGACCGAGGGCTCCGGCGATCTCTCACTTGTGGCCGAGGCAGATTCCGCCCGCGCGGTGCTGGCCGCCTTGGACATCGAGGCCGTGGTCACGGTGCCGTCGGAGCCGCTGCCGAAGAAGGTGGACGTGGAGCTGGCCGCCGTGCTGAGGGAGGCCATCACCAACGTCGTCCGGCACAGCGCCGCGCGCCGTGTCGTCATCAAGGTGACCGTCGCGGACGGCGTGCGGCTCCAGGTGGTCAACGACGGCATCCGGGAAGGACCGGCGGAACCTTCCACCGGCATGGGCATCGTCAGCATGACCACCCGCGTGGAGGCCCTGGGAGGCCGGCTCACCGCAGTGAACGGCCCTGACGGCCGTTTCCACCTGTCAGCCGAGGTGCCCGGCGGCAACCCCTGAGGCCCGAGACGGTCCAGCGTTCCCCCTGAGCTTGTCGCCGCAGCGGCAGGCCAGCTTGCCGTATATGTTCAGCCGCGTGCCGGCGGGACGGTCAGTCCCACCACATCCACCACGTCTTCGCGTCGACCAGTCCTTGTGCGTATTCCTCGAAGTCGTCGTACTCCTGGCCGAGGTCGGGGCAGAAGGCGTAATGCTCCATCGCCACCTGCCACGCATGCTCCTGCGTACGTGGCGGCCACGCGACCGAGACGACGAGCGTGGAGTGGCCCATCGAGCACAGCCGAACGCCGAATCGCCGCTGCCAACTACGCAGCATCGCCGTCGCCTCTTCGCACGGGGTCTCCGACGTCCACCCTGCTTCACTCAGCGCATCCGCGCCGTCAGCGGCGGCGACCAGGCCTAGAAAGGGACCCCAGCCCGTCCCGCTGAGCATTCCCGGCACCTCGTCAGGCGAAGTGGCCAACGCGATGGCCCTCTCATCGGGATCGGCCCTGGGTTCGCTCGCGGGCGCCAACCCGGGCCAGGCGCGGTCGAACGGAGCAATGCCGACGTCCTCGTCCGAGCCGAATTCCGCCCAGTCCTGCTGCACGGAGGCCCAGGCATCGCTCAGCATCGCCTGCACGTCCACCTGGTCGGCTCGTTCTGGAGGCGTGGGTGCGAGCCGGTCGTTGTGCCACGGCCGCAACGGGGCCTCGCTGTCGATCGCTCCCAGCAGGAGCGGCCAGAGACCGGTGTGGGTCACGTCCAGCGGAGTGGTGTAAGAGGAGACCACCGCGTGATCCGTTTGTGCAGGTTAAGCGGTGAGTTGCTGTTGGTCGATCTTGTCGTTCGGGGTGTCGCCGGCGATGATGTGCAGGCGGGCCTTGGCCAGGAACTCCAGGCCCATATAGCGGCGGGTCTCGGCCCATTCGTCGGTCTGTTCCATCAACACCGCGCCGACCAGCCGGACGATCGCGTTACGGTCGGGGAAGATCCCGAC